>NZ_JAUSXM010000001.1:3822746-4459871 GCF_030815985.1 Paenibacillus sp. W2I17
TATTTGCGTAACACTGGCCGTCCTGACGAACAGGTTGAATTGGTTGAAGCTTATTACAAAGCTCAAGGCATGTTCCGTACTTCCAGCACCGTTGATCCTGAATTCACAGATGTGATTGAACTGGATCTCGGCTCTGTTGTACCAAGTCTTGCCGGACCAAAACGTCCACAGGATCGCATCGAACTGACACAAATGAAAGAAAGCTTCAACAGCATCATCCGCACACCTGTAGATAAAGGCGGCTACGGTCTGAGCGATGAGAAAATCGAACAATCCGTACCTGTGAAGCATCCGGACGGTTCCAACAGTGAACTGAAGGCAGGCGCTGTTGTGATCGCGGCGATCACAAGTTGTACGAACACTTCGAATCCAAGTGTTATGGTTGGAGCGGGACTACTGGCGAAAAAAGCAGTTGAACGCGGCCTGACCAAACCAGGATATGTGAAAAGCAGTCTGACACCAGGTTCCCTTGTTGTTACCGAGTACCTGGAAAAAGCAGGTCTGATCACGTACCTCGACAAACTCGGATTCAACGTTGCGGGCTACGGTTGTGCAACATGTATCGGTAACTCCGGTCCACTGCCGGACGAAGTGAGCGAAGCTATTGCTGAGAACGATATGACCGTAGCGGCTGTATTGTCTGGTAACCGTAACTTCGAAGGCCGTGTGCATGCACAGGTCAAAGCCAACTACCTGGCATCACCACCACTCGTTGTGGCATATGCACTTGCGGGTACAGTAAATATTGACTTTGAAACCGATCCAATCGGTTATGATACGAACAATGAGCCTGTGTTCCTGAAAGACCTCTGGCCTACCTCCGAGGAAATCAAGGATACCATCGCTAGTTCCCTGAACGCTCAGATGTTCCGCAACAAGTACGAGAACGTATTTACAGCCAACGAGCGTTGGAATGCAATCTCTGTACCGGAAGGTGAATTGTACGAGTGGGACCCGAACTCCACGTACATTCAGAATCCTCCGTTCTTCCAGGAGCTTGGCGACAAGTTGAACGATATCGCAGATATCCGTTCTGCACGTGTTATGGCATTGCTTGCGGATTCCGTAACAACGGATCACATCTCGCCAGCAGGTAATATTGCACCATCCAGCCCGGCTGGACTGTACCTGAAAGAGCATGGCGTAGAGCGCAAAGACTTCAACTCCTACGGTTCACGCCGTGGTAACCATGAAGTCATGATGCGTGGTACATTCGCCAACATTCGTATTCGTAACCAGGTGGCTCCGGGCACCGAGGGCGGCATCACGAAGTACCTGCCAACGGACGAAGAAATGTCCATCTACGATGCTTCCATGAAGTATCAGGATGAAGGACAGAACCTGATCGTTATCGCAGGTAAAGAGTATGGTACAGGAAGCTCCCGTGACTGGGCGGCAAAAGGAACATTCTTGCTCGGCGTCAAAGCCGTTATCGCGGAAAGCTTCGAGCGGATTCACCGCAGTAACTTGGTGGGCATGGGCGTAATGCCATTGCAATTCCAGGAAGGTCACGGCTGGTCCAGCCTTGGTCTGAACGGACGTGAAACGTATGACATTACTGGCCTCAGCAATGATGTGAAGCCAGGACAAGAGTTGAAAGTTACCGTAACTCGTGAAGACGGTACACAGTTCGAATTCCCTGTCATCGCTCGTCTGGACAGCATGGTTGACGTGGATTACTACCATAACGGCGGTATCCTGCAAACCGTATTGCGTCAAATGATGAAAAAGGCTTAATGACATAAATCATTAATGTGATGAAGTTATACAAAAAAGCTCCCCATCACGTGCGATCTGCACGTGATGGGGAGCTTTTTTGGCTTTGCTTTTTATAATCGGTATACATTTAAAAATCAATTTTCAAGGCCAGCTGCCTTCTAATGCCCAATGTGATGTGAGGCTTGATCTAACAGTTGAATCGTGCCCATGATCAGAAACAAACACGACAGAGCAATTAACGAGCCGCCTACCCATCTAGACATGATCACTCGCTCCGTAATCTGTTTTTCCGAAGCATCCGTTACCTTTTGTGGATACACGAGAAACATTAGCCCTGCGCTAATGAACAGTACAGCCATTATAATCAAGTTGTTCCCCTCCTTACACGTGACTTTCCTTAGAATTTAACTTTTTCGTCGTCACGCGGGATTCTCCTCCCACCAAGACCTTTTTCAGGCCGATGGCCATGGTATAAATGCTATATCCAATGAAGCCGCCAAGCGTATTGAGCATCAGATCATCCACATCAAATATGCCCATGCCAGTCACTAACTGAGTCACTTCATAGCCCAGACTGAGCAGCAGAGACAGTAAGAGTACCTTTACTCCAGAGAATAACTTGTTGCCCGTCACCACAGGAATGAAGATGCCCAGAGGGATAAAGGCCAGTATATTGCCTACCAGATGGATTGCGGTGCCAGGACGATGTAACGACAGACTGTTCCAGTCTCGTGAGATTTCCTGAAATGGTGTCAGGTTGACGGTTCGCGTATGGACCAGATCCGGTTGTTGCAAGAACGCCATCAGTCGATCCTTCACGATGCCAAAATCGACCGGGCTTCCTTTAAACAGGATCAGCTTAGTCAGCAAATATAAATAGATAATGAAAATGGCACTCCAAAGGATGTAATGTTTGCTTTGCTTCTGGTTGTTTTGCTTCATGTTGTTTTGCCTCCCTTGCGTTGCCTGTTATTTCTTTACGGTGACAATGACGCCATCCATGTTATCACCCGATATTTCAGTTTGGCCTTGCTCAGGTATGTAAACGGTTGTGTCTCGGGTGGCTCGATAATAGCGGATATGATACTCCTCTTCCTCTACTGCCACAGTAATGTTCTCTTTCTCTTTAAGCATATCGAGATACTCTTCCAGCACCAGATTATTCTTATACATGACAGCACTGTGCGGCAGCCCTACATATCGAAAGTGCCATGGTTCATACTGAATACCCGTGATGCGCACTTTATCCTTTGGGTAACGTAAAATAAATCCGTATTTCCATGCATTCTTCTCCAGCCATGCACCCTCTGGTGCTTCATTCATGGCAGCCAAGCTGGAGCCAATATCCAGAGATAACCCAAGATTGTGCTCACTGTGTCCCGCAGGAAGTGCATAGTCTGAACCCTTTTCCCGATATAACTCGTCCTGCTTTTCAAAATCCCTGTACCCGCTGCTGACGAGAAAATATCTGACTCCCTCTTCGCCTGCTGCTTCAACCATCCTCTGAAACTCCTGCGCCACCTGTCGTGATAACATGATTTTCTGATCCAGTATCCCATATCCACGAAGCAGATCATCCTCATGTGCCACATATACAATATCGGATTTAACTCCTTCCGGGTGAACGGGGTATTGCTTATCCACCAGTAACAAGTTGCCCTTATGTACCTGATCCTGAATATTTCCGGTGACGGATACGGTATAACCTGCTGGATTTTCACGCGTATTCTGGATCTCGATGGGCAACTCATCCTTCTGCTGAATCCATCCCGGTGATTGTGTAACGATATATCCGATCAAAATGATACATATTAAAAAGCCCCACTTTTTCATGCTTGTTCCTCCTTTTACCTCATACATCAAGGATAGACAACACAAGTTAAAGAAAAAGCAGGGCAATTTTAAAGTTTTTCTTAAATTTGACGTCAACCTTATTGGAAGACGGGCAAACGAACTTCGAACTGCGTCCGTACCACATCGCTCTGGGCCGAGATTGTACCGTCATGCTGCTCCACAATATTGCGAGCGATAAACAGGCCGAGGCCTGTCCCACCCTCCTGAGGAGTCCGGGCACGATCTCCGGTGTAATACATATCGAAGATATGTGGCAATTCCTCCGGACGAATATGTCCACCATAGTTAATTACCTGAATGATGACCTGTTCTGCATCCCGATATCCATTAATATCTACGTACATGCCATCCTTGCCATGCCGTGCAGCGTTAATTAGCAGATTCTCGAACACACGTGCCAGCAGCTCGCCATCACCGGAGACCGTAAGGTCAGTGTCTATTTTTAGTCGGGCGACTAGTTGATTCTTTTCAAATACAGGATAGAGTTCTTCGTTCATCTGCTTTAGCAGTTCGCTAAGATCCAGCTGTGTCTTGTTTATAGGCAACATGCCATAATTCATACGGGTAATTTCGAACAAATCATCAATCAGCTTCTCCAGACGCTGTGATTTGGTGAATGCAATCGATGTAAAGTGCCGCACCTGCTCCTCCGTCAACTGATCATCCTTCATGAGCAGATCCAAATATCCAAGCACAGACGTCAGCGGGGTTCGCAGGTCATGCGCCAGATTGACGACAAGTTGGTCCTTACTATTTTCAGCAAAATCCCCTCTTTCTACCGCTTCCTTTAGTTTCTCACTTGCCAAATTCACATCCTCTGCAATCGTTCCTAACTCGTCCTTCGAGGAGATCTGCACACGATGCTGGAAGTCTCCATTGGCCAAATGTCTGATCCCTGTAGAAATGTCCTTGAAATACGTCGCGTAAGGCTTGGTAAACCAGAAGAAAAATAGAATGGCGAGTGGGATAAATAAGATCATGAAGAAATAGATATCCCCGATACTTCTCATAAAATGACGATATTCAGCAAGCTGATCTTCTGCACGGACACCCGAATAATAGGCTTGTAAAAGCTTGTAAATCCCATAAGTGATTGCGCCAGAGGCAAGCATGCTTAAACCTAACAACATAATCATGGTTGTGCGAAAACTTCTTCTTTTAGTCATTAAACGTGTACCCCACGCCCCAGATGGTTTTGATAAACTTGTTCTTGTTCACATCTTCCCCCAGCTTTTTGCGCAGGGTTCGAATGTGGACCATCACGGTATTCCCACTCTCGTAATAGGCTTCTCCCCATACCTGTTCAAAAATGTTTTCTGCACTGAACACCTGCTTGGGGTGGCTCGCGAGCAGATACAAAATGTCGAATTCCTTCGGTGTTAGTTCCACCGGTTTGCCGTAGAGTGTAACACGATGTTGATCTGGCGTGATGATGAGCCCGCCCTTCTCCAGAATGGACCTCTGCACAGGCGCAGACTGGCTGAATTGGAGAGAACGACGCAACTGGGAGTTAACCCGGGCAACAAGCTCCATCGGATTAAACGGTTTGGTCATATAATCGTCCGCACCCATCACAAGTCCCGTAATTTTGTCCATATCTGACGTTTTGGCACTCAGGAAAATGATCGGTAAATGATGCTGCTCCCGAATTTTACGGGTCACCTCATACCCATCCATGCCAGGCATCATAATGTCCAGAATCGCCAAATCTATCGCTTGGGTCTGAACAGCTTGAACCGCCGCCTTCCCGTCAAAGGCCTTAACGGTGTGATATCCTTCTTTTTGTAAATGTAAAGCAACCAGATCAGCGATCTCAACTTCATCGTCTGCGATCAGAATCGTAATTCGCTTCATTGCTTATTCCACTCCTATGTGTGATGCTCAACAATATAACATATTTGAATCCAACAGATAAACCAATGAAAGGAATCCATACATATGAAACTGGAGCGTTTATTAGCCATCGTAGTGCTACTAATCAATCGTGGGCGAGTACAAGCCAAAGACTTGGCAGATATGTTCGAAGTATCGATCCGGACCATCTATCGGGACATCGATACCTTGGGGCAAGCAGGCATCCCGGTGGTGACTTATCAGGGGGCAAGCGGCGGGATTGGTCTGGCAGAGGGCTACCGGCTGGATCGAAACGTATTAACAGACAAGGACCTCGCTTCCATCGTCACTGCACTGCGCAGTGTATCCACTTCCCATGCTAATGCGGCGCGTGAGCTTCTGGTCGAAAAACTCAGCAGTATCGTACCTGAATCCAAAAATGATGATTTTCAGGCCAATACCAATCGATTCATCGTTGATTATTCAACTTGGACGCATCCCGAAGCGCTGAAAATCAAGCTTGAACTTATCGAACAGGGTATGGATCAATTACGCCCCGTAACCTTTACCTACTGCAGTGCGGAAGGTATCCATACTCATCGAACTGCCGACCCTCATACCATCGTACTCAAGAAGCATTCCTGGTACCTGTATGCTTTTTGTCACGAGCGGAATCAATTTCGCATGTTCAAACTTGTGCGCATGCAAGATGTCACACTTGCTAATGAGCAATTCGAGCGTAAAGTCATCAACCCACAGGACAGACCCTGGCAACAGGAATGGAGCCGTCCGGACAATCAAGCTAGGTTAACCTTGAAATTCCATGCTCGCGTCCGTCATATTGCGGAAGAATGGTTTGGGATCGAGAACGTCATGCCTGATGGGACTGGGTATTACATCAGCCAGGTTGCTTTTCCCGAGGATGGCTGGTTATATGGATTCATTCTGGGCTTCGGCGCGGACGTTGAAGTATTGGAACCTCAGCATATTCGGGATGAAATCTGCCGTATCGCGGAGCAAATTGTACAAAATTATATACCTCCGACTCAAACCTGACAGACAGCTGTCCAGTTCCTCCTCGTATACTTCAGATATATTCAATCTGTACATATATGAGGAGGAACTAATCATGAACGTCACTGTATGTCAAAGCTGCGGCATGCCGCTCACAACCCCTGCCCAATTCGGAACGGAAGCAGATGGAAGCACAACCCGTGAGTACTGTATCTATTGTTACAAAGAGGGCAAGTTTGAGCAGCCCGGTATGTCACTTGAAGGCATGACGGAGATGTGCACTGCCATTCTGAAGGACGAAGGCATGGATGAGGAATCCGCTCGTTCGATGCTGCGTAACCAGCTTCCTTTTTTGAAACGTTGGCGCACGAATACAACGGATCAGCATGCAGAATCTCTCACTGAAACCTCTACTGCTTCTGCTAATCTTGGTCAGGTAACAACAGATCATTCGTTCTCTGCCCAGCCCGTTCGTTATGTCACGCTCCCCGGCAAACGTCTTGCCGGCGTATCCGCCCGCACAACCAACGCCATTGAAATCAGTGGCAAAGGTTGTATTCAGGGACTCTGGAACAATTATTTTGCCTCAGAGCACCTCCCTGCACCTGAAGTTGTTCGCTATGGTTGTTACACGGATTACACCGATGGCATAACCGGAGAATACACCATACTGGTAGGGCATGAGGTCAGTCCGAACGAATCATTGCCTGAAGGATTGGACGATATTCTACTCCCTCCTGCAACTTACGCCGTATTCACTTCCAGGAAAGGACCGATGGCAGAGGTTGTTGGCGAAGCCTGGGGATCCGTGTGGGCATGGGACAAACAAAGCGATCGTACGTTCACCGGGGATTTTGAATTATATGATGAACGTAGCCTGAATCCCGAAAGTGTACAAGTAGATATATACATCGCTGTTCGTCAAAATAGATAAAACCAACACGATGCCACCTCAGACAGGATCAAAGTTTCCTCGCCTCCCTCTTCATATCATGCAAGCTGCCGAGTACAATCGGCAGTTTTTTTGTTATATCCGGAACTACATTACCACCTAAACAACCCGACCATGGTACCAAGTTAGTTAGCATGCTTTGCATCATTTAACCAGACAATATGCCTCATAAGCGGGTACCATTGACTTCCTTAAAATTGGGACTATTCACATAACAACCGATTCGATCCTCCCATATCAAACCTTTCAAATCAGGTCCTTTACTCCTGAATTTCCCTAAAAACGTTTACATCTCCTTAAAACCGGGTAAAATCACTACAATCCAATTGGAATTACGCTTTAAACTCTTTTATTTCGTCTAACAAGTCACATGTACCTATATGCGCACCTGGCATGGTAACCAGTCGAAATACATAATTCAAAAAAACGCATCAAAGGAGGAACCAAGATGATCCGCATGCCTATTCAGCAAATGATCCCGTACCATCACCAATATCCGCGCAACACGGCGACCACTGCTCCTAAAAAGGAGAATGAGAACACTCAAGGTCTATCCTTTCATGAAATTTTACAGCAAAAAATGGCGAAGAAAAATGCTTCTCCTTCCCTTAGATAAAAATGGACACCGGACCCTAGTCGAATCCGGTTATCAACCGTCTTTCCGCAGCTTGGCGGAAGGGCGGTTATTGGCGTTGAGCAATAAACGACTGTACAGTTCTCAGGCATGTTTCTATAATGGTTTAAATATCTAAAAGATCCAAGACATATACGAACTATAAAAGGGGACTTAGCACATGATCACCATTGGTTGTTTTCACGCTCATTATTCCAACATCGCCTTAATTGAAGAGACGCTTGCTCCTTATGAAGTTGAATTGGTCCATTACGTCGATCCAGGTCTGGACCGTCTTAAACATGACGCTGACTTTTCCGAGGTCGTTATTCACGAGAAGGTAGCCCAGACGCTCCAATGGATCGCTGAGTGTCATGCCGATGCCATTCTGGTCACCTGCACCCTGTTTGCGACAGTACTGGAGCAGGAAGCCACACAGGTCCCTGTGCCTGTGATCGGCATAGATGATCCGTTATTGCAGGAGATGCGGCGAGTACCAGGAGATTACATAATAGCATTCACCAACCCGGCAACCGTTGAAGGAACGATGGCGCGGGTGAATCAGGCATTACAGCAAGAGGATGAGAATGGGCAACTACACGTTGCCAAGACATCTCAGACGGAAGCAGTGTGCATCCCTGGGACATTTGAGTTGATTATGCGTGGAGATCAGCAAGGGTATCTCGAAGCGGTACGTGAAGGATTACAGCAGATTGCTGAGCAGTATCCGGGTAAAGCGGTAGTGGCAGCCCAACTGTCTATGGCTCCCGCCGCTGCACAGGTTACAATAGATCGCGGTATTCCAATCCATAGCCCGCTGGCATTGCTTGCGGCGTATTTGGAGAAGAATTTTGGCCTGGCTCGAGAGTAGAGGCTGATTCGGAGTGAAATAACAGGTTCTGTCTGAACTATGCAACTATGAACTCACTTACTTAGTAACACCACAAATTAACGAGGTGAACTAATATGCGTTTCCTCTATATTGTTTTACTGTTTATAGTAGGTTTTTCCTGCTCCGCATTTCTATACGGAGGAGCACCAAAACTCAGTGACGCTCTTTTATTCGTTATCGCAGGAATTCTGTATAAAATATGGACCACACACAGTCACAAAGCTAATTCTGATAAAGGCTGAGTACGGTTAAGAATACATACATGACATAACACTAAAAAAAGCCGTTCTTCTCTGCAATGACAGAGAGAAACGGCTTTATCTCTATTTCAGACTGCCCAGCTTGCGCTGTACCGGCGCCTAGGAACGTGTCCGATATTCCTCGGCCTTTTCCTGCATGCCCGCTGCTACAGCCTCATTCTCGGACAATCCTTTATCCGCGGCAAAGGCACGAATGTCCTGCGTGATGCGCATGCTACAGAACTTTGGTCCGCACATGGAGCAGAAATGAGCTTCTTTGGCCCCTTCTGCCGGCAGTGTCTCATCATGGTAGGACAGCGCACGTTCAGGGTCCAGTGACAGGTTAAACTGGTCACGCCAGCGGAATTCGAAGCGCGCTTTGGACAATGCATCATCCCGGCGCTGGGCACGTGGATGGCCTTTTGCCAGATCGGCGGCATGAGCTGCGATCTTGTAGGCGATGACCCCTTCCCGCACATCATCCTTGTTGGGCAGGCCCAAATGTTCTTTTGGCGTAACATAACAGAGCATGGACGTGCCAAACCAGCCGATCATGGCCGCACCAATGGCGGATGTGATGTGGTCGTAACCCGGGGCAATGTCGGTCGTCAGCGGCCCCAGCGTATAGAACGGTGCCTCTTTACATATCTCCATCTGCAGATCCACATTCTCCTTGATCTTATGCATCGGCACATGACCCGGGCCTTCAATCATCACCTGCACATCATGCTTCCATGCGATCTGCGTCAGTTCCCCAAGCGTAGCCAGTTCCGCCATCTGTGCTTCATCATTCGCATCATAGATACTGCCAGGACGAAGTCCATCTCCCAGCGAAAACGCTACATCATACCTTTTCATAATCTCGCAGATTTCTTCAAAATGGGTGTACAAAAAATTCTCTTGATGATGCGCCAGGCACCATGCTGCCATAATGGACCCGCCCCGGGACACAATACCTGTCATTCGCTTGGCGGTCATGGGGATATAACGCAGCAGCACACCTGCATGAATCGTAAAGTAGTCCACGCCCTGCTCTGCCTGCTCAATGAGCGTATCACGGTACAACTCCCAGGTCAGCGCTTCCGCTTCGCCATTCACCTTCTCCAGCGCCTGATACAGCGGCACCGTACCAATCGGCACAGGTGAATTGCGGATAATCCACTCCCGGGTGGTATGAATGTTTTTGCCTGTGGACAGATCCATCACCGTATCCGATCCCCAGCGTACCGCCCAGGTCATCTTCTCCACCTCTTCCTCGATGGAAGAGGATACGGCAGAATTCCCTATGTTGGCATTGATCTTCACATGAAAATGACGACCGATCAACATCGGCTCACTCTCCGGGTGATTGATGTTGGATGGCAGAATGGCCCGTCCACTCGCCAGCTCCTGCCGCACAAATTCCGGTTCCACACCTTCACGAATGGCGGCAAACTCCATCTCTGCCGTAATGACTCCCTGTCTCGCGTAGTGCATCTGGGTCACACAGCGTCCTGGCTGTGCCCGCAAGGGTTTGCCACGTAATCCGGGGTACTCTTCGGCGCCAGCTCTCTTCCCTCCGGGCTTCAGTCCATTATCCTCCGGTTTAACCGTACGGCCCTGATAAGCTTCCACATCGCCGCGCTCTGTGATCCAGCGAGTGCGCAGGGCTGGCAAACCTGCGCGGATATCCGCATGAAATGCGGGATCGGTCATCGGGCCGCTCGTATCGTAGACACGCAGCGGTTCGTTATGCTCCACCCCTTGGGGAGTATTCGTGTCATGAAGGGCTATCTCACGCTCCGGTACAGCAATGTCCGGCCGTGAGCCCTGAATGTAGACTTTGCGGCTGCCCGGAAAGGGCTGAACCCGTCCGGCCGCCCCTGTTTCCTTTTCCACCTGCCGATCGTTATGTTCCTGTTCCCTCGCTTGTTGTCCCGTTTGATTTCCTGTACTCATGTTCGCTTGTCTCCTCCTCAGTGTTCGTTCGCTTGTTTGGTTGGGATCGTCATTAGCTCACTTACGTACCTGTCCCAAATCATGCACAATGCAGAGAAGAAAGAGCGATCCTACCTCAGACCAGGGAGACACTTTTCATGTACAGTTCACAACAGACCGGAAGGCAGCACAGATCATGGATCTATGGTGACTTCCCTCATCATCCAAGCCCACTTTCGCAGGTATTGAAAAAGAAGTCGATGGAGTATGTGCTATATCGCCTGTTCCCTGTATATAAAAAAGCCGGTCCCCGAAGGAACCGACTTTTAATGTCCATCACCAATAATGCACCTTTATGAAACTCCTTAACGGAGCCCTACAAGGGTCACATTATGTGGTGGTTGTGGTCATATCGCCGATTACTTCCCTACGCTGGTATGATCCAGATCAGGTGCAAAGGGTCCGGAATCTCATGCGATTCCGTCTCAGTCCGGACAGTTCGGACTCCCCCAGTAACGTTAACAAGTTGCGGCACACACATGCCGCCGTTCATATTCAATGAAGCTGGCCCCGCTGGGCCGTCCATTACAGAGTAGCGCAACCGGAACATAAAAACAACCTTTATATTCCAGAACACCAACTCAATTGGAGAAAAAACTTACATCAACATCAGGATAACATCAGCCCCATTTGCGTAGCAGCATCCTTCAACACAGGTGCGTATTCATGCAATGTCTCCTGCGAGAGTCGACTGACAGGTCCTGAGACCGAGAGCGCAGCTGCAATATTGCCTCTGCGATCCATAATCGGTACAGATACCGCGGCAGCTCCCGGCTCACGTTCCTCATAACTCGTCGCATATCCGTTATCCCGGATATCTCCCATTTGCGCCAAATACACTGCCGGATCAATAAACACCGGCCATTCAGGCCCGTTCATCAGTTCCTCACGATCCTCGTCCGTGGCAAACGCCATCAAAACTTTGCTGGAAGCGCCCACAGACAGCGGGAGTCTAACACCAACGGGAGCGACTCGGCGAATCGCCTGATCACTTTGCACAGCCTGAATCCGTATCCGTTCACTGCCATCACGCAGGTACAGACTCACGGTCTCCCCCAATCGATCTCTCAGTCGCTCCATCGCAGGCAGCAGCAGAATAGCGGGATCATCACTGCGGGACATATGAGCCGACAGCTCCCAGATTCGGATGCCAAGTCGGTACTTCTCTGTTGCTGCATCGCGGATCACGAACCCTCGATCCTCCAGCGTAGCCATCAAACGGTGCACTGTACTTTTGTGCAGGCCAATCTGGCTGGCAATTTCGGTGAGTCCCAGATCACTGCGTGTGGTAAAACATAATAATATATCCAGCGCCCGTTCCACAGCCCGGACGGTTAACTTGCGATCTTCCATGGCATAATGCCCTCCTCATGTTTCATCACATGAAACTTGGTTACATAAATTATATGAGAAACGGTCTCATCTGTAAACCAAAAAGAGCCAAAATCAAAATAGGCCAACGTGTAAATTTTTCCTTTTTATAAGACTTAATCCCCTGTAATTTACACACTAAGGTAATGTTACCCATATATCTTAAGAACTATATAACAATTGCGTAACAAATGCCCTCAATCAATTGACTTTGACTATACGGGAACATACGATAAAGATATATTACATTAAGATATCGCTCTGAAGCAGGCTCTGAAATCGACGCAATTCTCTTTTCATGTCGTTGTTATCTTCAACTGAACTTCAAAGGAGGGGCATTCATGTATCCAACATCCCAGAGCGAAGCCCCGCTGCAAACAAAAGTGTCCGATCTGCCCACTTCCCTATCACCGAGGCTGATTCGGTTCAAACATATTATCGTAGCGTTGCTGCTCTCCGTTGTATTTTTTCTACTGTTTTGTTTTATTGCACTGCATGGTTACATCGCATGGGTATTATCCAATCCTACTGTAGCGCCGGTCTTCTCCAATCCAATGCAGGCCAAGAACATGAAGTACGAAGACATCACGTTCCCGGCAGCAGATGGCAGCCGGACGATGCAGGGATGGTATATACCTGCTGACAACGCTGCAAGCAAAACGATTATCTTCAGTCACGGTTACGGTGCCAACCGGGAGGAAACATGGGTACCCATGTACGATCTGGCCCACTATGCTCATCAACTTGGATTCAATGTGGTGATGTTCGATTATGGTTTCGCCTCCCAGGTGAACAAAGCTGTAGCCACAGGTGGCAAAGCTGAGTCACAGCAATTGCTGGGCGCGATCCAGTTCGCCAAGCAGCGCGGTGCACAGGAACTGGTTGTCTGGGGTTTCTCCATGGGTGCCGGTACAGCGTTACAAACCGGACTTATTACGAAGGAAGTCGATGCGATGATTCTGGACAGTGCGTTCCTGCTTGAGCCGGATACGCTGTACCACAACATTCATAACCAGATCGATCTCCCGCGTCAGCCTACACTCGAGATTATGAAGCTGTTGTTCCCTGTTCTGAATGGTACCGGACTGCAACAGATTCCATACCAGGAAGTGAAAAAGGAAGATTATCCGTTCCCGATTTTCTTCATCCATGGTACAGAGGACGAGAAGGCGCCTTATCCAATTGCCGAGCAGCTCGCTGCCAACCAGACCAATCCGTACTCGGATGTATGGATTGTCCAGGATGCGCATCATGAGTTGATCTTCCGGGAGCATCCGAAGGAATATCTGCGCCGTGTCTCAACTTTCCTGAGTCATGTAACGAAGACAAGCAGTGACGATGTGCAGAACACGAATAATGGAGAATAATCAAATTTCAATTATCCATATTTTTTCCAGAGCCCTCAGGGGCTCTTTTTTTTTGCACTCATAGGACAACAGGCTCGCGGAATATACTCTTGGGACGCATGAATAGACAGTTTGCATGCAATGAATTTCATCTGAAGGAGGATCAACATAGATGAACTGGTATGGATATGGTCACCTGCTGCCTCTGCGGACATTGGAGGAAATCCGTTTCTGGAAAGAGCAGGAGAAAGAACATACACTCGTCATTCGTGCCCTGGTTCCTGATCTGGAGCCCCCGTACGTCAAGCTACTGGAGGAATGGGAGGTTACCTTTGCAAACAGTGAACGAGTAGCCAATCAGCTTTTAAAACAACTATTGCCTGGAACCCATCCGCCTGCTCCCTACATCGTTCGTTGTATCGATCAACTTGTGTTGGCAGCTCGGCAGCAATCGAGAGAGTTCATCAAACAGCTGTATGTTCTTCTGGAGCAAAGTGCTGCTGTGCAAGCTGTTCCGCTTGCCAAAGTACTCATTCTGCATTTTATCCGCGAATCGGAGTATTTTCTGGGCGTATTGGATACGCTTGGCCAACCTGGCATCTTACGCGAAACGGATTCGGAGCCATCACTTTTTCTGGAAAATGCGTTGCATACGTCAGTGTCAGGAAGTGTCCATCGCCAAGCTTCAGAAGCTCCAACTTCTCCAGAGGGGAATGTAAATGCACCTGCCGCTTCAGCTCAGATCCAATCCGCAACCGTTCAACCGCCTTCTACCGGAGCAACACAAGCCACACCCAGCTCTACAGCACCTCCCGTAAAAGAGAAGCCGGTTCCCATCGGAGGACACACACTGCCCCCTCTCCCCTATGCGTACAATGCGCTGGAGCCACATATTGATGAGCTGACGATGCGTATCCATCATGACAAACACCATCAATCTTATGTGGATGGACTAAATGTAGCAGAGAAGAAGCTGGCGGAATCGCGAAAAAAGAATAACTTTGAACTCATCAAACATTGGGAACGTGAACTTGCCTTCAACGGGGCAGGCCACTACCTGCATACGATCTTCTGGACAATTATGAATCCTGCTGGCGGCGGCAAACCTTCCGGTATGCTGGCAGAGCAGATCAAGCGGGATTTCGGAAGTTATGAAGCGTTTAAGAATCAATTCACAGAAGCCGCGAACAAGGTGGAAGGCAGTGGCTGGGCGATGCTTGTCTGGAGCCCGAGAGCACATCGTTTGGAGATTTTGCAGGCGGAAAAACACCAGAACCTGTCCCAGTCCGATATCGTACCGCTCCTGCCACTGGATGTGTGGGAACATGCCTACTATCTGAAACATCAGAATGAACGCAAAAAGTATATCGAGGATTGGTGGAATGTTGTCTACTGGCCCGCTGTTGCCGAGCGTTACGAAACAGCACGCAAGTTGTTGTGGCCGCCTTATTAAGCTTGAGCTTAAATCGATTAGAGAAAAAAGAGATATCTCCAGCCGAATGACTGAAAGATATCTCTTTTGGTGTAGACAAAAAAGCAAGCCTCTTGTAAAAAGAGACTTGCTTGTATTTTTGAGAGACTTCCTATTTCTAAATGTTCACTTAAGAAGCACAGCCCTCGCACGCCACATAGTTGTCGCCAACCTGTTTGCTAATGGAGATCAGATCGCCCAGCTTGATATCAGACTCGTCTGTAAACTCCAGATCGGCTATACGTGCAACGATCAGTGCAGCAGCCTCTTCCTTGCTTGTTGCCATTTGGCTGAACTCGGATTTTTCGCCTGTTGATACAACCTCATATAAATACGTATATCTCAATGTGTCCATCCTAACACTCTCCTTCCGAAATCACATCATATCATCTCTATTAACCAATTCCAAGCCCTAGTAAAAAGTGTTAATCGTATCGCAGCTTCATCTGCTCAGCTGTCAGGCGTACTTCTTCAGAGCCAACGCTAAGCACCCTGCTGGTCTCCGCCTGCGGATAGCGATCGCGCAGTGTTCGAACCAAAGCCGCAGTATATGCCGCAGCTGAAGGTACACCTGCCAGTTCTTTCAGACTTGCCATCGTGCCAGGTTGAACATCAGGATATCCTTCACTCTCCCCACCTGCTGCATGCTGATAGAATTGTCGCACGTCCGCTGCCAGTTGATCACCCTGACCTTCCACGATGATAAAAGCCGTAATGATATACGCCTTTGCCTGCCTGCGCTGGGCAATACCACAGAATTTCAATCCACCTACACTGACATCATAATCTCCCGGGCAAAAAGCACCCTGGACTTCGCCTGTCTGCGCCTGATTCGACCACGGCGTTAGCGACTCGGCAATAATCGAAGCCATCTCCCGGAAATCATCATGAATATTGATGGCATGTCCGGGATTAGGCAGAATCAGCGACACATTAACTACCCCTGGGTTTAAGGGTACTGCCGCTCCACCCGAAGGCCGAACACAGACCGCTGTCCCTTGGCTTCTAATCTGTTCCATCGCTTCTACAGCCTGTGGCAACCTGCGGTCACGCAGACCCGCTACAAAGGCATCTGGGTGTCTCCATATATGCGCAACAGGTAGATGCCCTGCCCCAACCCGCCTGCACATAACTTCTTCCCAAGCAAAAGCTTCGAGTACACTACTACCTTGTCGCATGAGTGGTGTCTCCCAGATTTGCAGACGCAATGAAGCCTGTTGATCTGCCTGTAGTCCCTTTTCCGGCTGAACCGGTTGATCTGAATGGGAAGGTACACTCATCGTTCCATTACCTCCGGCTTAACGAATTCATATGTATCCAGTATATAGGAATGACAACGCATATATAAATAAGCCGGTTCCCAGGGAACACGGCTTATTTATATCACATCCTATGGCTTAGAAACTGCTGCTTCCAAAACCAAAGGAACTTGCTCATCCGGCTTGTCCAGCGAGTGGACATACCTGATCTTAATCTTTCACCAAAGACAAGAACTCCGCACGTTGTGCCGGATTCTCACGGAAAGAACCA
This sequence comes from Paenibacillus sp. W2I17, assembly GCF_030815985.1. Lineage (NCBI taxonomy): Bacteria > Bacillati > Bacillota > Bacilli > Caryophanales > Paenibacillaceae > Paenibacillus > Paenibacillus sp. W2I17. The sequence continues at coordinate 3,839,558 of NZ_JAUSXM010000001.1, forward strand.
CGTACAGCAGACGTTACCGTCTTGCTTCCCGGTTTCTTCACGCCGCGGGAACACATGCACAAGTGCTCGCCTTCCACAACGACCATAACTCCATGAGGTTCAACGGCCTCTGTCAGAATGTCAGCGATCTGTGAAGTAATACGTTCCTGAACTTGCAGGCGACGTGTTACTGCTTCGACCAGACGAGCCATTTTGCTCAGACCAACGATCTTGCCACTTGGTACATACCCAATGTGTACCTTGCCGAAGAACGGCGCCATGTGGTGCTCACACTGACTGTAGTAGACAATATCCTTGACGATAACCAGTTCTTCATGATTCTCGTCAAACGTGACACCGAGCACATCGCGCGGGTCTACTTCATATCCACCAAAAATTTCTTCATACATTCGGGTCACACGTGCAGGCGTTTCAAGCAGCCCTTCACGTGTACTATCTTCTCCAATCAATTTCAGGATCTGCTCTACATGATACTCGATCTTTTCCCGATTGTCGGATACTTTTGAATTCAAATAATCTTTAACGCCAGCCACAGCTAAACGCCTCCTTTCGAACCACAATAAAGTAAGCAGTTATTCACTGCTATTATTTTCGGCGGCCCGAACTTTTACGCGCAGGATGCTGTTGCGGCTGAGGCATTTTCGCTCCTGGCTGCTGATTCTTCATCATCTGCTGGGCACGCTGCATTTGCTTGCCATTCAGGTTGTAGCCCATTTGCTTCGCCATTTTCTGAAGCATGTCCGGATTGCTTTGCATTTTCTCAAGTTGTTTACGCAAGTAGAACACCCCGATGAAAAATCCCCCGACCAGACCAACAATCAATGTAATAATCGGTATAACAATATCCATCTCTTAGACACCTCTGTATGCATTCTAAAAAGCCTGATAATCCGTGTCACTTCATGATGTTCAACACACATGTTGCAAACCTGACACAGAGCGGATTTCCTGAAAGTATCATAGCATTTCCGCACGCCTTGAGCAAACGGATTTTCCAGTTGAACCCTACACAAGCTACGTCATGACAGCTTCAATGAAAACGGTTGTATGCTGAGCCAGATCGATTTCAACCACATCCAGAGAATAACGCGTACTTCCGCGCGCCACCCTGATTACAGGTCTGCCGGGCAATCCCCGATGTTGACGCACAATGACTCCAGTCTCTTTGGTGGACAGTCGTACCGCTGTACCATTGGGATACACGGATACACTCTTGTTGAACTCAATCAGAATGTCCCGATCCAGCTTTGTACCAGACAACGCCATCATCTCTTCACAGGCCTCATGTGGCATCAAACTGTCCTTGGATAAACCATTAATGAGATTATCGTAGATATTAGCCACACTAACGATTCTCGCAAACAGATGAATGTCACTCCCCTTGATCCCTCTCGGCATGCCTGTACCATCTACATGCTCATGATGTTGCAGGGCTGTATGGGCGACCAACAGACTGAACTCCCGTTTGTTCTTAATCACTTCGAATCCACGCCATGTATGGTGCAGCGAAGAATTCGCAGCAGAGCCACTGCCCGGAGGTTCCCCCACTTTGCCTATATCATGCAATAATGCCCCCACAGCAAGGTCCTTCAGTTGATTATAATTGAGTCCCATATTCAGTCCGATGACCGAAGACAACAAACATACATTCATCGCATGAACATACTGTGCATTGTCTTTGGTACGAATATCGGTGAGCTGCACAAGCATTTCACGCCCGTTCAGTACATCATTTAGCAACTTCTCTATACTGAGGGCAACTTTTCTCGGACTCCAGTCTTTCCCGGATCGAATGGATTCGAGTGTGACACTCATTTCGTTAATTATTGCCCGTTTCGTGGTTTCATCCAGAATGTCTTCTGCATCCACATCTTTATACGCTTCATCCTGGATGTATAACATGGTCACGCCAATACGCTTCAGCGTATTGACCATGTATACGGTGAGCTGGACTCCGGCAGACAGCAGTACCGTGCCGTTACTGGAATATACCGTCTTGCCCAGAAGCTCCCCCGCTTCCACGCTCTCCACGTTTACATACTTCATGAACGTCCCCCGCTCTTACGATAGCTGCTCCAATGCGAGCAATTGCTCCTTGGTTTGCAGACCGCCTACATAACCCACCAGGGTACCGTCTTTACCACTGATACGGTGACAGGGAATAATAATCGGAATCGGATTCTTGCTAATGGCGTCCAGAACTGCACGAACAGCCTTGGGTCTGCCGATGATTTCCGCAACCTGTTGGTGTGATGAGGCCTCTCCATAAGATATATCGGACAGAACTTGCCATACTTGTAGCTGGAATGGTGTTCCAAGCCGATCAAGCAGCAAGTCGAACGTTTTTCTCTCCCCTGCAAAATACTCCTTTAACTGCTTTGCAGCTTCGCTGAGCTTCTCTTCATTCTTCTCATATCGATACTCGCCAATCCAGATGCGGGCCCATTGTTGCAGATGAGCTTCGCGTACGTGAAAGGCGCCAAAATCAATGTGACACAGCCCTTCATCCGTCGCGCATAACGTAAGAGTACCAATCGGTGTCAGTATCTCATCGTAGTATACGGGCTTGCCATGAAGACCCGTAACGGCTGAAGGTTTCCACGCTGCGGCTTCCGGTTTGGCAGGCTGTGCAGACTGCTCACTACCCGGTTCAATCCCGGCTTCCATTTTCAAATCCTGTTGTAACGCACGTAAGGCATTGTTCTCGTTATTCTGTTCCTCTTGCTGCTTCTCACTCACTTGCCCAGCCTGTGGCTGTTTGGGTAAGGTCTCGGACGAACTCAGTCGCTCCTCGGCCTTCTGCAGCATGCTTAGTACGTTCCCATCTTGTTCGTTAGCGGCAGCTTCCCCAATTGCTCTCATGGCGTCTTCTCCTCCAATTCTGCTTAACGCCCAAGCTGCGGTTCCCCGCAACTCGGGGCGCGGATCACGTTTTAGTACTTCTGTAAGTTTGGGTACAGCACTTTTGTCTTTGAAATTGCCCAGGGCAATAACGGCGTTGCGTTGAATCGGCTTCTTGCCCCGCCAGGCGGCGGAACTCTGACCGAAACGTTCCTTGAATTCCCGGTTACCAATGTCCAGTAGCGGCAGTAGAAGTGGCTTCACAATCTCCGGATCGGGGTGAAACTCGGGATGGTGATCCCAGTTCTTGCCCCGGTTCTTCGGACAGACAATCTGACATGTGTCACAACCGTACAGACGGTTTCCTATTTTCAGCATAAATTCTTCATCCACGAACCCTTTCGTCTGGGTTACAAAAGAAATACAACGCTGTGAATTCAACTGCCCCGGCCCCACCAATGCTCCTGTAGGACAGGCATCGATACATTTTGTACATTCACCACAGTCTTCGGTCACAGGTGTGTCTGGTTGAAAAGGAATATTTGTTACCAGTTCTCCGAGAAAAATCCATGAACCGAATTTGGGTGATATAATGGCACAATTTTTGGCGCTAAAACCAATCCCCGCACGCTGGGACACCGCACGATCCACCAATGCTCCGGTGTCTACCATGCTTTCGATCATCGCTTCAGGTACGCGTTCCTTTATAAAATTGACCAACTTGTCCATCGCTGCACGCAGGACCTGATGATAATCCTGACCCCAAGCCGAACGGGCAAAAATGCCTCGATACGCACCAGGCTCCGATTTCGGCGGATTCACCATTTTGGATGGGTATGCCACGGCTATTGCGATAAGTGAAGCGGGCTCGCCATCTTTTAAGGCGGGGTGCACCCTTTTTTCAATATCCGGCTCTTCAAAACCTGAAGCATACCCTTTATCCCGCGACTGCTCCAGCAGCGACTTCAGGGAAACAAAGGGATCAGCCGAAGCAAAACCGATATCATCAATGCCCAGTCCGGGGCCAGCTGCCTTGATCTCCTGTTTTAACTTTTCCCATACGGAGGCATCCTGTGCTGCCCCGGTCTGTACGCTCGTCATTTCTCTTCCCTCTCTTCTTCCAACACTTATTCCGTAAATAGTGAACGCCCGCCTCACGGTAAGAGGACAGGCGTTAATTTCTATATATGCCTTGCATACTTGAATTCAAACGGAACGAGTCTATATGGTTTAACGCAAAATGCAGTCTGAAGTTGTTGTCCTGTAAGCATTTTACAATTTCTTCAATTCAGAAAACGGCCAGAAAATAAATTCAGCCTTGCCTACAATCTGGTCGGATGTAATACTGCCAAACACTCGGCTATCCTTACTTTTGCCTTCATGACGATTATCCCCCATCACGAAGAAATGATCCGGCTCTAGTGTGATTGGGCCAAAATCAGGGTCCTGCACCTCAATATCGGTGTACGTTTCCGCTTGTTGCTCGCCGTTCACATATAGATGGTGATCCCTAACTTCAATTGTATCTCCCGGAAGTCCAACGATCCGTTTCACCAGAAAATCCTTCTTCTCTACACCTTCACTTGGATCACGAAGTACGATCACATCTGATCGGGAAGGAGTACCCAGATGGTATACGATTTTGTTGACAAAAAGGCGATCTCGCTCAACCAGTGTCGGCTGCATGGACTGTCCCTTGACCATCGACAGATTGAACACAAACAGGTTCAGCAGCATCATGATTACAAAAGCAACAACAATCGTTTTGACCCAGTCCCACAGCTCGACAACCCATGATTTTCCCGGTTGTTCAGGCTTTGACGGTTCATTTCGTTGTTCGGAAGTCACATGTTCCATTGAATGATTATTGGAATTCAAAGGGACACCTCATTTATTAAATAGTTGAATTAAACTTGTAACATGGTGACCATACTCCCTTTCAGTCTACTCCATTTGGGAGAGTGAAACAATTGGTTATGAGCACCAATACCTTGGTTATCGTGAATACAGCCGGGATAGTCAGGGTGATTTAAATAGAATTCGGGGACTCCGAAGCATGTTACAGAAAATGAGGAAACCAGAGGAATATGACGTGAAGAACACTCATATAAATAGAAAGGCACATCCCTCACGTTCTTACACGTTAAAGAGATATGCCTAATATGAAATGAAAATCTTTTTTTATTTCTTTTTAAACATGCAAACTAAGCTTTGGACAAAATACTAAGAGTCTGGAAAGCGCTCATAATCTGATTGGCACCGTAACCCATTGCTTCATATAGAGGCATGGCTACTTTGTTGTGCTCATCACCCGCCACCCATACTTGGCTGACTTTACGCTGCTGGAACCGCTGTTCCATAGCCTCGACAAGTGTTTTGCCGACTCCACGGCGACGATAGTCTGGATGTACCGCAATACGGTAGATACAACCCTGGTTGTGATCAATCGTACCGATCAAAGCGCCGACGAGGTCTCCCTCTTCTTCCGCAACCATGATCAGATCAGAATCCCATGACAATTGACGGGCAAACGGGCCCATCGTGTTCTCATAACACTCTTCCGATAGTGCAACCTGGAGAAGCTCCGTCATCTGGCTTGCATCACTCAACTGAAAGGAACGAACGTGCATGTCTTAAATCTCCCTTTTCGTTAGCTTAGATGAGGTTTTTTACAAAAAGGGAATCCCTTTTTACCAAAAACCCAATGTTCATATAATGACAAAAAACGAGAAAATACCGCTTCTTCGTCAATTAAACCATACTTTTCTCCATAAAACACGCATTTTCTTTTGAAAGCGCTTAATTGTAACCGTTTACATACGAATATTAAAATTTTCATCCATTTAAACGTCTGAAAACACATAAATAGTTGCATAAAGGGTAAAATATGTTTGTTATCTCTGGCCCATCATTAGATCAACGCCTCGGGGGACTTAATAAACAAAAATGTTGCTTAATTAGCTCGAATGCGGTTTAATATTAGTGGCAAGGGTATTATTACATATGTACCTGTTTTCAAAAAAAACCTAAAATCTCAGGAGGTATTTCATTATGACTTTTCAATTACCAGCACTTCCTTACGCTAACGACGCATTGGAACCACATATCGATGCAAAAACGATGGAAATCCACCACGATCGCCATCACAATACTTATGTAACTAACTTGAACGCAGCTCTGGAAAGCGCTCCTGAACTGCAAGAAAAAAGTTTGGAAGATCTGATTGCTAACCTTGACAGCGTACCAGAAGGCATCCGCACAGCGGTTCGCAACAATGGTGGTGGACATGCTAACCACAGCTTGTTCTGGGAAATCATTGGACCTAACGGCGGCGGCGCTCCTACAGGCGATATCGCAGCAGCTATCGATAGCGAACTGGGTGGCTTTGATAAATTCAAAGAAGATTTCGCTAAAGCAGCTACAACTCGTTTCGGTTCCGGCTGGGCTTGGCTCGTAGTTGGTAAAGATGGCAAGTTGTCCATCACTAGCACACCTAACCAAGACAGCCCTCTCTTCGAAGGTCTGACTCCGGTTCTGGGTCTGGATGTATGGGAGCACGCTTACTACCTGAACTACCAAAACAAACGTCCTGACTACATCGCCGCTTTCTGGAATGTAATCAACTGGGATGAAGTGAACAAACGTTACGCTTCTGCAAAATAAGACTGTTAGCATGCAACAGTTAACATAAAAGAGAGCCTGATTCGGTCATCATGACCGTGATCAGGCTCTCTTTTTGCTATCACTATAGTTAATGGGTGTTTTGTTTCTAACGAACCCAGGACACGTTATTGCTCGATATTTCATCGTATCGCGAACCTAACGAATCTCAGAGTAGCTATTTCCCCAGATACGGGCTTTGATACGCACTTTTGGGTTGATTTGTCTATGATAACGTCACTCAGGTTCGTTAGAATTTATAATTGTGGTATATCCACATGATAAGACCTCTGGAGTTCGTTAGCTCCCCCATTTAATCATTCACTTGATCATACGCACCAGCAAAATAACTGCTGATCAGCTTCAGAAATATGTTGGGGAATGCCATCTTGTCCATATCTTCCCGGTCCGATCCAGCGGTAGGTCAAGCCATCACCTTTACCTGTCAGTGTCGGAGTGCTCAGCGCTAGGTCACTAACATCAGATGGTGCCAACATCTCTCCATCGTTAAGCGATGTTGCGATGTTCTGCGCATTAGGCGTGGCTTGCTCCGATGAATGCATTGTGTCTGATACAGGTGACACAGCTGATGATGAGGCTGTGCCCTCCCTTGTTGCCGCCTGTGCATCGTAGGCGGCTCTGGCTTCCGCTGCGATCAGCGGAAGCTCACTGCTCTGGTCCTGCTCCGTACACTTGTACACCTGCAGGCTCCAGACAATGTGGCTGAACACATGCTCCGCATGGGTAGCCAGCCCTTCCGGGCGGGCAGCGAAGCCTTCCGCCCACAGACTGCCGGCCAGCAATGCCATGGCCGGCTCATCCGCCAGCGGCGCCGCCTTCTTGCTCGCTGCGGCGGGCGCCGCGAGCACATGCGGCAGCTCCCACATCCGGGCCAGTAGGCCCGTGTCTGGGCGCTGGCGCACAAGCACTTGGCCGCGATGAGCACCGCGGCCCTCCACAATCGCGACCAGCCGCTGCTCAGGGCGCGGCGGCTTCGCCTTGGTCTTGACCGGCAGCGTGAGCTCTCTTCCGGCGATACGGCCGGAACATTGCTCCATGACCGGGCAAGTCAGGCAGTGCGGCGCTTTGGGTGTACACACCAGCGCGCCCAGCTCCATCAGCGCCTGATTGAAATCACGCGCACGCCCTTCCGGAATGAGCTCTCCTGCGAGCTCTTCCATCAACACCCGGGTGCTGCCCTTCATAATGTCCTCATCAATGAGGAAGTATCGGGACAGTACCCGCATGACATTGCCATCTACCGCAGGCTGCGGCTGGTTGAAGGCAATGCTGAGAATGGCCCCGGCAGTATACGGGCCAACCCCTTTTAATGCAAAGACAGCCGGCTTGTCCTGCGGCATCTCGCCTGCGTGCAGCTCCATGACTTGTCTCGCGGCTGCCTGGAGATTACGTGCACGGGAGTAATAACCGAGTCCCTCCCAATTTTTCAACACATCCTCTTCGGGTGCTTCCGCCAACGCCTGCACAGTCGGGAAATTCCCGATAAAACGATTGAAATACGGAATTACCGTATCGACCCGAGTCTGCTGAAGCATAATCTCCGATACCCATGTGAAATACGGATTGTTGTGGCGACGCCACGGCAAATCCCGTCGGTTGATCATATACCAGTCCAGCAGATTCACGCTGAAATGTTGTTTCTGTTCCTGTAAACCCATATTTCCGTCCTCTCCTATTGCCAAGCTAACTACTTTTCCATCTGTTCCACGATCGCAAAGGCCGCTGCCAATTCCGTCTGATGCGTAATGCTCAAATGAATGTCATATTGCTTATCGTATGGCAGCTGCAGACGTTCCCAGGCTTGACTGGACAGCGAGGCCACGGGACGTCCTGTCCCATCAGGCAGCACCTCAATGTCAGTGAAGCCCATGACACCACCAATACCGCAGCCAAATGCCTTAGACACCGCTTCTTTCGCTGCAAATCGACCGGATACAAACTCCGTCATCCGCTTCCCTCGACGAACCGCGATCTCCCGCTCTGCTGGCGTTAAAATTCGTTTTATGAAAGCTTCCGCATGGCGACCAGACAACAGCTTCCGCATACGTCCAATCTCCAGCACATCATTACCTATGCCATATATCATCAACGCTTCACCCGCTTAATCTTTTATACTGTAAGAGGTTATTCAAAAAGTCCCATCTTCTCGGTACTGAAAACCGCTCTTTTTGAACATGCATTGTAAAAGATCTCCATTCAATCACATGATTCGTAACTCTCCGAACACGTATTCTATTGTAGCAGGAGGGGCGATCAGAAGCGAGTACCTATCCGCATTACCATATATGCTAAAATATGAATCAGGAATCGTCTGAAATTCTTAGGAGGTCTGAAAAATGCCCATAACTTTTGAATTGTCCACTGACGTAGATGCGATCATTCGCGGAGACTTTTTCCCTGCACAACAATCCGCTCAAGGCGTCATCATTCTGTCTCACGGATACAAAGGCTTCAAAGACTGGGGCATGTTCCCCTATGCAGCTTCACAGCTAAGCCAGACGCATCATGTGCTGACCTTTAATTTCTCTCACAACGGTATCGGCGAATATCTGGAGCAATTCTCAGAACTTGAAAAGTTCGCAGTGAATACCTACAGCCGGGAGCTTGCCGATCTGGCCCTGGTACTGGAACATGTGGCGACACAACCTGAATTCACTGGACTTCCTGTATATCTGGTTGGTCATAGCCGCGGTGCGGGCGTAAGTCTCGTCTATGCACTGGATCATCCCGAACAGGTGGCAGGTGTCATCTCCTGGAATGGTATAACCAACCTGGATCTTTTTACAGCGGAGCAAAAAGAAGAAATGCGCACACATGGCCGCAGCCATGTCGTTAACGGACGTACAGGCCAGCAGATGCCACTGGACGTGGCTATTCTGGAAGACATGGACAAGCATAGCGAACGTTACGCTATCATTGACCGCTTGGCTTCTTCACCTGTGCGAGTCGCACTCATTCAGGGAACAGAAGATCCCCAGCGTCTGCGTGACGGTTCTGCCGCACTTGTGCAAGCACGCCCTGATATCCCATGGCACCAGATACCCGAAGGGAACCACACCTTTAATACGGTACATCCATTTAAAGAAACCACTCCGCAACTGGAGCAAGCCATCACCCTAACCCTGCACCAGATCAAAGACTGGAATAGCTAACTCATCTTTAATATAGTAGTCACCTGGATTTTTGCGATTTCCCATTCCACATAGTAAAAAGAGTCACTGCGTGAGCAGTGACTCTTTTTGCATTCCCTAAGAGGGACGTTATTTCAATGTTGGTGCTAACAGCTTATAACCAGCATGCTTATTCACTCGTATTAGATACCAGGAATGGCATTGCGTTTGTGATGTGTGCGCTTATAGAACGCTTCAAGGCGCTCTTGTGCAGCCGGATCGATCTGTTTGCCTTCGAGATAGTCACTGTTCGCTTCATACGAAATTCCCAGCTCATCTTCGTCCGTCTGACCTTCCCACAGTCCTGCCGATGGTGCTTTGTCCAAAATAGCCTGTGGCACGTTCAGATATGCTGCCAGCTGGCGTACCTGACGTTTGTTCAGGGTGCTCAGTGGCGTGATATCCACAGCACCGTCGCCCCATTTGGTATAGAAACCCGTGATGGCTTCGGACGCATGATCCGTACCTACAACGAGCAGGTTCTCTTCAAACGAAAGCGCATATTGCATAACCATACGAGTTCTCGCCTTAACATTACCTTTGCCTTGGTGAGTCATATGGCGTGGGCTTCCCAAGGATTTGAAACCTTGCTCCACTTCCAGCGCAATCTCGTTAACTGCATCTTCGATATTGGTTTCCACGACATGCTTCAGATCGTATGCTTTGGCTACAGCGTAGCTGTGGTCGATATCGGATTGTTCACCATAAGGTTGGAACACACCAAGCGTTTTGTACTCTTGGTTGTTCTCTTGCGTAAGCTCGTCCGTCGCTTTTTTGCAAAGCGCCGTAGCCACTGCACTGTCAATACCGCCGCTGATCGCAATCAGCAAACCCTTGGCACCCGCATTTTTCACATACGTCTTCAGAAAATCAACACGCTTGCGTACTTCCTCTTCTTCATTAATGCTTGGTTTAACCTTCAATTCAGCGATGATCTGTTGTTGCAAACTCATCGTTCACACACCCCGTTTCTAAATGAATGAAATTTGATGTCCAGCTTGAAAGGTCCAAATGGTTCAATAACCTTATCTATCCAAAATGAAACGCCCCGGCATCGGTGATCCGAAGGGCGGGGCGTTCTATTGGAGCGAATTAACGGCAGTAACGGTCAAATGCACTTTTGAGATCAGCCGCAATATCCTCTGCAGAACGGTCTTCCACTTGATGACGCTCGATAAAGTGAACGAGTTCGCCGTCTTTCATCAGAGCGATGGACGGTGAAGATGGAGGATACGGAGCAAAGAATTCACGTGCTTTTGCAGTTGCTTCTTTGTCCTGACCAGCAAATACAGTGTACAGGTGGTCCGGTGTAATATCGTGCTGCAGTGCTTGGGACACACCTGGGCGACATTGACCTGCGGCACATCCGCATACAGAGTTAATGACAACCAGCGCTGTTCCTTTTGCATCCGGAAGACTTGCTTCCACTTCTTCTGGAGTACGCAACTCCTGAATTCCTAGACGAGTTAAATCATCCCGCATCGGTTGAACCATATCTTTCATGTATTGATCAAATGACATCGACATTCGGTTTCACTCCTTATAAATGGTTGTTCTATGATCTCGATAAAATTAAAGGCCAATAAACTCTCCAAAACAACGTTACATTCATATCGAACATTATGGATGTAATGATGTGCTATTCCTATTATACATCCATAAGCAATGAAAGCAAGATTCAGAAACCGCCTGCGGAAAGGCTTCTTCCATAATATTATGTCTCAATGTCTGGCAAAATATGCTGAATGACTAACGTTCAAATGCCACTTTGAAGGTCGTGCCCTGTCCTTCCTCCGATTCCACAGTAATGGTTCCATTATGTCGTTCCACAATACTTAGGCACATGGACAATCCAAGTCCGGTTCCCTTGGCTTTTGTGGTATAGAAAGGTTCAAACAGCTTTTCCTTCTTCACTCTGGGTAGACCAGGCCCTGTGTCACGTACACACAGTTCCACTTTGTCATCGACTATCCGCGTCTCTAGCGTAAGCACGCCCTTCTCATTCATGGCTTCCATCCCGTTACGGGCCAGATTGAGTACCACCTGTTTGATTTCCTTTGGATTGAGGTGCAACTTCGGTACATTATGGTCCAGCATGAGTTCAATACTCTGACCACGCAGGTTCGCATCGGCCCACAACAATGGACTGAGTTCATGAATGATATCATGCAGCTGGGATTCCTCTTTTTCCGCAATCCGATCCTGGGCCAGCGATAGAAAATCATTAATAATACTATTCGCCCGATCCAATTCTTCCAGAACGATCCGGTAATAGTGATCGAGGGAGTCAGGACTCTTTTCCTGCATAAGTTGAAGAAAGCCCCGCACAACCGCCATTGGATTACGCACCTCATGCGTAATGCTTGCAGCCATCTGCCCCACCAGACTGAGACGATCCACATTATCCAGTTCACTTCGCAACATCTCAAGCTCCGTGATATCCTGAATAATCAGCATAGCTCCTGTGACCTCTCTTGCAGGCTCTGTTGAAAAGGCATAAATCGGTACGGTTCGGGACTGAAATACGTGTGCACCGTAACGAACGGTCAACCCACTAATCTCACCATGAACGATGGCTCTGCGAATGCTTTTATCCATCTTATCCGCCTGACCTTGTTCAACAAATTGACTGGCAGGCTGTCCAATGAGATCAGGCGTGGAGGTACAAGGTAGCTGCTCCCTTGCGGTTTGCTCCATCATCTCATTGACAAACATGACTGTGCCTTGTTTATCTACGGTGGCAATGGAGAGAGGCACTGCATTCAGAATCTGATGAAGTTTCTCCGTTTCAGCTATGTATCGGTGGTGGACTTCCGAGAGATGCTGCTCCAGCCCGCGATAGTGCTTCATCCGTTCCAGCCATAGCAGACTCAGACTGCCCGCAACAATGGCTCCAGCGGTATATCCAAGTGCTGTAAGTATCATGTAGGTCGCAGAGTATGTGGATTCATTCTGGAGGGATGCGATCCATAACAGACTCGTTACAATCAGTTCCATTGTAATCAGGATGATGAGGATCGTCATTTTGCGCGAAGGTGTATTATGCTTGAATCGTTTGGCAGACAACCATACAATAGGATAGAGAAGAATGCCCGTATGAAGGAGAAATCCGTACAGATCATAGGGATGCGCAAAAAGAAAATAGAAGAGAATATGTAGAATGGACAGCGTTACGCCTATAGCGGACTTACAATACAAAATAACAAGTATCACAGGTACGATGCTTAATGATATGGGTACGGCCATCGGGCTTGCATAGAGCGCAAACAGCAAACACAATAGCATGCTCGCGACACTCGTCACAGCAAAAACGGTCTGCATCATTCCGGCATGTTCCATTCTGGCAATAGCCCGCTTGGAGAGTACCAGACGGAATAAGGGAATCAGAAATACCGCCGACCCTGCCAGCAGTACTTGTAAAAGCATGTCCTTTAACGCAACCACAATGCCATCTCCTCCTCTGCCTGCACATTCCCTCATGTATTTCTGATTAAAACATAGGCGACAGTATATTACAATATATCCCTTAAGACTGCACAATAGAACTGCTCATAACTCCATTATATTTCAGAAAAAGCCAGGAGTAGACACATTTTACGTAAAACAGACAAAATCAATGAAAAAAGAGGGTAATAACATATGTATGATGTCATTGTAATCGGTGGTGGATCTGCGGGCCTGATGGCTTGCGTTGCTGCTGCCGAGCATGGAGCCTCCGTGCTTCTGCTGGATAAAGGAGATCAACTGGGTCGTAAACTCGGCATCTCTGGCGGAGGTCGATGCAATGTAACCAATGCCAAGGAAACGGATGAACTCATCCGACATATTCCAGGTAATGGACGCTTTTTATATAGTTCGTTTCAGAATCTGGACAACCAGGGAATCATGCGTTTCTTCGAGAATCTCGGAATTGCCCTGAAAGAAGAAGACAACGGCAGAATGTTCCCTGTAACCGATAAAGCGAAAACAGTCGTGGATGCGCTGGTAGGAAAGATTGTCTCCCTCGGCGTTGAGATTCGCACCAAAGAACCGGTCAAGGAAATTATTCAGAACGGTCAGCAGATACAGGGTGTTAAATTGATATCCGGTAAAACTATTCTTGGGCGCTCTGTCATCATCGCTACCGGCGGCAAATCCGTACCTCAAACCGGATCTACCGGAGACGGTTATCCCTGGGCTGAGGCTGCGGGTCACACCATTACAGAGTTATATCCAACCGAAGTGCCCATTGTGTCTGGGGAGAGTTGGATTCAATCCAAAGAACTGCAAGGTTTGTCTTTGAGGGATATCGCTCTATCCGTAGTGGATGCCAAAGGAAAAACGGTCATCTCCCATCGCGGGGATATGATCTTCACGCATTTTGGAGTATCTGGCCCCGTCGCACTGCGTTGCAGCCAATTTATCCGCAAGGTTCAGATGAAGTCTGGAAACCCACAGGTCATTATGAGCATTGATCTGTTCCCGGAGCTGTCCTTGGGTGCATTGGAAGCACAGGTGCAACAGGTATTGGAACAAGAATCCCGCAAGGCTGTCAAAAACATTTTAAAAACATGGGTTCCTGAACGTATGATCCCCTTAATGATGAAACGGGCAGAGATCAGCGATGACCTTACGTTCCACCATTTTCCCAAAGGTATGTTAAGCACCTTGTGCGGGCTAATGAAAGCTTTTACCTTCCGTGCAGACGGAACGAGATCGCTCAAAGAAGCCTTTGTTACTGGGGGAGGAATCCACTTAAAGGAGATATACCCAAAAACAATGGAATCCAAGCTGCTGCCTGGACTATTCTTTTGCGGTGAAGTTTTGGATATTCACGGCTACACCGGAGGGTATAATATCACCGCTGCATTCTCCACGGGATATACGGCTGGCATGCATGCGGCTGAATATAGACACGTTACATCATAATAGGTATTACACCTTTTAACCCGATCATGAATTAGCTCAGATGCCAAAAACCCCGATATCCACTATCTGTGGACGATCGGGGTTTTTGGGCATTGTTCCATTTTAGAAAAATTGGCTCGAACTGTTCTTAGCTTGTGATGCTTCTATGCTTTCACACTGCCTGAAAATCCATCAGCCGAATCATCGTATGTCGGGTCATCGCTATAGTTATGTCTGCCTTGCTCCGTCTGACTTCCCTGGGTTCCGTTCGCATAACCCTCATTCCAGTCTTCATTCACGAGATGAGCCGGAATCGATATATTCTGAAACTGATCCAGCTCTTCCGTTTGCGCGGCAAATACGGCACTTCCTCCATGAGATTGTACAATCTCTACGGCAGACTGAGGATCTTGGCGATCTGTGGGGATGTACAATTCCAGCGGGCCGGACTGATACGGCTTATATCCCAATTCCTCCAAGGTTGCCCTTGCGGCATTCAACGCTGAACCATCTGAAAAATGCACCTGTAGTTCGCTATTATCCATCATCGTCTCTTCCTCCTTGCTACAGCTAATCTCTCATCATCCATAGATGAGATTCTTCTTCTATAGCATGGGCAGATATAGCGCACGATATGCTCCGAATTAGAAAGGAATTCCTTTAGGCCCGGGTCAGCCGAACCCATCCGGCAATAGATAAGACACAGAGTCCAAAAGCCACCGCACCTGCAGCTGTCAGAATACCGACGATCCAGCCGAGCCAGGCCAATCCCAGCGTGAATCCCATAAGAATACCAATCGGGACAAACAACATCCGAACCATCATTGAACTTGCAAGATGCAGCGCCTCCGAGTCATATGTTATAAGCTGAACATAGTCGGACGTGGCAAAAACATCCCAGGAACGATAAAACATCACCGTCAACATGATGATTAATAACGCACACACAATGATATTGACCGGAAAAGGTGGCAATGCAACTGCTGCGATGGATAGTCCTCCAAGCTGCAGATACAATTTCATCGTGGCCGAGTTCCGGAAAAATGCCTTGAATGCAATCTCCGCTGTCCGATTCGCGATGGAACGCTTGCGTAACAGTTTACGCGGTTTGCGGAAGATAATAGAACGTGTTCGTGGGGCTTTCGGCTTGCTCACTGCCCGGCTTAACATTAGAGCTGTAAGCTGCAGCCTGCTACGCAGATCCTCCCGCACATCCCCTTCAAACGTTCCCTTCATCAACAGCCTCATCTGTCCAACTGTAATCAGAAGAAGCATGATAATTACAATTCCAAAACTGATTTTCCATGTCTGTCCATGCATCCATGATGTCGCATTAATGGTCATATAACCTATGCCAATGACGAGAGGGATCATCTGAATCCAGCGCCGCCATCCTGTAAGCCGAACCTTTGTCATATGTAGTGTTATGGCTTGAAATGAAGCTACTGCACCAAACCAGACAGCCATAAGTGCAATCTGGAGATTCGACATCTCATAGACACGAGACCACAGGGGTGCGGTCAGCGCTGTAATCAGGATCATTTTGCCCAGATGTTGCAGACAGGACCGGTAGAGCCCTTGCCTCATTAACGTGCGCATCCACAACGGCCTTGATTTCAGAAACAATACATCCGCTTCCTCCACAAATATCAACACACCACCGGTAAGCATAACGACGTCAATCAGCCCAGTCAGTACGGGGAGCGGTAATCCTGTCGCCCATGCAGGCAGTGATTTGGTCCACAGACTCGTGTACCATCCAATCAGATAGAGCAGACCCGGAACAAGCAGGTATACCCACACTGTCCAATCCACGACGAGTCTGAGATTTTTCATCTGTTCCTTGAAGTGCTCTTTGCGTCTTCGTCTGTATAAACGAAGTGGGGTATAACGCTGGGAAGTTTCCATTCTCTCTCACCCTTTCTCTATCTAAGACGTCAATACATCGAAACAGTCAAACAAAGAGGCTTCCGGCAATCCTGCCGCTTCACGGATCTCATCCAATGTTCCCTCGGCAGCCGATCTGCCCGAAGCAATCAGAATAAACCGGTCGCAGATTCGTTCAGCGGTATCCAGTACATGCGTAGACATAAGCACACCCGCGCCGCGGCGACGTTCATCATCAAGTAATTTTAGAAAATCCTTGGTTGCACGAGGGTCCAGTCCGATGAACGGCTCGTCCACAATATAAATATCCGGGGAAGACAGAAATCCGATCATCAACATCATTTTCTGCCGCATGCCCTTTGAGAAACTGGCTGGAAGATCATTCCGAACATGGTCCATACCGAAACGAATCAACAGTTCCTCCGCTCGGGTAACAAAGGCCTCTTCCTCCATTTCATACGCCGCTGCGGCCAGATCAAGATGTTCCCATAAAGTCATATATTCATAAAAAACCGGTTGCTCCGGGATATAGGCATAACGACCATCTCCCCCAATCGTCACTTCATAGTTCGCATGTTCCAGCAGACCAAGAAGTGTTTTGATTGTGGTACTTTTGCCCGCACCATTGGGTCCGATAATACCTACCAGTTCTCCTCGCCCCACATTCATTCGAATATTGCGTATGGTTGATTGTCCCGGCTCGTATCCTGCCTCTGTAATATGTACGTCCAATATGGACTCCTGTACTTCCTTACTGTTATATTCCGTTCCCATATCATTCACTCCCTGTTCTGATCAGGCGTTTATTTCATTCTTTATGTTTTATTGTAATCGAGTTGCGGGTTGTATGTTTGATCATTTTGGGCATTTCTATATAGATGGCAAATAAACAAAGCAATAAATCATAGTAATGTATGATTTATTGCTTTGTTTATTATTCTTCATTTTCAGAAACAGAGTATGTACGAATAATTGAGACTAATCGTACAAATGTGTACTTGTGGTTCACCATATCAACAGTAAAGTCCTCAGCAAATGTTTGATCCATCTTAAGATACACATTGTTATAACGTAGAAAGATTACCAATGCGGTAAAAGCCGTTCTTTTATTAGCATTATGAGAAGGATGGTTTTGGCCCAAAGATTGAAAGATTGCAGCAGATTCAAGCAGGCCAGAATCTTTAATTCCAACTGCTCTCCAGGACTGTAACGCTTAATCATAGCTACGTTGATCGCAATAATCTCTTGAATACTCAAATACCGGGTCATACTCACCTATCCTTGAGACCTTTCAAGGTTTGATCATATTCACCCATCACTTCAGCCAATGTATCCATAAAATCACTACTGATTCCGTTAGGCAAATTAACTTTTGTAGCCTTTTTAATAATAATCTCCCCATTAGACTGATTTATCTCGATTTGAACCATATCGCCTTGCTCAAGACCAATTTGTTTGAAGGCATCTGTCATTGTTAATCCAAGACTATTACCGAATTTCGTTACTTTTCGTTCCATCTTACTCACCCTATTCATTCATTCATTCATTACTACCTCTAGTTATACTATTTAATTGTTATAACAATTATAGTGAAACTTTTGTCCATTTGCATATTATTTCGAATTTTGAAATGCAAAAAAGAAGCAGGGGTTCCGGAGCCCCTGCTTCTTCATATTACAATGAAAATCTCATATTACCGATTTGTCTCCACCACAAGAGTAGTTTCATTCTCTGCATCTGCATCCACGTTCAGACCGAGATCCAGTGCTCCACGGCTTTCGCTCGCGTAGCTGCTGCTGTCGGTACGCTCACGGTCATTCACGCGGTTAGTGCGTTCGGATTGAGCCATCGTTGCACTCTCTCCTTCTGCTTTTGCGTTCAGACCCAGATCCAGTGCTCCGCGGCTTTCGCTCGCATAGCTGCTGTTCACGTTACGCTCGCTGTCTTTCACGCTGTTGTTGCGTTCAGATTGAGTCCAAGTCGCACTCTCTCCTTCGGCATTCACGTTCAGACCTAGATCCAGTGCGCCACGGCTTTCGTTTGCGTAGCTGCTGTTCACATTACGCTCGCTGTCTTTCACGCTGTTGTTGCGTTCAGATTGAGCCATTGTTGCACTCTCTCCTTCTGCATTCACGTTCAGACCCAGATCCAGTGCGCTACGGCTTTCGCTTGCATAGCTGCTGTTTACGTTCCGATCCTCGCCGCCTCGTGAATAGTCGCTCATCGTTGTACCTTCTCCCGACACATTGGCATTCAGCCCAAGGCCCAGCTTGCCAGAACTGCTACGCTCAACTGTGTGGTCGGAAGAAAGATCATTGTAACGGTTCATACTCTCGGAAGATAAGCCGGCATTAAGGCCAAGATCCAGATTTAATGCTCCGCTTGCACTGGATGAACCTACGTAGCTACCATGGTTACCGTAACCTGTGTCACGGTGTCCTGACAGAAGAGATCCCAGCTCCAGGCGCAAACCTGCATTTAGATCCAGATTGCCACTGCTGTTATTGCTATAGCTATCTGCGTAAGTTGCCTGCGAAGCTCCCAGCAATCCAGCTACCAACGTACCCGACAATACCGACAATTTTACCCAACGATTCACTTTTTTCATGATGATATACACTCCTTCTCAATTTTGGTTGAATTAACGCCATTGTTGCCTAAGAGAAAGAGGTATATTGCGGCGGCCGCCCAGGCGGTGCCTGTGACCATTGACTGAACCCATCGAGCCGTTCCATTCGGAAGGCATAATCGTAATCTGGCGTAACCAGACCTGTTGTTGCTCCCGGAAGTGCAGCGGCTGGAGCGGTTGCTCCACCTCCAGTTACACCGGACGAACCGGAGCTTGTCCCTGCTGAAGCATTAGCTGCTCCGGGAGAAGTTGCTGCAACAGACCAACTGGTTGGTCGTTCTGTGCGAGTCTGCAATGGAGATGTTGCATCGACATCATCTTGTTTCAGATTGGCTTCCTGGTTACTCTGCACTTGTTCAGTGACAGCTGGTTTAGCAGCTGTCTGATCTACGAGGAATAACTCGTTATCGGGCAAACCTGCATTAACATCGAAATCCTGCGTCAGATCGGTTACTTCCACAGGCAATGCCTGCGGGACAACAGGTTGTTCTGGACGTACTTCTGGTTCCGAGGCGACTTCAATCACTTTGCCCGTAACCTGTACTGCGTCCTGTCCTTCCTCATTGTTCTGAGATGAGACAGGATTTGCGAGCTCACTCGTATTGGAAGTTTCAACATTCGGTGTTTTGACGACCGTCGGCTTTTCCGGAGTGACTACAGGCGGTTCCGGCTTCACACTTGGAATCTCCACCTTTTCCTGATCAGGATTGAGTTCAGCGGATACGTCTACAACTGGAACCTCTGCTCTCACAGAAGGAAGCTGGACATTTCCCGTACTCAGATCCACTTGGGATGAAGAGATATTGACGGAAGTAACCTCAGGCACATCCACCTTAACGGAAGGTAATTCAACCTTACCCTGCCGAAGGTCTGTTTTCACAGCAGACGTCTCTGCCTTGATGACCTGCGGTACCTCTGCGGTAACGCCAGGCAAGGAAGCTGTACCTTTGTTCAGGTTCACCTGACTGCTTGATACATCGGCTTTGATCACCGGTGTATCCGCCTGTACAGACGGCAGTTCGACGGTTCCCTTCTTCGCATCAATCCCAATCTCTGATGTTCCGGCCGATCCAAGCGGCGTATCTACTTTCAACTCAGATACACTCAGCTTACCTGTCGATTCATTCGCTTTGAGCGACGGAACTTCAACATCCAGTAGTGGTGTGGATACCGATACCGACGGAGTCAGGTTCAACCCGCCATCCGAATCACGTGAAAACAGATTTAGCGACAATCCGCTGGACGGTTTTTCAGAAGATACCTGAGCATCATCCGCATACACATGTGACGATCCAAACCCCAGCATCAAAGTCCCGGCGAGTATAGCCAATGGTATGCTTCCAAGACGCACAATCGATTTTGGTAACTTTACATTCAAGTTGCTTCACCCCCTATCCGCTAATGCGTTGGTGGGACAAGGAATATGAGTTTTCCCCTAGGAATAATTAGAATACAGGGATTTCTGCCTGTTCCTCATTAAACGTGAAGGCGTTTACTCAAACGCTTTTTAATCATAAACTTAAAATTTGAAGTAAATTCAAACCTTCATTTTAACTGTTCTAACCTGAGCAGATCCGGCCTGTTTTCAGTCGCCTGCAATCATGGTCTTGGCTTCAATGGAGCCATTCAGATCGGCTTTTTCCCCGCTACGTTTCATCAAATAAATCAAACCAAGCAGGGTCAGCAAAATGCCTGAACAGACAAAAGCCGGCACTACACCAAATGAAGTGACCATAAATCCGCCTACCACCGGGCCCATAATATTACTGGCTGTCATCACGCTGCCTACCGTTCCAAATACCCTGCCTGTCATCGCCTCAGGTGTTTGTTCCTGCAACAGGATCTGAAAGGGGACAATCGCAAACCCAATTCCGACACCTGCCAGGGCAAAGAGGGATACTAACAACAGATTGGCACCTAGCCCGGCGTGCGGCCAAATCCCAACAATAACTCCGGCTCCGCCGATAACCAGACCCATAAGTGTGGTACCCAGACCCATTTTCAAAACATGCCCTGCATGCTTCCACTTCCGTACACTCATCGCTGCAATTAATGTACCTGCGCCACTTGCTGCCACGCACCATCCCAGCAGATCAGTTGAAATTCCGGGAAGTTGTCTGAATAACACCACAGTCTGTGAATCGGCAAATTGCAGAAAAAGTATGGCTGAAGCAAGCAAAATCAGAGACGTTCCTACATGAGGGAGAGATGCGAGCATGCGGATACCCTCCAGTGTTTCTTTCCAAAAAGAGCCTTTTGAGCGGTTGCGAACATCCCCAGCTGTCTCTTCCTCTACTTCTGTTACGTTATGAATTGCGGTTTGGATCACCCGAGTTCCAGGAATCCACAATAAAATGATGCCGGAGATCAGAAAAGACGCTGAATCGAGAACAAAACACCAGGTAATGCCAAAAGCGGCTACCAAAAGTCCGCCAAGCGCCGGACCAATGATTTTGGACATCTGTTCGATCACCGAGCTGATGGATACAGCTTGCACAAGTTGTTCGCGGGGTACAATTTCCTTCAGCTTTCCGTTTTTGGCCGGAGAGAAGATTACATCAAACAGGGATTTGAGGACAAGCAGTATGTAGACGTGCCAGATCTGGTCAGCAAAAATTAACGCACCCACGATGATAATCCGTGCACCATCAGCTACAATCATCAGCCATTTTCGGTTCAGACGATCTGCAAGCGTGCCTGCGAATGGCCCTGTCAACAGAATGGGTAGTGCTGCGGAAAGTGTGACAAATGTAATCTCCCATGGCGTTGCATTCCAGCGGATACCCACGAGGGTCAGGATTGCGAGCAGATGCAGCCAATCACCCAGATTGGAAATGGCCTGTGCCACCATCAATGTTACAAAAGATCGGTTATTCTTCAGCGGTCGTTGTCCTTCAAACGTTAAATCACTTGTCATCCTTCTTCTCCTCCATTATCTTCCAATTCATAGTATGAACTCATTATATAGAGCAGCCCTCTACTCGACCTCCTGCCAGAGGCGGAGAAAAAGCGACATCTGAAGGATGATTTTTCAGCATGATGAATGATCAAATTTTAAATGCTAAAAATGCAAATCTTGTGACATATCGCATGTTTTTCGTAGAAATAGAAGTTTACAATTAAACCATGGCGACAACCTGAATCGTCAAACATCACTAAACAACTCATATAAGTTGAAATACTCTTTTACCTGAACAGCATAACGGAGAGGACCCCTCTTCATCATTTCAACTTATAAAACTAATCTGAAAAGGCGGGATCAGCATGCTGGAATTACAAGAAATCGGAACCGAACGTTCACTTCATCTGTACCGCACCTTGGCCCAGACATTCAAGAGCGTGAATGAACACGCTGTATCCGGAAGCAAAGTGCATGGCTTCAACCCCACCGCATACGGGGTGCTCGAAGTGTTATATATGAAAGGAGCTCAGCCGATTCAACAGGTTGGCGCACAACTTCTGCTGCAAAGTGGTAATGTGACCTATGTGATCGATAAGCTGGAGCAAAAAGGATTGTTACACCGCAAACATTGTCCGCAAGACAGACGTATCATCTTTGTGGAACTGACCGAAGAAGGACAGCGCACCATGGATGACATCTATCCAGGCTATGCGTTGAAGATTGATCGGGCTGTAAGTGGACTAAGTGAGGAAGACAAGGAATTGCTGTCCGAACTCTTGGGAAGGCTTGCACATTCTGCAGACCGTTTATCAGCGAGCAGCTAGAGCGTATCTTCAAACCTGCCGAAAGCCGGAGCGTAACAGAATGTACTGGAGCAGATATGGAGCGGGAGCGCTAACGAACCTGTGACGTCTTATTCAAGGGTTTGAAGCGCTCGCAGCATTTTAAGGAATCTGACACACGCTATCTTTGAATAAACAGCCGTTTACAACGTGTTTTTCAGGTGATTTCGGGAAATAACGTGTCTCCTGGAGCTAGAATAAAAAGTGGACACCCGTTAACGGACGGAAGGATAATAAGACTAACGGAGGTGTCCACATGGGAGAACAGCGGCAACGATATAACGAAGAATTCAAGAAACAAACGGTCAAATTCATTCAAGAGCAGACGAAGACACTTGGAGATTTGGCAGAAGAACTCAACATTCCAAAAAGTACGTTACACCAATGGATGAGTAAGTACCGCGAACTAAAACATGAGCCTGTTGCCAGTGTAGATCGAGTGAAGGAACTGGAAGCAGAGCTTCAAGAGATGCGCCGGTTGCTTCAAGAGAAAGAGCACACGCTTGCGGATACACAAGAAGAACTGGCGATTGTAAAAAAAGCAGTGCACATCTTCAGCAAACCAAAGAGCTAAGATTTCAGTTTGTGGAAGACCATCGCTCCGAGTTTTCTTTTGGAGAAGATGTGCAGTACCTTTCAAGTATCACGGAGCGGATATTACAAATGGCGAATGGACCGAACCAGCATGCGACAGAACCGCAAAGACGAGGTCATGAAGCGTATTCGGTATCATTTTTACGACCACCAGATGCGGTGTGGAAGCCCTAAAATTACGTATCTGCTCCATTTAGAAGGGTTGCGAATCTCTTCCCGTACCGTCAGTATATACATGCGTCAAATGAATCTACGTTCTGTGGTCATGCCCAAATATCGCGTTCAGACTACGGATTCCAAACACGACCATCCCCTTGCACCAAATACGCTGAATCAGCAATTTAAAACGTCCAAACCGAATACGGTATGGGTTACCGACATCACCTACATTCCTTGCCGAGGAGGTCGCCTATATCTCGCCAGCGTTCTGGATTTGTGCACACGTGAAATTGTAGGCTGGCGTCTATATAACCATATGGAAACCAGTTTGGTGATGGGTGCACTGGAGGAAGCTTACAAGGCCAAACGCCCTGCTCCGGGATTACTCCATCACTCGGATCGGGGCTCTCAATACACGTCAAAAGAATATGTGAAGCAACTAAAATCATACGGAATGGAATCAAGCATGAGCCGCCGAGGAAACTGTTATGATAACGCCTGTATTGAGTCGTGGCACAGTATTTTAAAGAAGGAACTCATTTACTGCAACCCTCGTTTTAAGACACCGGAAGAGGCTTATACTGCCATCTACCAGTACATTGAGTTCTATTACAACCGCAAGCGAATGCATGGCGCGCTAGGGTATCTTTCCCCTGCTCGTTTTGCGATGAAATTTACGGACAAATCCGCAGCGTAGTGTCTACTTTTTTGACATAGGTCCATCATGTTCCTTACAATTTAGAAAAACGAGCAGAAGGTCAAATAAGGCGTCCTCAGTTCCTTAGAAATTCGTCTGGACGATTCACCAGGATCAGCCAGCCTGTACTTCAAAATGCTTTAGACACGGACATCCCCCAACATATCACTTGCCTGAGTTTGAAGATAAACTTTAGTCACTGCACATGTGCCATCAACAAAAATAACCGGATTTGCCTGACATCGGCGAATCCGGTTTTCCATATGTTTTTCGTATATATATCTTCTTTTTACTTTGAGCCTTGTGGCTGCGGTGGAGCATCTGCATCTTCGGGTACAATTAAACGTTTGCGTAGAGCAAGCGTCGTTACCCACGAGACCAGTGCAATGACGAACATAATCACAAACAGGGAATGCAAGCTTCCTTCCAAAACGTTACGCAGTAGCGCCCATTTATCATCAGATAGGGCAGCATCCGTATGTGGTGCGAGCAGTTCGTTCAGATCATTCTCCGATATTCCAGCCACAGC
This sequence comes from Paenibacillus sp. W2I17, assembly GCF_030815985.1. Lineage (NCBI taxonomy): Bacteria > Bacillati > Bacillota > Bacilli > Caryophanales > Paenibacillaceae > Paenibacillus > Paenibacillus sp. W2I17. Next base: position 3,864,376 of record NZ_JAUSXM010000001.1, read on the forward strand.
CAGATTCTGTTCACTGGATAACGTGGAGATGCGGTAGTTCAACCAGGTACCAAAAGCCGCTGCACCAATCGTCTGTCCCAATGTACGCATAAACGTATGCAGTGCCGTAGAGGAGCCACGCTCCTTATACCCTACAGAAGACTGCGCAATAATGGTGAAGATCGTGAACGCAAAACCGAAGCCGAGGCCATAAATAAAGGTCAATATAAATAGCACAGCCTGCGGGGATGTCCCGCCCACCAGAAAGAGTCCACCCGATCCAATCGCAATTCCGGTTAATCCAATCAATGCGGTCATACGTGATCCAATTTTCATCAATAGGCGGCCTGCCATCACACTACCAATGAGCCAGCCCACCGACATCGGCGCGAGCAGCAACCCGGATTCCGTCGCATTACCTCCCCGAACCCCCTGCACCCAGAGCGGCAAATAACTGGTCAGGCCGATCATCAAAGTACTGGTCAGGAGTCCGGCGATATTCGCCACACGGATGTCCCGAATTCGGAACAAATGTAGTGGAACCATAGGGGCCTGAGCTCTTTTTTCCACCACGAAAAATAAAATGATAAACAGAGCGGCGACCACACACAGCACAACAATCAACGGAGAACTCCAGGCATAATACTGCCCACCCGCCGACAGGACAAATAGCAATGCAGTAATGCCCACCGTGAAGGTCAGTGCACCGACATAGTCAATTTTGGCCGTACGCGGCGAGATATCTTCCTTCAGATAACGAAATACAAACCACATCGCAAGCAAACCAAATGGCACATTAAAACCAAAGATCCACTGCCAGCCAAGATTGTCTACAAAATAACCGCCAAGCAGCGGTCCCGCCAGAGAGGAAATGCCCCACACGGAGCTAATCCAGCCCTGAATTTTGCCACGTTCTTCAATGGCGTAGATATCCCCAATAATCGTAAATGTAACAGGAACTACCGCACCCGCACCGATCCCTTGAATGGCACGAAAAATAATTAATTGCTCCATGTTCTGCGACAGACAGCACAAGAGTGAACCGAGTAAAAATAAGGCACAGCCAATCAGAAATACAGGCTTTCGTCCATACAAGTCACTGATTTTGCCGAAAATGGGCGTACTCACAGCCATCGTCAACAGATATGCGGTGAAAATCCAGCTCAGCAGCTGTACACTCCCCAACTCACTGACAATGGTCGGCCCTGCCGGACCAATTACGGTGCCTTCAATCGCTGACAGAAATGTCGCGAGTAACAGCCCCGTCAAGATGAAACTGCGCTTCAAACCTCCAGTTGCATTCACACAAACCCTTCTCTCTTCATTCTCTATATAATTGGTACGTTAATTTACACCTCTACTACGAACCAGAACAAGCTTCCAATCGCTGTTATCCCCAGATTTTTTCTTCTCCTCTCTAAAGGAGAAATCCGGTGATAGCGTATGCTTCCGATGTAGCTTTCTTTCAGAAAGCTTTAAAGGCGAACGCTTCGCTTCTCCAGCTTTGTTCTGTTTCTTCGTTTACGTGTAAATTTAAAAGCAATTATATATTGTCTCTTTTATTTACCTCGCTTGCGAAGGAACTCATCATACAACATGGAGTACATCACCATATCCTTGTATCCGGTTGACGTATGCTGCACCTGACGCAGCAATCCTTCCCGCGTGAAACCGCGGTTTGTCAGGAACTCGCCGGAAGCCAGATTACGTGGATCAACCAGCGCTTCAATTCGATTAAGACCCATGGTCTCATACCCAAAGGGCAGCAATGCGGAGAAAGCCTCCGTCATATAACCGTGGCGCCAATAATCACGTCCCAGCTCATAACCGATCTCACCCCGGAATGCGCCTTCAAGCTGCCATGTGTTGAAGCCACAGCTGCCGATGAGCTTGCCTGTTTCTTTGAGTTCGATCCCCCAGCGGATCGCATCCTCTTCTCCTGCCATTTGGTTGAGCAGTCCAATCATGTCCGCCGCTTCGCTTGTCCCAATCATGGGTGCAAGATTCATGTAACGGGTCACCTCGCGATCTGACCAGCATGCGAACATCTGGGCCGCATCCCGGCGACGCATTTTACGCAGACGAAGCCGCGCAGTCTCCATTTCGGGAATTCTTCCTTTGCATTTATACATATAAAGACACTCCGATCCGATCTATCTCCGCAGACCATAATATTCACTAGTCATCTAATCATAACCTGCGCCGAATGGCAACTGTTCAGTCATGGACACACGTCAAAAAACCGGGCCAATTTCGCTCCCGGTCTTGTTGTACGTATGGATCCATTCAAGTTTGAGTGAATTACGGAATCATGGCTTGTCCAGATGAATTTTAAGCTTTGGACGTTTTCTTGCCCTTTCCCAGTAATTCATCGCTAACCCGGCCAAACACAGCCGTGATTTCCTTGAATTCTTCGATGCCAGTCCCGGTTAGGCTCCATTGGTCCCCGTGGGCGGTCAGGAAATTCTCCTGTGTCAGGTGTTCAAGCTCCTGCTTGATCTCCCGCTCTCCAACACGATATCCCCGTTCTTCCAATAGGGGCAGTGCCTCGCTAACGTTCAAATCCTGATTTTGCGCGAAATATAGTAGATGAATCCGTACAAAAAGATTCTGTACCTCTGCATGCATAAGCCAAGCTCCTTCCCGGGTTATAGCCCTCCGTGGTTGCTAAGTAATTACCCCACGCAAGAAGCTGAGAAACAGGAGGATTCTTCAGGTATTCCCTTCCCTTTCCGAAATCCTCCGCTTGACTAACCGCATGCTCTGCACTATCTTGAAAATAAGTACCATTTTGCTCGGGAGGGTGATTTACCATGTTTCAAGCTGTTTCCTATGAAGGAACACGAAGTGAGCAGCACACCGCCGTCCTGGGACAGTTAAGTGCTCTGATCCGCGATGAACCTAGTGCGATTGCCAATCTGGCGAACGCTGCTGCGCTGCTCAATGTATTTATGACCGACACCAATTGGGTCGGCTTCTATCTGTATGATGGAAAAGAACTGGTCCTCGGGCCATTCCAAGGACTGCCTGCCTGTATCCGAATTCCACTGGGACGTGGTGTATGTGGCACATCTGCTGCGGAAAAACGTACCCTGGTCGTTGACGATGTTCATGCCTTCCCAGGCCACATTGCCTGTGATGCAGCATCGAACAGTGAGATCGTCGTACCTATTATCAAAAACGGCGAACTGTACGGAGTGCTGGATATCGACAGCCCGATCAAAAACCGTTTTGACGACGAAGACCGCGTCTTCCTGGAGAAAGCCGTAAGCCTGCTCACAGAGCAGTTGGAGGCAACCATACCCCTTTAGGAAATGATGAACAAGATGATCGGAGTCTCATCACACACGATGATGAAGAACCCGTAATAACAAAGAGCGCAGTCCTCTCAGAGGTCTGCGCTCTTTGTTATCCATTATGATTCACACCCATGTTCTTGCTCGCCCATGTTACTTTATGCATCTAGGATAAATCATGTTCCGCTTTAATCATCATCCCATCCCGCAGGAATTCAGCCAGCCTCGGGTGGTAACCATCATACATCTGACGGAAATTTTTATGCTCTACATACAGATTGGCCAAATCCCGATAGATCTCAGCGGTGGGTGTATAATAACCTTTAATCCATTCAAGATGCCTGCCAATAATCCCTTGTACTTTTGCACTACCGGGTTCCAATCCATCCTCAATGGCCTGTTGCAAGTCCAGATGAACTTGATCAATTTTCGCCTGGGAATCCAGATAGTCTTCTTTTGACTTCAACTCCTGATTTTCAGGTAATGTGGATGAATTGGAAGATTGGATGTCGGACCTCTGAACACCCTCTGTCTGCACATGGTACATATCATTATTGACTACAGGGTCAGAACCCGATTCATTCAGCAACTGGTGACGCCCCTTATTTACAAAACCGATATACAGCTCATGTTCATCAAGTTCCTGTTCACCTTGCAAATGAGAGATCGTTTTGTCCAGTGTCTGAATCAATCCATGCAGACGGAGTGCCTTCTCCAAAATGTCAATGCGATGCTGCTTCATGATGCGTATGACATCCTGGGGATTATCCCGGAGCATCGGGGCAATCTCATTCTCCTTCATACCTACTTCCTTACAGAAAAGGATTTGCTGGAGTCTTAGCAATTCCTGCTTTTCATAATAGATGTCCTCATCTACATCCCCAAAAGTCGGATTTAGAAGACCTGTCTCTGCATACTCGCTCAGTTCGTTCAGACTTACGCCTGACATTCCCGATACGTCAACCATGGAATACGCCATTTGAATACACCTCCTGCCTGTCCTGCAACTCCAGAGTTCAGGCTTAATTCATACTGCATTTTATTTGAATAGTGAGAGAATATAAGACTTTCGGCAATGCTGTACCGCTTCATTCCGCTCGTGCTCTGGATGGGTACATCATGCTTCGGTGATATGATCGGCGTTTAGTCAGTTATGTTGCGGTATGTTAACTATGTTATACCCGTCTCATCAGATGTGAACCCGCAGTCAGCGAAGAATCCGCATGTATTTTTGAAACTCTTTTCCATGATCTTCATATAAAAAAAAACCTGTGCCATTATTCTGGCACAGGAGTGTGTAGTTATGTTTTCATTGGCATACGGTATATTGAGTAAAAGAATGGAAGAGCATCACCCTTTGTTAAACATAACAAACTTCAATTCCGTCATTTCCTCTACAGCATATTTTACACCTTCACGCCCAATCCCACTCTGTTTCACCCCACCATAGGGCATGTGATCCACTCGGAACGTCGGAATATCATTAATCATAACTCCGCCTGCTTCGATCTGATCGACAGCATGGAGGGCGGTGTTGATATCGTTTGTAAATACGCCTGCCTGAAGCCCGTATATCGAATCGTTAACATGTTCAATACCTTCTTCAACGGAATCTACCGTATTGATCACAACGATGGGTGCAAACACTTCCTGACAGGATACCTTGGCATCACGCGGAACGTTAATCAGTACCGTTGGACGCAGAACGCCTCCTTCAGCTTGACCGCCTGCTGCCACTTCAGCCCCTGCCTGTTTGGCTTCTTCAATCCAGTCGAGTGTACGCTGTACATCCTTGGAAGTAATCAGCGCAGAGACCACCGTATCCGGGCTCAGCGGGTCTCCGACCACCACTTGTTTAGCCGCTTCAGCGAAACGCCGGATGAATTCTTCCGAGATGTCACGATGTACGTAGATTCGCTGTAGCGAGATACATACCTGTCCCTGATACGTGAAAGCTCCGGTCACACATCGAGGAACCACTTTGTCCAGGTCTGCGTCCTTATCCACGATCACCGCTGCATTCGACCCAAGCTCCAGTGTCACGCGTTTGAGTCCTGCTTTGCTACGAATGCTCGTGCCTACCGCTGGACTGCCTGTAAACGTAATGTGAGCAACACTAGGGTGCTCAACAAGCACATCACCAATGGTTTTGCCATCACCGCTCACCACGTTCAGTGCACCATCCGGCAATCCGGCTTCCTGAAGCAGATTAGCGATGTAATAGGAAGACAGAGGGGTCTGCTCCGCAGGTTTGAGAACAATCGTATTGCCCGCTGCCAGCGCTGGGCCTACCTTGTGAGCTACCAGGTTCATTGGAAAATTAAATGGTGTAATCGCACCGATGACACCTAGAGGTTGCCGCATCGTATAGCCGATACGCCCTTCTCCACCTTTGGCTGCATCCATCGGAACCGTCTCTCCGGTCAGCCGCTTGGCTTCTTCGGCGGCAAAACGATACGTTTCCACTGTCCGGTCAACCTCAGCCAGTGCTGCCGTAATTGGCTTCGCCGCTTCAAGCGCTATGATTCGCGCTGCTTCTTCCTTGCGTTCTTCAAGCATGGAGGACAACTTGTACAGAATATCTGCACGCTGATGTGCAGGCATCTGGCGCATTGCCTTCCCAGCTTGAACCGCAGCTGCAACAGCAGCCTCCGCTTCCTCGGCTGAAGCCGAAGAGACTTCTGCCAGCGTTTCCCCGGAGTATGGTGCTTGAAGTGTTTTATAATCTACAGATTCGGTCAGCTTGCCCCCGATAAACAGATGTTGTTTTTTCATATGCTGCATCCTCCATCCTTTTAGAGCCTATTGAACTTAATCTATTTATACACTATTTCCGTGCCATCAACCCACTACGGTGTTCGGCAATCATGGCTTGTAACGTACCTGATGAGCCATTGTGGCGATCTTGAGCTATTGCATTATAAAGGATTTCACAACCTATTTAACCGTCAGGACGGGGCATTCTGCATGTTTTAACACGCCATGACTGACACTGCCCACGATCATCTCTGCGAGCATGCCTTTCCCGCCTGTACCCATCACAATCATTCCACAATCTCGTTCACGCGCCACACGGCAGATCTCATTAACGGGATCACCTGCAATCAGCAGTGTTTCATACGCAACGTCCCGTCCAGACAGCTGTCTGGTCACCGGTTCTATAATATGTTGCCCTTCTTCGGCAATACGAGCTTCCAGATCAACACCCAATGCAGGTTCATTGATAGAGATAGCCGGATTAACATGCACGATCAACAGACTTGCGGGATGTTTCATATCTTCAGCCAGGATCAGTGCTTGCTCCAAAGCCTTATGCGCATGATCCGAACCATCAACAGCAACCAATATATGTTTCAACATTGCAATTCCTCCTGTGAATTAATGTGATGTAATAGCAGAATCGATATCCCGCAGATGATGACGGCGTACCAGCAGTACCACGACACCAATCAGAACCATTAATGCGCCAAAATAAAACGGCGTTTCCGGCAGGAACCACTCGGACAATTTACCTGCAAGCCATGGAGCAAGTGCACCACCCAGGAAACGAACGAAGCTGTATGCAGCAGAAGCAACAGAACGCTCCACAGGTGCAGCTTCCATAACAGCCGTTGTAATCAATGTGTTGTTAATCCCAAGGAAAATCCCCGCTACAATGACTGCAATAATAACGGTAGTTGGTGAACCCATCACCGTACCTACTGCCATAACAACCAGATCAATCGCGAACAATGTAAGCATGACACTCATGGACGGAACCGATCCGAATCGGCGTTGTAATCTTGGTGCGACGAATACAGACGTAATCGCCAGCATCAGTCCCCAGCCAAAGAATACGTAACCCAGGCCGTGCTCATCCAGATTCATGACATATGGTGAATAAGCCATCAAGGTAAAGAAACCAAAGTTATACAGAAAGGCGGTAATCGCCAATGTTTTCAATGAAGGATAACTTAATGCTTTGAACGGATCGGACAAAGAACTGCGTGTTTTCGGTTTGGCCATTTTGGGCAGCATAAATGTAATGCTTATAAACGCAATTGCCATCAGAACAGCCACCCCATAGAACGGGCCACGCCAAGAGATGGAACCTAGCTCACCACCAAGCAGCGGTCCAACCGCAATCCCGAGACCAAGTGCTGCTTCATACAAAATAATTGCCTTGGCTGTCCCCGACGTGGACAATCCCACAATGGCAGATAACGCCGTTGCGATGAATAAGGCATTACCCAGTCCCCAACCGCCACGGTAACCAACCAGTGCACCTACCGTGTCTGAGGTACCGCCGAGGAACGAGAAGATAATAATCAGCAATATACCGCTGAGCAGCGTCCACTTCACACCAATCCGGCTGGATACGACACCTGTAATCAGCATCGCTACCCCGGTTACAGCGTTATAACTGGTAAATAGTAGTGACACCTGGCTTTTCGAAGCATGCAGCTGATCTGCAATCGCAGGCAGAATCGGGTCAACCAGACCCAGACCCATAAAGGATATGATACATGCAAAGGCAACCGCCCATACCGCTCGCGGTTGGGATAACAGGCCCCCACGTGATGACGGCAATTCGTCCGGTAATGATGGCTCTCTTTTCATACGTAATTCCTCCTGTGAATAATTTATGTGGTGAATCTTTTTATTTGAAAACAACCGTGAAAATAATGAAAACATTCTATGCATTTTCAGAATTAGAGGTAACAAAACGGCACAAATGACACCGAAACATCCGGTGTTTGTACAGGATCGCCACAGGTACTATGGTGCTCACTCCATGTAGCGATTATGTGTATACAGTTTTGTTTATTAAACTTTAGATGCTAATTCGGTTAGCCGTCTTCATCACCCTGCGGATCATGTGCCTGTAACTTCTGAATACCGCTCCGAACGCGTTCACGTAGCTCTTCCAGTTCAGTCTGTACGGCATGTATGCTCTGAAGTTTCTGCTCAATCAGTTGCAGCTGACCATCCAGCGTTGTTTCCATCGCGGTAAGCTTCTCGATCCGTTCTCTTACCTCGGTCGTCTGCTGGTAGTCAAAACGTTGTTCGTTCAAGGCATCTGCCGTTGCCACATAGGTATGTAACTCCTGAAGGGAGAATCCAAGTACCTCTTTGGCGCGAACCACCTTCTTCAGATAATCGATATCCTCCCGAGTGTATAACCGCGTACCGCCATCTGTCCGCTGAGGTGAAGGCATGACACCAATCTCTTCATAATACCGAATGGTTCGCTTGGTCAAACCACATTCCTTGGCTACGTCGTCGATTTTATATAAACTCATTTCCCTCACCTCTTCCATATGTCTATAATGTTATGTACATAATTATATATAAAATTAACGTTAACGTCAACGTTAGATTTCATGTATGAAGTTTAGCAAGTTTAACAGCCTCTTCACTTCTCTATCTTCAATAAAAAAAAGACCCGCTTCACACGCAGGTCTTCCTCTGTACACTATTCATTCATTTTACCTTAAACGTTCTGCTCATTCTGTTGCTGTTGCTGTTGAGCACGCTGCATTTGCTTCAACCGGCCTTCAACTCTGGTAAACAATCTGAACGTATAAAATCCTGTAGCAACCAGACTCAGCACCAAAGCTCGTACATCTGTAAGCCAGAAACCGATAATGCCGAATATCGTAATGATCACACCAAATTGCATCATTAGATTGGCGCTATAACTTTGCGCTTCGTTCCACAACTCGGGATTACTCATTGCGCGCGGGGTCCGATACCCATATATTCCGTTAATCATTTTTGGTGGTTTTTTGAACACCATGAACCCCAGAATGAAATAACACACTCCGATAATGATCCCTACTACTGCTCCTGTCAAAACGTTCTCCCCTTCACTGTTGTCTTCCTTAGACCTGCTTACACTGACACTCCGATGACAGAATAACCTGCGATGGTATCTTCGCTTCTTCAGGTTATCTCTGTCCTCTCCGTTCTCGTGTAAATGTCTAGTTAGACTTATCTACATAAAAATATAAAAACGGCTCTACGTATATACGAAGAGCCGCCTGGATCGTTTCGTAAACTTAGATATTCTTCACACGAAGTACACGCATGGCGTTCAGGACGGCCAGCACCGTGACACCGACATCGGAGAATACCGCTTCCCACATGGTAGCTATGCCGAACACACCGAGTAGCAGGAAGATCGCTTTAACCCCCAAAGCAAACGCGATATTTTGCCATACAATCATTCGTGTACGCTTAGCAATGCGGATTGCACTCGCTAGTTTCGACGGTTCATCGGTCATGATGACCACATCAGCCGCTTCAATCGCGGCATCCGAGCCGAGCCCACCCATGGCCACGCCCACATCGGCGCGCGCCAGTACAGGTGTATCGTTGATACCGTCACCGACAAACACCATTTTTTCCTTCGGAGATTTGGCAGCTTCCAGTTGCTCCAGTCGTTCGACTTTATCCTGTGGCAACAATTCAGCGTATACCTCATCCACACCCAGCTCACGTCCTACCGCGTCACCTACGGCTTTGGCATCACCTGTCAGCATGACCGTTTTGCGGATGCCGAGTTTCTTCAGCGCCTGAATGGCCGCGGCTGCATCATCCTTGACTTCATCGGCAATGATCAGATGACCAACATACGTGCCAGCTTCAGCCACGTGAACTATCGTTCCTGTCGTCTCTGGTGTGGTATAGGATATACCTGCCTGCTTCATTAATTTGGCGTTGCCTGCCAGCACTTCCCGACCATCGACACTCACCTTAATCCCGTGTCCGGCAACCTCATCATAACCTTCCACACCTTGCGTAGGAATGGCCTTGGCCCAAGCTACGCGAATGGATTCGGCAATCGGATGATTGGAGTTGGCTTCCGCAATGGCTGCCAGCTTCATCAGTTCTTCTTCCGTACGTCCACCTTCGGGACGAATGGCTGTTACTTTGAATACACCTTTGGTTAGTGTACCCGTTTTATCAAAAACAACGACTTTCACATCGTTCAACGCTTCAAGGTAGTTACTGCCTTTGACAAGAATCCCGTTACGTGAAGCTGCTCCGATACCACCAAAGAATCCAAGTGGAATAGAAACCACCAGCGCACAAGGGCATGAGATAACCAGGAAGACCAATGCACGATAGATCCAATCGGCAAATGTTGCACCACTAAGTATCAACGGCGGAACAAATGCAATCACGGCTGCAAGGATAACAACAACCGGTGTGTAATAACGAGCAAATTTACTAATAAAATGTTCTGTTTTCGCTTTCCGACTGCTCGCGTTCTGCACCAGGTCCAAAATCTTGGATACCGTTGATTCACCAAACGTTTTGGTAACTTCAATTGTCAGCATACCATTTTTGTTCACAAATCCACTCAGTACATCACTTCCGGGCTCCAATTCACGAGGTACGGATTCACCTGTCAGAGCAGAAGTGTCCACCATGGAACGCCCAGCTCTAACGATACCATCCAGCGGTACTCGCTCTCCTGCTTTCACGACAATACGATCACCAATCCGTACGTCTTCCGGAGATACACGCCGTGTCTCGTCACCCGAACCCGTCAGGATATTCGCGTAGTCAGGGCGAATGTCCATGAGCGCTTGAATCGACTTGCGTGACCGATTAACCGCCATGCCCTGAAACAGCTCCCCGAGCTGATAAAACAGCATAACCGCTACCCCTTCTGGATACTCTCCAATCGCAAAGGCACCCAAGGTAGCGACGGACATCAGGAAGTATTCATCGAATACCTGACCGCGGATGATGTTTTTGGACGCCTGGAGCACGATATCTCCCCCGGCAATCAGATATGCGAGCGCATATAGAGTAAACTGTGCCCAGCCCTCCAGCGGCGACCAGATTGCGGCTGCGAGCAACACAGAACCTGCAGCAAGACGAGCAAGCAACACTTTTGTCTGTCCTGCACCATGTTCATGCGAGTGTTTGCCATGTGAATGTGAGTGTCCATGATCATGTCCAGTATGGTCATGACGGTGTTTATGCGCACCAACTGCACTCCCTGTATGGGTGTGCACATGTCCGTTCATCTGTTTTCCTTTTTCCGAAATGCGAATATGAGGCTCCAGCCGAAGCACTTTGCGCTTCGCTTCTTCCACTACCTGTTCATCCATGTCGGAAGTGGTGTGTAGCGATAATGTTTTGGTAACAAAATTGACAGAGCATTCGTTAATGCCCTTAATTTTTTTGACGCCATTTTCGATCTTCAATGCGCAGTTCGCACAATCCAGTCCATCAAGCAGCAGTTCCCTTTTCACCTGTTCCTGTCCGGTTCCCATGTGAATTCTCCCCTTTGCAGTACAAAAACGATGTTATATTTCAATTGTATTCAATATATGAGCACTCATTCATATGTTTAGTTACCCCTATTATATGCACGCCTAAACATGAGTGTCAACAATCGTTGTTGATTTTTCATACAGATTATGCTAATAGTAATCATTTCGCTTTAGGCGGGTTTTGGATATAATAGAGCTATAGTTGTTAACATAGGCGGTGATAGGAAATGGAACAACCGGTTAAAGCACCAAGCGAATGTGATGCAGCCTGCTCAGGCACTGAAGCCGACGTGCAGACGATTCGCACTTCACTCATAGATCGGGAGACGTCTTCCGAGATGGCAGATTGGTTCAAGGCATTCAGCGACCCCACACGTCTACGTATTATTGATGCGCTGTTACAGAAGGAATTATGTGTTCATGACCTGACGGTTCTGCTCGACATGGGACAGTCGGCCATTTCACACCAGCTGCGTTCTCTCCGCAACATGCGGATCGTCAAGCGACGCAAGGAAGGCAAGACCGTGTACTACTCTCTGGATGATGCTCACATTGAGCAGATTTTCCTGCAAACGCTCCAGCATATCAAACACAGCTAGGCAGCAGCCAAGCTTGTTCATGAAGAAGAACCCCCGCCTCTCGGCTATATGCCGATGGACGGGGGTTCTTCTTGGTAAGGGTACCGTTTTATACAGGATACAAAGTGACTATATCTTCTGATTAACTATCCATTGGAGCTTGCCACTTTGGTCATAAAAGATTGTTTTTGTTCGGATCATACAGGCCGGATCTGTCCTTGAACCAGTTGAAGATATGTGATACACATACTTTCAGCACCGCGTATCCTGGAACAGCGAGCAGAATGCCCACGACTCCAAACAGATTACCCGAAGTCAGAATGACAAAGATAATCGTGATGGGATGAATCTTCAGCGTTTTGCCCATGATCTGTGGTGAGATGAATTTACCCTCGATTAACTGCACGATTGTCCATACGGCAACCATCTTCAGCAGCATCACCGGCGAAGTAACCAGGGCCACGATCAACGCAGGTGTAATTGCAATTGCTGGTCCCAGATACGGAACAACACTCGTGAACGAGGCGATAATGGCAAGAATCAGTGCATAATCCAGACCAATGACCATATAACCGATGTAGAGTAGAATACCGATGCAGAAGCTGACGATAATCTGTCCACGAATGAATGAACTGATCTGGTGATTGATGTCTTCCAGCACATGCATTGCGCCCGTACGGCTCTTGATCGGCAGGAAAGACAGAATTTTCGCTGGCAGCTTCTTGCCGTCTTTCAGCAGATAGAACAGAATGAATGGAACCGTTACGATAGACAGCACGGTCTCAGTGAAAGCTCCAAGGAATCCGCCCAATTTGGTCCAGGTCGAGTTCAGAATTTCAGTAGCCTTTTGGGAGATTGTTCCCCACCAGTCCTGCGAATTCAGATTCACCGTTTCCTGGAACTGACCGAACAGTTGGCTGCCCGTGAGTTCCTCGAACTGCTGTTTTACCGTCTCGCTGTATGTTGGGAAATTTTCGATCAGCCCCATAATCTGGTTCCGTACAACCGGAATGACTGCCAGCACTACGACGGTCAGAATGCCTCCAATCGCAAGATACAGGATTAGAATGGACCAGCCGCGCTTAATTTTCCACCTCTCCATCACATCCACAATCGGATTCAGCAGATAATAGAGTATGCCTGACAGAATAATAGGTAGCACAATGGTTTTGATGAGTACTGCGAGCGGATGAAGAACAAAGGATACTTTGGTCAGAACCATCACGTTCAGTCCCACCAACAGCAGAATCAGCAGAAATAGGACAAACTTGTTGTTAAGAAAAAATCGCTTGAACCGCTCCGGCCAAACGCGGGGTTGCTCAGGTTGCTCCATAGGCGTGTCGTCCTCTCTTATGACCCTTAATCAAAACTTAACTATAAAGCTAGATAAATGCCCATACACACGAATAAAAAAAATACCTTGTACAAGCCAACATATGTATAACACTCTGGATTTATACGTATGGTACTGATTAACCGTTTCAAATTAAACCGGGTAAAGTCATTTTACCCCAAAATGAGTCTTCTGCCCCACACGAATCATTTGCAAATTCTCCCTATTCAAAAACGGCCCGCCTCACTGGGAGACGAACCGTAAATTTATAGCTATACCCTATCATTAAGCCAGCTTTAACGCTGAAAATGAAGATTAAGCTTTTCCCGCTAATTGTGCGATTAACTCATAGGAATGCAGCCGTGCCTTATGATCATAGATCATGGATGTAATAATCAGTTCATCTGCCTGCGTCTGCCGAATGAAGGATTCCAACTGCCCACGTACGGTTTCTGGTGAACCATTTACAGCTGCCTTCAGCGTCTGCTCCACACCAGCTTTCTCACGATCCGTCCATTTGCCTTCCATCTCTGCCGGAGGCTGTACCAATCCCGTTGTGCCACGAATAATGTTCAGGAACTGCTGTTGCATCGTTGTACCCAGCCATGCTGCTTCCTCGTCTGTATCCGCAACAACAGCGTTGACACCAACAATAACATGTGGCTCCTTCAAGCTATCAGATGGTTGGAAGTTGTTTCGATACGTCTCTAATGCAATCCGGGTGTAATCGGGCGAGAAGTGGCTGGCAAAAGCAAACGGCAATCCCAGCTGACCTGCCAGACGTGCACTGAAATCACTGGACCCCAAGAGGTAAATTGGAATATTCAATCCTTCTCCAGGAACTGCGCGAACAGGTGCATGATAAGACGTCGCCGAAGCATCAAAGTATGCTCTAAGTTCTGCCAATAACTCAGGGAAATCTTCCCCACTGTTCAGATCTTTGCGTAGTGCAAGCGATGTACGACGGTCACTACCTGGTGCGCGACCCAGTCCCAGGTCAATTCTGCCAGGATACAAGGATTCCAGTGTGCCGAACTGCTCAGCGATGACAAGCGGCGCATGGTTGGGCAACATAATGCCTCCTGAACCCAGACGAATCGTTTTGGTTCCACCAGCCAGATATCCAATAACAACCGAAGTTGCGGATGAAGCAATACCCGGCATGTTGTGATGTTCAGCTACCCAGTAACGGTGATATCCCCAACGCTCAGCATGCTGTGCCAGATCAAGACTGTTGCGCAAAGCATCAGCAGGTGTTGCACCCACTACGACAGGAGCCAGATCCAAGATGGAAAGCTTAACGTCGTTGATGTGTTCTTTATGGGATGAAGCCGTATTTTCTGTAGTCATTATCGTTTAATCTCCTCGATGATTATATTTTTGTATATCCAGATATATAGATTTATTAAATCGCAGCTGGATATGGTGATGTGATGATAAACTAGCCGTTTACATCCGGACGGAATCCCTGCTTGCATATGCATCCTAGCTTCCGTTCCGGCATCCGGCTTATAACTCGTTCTGCACGTACTCGGCAAACTGACGGATTGTCTCTTCGTTGCGCCGATAATACGTCCATTGTCCTCTTCGCTCGGAGAGCAGCAACCCTGCCTTGAGCATGGTCAGCAGATAACTGGAGATAACCGACTGAGCCAGTCCAGCCTTCACTTGAATCGTGCCAACACAGATTCCGTTCTTGCCACCATCCGGATGCTGTGATAGTTCCAGCGGTGGAAAGTGTTGCTCCGGGTTTTTGAGCCACAACAAGATTTGTCTACGTGTCTCGTTCGATAATGCTTTGAATATAAGTATAGGTTCCATGGGTACGATGTCCCACCTCCATTCGTCTGTGTTCGTCTACGTTCGTTTGCCTATACTCATAGCCATTTTCGGAATAGGTTTTAACATTTTCATCCGCCCACGTTCGCACACGTTCGCAGAGATTGTGATTTTCTTGTGATTTTTGGTGATGTTTTGTTTCCTGTAAAGCAGCCATAACTTCGCCTGGTCTAGTATGAATTATATCAAATAGCTTCGCAACCTTCTAGGGCGCTATTTTTGGGAGGAGTACTAAATAATGAGTATGAACATTTTCGCGTTCATATATCTATACTTATTCACATTCAGTAGAAGAGTCATAAGAAAAGAGACCGGTCAATAGATCCGGGCTCTTCCTATTTATATGCTTGCGTTGATGATCTCTTCTATTTTAATGAAGCTGTAATCTTCTTCCCCTCGGACAAGTTTGATCTGCCTATTCGGCTTATCAATTGATGTGACAACACCCCGCAGCACCTCGTCATCAAACGGGTTGAACACTGTGAGGGTAATTGACTTGCATTCCTGGTACGATTCAAAAATCGCATCCTCAATGAGCTGCATTTCTTGTTCATCAAGGGTCGGTTTCCCCCGGCGCCTTTGTAGTGCTTCTTGAACCAAGTATGCCTCCCTGTGTTCTGGAAGGATAATTCTTGATCCTTCGTAAACGCCATTGGCGGTCAATTTGCTTGCCACGTTGCATTCCTCCTTAATATAGGGTCCAGTAACTTAAATCGTTTGACTGCGCTGGTGGCGGTGCCTTGGGAAGCTTAGGCTTTTCCGATTCTCGTTCCCAGCCTTCCAGGATAACAAGATTGCTGGTGTCTGATTTATCATCCCAATTTATGTACTCTGCTTTGATTAGACCTTCCAGAGCAACCATAACATCCTGCTTACCCTTCCCCGTCTTAACCGTAAGTTCATGGATCGTTGGTAAGCGTCTGCGGCCGCTACTGTAATTAAACAAGATCCTCAATATTTTACGTTCGTAATCAGATAACATATTAAGCCCCCTGTTCTGTCGTCCTGATCGGATAGCATGCTAGTAAACCGGATTCGCGAAATGTCCGCGGCTGCCCCGACAATAGATCATCAGCTTTGATCATTCCAGAACGGATGCTTTTGACCTGGATACGTCGTTTCGTGATCTTTCCGCTTTGATCCTCATAGATAATTTCAACCAACCACCCTAAATATTTCACCGGCATGTTTATCCCTCCAATACGAACGTTTGTTTGTATTATATGCGAACAAACGTTCTTTATACAACAAGAAAAAAAGCCCAGTATGTACTGGGCTCAAGGCATAAGTTTGAAAGGGTTTTTGAATCTATAACTAATGTACAATCCCGTCACAAGAGATCACTTCTAAATAAATTCCTTTAGGCAATGAATCCATGTATCTGTTTTTTATCAATTCACTTTGCTCCTCAGTTACATTTGTAACGATAATCCTACCTGTCGCTTTGTCATTGCTTAGAAAGAGTTTTAAAGTCACATCTTGAGAATTAATAAAGGAGATGGAACGTATCCATTTCTCACATTCATCTTTTTTCGATTCCATCTTTTTTTCGTTTTCCTGTTGTTCTCTCTTTAACTTACTGTTTTCGTAAGCTAATGAACAAATTATTATAAAAAGCGAAACAACAGGTAAAGCTATAGTCATAAAAAAAGAGAGTTTTGTGAATTGATAATTCTTAACTACGAAATATAACCCAATCATTAAAGAAGAAGTGAGCCACGCTAAAGGTATAAATTTAAGCATTAAAAACTGCAAAATTTTCCTCCGACCAACAGGTCCAGATGCAGTCCACAACCCTCCGTAATAGGAAAACGATGCAATAATTAACCAAACCAGCAACAGTGCAAATTGAAGCCACAACCAATTTGGCATAATTATCACCTTTCCTTTCATTCTTCTTTAGTGATTAATGTGCTTTCGCGTAAAGGTGGATGAGTATTTTTGACGTCAGTAATAACCAGTTTGTTCTTAAATTGAACAAACGATTCATCCACATGAAAAGAACTGTAAAATCTACCATCTATAAGTTTAATCTCAAGATGTTTGTCGGGAATTTTACTTGCTTTAGGTGATTTTATTCTAGCCTGAGGATTAGTGTTTAAAATTGGATCATCACCACGATCAGGTAGAAGTTCAAAAGAAAAAGTATATGAATTTCCAACTTTGAGTTTCTCTGTAGGAAAATCGATGAAATATAATCCATATTTCTCTAAAAACATCACTTCAAAGCTTACCAAATCAGAGATAAATCGAACACTCTTAACATTGTCTTTAATACCTTCATTCAGGGTTAATCTTGGATTGTTTTTATTTAATTTAATATTGTCTGTATTTTTTATGTTAGCGTAAATTTCAAATGAATTGAAATCAATTGAAGTATATTTTAATAAGTTATTCAAAACAATCTCAGGAGTTACATACCCAGTATTCTCATCCCACATTAATTGCGGAATATTTCCTAAAGCTATCTCTAAAGATTTTAAATCTTCAACTACATTAAACTCAGAAATTGAATTATATTCAATTGTTATTTTAGCATTCGAATCAATATTAAGAATTCCCCAAGGAAGTGATAAAGGCTCTTCATCCCAAACTCCTTCAGCAATTAATTCACTCCCGACAGTAATTTTGTAGAAAGTGTCTTTCACCTTTGAACCTACTGTATGAGGTTCAAAATCAATGATCATCCCGTCAGGGGTCGATATCATACTAAGTTCTGTGACAGGTTGAGCATTGTCGATCGTGAATTTAAAGGTTTTAGTTTTAATTGGTCTATCAAATGTGTCTTTGCCGAATGCTTGTAATTCAAAGATACCTGAAGGAAGATTCAAGATAGTTGGAGCAGTATACTCTTGTGGTGTAGCATTGTTTATGGAGAAAAATAATCTATCAAGTATTTCGTCGTTGGTAGAATCTATAGTCAATAAAACTTGGCCATTGAAAACATCACGACGATATGCTTTTTTTGAATCCTCAGTTGTTGCAACGCTAACCTTCAAATTCGCTCTATCTGGGAGCTTCTTCTCTACAGTTTCTACGCGAGCAATAGTTTTAATACGCTTATTTGAAACTATGCTCCCTCTTCGCTGAATATTTGCAGACTCTATTCTTTCTTTAACAGGAATTGTAACTAAAGCCGTAAGCCCTCTGTCGACTGGTAATGGGTCAAACTCCAGTTCTATTATTTTGTCGTCCTCATCCATGTATTCTGCTGAAATATCGGCTACACCAGTCTCATAGGAATTTATCTGTATTGTCAGATCTTCATTAAATTTTTCAAAGAAAATGTATTGCGAATCGCCCACACTTACATACTTAACTTCAGTCTCATCCAGCATTGGACTTTGTTCAACTATATCAGTGTCGTAGGCACCAGCAACATATCTACCTTCTGAGTCCATAATAGTTGTTTCAATAGGACACAATAATCTTGTCTTCAGTTCCCACTTAAGTTTCATGTTGCATTCCTTTGAAACGCCTTTAGGTAGTGCATCTAATTGCTCATTTAATAACGACTTTAGGAGTTTGATTACAACTTCATCAGAGCAGAGCTTACCGTGTTCTCCTTTTACATAGTATAGATCCGCTTCATGTTGTGGTATCCCACTCAGTAAAGGAACCACAGCGTCTCCATTCGTAAAATCAGATTTGAATTTGAATTTGTTATATTTTTCGCTTGTGCCATCAGGAAGACTGCATAAAGTTGGAAACTTATGACCAACAATGCAATGGTGCTTTAACCCCAAAGGCATCGGCTTTAACATAGCTTCTTGGACTGGTTTCATATATGCATGCCAAACATCGGGTACTACAGAAAATTCCGGATTATTTTCTTGGTACTCTTCATTAAAGAACGTTTGAACTTTTTGGATTACATCCATATATTGTGAATCTTCTTTTGTTTCTCTATATTTGATGAATTTACCTGTTTCATCTTTATAATAACTTTCTGATGGCAGTAACTGATAAACTGACGGACATTGTCTGGCCAGCTTTCTGGTATCACCATATGAGTATAATAAACCAAAAATAGGTTTAAACTCTGCATAGAAACCGGGTTCCCCATATGCTAGAGCTTTAAAAGCATCAGGTGAGCCTCCCCAAGGTGTCCCAATTGTAATTAAATTTTCTATACAATCCATTAAACCAAGTTCATCCATTTTAAGAATAGCTATTTTTGCGAGCATTCCCCCCATGCTATGTGCAACCACAGTGACTTTTCCTTTTTTTGATAGATCTCTAATTCTATCCACTAGAGCTGGTACATGGGTCTGAATATCTTTGCGCCAATCATAACCAAAAAAATCAATTTCGCCATCCTCAACCGAAAAATTATCATAAATACCCTTGTATATATTTACAGTAAATGTAGTAAAGGCTGTTACAGAATTTATCGGGTTACCTACAACGAGATTATCGTTCTCTATATGTAAGTCTTTCAGGTCATCCAAATTCTTTGGAAACCACTTTTTGTTTGTATCTAAAAAAAGCTCAGTACCCTTAATCCCGGGAATAAAAATTATATTTGACACTTGATAGTCCCCCTCAACATTACTTTAGTCTCACAACTCCCGAGCCCATTATAGTATATGTCGTCAAATAATTCCATTTTTTTCACTTTTATAACAAGGACTTCCCAAGCACAATTTGTGAATTGAAAAAATATATATCTAAGTTTCGGTAGTACTTCACAAATGAATAAATTTATAGAAAAGTACCCCACCAACGTTATGCCAGCGGGGTACTATTTACGATCAATATGCATTTATAGTCACTTTACTTGAAGAGGTGGAGGGATAAGCCAGCCTTTTTCTTTACTCATCTCTAGAATCCGTAAGCCTAAAGCAGTTTTAGTAATGTGATACTTCGCAAATAATGCTCCAATATCTTCTCTAATCGATTGTCCCATAACTTGACTACAAGCAACTAGTCCCATTGAAGTGTCAGAAGCAATTTTTGCTGCTATTTCAGGATCTGTAAACCTTGCACCAACAGGAATGTCTTCAAGGTTTACCCGAGGTCTTTGTGGTAAGGCAGGTGTTGAAGCGATTCCGTTATCCGTGAGGAGGGTATCGCACTCTTTGATTTCTAATTTAGCTTGATCAATTAATGCATCCAGTATTTTTTTCAAATCCTTATCTCCTGCGTGATTCAGAAAGGCTTCGTAGAAGGAAACAGCTCCTTTTGCAACCGTTGAACATTGCCACACACTGAAGATTTCACCATAATGCATAGGTTCATTTTTGGGATTGCCACTTAATATTCCCATTCTAACAGCTCCTTCATATTTTTATTTCCCATCAGATGTATAGTTCCATGTTCATTAACAACATATTCAAAAGTAATAAAATACCGATGGAATATTGAATTAATTTTTGGAGAAATTAAATTCATCACGATTTTGGAGGGAGGTTATTATGATGAAGAAACGAATAATAACTGCTATTGCTTCAGTTTTTTTGTTGGCAACACTAGCTGTACCCGCATCGGCACAAGAAGCTTCTGTTAATCAGCAATCCAGCAACAATTATCAAAACAACAGCGTACAAGCAAACTCTACAAATAACGACAACGATATGGATTGGGGATGGCTTGGTTTGCTTGGATTGCTAGGCCTAGCTGGAATGCGCAAAAGAGTATCTGACCATTCAAATCGTAATTAAAACTAAGTATATTGAGCAACATTTCAATATTTAGTCCACCCTCTCATATTCAGAAAAGCTCTGCAGTATTAACACTGCCAGGGCTTTTTGATTTTTACAAGCTAACCTGAATATGACGCTAGTGATCTTATCTAATTGAGACTGACAAGTGTTATACCTAAACTAACCATGTTATTGAATATTACACCCCACAAATTCCCCGTTTCTATTCTCAAAGATTTGAGTAAAATTACATAGTATAGCTTCTAAGAAGGAGGCATCTCTTATGTGTGGTAGATTTACGATTACTGATCCAATCGAGCAAATAATGGACCGATATATGGCTTCGATTGCTGATGGATTTGAGTACAAGCCTAATTACAATGCAGCGCCTATGCAACACATTCCAACGATTATCGGTAGTAAAGATGGTAATCGATTGGGTTCGCTCCGCTGGGGCCTGGTACCCGTTTGGGCCAAGGATGATAAGATAGGAAACAAGATGATTAATGCCCGGGCCGAGACTCTGGCAGAGAAACCAGCCTTTAAACGCCTGATCAGTTCCAAACGTTGCATTATCCCGACAAACGGATTCTATGAGTGGCGTAAGGAAGGTTCAGCAAAGCAACCTATGCGTATCCTTATGAAGGATGACCGTTTATTCTCGCTTGCTGGCCTGTACGATACCTGGACAGATCCGGACGGAAACAAACTAAGCACATGCACCATCATCACTACTGAACCGAATAGTCTGATGGAAGACATCCACAACCGCATGCCGGTCATCCTAAGACCTGAGGATGAAGCGGAATGGCTTGGAAGAGATAATGATATTCAGTCGCTACTTGGCTTGCTTAAGCCATATCAAGCTTCTGAGATGAGAGCATATGAGGTGCCGAAGGAAGTCGGCAATGTGAGAAACAACAATGAAGATTTAATTAAAGAAGTGGGTTAAAAAGCAAGGAGCAGCGAGGTCATGCCTCCTGCTCTTTCTTCATATCAAGTGTTTGAGGGGCTGCTGATATCATTCTGTATCTTATTTAATCTCTACTCCTGACCTATATATAACCAAATGCTAAACTGTAAATAAATAATTGAAATGGAGGGAAAGTATGATTAAGGATTTGCTTTTAGCTGAGGCCAAGCAGTATGAAGTTTGTTTAGTTTTTGAGGATAATTCGAAGTACATAGGAATGATTGAAATGTCATCAGATAAAAAAAGAGTGAAAGTCAAACACCAGGATGGTGTTGAATGGGTACCTTTAGATGAAATAAAACATTGCTCTTTGTCCGTGCCAATTAAAAATAGAGAATAATAATAACTATAAAGTTCAATCTTATAAATACTATCAAGCGGTCCGGATCGTCAAACGTTTACTAGGCCGCAAGGCTACCGCTGAGCTGCAGACAAACATGAGCCGGACACGCTGCTTGATAAAACTCTATAATTAAAAATAGAGCCCCACTAACTTTTAGTAGTGGGGCTCGTTCATAATTTATAAGTCCAATTATTTAGTTAATGCATAGAATAAGAATAAATTGTAGCCCGAGCCCATACCTGTAGCAGTTACAGTTGCTTCAGAGTTACCTCTAGGACCTGAAACGGTTGAGTCAGGATACCAATTCACATAACCCCAGCCTGTATTATAACTAAAGGTATTAGAAGTTGGATTATTACTGAGAACCTTTCCAACTCCTACACCTACTCCATCAGTTACTGAAGCCGATCTATTACTAACGAGCATAAATGAATTTTTTGGTTCCCAATAACCACTAAATTTTGTAATTTGAATTTCTTGCTTGTTATTACGATGGTTATAAGTAATAGCAATATACGCTTTCACATTATTCTCTGTTTTACCAGCCTCGCCTTCATCAAAAGTGCTTATAGCATCATTATCAGTAGGGAGAGAAACAGTAACCTCGTAACTTTCAGTAACAGTTGTTTCACTGTCTGCGTTTTGAGTTCTCAATAATCCATTAGAATTAGTTTGAGTTGACACTTGTTTCACATCTTTAAGTTCGACATCAAGTTTGTTTCCATTTTCATCAGTTACTAAAGCATTGAATTCAAATTGAGGCGGAGATGGAGTACCACCTGGTGATGCAGTCGTGGCTGTTGGTTGGGCAGTAACCCCAAAAATTAATCCTAAAGACAGAGCAAGCAATCCTAATTTCTTCTTCACTTATTGTTCTTCCTTTTTTATATTCTTATAAAATATACCATAATAATCAATTAAATTCCAATATCACCCTAAATTTTCTTTGGTAAAGCTGACATTATAGAGAATCCTAAGATTACACTAGCCACAATCACTAAATAGTCATTAACAACAATATATTGATATATAGAATCATTTAACCATCCAAATGAGGCCCATACATAACTTAAAGAAACAATAAGAGCCGGTAAAGTTATCAGTAGGAAACCCGATGTATCCTGTTGTTTTGTTGATCTCAATTGTCCTCTAATCATTAATCCAAGAACCACACCAATACCTCCGAAGAAAACAATTGGTATAATTGTTATCAAAAAAGGACTAACATCAAATCTCGTTCTGGCTTGCGTAAGTTGGTTATTGAGTAACATAGATCCAACTGCGAATAACACAATAATTAAAACAAGGTAAATCAAATTTTTGAGAATTCCATTTGCTTTAGTTTCCATTTAAGTATTCCCCTCTCTTCTATCGGATATCCTAACTTTAACAATTGTGGGATTTGAAATCCATAATTATAAAAAAAGGCACTGCCAGCTTTATGCTAGTAGTGCCTTTAAGTAAAGGATCGGGAGTCGATACTGGAGCTACGAATAGCTCCGTGTTGTGTGTTATAGCTGACCATCTATTTAATGGATCAAATTTAAGTCTATCCATTACATCCACTAGTTATTCTTGAAGTACTACCAGAAATTATTAAATATAATGAGAACCGCCCGCTGTTGTTCAAACCAGCGGGCATATTCAAAGGTTACTTGTGTGCATGGACATCTTGCCACTAAACAAAATAAAGGCACTGCTAGCATAACGCTGGCAGGGCATTTACCGATGCTTTCGGATTTGCAAATATATCACCCTAACTATCCATTTCTATTCTGTATCAATCTCTTTCTGAATTTAAAACACATGACTCCCTTTTTTTAAGTAATTGCGCTCAAAATGATTTGAAATAAATGTTTTTACTTATATTAATTCGTGCATACTATTATCTATATTGAGAGGTGCATGTATGGGCTTGGTAACATATTCAATGATAATTGTGGGTGTTAGCGGATTAAGTATTGGTATTGTAACCATAATTAAAGAGCGAAAGAAAAAGATTAAATAAGCAATAAAAAGCACTGCTGGCGTTATGCCAGCAGTGCTTTTTTACCGATGCTTTCGTATTTCGTTTTTTTATTAATACAATTATCCTTCTGCTTCAATCTTCTTCAGTCGCTCATCCATGTCAGCCACGTTTCCGTTAATCCCTGCGATTAGCTTCAGGATATTTTTCCTTAGCCTGTTCGTCACAATTCCAGATTCTTCTCGTGTAATCATTGCTCCAGGACGCGTACCATCGTAATAACCATTGGCAGTAACTTCTGCCCATGTCTCTGCTGCCCATGGGCTCACAACGTTAATGTCACGTTCTTGTGTCACTGGCTTGTCCTCCTTTACGGGCGTCTGCCCATAGTAGTTGATTAAGTATTGTGTCGGCTCCACAACTCCCGCTTCTGTGACTGTATAACCATATTGCGGACTGAAGGCTTTGCGAACTTCGTAATGCAAATGAGCTCCGCTGCTGATGCCTGTGCTGCCTTGCTTACCGATCAGTTGACCACGTTTTACTTGTTGGCCAACTTTTACGCCTGCAGCTGATAAATGGGCGTAAACGTGCAGACAACCTTTGTCGTCCTTAATGGCCACAACTATTCCATAATTACCGAAGCCGGATCCGGACACGCCCATTTTAGCGTGAATAACCTCTCCAGCCACAAAAGCATAGATTGGCCCGTCTGCAGGAGATACAACCAGGTCAACACCACGATGAAACTTATTAACGCCGCTTACTGGATGCTTACGCATTCCGAACGGACTTGTGAGCCGGTACCCTTCAAATGGATTACTCATGTCTTGCTCCCTTCCGTATCGTTTCTTCAAATCCGATAGGCTGCCGTTGAATTCATTCAGATCCACGTTGCCGGCAATGCCCGGTACCTTACCTGAGTCGCTATATTGCCATATGGTCCAGCTCTTCCATGCGGGCTGATCATCCGGAACACGAGTGTTACTATAACGTGCAATCCAAAGATCATAACCGGAAAGACCAGTATCAAAATTGCTTGCGAATGAGTTGCCCGTATAGATGATCGGTTTGATCCCTGTCAGCCGCTCCAGCTCAGTCAAAAAAGCTTTGGCCACAATGTTAATCTGTGCCTTGCTGATCCCTTCAGGATTGTTCTCGTAGTCCATCACAGGCGGTAACTGTAACGCTTTTGCCCCGCCGATCTCCTCGAGGGATTTTACGTAATGGACTGCTTCGGCCTTGGCTGCAGCTGCTGTTGTTGCCTTCAGGAAGTGATACGTACCAACCAACAAACCCGCCGACAAGGCACCCTTAACGTTGGTCACAAAATTCGGATCAGTGTATGTTTGGCCTTCCGTGGCCTTGATGAACACAAATTCTCGCTTGTCCGCTTTCACCTGAAGCCAATCAATCTTGCCTTGGTAACGGGAGACATCGATCCCTTGAACATTACTTTCTTTTCTTTGTTGCATCGTAATCCCTCCTTAAACTGCAGGCTTTTGAGTTGTTACATCTGGGTCTTCTTTCGGTGGATCTGGCAGATTTGGATTCTCCGGTACCGAACTCTTAGACTCAAAAATCTTGACGGCATTACGCAGGACATCAGGCATAGGTACACCCATGCGTCCCAAGTTCTCAGTGATAGACAGGAGTTCATTAGCTAGATAGAAAAAGACAACAGCATCTTGGATGATTCCGGTTCCTCCAGTCACGATGATATCCACAAAATGCGAAATGGTCACCACTAAAAAAATGGCCGCTTTCCGGGCAATCCCTTCAAAACCTACACGGCTGCGTAGCTCATGTTTGATCCAGGCTGCAGCCCATCCAGTTACCCAATCTACAACAACAAAAATCAGTAGTATATTAATCAAAATTCCCCAACCTCCATAGAGGTACCCCGCGCCAGCCCCCACAACTGCGGATACCATTTTAATGACACCAGACATCCCCTCGTTCATGTCGTTTCCTCATCTCTTTGTAATGTGCAATCCACTGGCCACTCCAGACACAACAAAAAACACGCTCCGGATCCGGACGTGCTGTGTTTTCTATATTCACCTGACTTATATCACCCCTCTCACAACGTCACACCCTTTCCCCCTGCTATCTCTCTATATTGCGACTAACCTTCTCTTTCTATTGTCAAAAAATCTGATAGCATAGACACTTGGGTTATATAGACGCTACCCGCGCCGTTAGTGCTCCAGATATATATAGACACCTTATCTCCCACTCTAAAAGATACAGTTTCTTCAAAAGTTATGCCTGGTTGAGTATCAGTAGAGGTTCTCACGGTGCCATAAGCTATATCATTTACATAAACTCGTGCATTTGAAATATTCCCACTACCTGGATATCGCCATAAATTAAATCTGACTTTAATTGTCCCTCCTGATTTATTGAACCTTACACCTAGAACCTCTGTTGGAGTGGTGTTTGAAGTTTGTAACATATCCGCTCTTCTAAAAATTGCGCCGTTGCCCAATTCTTGATTTCCTGAAATGGGACCACCCAACCCGTAATTGCTCAATTCAAAATTATCAAGTGTCGGCATTATGTCACCACCTGTGCATTGATATGAACGAAAACAGCCGTATTAGTATTGGATACCTTCGAAGCAATACCTTCTCCGCTTTCTATTATTTGATCTAAAGTAGGTATTAACATCGTGTCTAGTGGTTTCAAAGGATGATTGCAAATAATGTAATTAGACCCAAACTTCATATCAAACGTAATTGGATCATTAGCGGCAGTACATATAGCAATTGATTTTACTAAAAACTTACCACTCGATACGGTTATATCCGATGTTGTCGCCCTAAATCTGAACGTAATTAAATCCGTTCTATCCGTGTCGTACCCACTCAACCTAACATGGATTGTATTGGCTGTTTGCGCCCATACAGTTATAGTTTGTCCCGAGAACAACACTTGGTCAAATACGGGGATCACTAAAGTTTCATAAGGTTTTATAGAGCGACTCCACACAAAATCAATACCGTTTAACCGAATGAAAAAATTTTGCGCTGTTGGACTTGAATTGCAAACTGTCATCGATTTTAGAACGGTCCTTTTCCCGGTAGGAGGCGTATAAATTGACGTATCTGCTACCGTTGACATGTAACCTCCATACAGCTTTTTAATGATGTCAGCCATCTAAAACGCCCCCCATACTTTTGGTTGTGGTGTTTGCAATATCCACGGGAACCAATCACCGTTATCGCGATTTCTCACATACACTTTCGAGAATCCTGTAGCTCGTTGCATTAAAAAGCTCTCGGAATAAGATATAACTTCTACGTACCAGGTTCCCATTTCCGGCGCATTAGTTGAAAAAAATGGTGCGTAATAAAAGCCAGGCGCTAGCACGTTATTCAAGTTAGAATTAGAGGGAAGGATTTTAACGTCCCCGCTATCCTCTGTAAGCTTGAATTTTTGCCACGGTCGTTCATTTACATAAGTCTGAGCGTTCGCGTTGGCCAGGGGCAGTATCTCTTCAAGTTCGTCTCTTGTAGGTACTTTATTCCACGGACCCCATCCGAAATAGTAGTTTCTTTGGTACACTTCCAGATTCCCAGGCTGAAAAGTGGTTAGGGTTTGCAACACTCCCGCATGTGGCTCAACCGTTAAATGGAAGGCCTCTTCTGTTGGAGAATTAAGCAAGGTTTCTACAGTAGCATTAGCCGGGCAATAATAGTTGCCTTCTTCCATATAGGTATTAAGGTCTTCTCCCGCAGGAATGACAATCGATTTTTTAATAAACCCATCATGCAGCCCGTTAATTTCCTCTCCGATCGCATTCATATCATCAGGCTTAACTTTGTCACTTATCTTCCAATCTGTTTTTGCCATCAGTCTGTAGCCTCCTCTATTTCAAACGTCTCCAGCATCAGCGTGTCCGATATAACGGGCAAATTGACTGGCTTCGAGCTCACTCGGATATTCGGACCTTTAACCTCAATCAAAGTGACCATGGACACGTCCGCAGCAGGAATCAAAAAGTTAACCGCAACTGTTGATTCCGTGACCGCTTTTTCTGAAAAGTTGGTTATCTCATATACCCCATTGATGACTACCTTAGTGATACGGGAGTTCAAATGTGCGGCCAATTCGTTCAATATTTCTTGATCGATCATAAGACCACCTCCGGACCTAAATCAGCGAATGACTTTTCACCGAGTTCCCAACCACCGTCCAATCCATAATTCCAAGACACATCTCGTTTGACGGTCGTATGTTTAACACTGATCCTGTGCCGTAAGGAAGTGTTTTGCTGGTACACCATATTGGCTGGTTTCACTATTTGGACAGTGTGTTGCACTTCCCGAAACAGGTTGGCGTTCTCAATATTTGTCGTGACCAATAGCAAGAACTCTGTTGGCTTTACCGTCACGACGGCCATACCCGGACCGATCAACCGATCGAGCTGAGCCTGAAGCCAACGCTGAGTGAACGGCGGTTTGGTCGATTGACGGTTAATGATGCGCCGGCGGCGGAAGTCTAAAGATTCCTTTGAAGGATCAGCCTGAATACGCAACATCTTTTCTCTACGCCGTACTGCCGTCGAGCTGGCTGTCATGATGAACATGTCGTTACGTTGACGCAATATCCCGGTAGCAATGTTATCTAACTCTATCTCCTGTGCCATCAGTAATGAAGTCATCTGCTTGCTGTCCACATAATACGGCGGCAGATACTCCACGAGTCTACTCATTAAGTGTCACCGTCCCTCGTTGCGGCACCTGATCAACCGTCAGAGTGATGTTGGCAGTAGACCCATTTAATTGTGTACCAATCACATCTACAACGCCGGAAACGGTCAGTATGCGCGATTCGAGTGGCGCAACTCGTATAATCAATGGTGCCTCAGTTTCCCATGATTGACGTAAAGCAAGGAGGTAAGCATTGATCACTTCTTCAACGTCTTGCTGTACTTGTCCGATTGTTGTATCGCCATCTAGTGTCAATGTGGTTGTAATGTTGATCGTGAACCAGGTAACCCCATCTATCGTTACGGTATGGCCGATTGGAGCTAATCCGAGCCCTTGTCCTGCCAAAGCCACCGGATCAACGAGTTCTTGCAACTGATTGATCAAAGCCGTTGAAGGTGGAACATTCCCGGTTGCCATTATCGTTGCTTTGACGGAGCCGCCCCCTTGCCAAACTGGAGTGATTCGCACTGCCCCAACCCCGTCCAACGCTCTAATCATCTGGCGGTAATCAGCAACATTACCGCCAAAAGGTTGTTCATTAATTTCAACAAAAAATCGTTCACGCAGCTGGTCGTCCGTTTCCTCGTCTTCCCCAGGTACCAGGATGTCGTTCAAGGTTGCCGACGCTAAATCGTTAATGTACTCCATTGGTAGCAACGAACCGAATGGGGCATTTCCCAAGACTCCTGCAGTTTCAGAAGTCACTTTGTAAACGCCTTGTGAAACTCTTTCGGTGACTGAGTAATTCAAATCCTCAATAAAAAAGCGGCTACCGATGGTTACATCAATACCCGCTCCATTCGAATCCAAAAATGTGCCTTTTCGAACTGCAAACGTTGCTTGCTTCCGATTAACCCCCCATTCAGCTGCTCCTTCAGTAAGGTATTCTCCCGTTGCTGTATCGACGTTGTATAAGTCGTCACCGGCAGATAAATCGATGTACATCTGAGCGAATTCAGCTGCTGCAGGTGCTAATGAATCATAAATAATACTTCCAGGGCGCTTGTCCAAATCATCAGGCACCCTATCAAGCATCCTTTGCAAGATGGCTTCATATTCGTATTCTTCTGTATCAAACACTACCGACCACCTCCGTTAGCCGCAGATCCCCTTCGTTTGTGACAACGGTGAATGTGACCGTTGCACTGTCGCCCTGCTGCTCGATATCAAAATCCTTTACCTCGCTGATTCGCTCATCGTAAATCAATGCCTCAGTGATAACCCTTGGCAGTTCCGATGCTACAAAACCCGCACTTGACGCTAGGCCCACAACAGTATCAGATTCGGCACCGTAGGAGTCGGGATATATGACATGCTCAAATCGGATCGTCCGGATGGCTTTGATGATAAATTGCTTCATCGCATCCAGCCCATCTATAGCTCGTCCAATTTCGCCAGTTGCTGGATCAAATGAATATGTCCGAGTCGGCTGTACCTCAGAACTGAAGAGATCCGGCACTTGAATATTCAAATCAGGAGTCAGCGCCATATTTCACCAACCTTTCTGCGATATAAAACGACTGGCCACCTTGAAAACTCATAATCAATACTTTATCTCCAGCCTTCAACTCATTGATAAATTTGATCTTACCCGAGAAAGTGCCCCCACCCGATATTTTCGCGTTGCCTGAGTAATCTGCTGTTTGAAGGGTTCCATCTATCTCAAATTCACCTTCCAATTCCGCTTCCCTTTCGTAGGATGTTAAACGTTCTGAGAAGGATAACATTGCTGCAGGAATGGGATTTTTAGAATCCAAACCTATTTGTATACTTATGGCTGGTGGCGGTGTTAATACTGTAGCTTCAAGCAATTGAACAGGACCGGCTGCTTCCATTGCGGCTACTGCAGCTTTCTTGATAATGTCCAACATGTCATCACCCCAAAATTTCCTTGCGAAGTTGTTCCGCAAACTCTTTGTCCTCATCTTCCTTGCTCTTTTTCTTGCCGTCTTTCTTCTTGGACTTGTCTTTGTCCTTATCTTTGTCAGAATCGCTTTCTTCCGGTTCAACAGTCACATCAATATCTGGCAGATCATCGGTCTTAGTCAAAGTAAGAGACATCATATGTTCATTGCCACTAAAGGAATGGTTATCCTCATCAACATAAAAAGCCCGGCTAACGCCGAGCTCCTTGGCTATTACATATACTGCAGATCCAGAGATCATAGGTGCGATACCGAGCGCATCGATGGAAAACGTCTCGCCTATCTTTCCTTTTTCCATCATTATGGACGTCGCGCGTTGCATCAGCTGCGCCTTGTTCAGCTCGTCGGACACTTCCTCGTAATATTGCAATGTTCCGAATCGCTTCTTGGTTGTAGGATTATCGACCTTGGCAATGTGTGTAGACTTTGTTCCCTTGCCGTCTTTGCCCTTGGTAGTTGTGGTAGACGTCAATTTAACTTGGGTATAAGTGTCCTCGATCGACTGCGCAAATGAATAATCCACAAGGTTAGCCCCGTCTTCGATCACCCATTTATGTGCGAGATCCACGCGCTTGGTTAGGTGA
The DNA here is from genome assembly GCF_030815985.1 of Paenibacillus sp. W2I17. Lineage (NCBI taxonomy): Bacteria > Bacillati > Bacillota > Bacilli > Caryophanales > Paenibacillaceae > Paenibacillus > Paenibacillus sp. W2I17. Next base: position 3,895,828 of record NZ_JAUSXM010000001.1, read on the forward strand.
AGCTTGCCCTTCTCGGAATACAAGTAGTATTTAACACGGTTATGCTTATATGTCAGGCTTATTGCTGTCAAGATCATATCGAACAACGTCCCCTGAAGAATGCGGGTAAGCTTATGCGGCGTGTCTGCAATCTTGCCGATCGGGATGCCGAAGTCACCACAAATACGCCGGACTATCTCACCCAGCGTTTTCCCGGTAAATACGTATTTGTCCTCAGATTTGGTAAGGTACACTAGATCGTCATAGGCTGTTAAAGCCAGGCTGCCACTCTTGGTGCGATCCTTGGTAAAAACAGTTCCTCGGAAAAGTTCCTCACCTTTCCACTTGAATAACAACTGATCCCCCACATCCACTGGCTGTTTTCGATGCATCCCCCGCGTCGTGGATAGGATAGTCGCCGAAAGGGTTCGAGGGGCTTTCAACTTTTGGCCAGACCATTCCACATCTTGCACAGGCAACTCATATGTCCCATCGCTTCGAACAACAAACAGATCCATCATTTCAGCTTCAGCCCCTGCCCTGGCTTGATCGTGTAAGGTGCTTTGATTTTGTTCAGTTCAGCAAGCTTCTGCCACGTTGTTCCGTTTGCTTGTGCGATCTTCCATAAGCTGTCGCCAGACTTCACCGTGTAACTGGCTGGTGTCGTCTTTGTACTTGGTCGTGCCGCCGTGCTGCTCGTGGTCACCTTCGTGCTTCCATTACTGGCCTTTTTGGATGTATCAAGCTTACGAATCGTCACGAATTTGTATTCTCTAAGAGATAAGTCATAATAGATCGTTTCGACGTCTCCGCCTTCTTCCCGGTGCACAAAGTCTTCAACCGTTGCCGCGAAATTCCAAGCGGTACCAGAAACAAGGAAACGGATCGGTTTGCTTGATGCCTTCCACTTTTCAATCATGGCTACAGCCTGTTTAGGATTCGGAATGTCCTCATACTCGCAATATGGCCCCCAAGTTGCGGGGAAGAAGCTGTTGAACTCGAACGTCTTGAGAACCGGATCATTGATTATGGCCACTTCACCGATCCCAGCCACGTCCACTGTTGTAGTTTGGCTGGCGTTACCGATTGTGATATCTGGAGGATTGACCGGAAGGCGCAACCGCTCAGCGTTGTTGTTAAATGATAGCCAAACTTCACGACTCCGACTCATACGAATTGCACCCCCTGTGGTCCAAGATTATGTTCGTCTTCCAATTCCTTTTTAATGATTTTAACAACTTGTCTTGCATCCATCTCATTGTGATAGTGGTTGTCACCTGTGATATTAATACTGATTGGAGCTGCTGCAGGTGTGGAAGACTGACTTCCACCCGACGCTGCCATTCCGCGGATCAGATCGGCTTCTTCACGTGGAAGGACAGTTTCACCTTTATGAAGGTTGGCCTTGTAGTCGTCATAAGGTATTCCTGAAATCCCGTTCGAATGATTTTTGAAATAGTTTTCTGCAACATTGGGGAAACCTGCGTCACGAGCAACTTGCGAAACCGTCTTGTTGGTGTCCCGCATAGCTTGTGTTTCCAACAATGGAATCTCAGAAATATTGAAACCTATGGGACCCCCTAGATTCTCAGGTAAAGGAATACTTAAGCCGTTGAGTTTCTGAATCAACCAATTGATTTTTCTTAGTATCCAGTTGACCCCTTCAGAAACAGCGTCTTTGGCACCTTGAAATGCGTTTGCAACTATACCTTTAATCGTATCCCAGTTCTTCCAGGCTGCCCAGAGCAAACCAAGTGCAGTTATAACCCATCCGATGACAGGTATAAACCGCACCAACCCACCAGCTACACGACCGATCCAAGGCAAAAATGGTTTTGCCCATTTGAGCACTTTAACAAAACCTTTGCCCAACCAAAGCAAGGCACTTCCTACCCATTTCAATACACTCCACAAGCCCTTAAGAATTTTCCATCCTACTAATAGGGCACCCCACAAACCTTTGAATACCTGATATCCTTTCGCAGCACCATAGACACCTAAAAACGCAACACCGACCACTTTCAGGATGGGCAACAATGTATCCCAGTTTTCAATCACCCATTGGATGCCTTTGGACAACCCATTGGCAAGCTCGCCCGACAGTTCAGCTACACTTTCTGTAAACTTGGCTATCGATTTTTGTCCTTCTGGTGAAGATGCCCATTTGTTGAGCTCAATGAACGCTGGAGTAACTGCGGTTATCACTGATTGCCCTATAGTCTTGAGTGTCTTGCCGAGAGCACGACTTGCATCGTTGGTCGGTGTCATGGGATTGTTTTCCCGCATCGATGTGAATTGTTTCTCCAGTTCTTTGCTGGCTTCGATTGGCTCATTGATAGCACGAGCTGCGGCCAATACCGGTTCCTTGATGTCTTCATATTTGGTACCTAGTAGTTCCGTTGCATACAAGGCACGTTGGGCTTCGCTCGGAATTTTGGACAAGGCTGTAGCAAATTCAAACATTACTTTTTCACCGGATAACGTTCCCGCATCCATAGATTTGTAAAGTTCCTTAGTACGGGCCTTACCGAGCACTTTAGCCATAGCTGTGATCTGATTGTCCGTCAATTCATTCCTACGAATGTTGAATTCGCGGAACATATCTGCAGGTTCATCGAAATTCCGGCCACCAGCTTGAATGGCCGCGACAAATGCCGAACCTACCTGACCCATGTTGAGCTGCAGGTCCTTAAACGTAGAACTGTATTCATTGATCGTATCCAGGTAATCATCGTACTGATCTCCCGCGTTTTTAAGCACGTACGCAGACACATCCCCGATCTCGCCCATGCTTCCCAGTTGATTTTTATATGCCGATGCAAAAGCACGGTCAACCTCAGGTATGTCTTTACCGTACAACTGCGCAAACATGGCTGATGTTCTGGCGGCTTCTTGAAGCGCCTTGCCCTGCAGATTAGTCTGCTGAGCGAAATCAACGAGAGACTGAGCAACCCCAGAACGTTCGGTGCCGATGTTTTCGCCATAATAAATTTGATCCGTCATAGATGTAACCTGAGGTTGGCTGATACCGCTGATTGCTGATGCCCTTGCGTCGGTCTCAAATGCGTTTGCACCTTGTGCAAGGATGGCCGTACCACCGACAGCTGCCCCCAGGCTAAACATACGGTTTTGGATTCCCGCTGCTGCACTCTCAATACGAGCGATAGCACGAGTTGCAAGGTCCTTGACCCTGACAACCACAGTCGCTGTTACTGCGCCCACCCGACGAGCCAAGTCACGCACCCTGTTCAATCCACGGGTAGCCAAGTCTCGTGCCCGCGTTTGTATCGTAACTCTCATACTGTTAAGGTTACGGGCCAATGAACGCAACCGTGTCAATCCCCGGGTTGCAGCATCACGTAAACGAGTGCGCAGAGTTGCTGTATACGATCCGAGTGCCGTTGCAAGTGAACGGATACGGGTTAACCCTCGTGTTGCGAGATCCCTCAGTTTGGTCCCAATTACTACAGCTCCACGATGTAACGCATCCCCCAAACGACGTATGCGCACAAGTCCCCTGGTCGCCATATCTCTCAAATGTGTCCTTAATACAGCTCTGCGCCACCTGAGATAAGCCATGGTCGCCCTGATCCGAACCAATCCGGCTGATGCATCGTCACGCAATCGTGTACTGATTACAGCGACCAGGCGACTTATACGCGGTACTTGTGCGGCTAAATCATTAAGTGCTCTAGTAGCCCAGTCTCTGACACGAGCTGCAATCGTTACTGGTCTGCGACGAATATCTTCAGCCAAACTTCTGAGCCGTGCTAAACCTCGACTGGCCCGATCTCGGATAGCTGTCCGAATAACCGTGGCACGCCGATTCAAGTAGTTTTGCAGATCCCTGATCCGATTTAGCCCCCGCGTTGCATTATCGCGTAGCCGAGTCTGAATAATCGCCCTGGTACGCGATAACGATTCAACCCGCCGTTGCACCTGGTTTATAGTATCCCTCAGTCGCTGAAAATTTCCGCCCATTTGCCTAACGCGATTACTTATACGGTCTCGGATATCAAACAACGCCGTTAACGTTGCCATTCACATCTTCCTTCCTACGCAAAAAAGGGGGCCCATCGGCCCCTTACTTACGTTTCTTATTTTCTCGTTCTTGATCAGTAAGATACTGATCGATTGAGCCGTAAATAAAAGCCCGATGGTACGGGTCCATCCCCCATAGATCCTGCGGCAAGATATGCAGCTTATGCAGGGCATAATGGGCGTATACGGCATCCCGATCATCGGACTTGATTAGTTTTTTACGTCATCGATCAGTTCATCTTCGGATTCGTCAAAACCGTTGATCCGATTGGATTCCTGCATCCATTCCATATATTCTCCACCTACAGAAAGGACGGCCTTAGCCAAATCAACAGGATCGGTCAGGCCGTATGACTTGAGCAATTCAGCATCTCTAAAGTCAGGGTACAACGTTGACTCAATGGCAATCCGGAGGGACAACCGTTTGCCGTCAAGCTTTTCGCCAACTTTCTTACCCTTCTTAATTTCCGGCTTGGTGCATTCCGTTTCCAACTCGTCAATCCGGGTTGTCCCCAAGGCCTTCATGATAAACGGGATAACCTTTCCCTTTTCATCTTTATAACGCTGAGTGATAATGACTTCCTCTTCTTTAACCTCAGCTGCCTGCCCTTTCATGAAAAACGCCATATTCTTACTCATTGTTCAATCTCTCCACTTCAATTTAAATTTTGTTAGCCCAATGTCGGTGCAGTAAATGTATTCGGCATATCAACATCGTCAAACGTGAAACTAACCTCTTCATCCAACGCATCTGCTTCAGTGTCCAACTTGGCAATAACCACGCTGTCTAAGTTAACGCCTTTTAGCACCACCGTTTGCTCACCAATGCTGGAAGTGGGGTCGTCATTAGTAATCTGAACATCAAAATACGTATCCTTACCATTTTTCATATATTCCAGCATCAGCTGACGATAACGGGATGTGGTGTAGTAAATAGTCATCGACCCCGAACCAGACCAGCCCGTTGCTTTGTGTTGTACACCACGACGACCCAGTGTCTTAATCTCAGCCTTCTGCTTCTCAACTGTAGCTTCAAGCGTCTTCACATAGAACATTTCTTCTGCAATGCCGTTAATTGTAGCGAAAGCTCGGCCTTCCTGCCCTGAGATGGCATCCTGCGCCTTCAAATATCCTGGCATAGATTACTTCACCCGCACTCTCATATAAATTTTCTCGATACTATCCACTGGTTGGATGTCCAGTTCGACGAATATAGCATCCTTGGCTTCTCCAGGCAGAACAGACACATCCGTTTGACTATTAAAATTCTGGATAGCGCCGAATCCCTGATAGCTGTTTACAATGTTGGTCAAGGCAGAACGGAACAAATTGCGACCATCTGCGGAATTGTCCGTTTTGCCAATGTAGTATAGTTCGAATGTGTCCTTGAAATCGTTAGCTAAGCCATCCAACACCCGGATAACCCGGTTCTTGGAACGCTCTGCCCCCTTGGTCAGGGTATACGTCCGGAAGGTGTTAATGTCTTGTTCCACAATGGCACGACCCCGGCTTGCCGTGAACAGGAATTCCCCACCCAACAGTGCCTCTTCGATCTGGGTGTTGGTATACTTCACATCAACATCCACTGCATCGTCATAAGCGGCATAAGTCAAAGACTGACTAACCGCAGCTCCGGCCGTTGCGCCGGCAACCCAAGCAACAGCTTTCACCCGGTCAATCACAGTCTGGTCGGACAATACAACGCCGTTTTTGACACTGATCACGCCATCATAGTCGGCTGTAGGGTAGTTCGGTACCACCAGTTGAATCTTCTTACCTTCATTCTCTCGCTGCCGCTTAACAAAAGCGGTGTAGATAGCCTTAAGTGTCATATCATCCGACATCAGTCCCACCGTGTTGAAGTCAGTCACTTCAAGTAGTTCCAGGTATCCGGTGTGATCAGCATTGGTTACTGCGCCATCGGTACCTCCTGTGAGCGGAACACCTGCGGAAGCAGTGAGATCCTTGTCTGCTCCGGATGCTGCGAATGTTACCCAAGCGTTTTTGATGAGTCCATCGATGTCGGAAACAGTCTGCTTGTCCTGTTCTGCGCCAGCGACCAACGTGGAAACGTCAAATTTAGTCGTATCATCAATATTGGATTGAATGACAATGGTGATGTCGTTACCCCTTACACCGCCATGAATACCCGTCACTCTCAAGTTACCGCTTGTAGCCGTTGCCTTAATTCCTTCGTTCAGGCGATAGAGCAATAACTTCTGCGCACGTTTCAACGTCTCGCGAACGGGCAACATTTCGGCCGCTGTGATGTCATATCCAAGCGCATCAAAAGGATCTGCTCCAGCTTCCACGATTACCATTTGTTTGGATGGCCCCCAACTCAGCGGTACCGCCATGGTCACCGTACCACGCTCTCCGAGGGCTGTTGTTGCAGTGCCCACAGATTCAAAATTCATATATACGCCTGGGCGTACTTTGTTTTGTCTTGTCCAAATTCCTCCAGCCATTAGCGCACCTCCCTCGATTTAAATGCATTCATCTGTCGTAGGACTTCTTCATGCGTGTACGTCTGGCCATCTTGCAACAAAGCCACGAGTACGTCCTTTTGCGCATTGCTATAACGGCTCGACTGCAAGAACTGTTCCTTGCTGAAGCGAGGTTCTGCAGGTGCAGCCTTGGCCGCCTTCGTAGTACGTTCTTCTTTCACATCACTCATGATTTCACCGCCTAATTCCTTGATTTATAAACAAAGAGCCCATCTTCTCGTATTCCACCCGGTTGTACTGATACCGGGAAGTCCACGTAAAAGTGAGCTGTGCAACGCCTTCGTCTATGATGCGAGAATCCATTTTGCGGAGTCGCATGTATTTCCCCGTGTTATGGCCATCCTCATCGATGATGGGAATGACCATACGAGATTGTCTGATTGTCTGAGCGATTTGTTCAGCCGCGTCAGCTGCTTGCTCGTCCGTTTTGGCGAATACCTTAACTGCCAATGAACAATCCAACCTGTAGGAACTGATGGAGTTGGGCGCGTCCACGGTAATCGGCTGTGGGAAATAAAGAGACGGTACAACAAAGTCCTGCGGCATGCGATCGGTGTAAACTTGAACGGGGTGTACCCGAAAGCAAGCCGCCATGATCGATCCCACGTCACTATTCACCGTCTACGTCCCCCTCGTCTATTAGCACGTCGCCCTCTTGGCAAAGCATCCAGCCATTCTTGCAGGCGACGTTCAAGAGAACGTTCAAATAGGCGTTCAAAGATCATTAATGCCGTGTCCCAATAATGGGTACCCTCAATCCACTGGCGTCTGAGCATCATGCCCGTGCTTGCTCCAGCATCATAATCAAATCGATCACCGTGCCAACGTCCAGGTACCCACCGTTGTTCTACACCTTCCTTAGTTGTCCAATGACCGTCATTAACGAATTGGGCATACTCCAGATTGGTACCAACCTCAAGCCGTAACCCACCGGAAGATATTGACCAAACGTTATCACCATCGCCCCTGTCAAAACTGTTAAGCAGCCGCCGAGTGTCTACCGTCTTCGTCCGGATGATCTCGTCTTGTATTAACTCAAGAAACTCGAACCCCATTGCATCAAGCCACAGAGCATATTCTTGTCGTAACCCACCATTGGCTGCCTGATCCAAACCACTGATCAATTCATTAAGCCCGCGGATCTCCGCACGGTTCCTGCTCATAGGTTAGCCCTCCTTGTTGCTGTGACTTCCCAATGATGCCCCCTGAGATCCCGGGGCACCTGCAGCGTCAGCTCCACCCCATTCCAGACCACCTTGTCATTCACCCGAACATCAGTGTCTGGGAGAAAATGAACAAGGAAGGAATGTAGGATCTCGTTGTTTGGCTCAGCTTGATTGATTGACTGGCCTTTCTCCACGAACCAACACGGCACATCTGTTGCGTCCGGTACCGATCCATATTTGAGATCAGGCGCACCAGGCACACCAAACCTCGGGGGAGCTGAAGCAGATTGCATATGGTAGATGTCGCACCGATCCGTAAGCATGTCCGAATAACTCATAACAATCGCATCCTCATATTGACGTTACCCTGCACCGGCTGCACTTTGAATTTACGCAACATGGCCAAGATAGACGCCTTACTGATAATCTGGCCGTTGTCCAAGGTGTATGAATAACCGCCAATGCTTTCCGACTTGATCCCCTTGGCAATCGACTCATCACCGTTAACCAGGGCATAGTATTGTCCCAACTGTATGAGGGCCAGCCGAGCTTCAGGTGGCAGAACGGGATAAAGGGTCGAATCACTGAAATCGTGACCGACCTCTTCAAACACTTCTGTTTCCGCCTGCAGGATATCCATCTGAAGCAACTGCGGGGCTCTCGCCTTGACCTTCTTGAACACCGTGTAATCAATAATTTCTTGCGGTGTGATTAGAGCCATATCGTTTACCCCTGAAGCTTCAGGATTTGCTCAATCAGCTCGTCCTCAGAATTCGAATCTTCCGGGTTACCACCCAATTCTACCAGGAGGGAAAGTTGTTCATCTTCCGTCAGCTTTTTAAGCTGCGTTTTAGTGTATTTCTTGGTTACATCGGTACCGGATGCAGGAGTAACCTTATCATCTGCCTTGACTTCCTCCAGATCCGAATGTCTTTTCAACAACGCTTCAGCTTCATCCTCGCTAACCTCGATCGGCTCATTGGGATAAAAAAAGCGCCCTCCACCAATGTGAAGCGCGCCCTTCTGTTTGTTATATTTCAAATACGGCATCTTTTGATGCACCTCCTGTATAAAGTGTGGGCTATTACAGCTTGTCACCAGACATCCAACCAACCGCATCGATTTCTCGGACAACTGCATCAGCGTAGGCAAACAAGATGTGATAAGTAGAGTCTTTCACAGCAGCAACAGCACCCTCAGCGGTACGTTTGTAACGCAATTCGCGTGTAAACACAGGCTTCAGGTTGCTCATTGGGGTTAGTGCTGCAAAGCCGCTGCCCAAGTTTTCTACCACTTCAATCGGGAAGCCACCAATTTCAGTCAGCTTACCGTTAACCAATGTTGTATCCCCCAGGTTCGTAGGCCGTTTTGTGATTAGAGCCACAATTTTTTGATAAAGGCGTCTACTCATGAACCATGTCATATCAGGGAAGTTCAAGTACTTTTCGTCCAGAACCAGAGCGTGGTTGATGAAATCATCAATGGTAGGTTCGGCAGCTCCCAATTCTGTTTTGAAATCAGATGTCTTCATTTTTTTGACGAAGCCGTCCAAGATGGACAAAAACGGGTCAGCGGTTGTACCGTCAGCCAGTTTCGCCGTTGTATCGCCGTTAAACATCAGATCTTGGAGGTCGATACCGAATTGCGTTTGCACAAGGTCAATTACCTTGCTCTCAATATCTTCGTCACGAGCATTATCGTTGTACCAAACGTCATCATCCGCGATCCATTCATCCCAAAAAACTTTCTTCACCGCGTAATCAATCTTACCGTTAGTGATACCACCGACTCCCGTAGGACTCTCATCGCCAGTGTGTTGGCGAATACGGCGTTTTTTCACGCCCAACGTATCAATTTGCCCCGCTGGGGTATTGCGATAGAATGGAGCAAGTTTCGCCAATGTAGTTGCTTTGCCAACTGTATCGACCAAGAACGCTTGCGCATCGTTTCGTGGCATCGTAATGTTAACCGACTTGCGGATTGAAGCAAGCCCTTTGTCTTTGCTGATAATTGTTTGATTATCCAATTGAATCATCCTCTCGATTAGTTATTACTATTAGTTGTTAAAATGAGCCATGTAAGAGGGGCCAGCCGATTTCGTAACTTCCTGCTGTCCGCCAGCTTCTTCTTGACGGGAAATACCACGAGCTTTCTCCACAGTTGCCAACCGGGATTCAATCGGCGCTAAAGCTTCCTTAAGAACGTCCTTCAATTGATCCGCTATACCGCCTTCAGTCTCCGGTGTAGTCCCTTCCGGATTGTCACCTTCAGCCTTCTCTAACTTGTCCAAACGATCTGTAAGCGGACCAAGCGCATCCTTCACGATCTGTGCAATGTCTTCTTTCTTCACTATTTCATCCTCCTCAGGCTCTTCTTTAGGAACCGTTTTATTTTTAAGGTCAGTCAATGCAGCAATAGCATCATCGATATGCTTCATGTTGCCATCGGAAATCTTCTTGCCTGCCTTAGTAATTTGTTCGGGCGGTTGTCCCAACTCTTTTGCGATATCTTTTACGGTCAATACATCTTGAGCAATCGTCACAAAGTCTTGAAGGGCTTCCCGAATCTTCTCAGGATCACTCTCCAGATCCTCGCTGTACCAACTGTCCCAATTGAAGATGACACTATTGAGCGCATCCTGTGCCGCCCAAAATTCACGACGACGGCGATCACGTTCATACTTATCTGCAACTGCGCCTTTGGCAATCTTAGCGCCACCAGTGAAGTATGCCTTCATGGTACGAAAAAAGCCCATAGCTTCGTCATCCGACTTGGCATCAGGCTCCTGGTCTTGTTTTTCAATTGCTTCTGCAGTCCCGGCCATAGAATATCCGGTAATTTCCCCGCTCTGAATTTGTTCCCAAATCTCATCACTTGCTTTCGTCACGAGTACCCACGACCCTTTAAGAATCGTCTCGTCACCCAATTCAAAATCTACAGGAGCAATATAGCACTCTACTACATCACCGACACCTGGATCAAAATCATGCTGCGTGTCCATAACTGCACCCTTGGCAATTGCGAGATTGCTCATGAACCCATGAACAGCCTTTTCAATCTCAGCTGCAGTCATCATATCACCATGTGTATCTTCTGCTCCTGGCTCATACACCACACCATATACCAGCCTTTTGGCATCTTCCGCCTTCGTAATCAGGCGAACCTGTTTTTGGAAGTCCGGTTTCTTAGCGCTCTTGGTAAGGAAGAAACGCTTTTGATTAGCGCCTTTATCAACGTAACTGATGTGTGTGATATCGACATTCGTTAATTCTCTTGGCATTTTCACTTTCACCCCCTTTCAGATTTAATCCGATAACAAATAGGCATGATTGCAGAACCATACCGATTTTCATAGAGAATCAGTCCTCCAATTCGTCCAAGACCTGTTGCCGGATGGCTTCCTTCTCTTCCGGACTCAGGCCTAATATTTTTTTATCCGTAACAGGTGACATCACACACTTACATCCAATACGTTCTCCTGGTGGAAGCTGCGGATCTCGGGGATAATCTCCGCTATGGCCATTCACATCAAATGGATCATCTACCGGCACCTCATCGCCATCCATCTTTACGTGAGCTTCCCGCGGGTTATTGTTCTTGCTCCCGCTATGCCGCCACCGTTTGGCGACGACTGACGGGCTTTGCTTGTACGCTTCCCACTGGCTCCGACTTGATGCGGCAAGTATTTCAGTCTGTGCTGTGACCCGAGCACGCTCGCGGTCGAACTGCGGAAGATCCTTGATTCGCTGAACGGCCTGCTGAATGGATTCGCCTTCATCCACGGCTGTGATCAGGGCTTCTTCCACGGCCTTGTGTGAGTTGAGGGCCATAATCTTACCAAGATCCTCGCCCCATTCCTTAATCCACTTGGTAGTGCGGCCTGATAGGGTTTTAAAAGCAACGTCCTTATCGATGGCAAACATCATGTCAGCCACCAGATCTGTGATAGTCAGTGTCAAAAATATAGATGCTTCAATCCCCAACAGTTCAGCAAATTCGTCCGCTGCAAACAGATCATTCATGACAAAATTGATGATGGTATCCAGTGTTTCGTCTTTTGCCACGAACGTATTTATCCCATCTACAAAATACTTGCGTTGACCACGTAGCAGCTTAGCAACGGCCGATTCAAAGTCTTCCACGTAGTCCGGAACCTTCTGGAGTCCTGGGAAATCCGGGATATCCTCTGTGATGTCACCTTCCTCAGCTTTGACGATGGTTGCAATGGATGCCAACAAACGGTCAATTGGTTCCATGGCCCATGCCCTCCAGTACGTCCCGCAAGTCTTTCAGCACATGGACGATCTCAGACGATGGTGAAGCCCCCTTTTGCAAAGCAATCGGGAATGTGTTGCCTGTCTGCTGTTGTCTAAGAGACAACGGTATATTGGCTCCCTCGTCTTCGAAGGCTTCAACCGTTTTGCCGAGGATCTTGCCCACGTCATCGCGAACATCATTCGGGGACACACCACCGATCTGATTATAAACAGTCAGCAGCTTAGCTTTATCTTCGCTGTCCGAAATGTCCGGACCTTCGAAGAAGACTTCGACATGCTGAAGGTTGTACGGTTCAAGCAATACGTTATTCAAAATGAAAGCCAAGCTTTCGCGTTCAGGTTGGAAAACCTGTTCTTCCGTGATTTCTCGCGCCTTATCTGCTGTAGCTCGATTAAAGTCACGGCTGCGGCCAACGAAGATATCCGGCAGCCTGAATGCAGATTGCTGTTTCATACGCGAGTTGTCGTCGTAAGTCTGGAATAAGGCATCTCCTTGAAGAATGTCGGCCAATGATTTCATTTCAATATCAACTTTGGTCTTTTCATCCTCAGTAATCCCTTCGTCCAATCCTTCCACTTCGAGGACCAACCATTTATGCGCATGATCAACGCCGTTCAGGTTGCTTGCATATTCTTCGAGTTGCTTCACGCTCTCGTCTGTGAGCAATCCGTTTTTGACAAGTATAGCCATTGGCACATGGCGGCCTTGATCAAAATAGTTCAGATTCAGGATTTCCGCCTTACGACTGCCCGACATATGCGGCGACTGGCTAATCCAGCGTGGTTCGCCATATGCCCCGCTGCCAATTTTCAGATGCAGGATTTCGTTCGCTTCTTCTTCTGGAGGAATACCTTCGCCATACTGACCTGTCTTCCAGGACATTTTACGCGGATCGCCAAACGCTTTGAACCAAACCTTTAAACCGTTTATTTTCTGCAAATACCTACGGAATTTCTTTTTCCGCTTGAACTGCTTGCCATTGCGCCACATGGTCACTTCCACCGGATCGCCAAGCTTGGAAACCTTGACATATTCAGGTTCCATGTTTTCAGCTTCAGCAGGCAGGCCAGTTCCATCACGGATAATTTCGATGTACCCGTTCCCGGTTTGTTCCCGATGCATAATCGCTTCGGCCCATACATCCTTGAATGGTTTATCAAAATTGAAGAACTGTAGGATATCCTTGACACGTTCCCACTCCGCTTTCATTTCAGAAGTTTCATCGACCTTGGTATCATCCTCTTTGTACTGTAGACCAAACCCGAAACCAGCGATATTTTGCTTGTATGCATCAATACATTGAGGGATTACAGTACTTTCCTTACTCATCTCGATCAAATCAACTGGACGATAGAGTGGATAAATGAGATCGCCGACTGAACCGGAATCATCTTTAATTGCTGTGGAACTGCTGCTCTTGCTGACTGAAGTCGATTTAATTACTCGTGCGTTGACTCTTCGCATGCTTTCTCCCTTCTACCGACCTCGGCTCGGGCGTTCTCGCTTCGGCCGCGGTGTCGGTGCGTTCTCCCTTTCGGAACGTCGTTGCTTCGCACGTTGCATCAGGTAATCCGTATGGACACCATACCGCCGTGCATCACATGTATGGTCGTTCTGCTTAATGGGCTTGTCTTCACCGCGCTGAGCGGCTTTATTATCCCAAATGTAAGAAACCAACTCTTTGAGTGAGTTGGAGTTGTCGGCAGAAATATAAAGTTCGTTGTTCTGAAATCGATTGGAAACAGTTTGTATGCCATCCAACACGGCGTTTACAGCCGCGCGAATATGACCTATGCCCCTGCGCTTCAGCTCAATGATGAAAGCCTTGGCGCTTGGGTCAATGAATATTGCGTATTCATCGCCATCAGCAAACCCTTGAAGGTCATCTGCATATTCGCTGTTCGTCTTCTCTCCCTTTAGCTTGATGTCGTGATAATACTCATCCAACTCGTAATAAACATCCCCCAGGACCCCGTATTTAAGGAATGTGGTCGGGTTGTTGGCCCCGTAGTCGACACAAAGGAACTTGCGATCAAACTTTGTAGGAAACCACTCACGCGGTTTCTTGTGGAGCTTATCACTGAACTTGGAAAAGATGACCCCCTCAGCCATAACCCACAGTCCAAGAATAAAACGGTCATAGAATATCCCCGTGTACATCCTCCGGTACCGATCCCGAACACGTTCGGACAGTGATAGGTTATCCTCCATCGTAAAGTGAAGATGAACGGCACGCTTAACGATCAGGTTGTCCAGCCATTCCACCTTGAACCAGTGGTAAGGTCCTGCAGGGTTACAGTTAAACCACATCTTTGCATCTTCAACCGAACAACGGGCAGTTGCCTGATCCACGAAGGACTTCGGCATCAGGGCTACCTCATCGAAAAACATGCCCGCCAAGGTGATACCTTGAATCAATTCTTGTGAACGTTCGTCCTTACCCCCAAAGAGGAAAAACTGATTGCTTACAAGACCACGGGAAACCGTGAGGACGTTATCCGTCTTGTTGTCATGCACCTGGTACCCACGACTGGCCAACATCCTTTTAAGTGGACCAACAACGTTACGGCGCAGCGCACCGATCGTCTTTCCTGCCATACCAAATTGCTCAGACCGGAACGTTTCCGTTGCCCAAACGATGTATGAAAAGGACATGGCCACTGTCTTGCCGGCACGAACCGACCCGTCACAAATGATGGAATCCATATCATGATGTGGGCTTTCAGGCATCCACCATGTCAGGACTTGGACTTGCTTATCAGAGAAAGGCTGCCACTTGAAAGGTGAAGGTTTAAGCTTCAGTGTTGCCATCTTTAGCCCACACCTCCGCAGCTCGTCCCCTCAGAGCATCCATAAAGCCGTCATCCTCAACTTTATCCGGTTCAGATCCGCCGCGTTTGATCATCAGCTCATGTTTCAGCATCTCGATCCTTACGCGCTTCTCTTCATCCAGAAGTCTGGCCTTCATCTCAATTGCCTTTAGCTTCTGAGTCTGCACACGAGTTAACGCTTCTTCAAGTGAAATGATGTCATCGATCACACGGAAGGTCTTTTCTTCTACCTGAGATTCGACCAGCTCCGTTCGGGTCACAGGAATGGTCTTTGTTTTACCCGTCATTTCATCATGAACCGTCATGGCTTCCTTGATTGATTTGAGCTCGTAAAGAACACGCCGTTCCCTCTCGGTCAGACCATCGGTCAGTCTCTTGATCCGAAGCAACATCCTACGTTCGCGGATCTCAAACTTCATTATGGCTTCATCAGCCTGTAGAATCGGGTCAGTATCAATCAAATCGATGAGATCCAACTCGTCATCTTCCAAGGCATCCAGCCAAATGGTTTCATATTCACCTGTTGTTACGGCTTTCTTATTCCCATACGGTCCACCGTTGCCGCCTTTATTGCCGACAGCACGTTTATTCCCTGGCGGTGCTCCCCCGCGATTCCCAACAGCGTTTTTGTTACCTTTTGGGGGTCCTCTTCGTTTGGTAACGTTACTAATGGTTTCAATGGTAACGTTACTATTCAATTCAGCCGCCCAACCGTCCTGAGACTTCCACTTTCGGATCTGAGTCTCCCCAACAGAAAGAGCAGCGGCGATGTCCTTAAGCATCATCTTCCCGCCGCTCTCCAGCCACATCAGTTTTGCCTTGTCCCGCTCGGGACTTCTCTCTCTGGCCATCTACATTCATCACCACCCCCAACAAAGAAACTTGCCGCAGATACTCGTCACAGCTCTACTCGCTTTCGTTTGCAACCAGGACGTATTCAGATTGGAAGTCAGCCGTTTTCATGTAAGTGAGCTTCCCTGCGATGTCCTTGACGATGTAACCGCCAACCGGCACGACCAGCACATCCAATTGATTGCGGATTACCCTTAACGTGATACCTTCCGAAGTGAAATCTACGGAAATAGGGAACTTCACAAATCCGATCACTTCGTTGAGGTGAGGCTGATCGATCCCTTCAAACTGGATTGCTTGAACCGGGATGGTTTTCGTATAGTTGTTGACGGACATGATTATCACCCTTTCGTTGGAATAGAAAAGACGACCTACATGAGATCGTCCTGTTGAAGCTTGATATCCAATTCGATGAGACGTTCCAGATCCTGAACAGTCTGCATCTTTATATTTCCAGCCTGCAGGTCTTTGACCCACTGGGCAATAGATGCCTTAACGATTTTACGGTACTGCTCTTTACTCTCAAGGATACCCTCGGCGACTTCGAGTTCGTGCTGCAACAAAACTTCATCTTGTGTTCTCATGTGTAATCCCCGACTTTCCGTTATGATGGAAAACGAGATAGCGGCGGTGTCGATAAATGCCGCGCGCGGCGGGCCGCTATCTCAGCCGGGGGATACCCTGGGTGATCAGGAGGACGTTACCGCGTCCTCCTCTTTATTTTGGATACGGTTTGTGCAAAGGCAGGATCTTACGCCGCATTTTCTTGTTCAACGGCATCAGGTACTTGTGCTTACCCTCTGTCCGGTACAATTCGGCATTGGCATCCAGGTTGTTCCTGATCCAATCGATGCGTTGACTGCCGGTACCGTACTTGCTATGAATCAATTTGGGATGTGTCTTCTTGCCCCGGATGATGAAATAATGTTCCCCGTCCGTCTTCCCCTCATAGATCCAGTTCGTAGCCTGATAGATCCCGCCATGATGCTTTTGCTCAACGTCTGCATAACTGACGATCAACTCCACATTGGGGGATTGCTCCTTCAAGAACCGGATCGCTTTGGCAAGGATCTCCGATACAAATGATTGGTGCTTGGTTAATGCAACTCGTGTCAACTCACAGCATTCACGTTGCGTCAGGCCATATGGAGAACCGATATTCTGAGTCGCCCCACGGCTGAATATAACCACACCGATAAACTGGCCATCCTCCCATGCTCCCACTTTGACCGACTTCCCTGCGGGCAAGCTGCGGCTGTAGTGGAAATTCTCACAGGAAAACTTCGCTGCTTCATGTGTCGCCCAATCCACTTTTAAATCAATCATGTTCAAATTCCTCTTTGCAGTGCGGACAAGTCACCAATTTTGAACTCAATACCCCCAAATCGCCTTGATCCTCGGAAGTACCCGCATCGAAGTTCGGGATCTCAATCTCACCAAGCATCTGTTTCAGGTCCACATCGTCGAACCCGGACAAGGAAATATCCACGCCTTCCTGTTGCAGCTCAACAAGTAACTGCGATAGGGCGTCTTCATCCCAATCACCTGATACCTTATTCAAAGCAATATTCAGGAGCCGTTCCTGCTGATCGTCCAGATCCACTACGGATACCTGCAACTCAGTGTGGCCAAGCTCGTTGACCATGATCTTATACCGCTGATGGCCACCGACCATGTTCCCGGTGCGTTCGTTCCAGACGATTGGCTCAACATAACCGAATTCCTCTATACTGCGCTTCAACTTCTCATATTCCACATCCCCAGGCTGAAGGTCAACACGGGGGTTGTAGGCTGCTGCATTAATCTGATCGATTGGCACGATTCTGATGTTCATGTTCTCTACCTCCATTTTTTAGAAATCACGAAACTTTTTCCTCTCTTCCCCGTATACACGTGTATCCTCGAAAGAGGGGAGAAAGGAGTGTGGTCTTATTGTCCACATTTTTGAGCTCCCCTTGTTCCGGAGCCTGGAGTTATTTCTCTAGTTGTCATGAGCTATAAGGGGCAAAGCTTCCAGCAGGATCACATCTGCTTAAGTCATGACCAGTCATAAGAAATTAGAAAGGCACTAATGCTCTGGATAACTTGCACTTGGTAGCAAGTAACTTGCGTGTGAAATATCACGTTAATACCAATGCGCCACAGCTCCAAGCCCAAAGCTGCAAGACTGCTTCGGTAAATAAGTGTGAAACAAATCCCGGGAGACACGCCTAGTTCCCGGGATTTGTTTATTTATATGTTACTTCTATTTGAGTTGAGTTGGTTTCAACGTTTGGGTGACCATCATATGCATGCGTAGGCTCACTCAGACGCTGTTCTCCGCTCTTCAATGGACTGATCCCTGCAAACGGATGTTCTCATATAAACAAGCTTAGAATGGCTCATACTCTGTCATATGAGAGCAAAAGAAAAAGCACCACGGTGGGTGCTTAGAACGATTAAAATCATGTGAGTTTTTGGACAAGAAGTTTCTTTAAAGCCTCAGCGACATCCTTTTTCTCCTCATTAGAAGGACTGATATCAGTAGAACCTTCAAAATTACTCTGTATTGAGGTCACTTCTGACTCTGTAATCTGCACCTTTTTTTTATTTACTGTAACTATCCAACTCAAAGGGTGCTCACTTATGAGGTCAAAATCTGCGCTATGAATACCATCTTCTCTCTTCAACTCTGCTAAAAGCGAGTTCAACGATTTATGTATCTCGACTCTACGTGAATTAGCTTCTACAAAAGATGATGAGATTACATTTTTCCATTCTGTCATAATATCCACCTCCCCCAACAACAACAAAACGTGTCATGGATATTTTACCTCTTTAGGACAAACGGGTCTACTACAAAACTGTTTTACTCCATCCCATCTGCCCCATACACAACCTTTGCATTTCTCAGGCTGCTTGTTGGGGCGAATGCGTATCTTCTTCCGTCTTCTGCTGCTATTCATATAATCCTCCAATGAAAAAAAGCCGATCCAGTGAAGGAACGACTTTAAATGTGATATGTATGAAGTTGGCGTTACGTCCTAAAAGCATGCGCCCGAAACGGTCGCCGCAAAAACGCTGCGCTCTTTGCTTTAAATGCATACGTACTATGTAACTATGGAGGAAGAACAAGACCATTTTACTGATGAAGCAAAATGGGGGTCAAGCTCTTCAAATTTGATTCATGCCGAACTTTCCAATCAAACCTTGCACTTCCGAGAGATTACTCACTAATTTGAAGTTCGACATTACTGATGAATATTAGACACAGTTTTCTTCTATAAGATGATATGAAAACAAATTGGTTTTCAAAGACTTATAGAAGGGAGCGTGTATTTCATGAAATTATTCTATCTTATGGTAAACCTCATTTCATTAGTAGTAGATCTGGTATCACTGATTATTGAGCTTTTCAATCTGTTCAGTTAATAACAGAAAAGGCGGGAAGAGGAACACCCCGGTCCATGTGCCGCGTTGTGCAGCCGTGCGTTTCATTCGCGCCTTTTTCTATGCTCCTAATGTATCACGGAAAAATGGTCATGTGGGGTTCAACATGGTCTCAAAATATGTTCACCTTTGGCTCAAATTCGGTTCAAAAAAAGAGATGTGAATACATTTAGAACAACTAAAATCCAAACTTATCTTTTTTATGGAAGAATATTGCTTAAAATAGAAAAATAAGATAAATTTAAGTTAGACGTACACATACATATGACATCCATAAAATTTAAAGAAGAGGTGTTCTATTTGAATTTAGCAAAAAAAGTAACATTATTATCTTCTAGTTGTGTACTGGCATTAGCATTAGGGGGCGCAACAGGTGCACTGGCTGCACCAATTCAAGATTCTGGTCAGACTTCTACTGACCCAATAATCGTTCCCTACGTTAACTGGTCTGGTTCGGCCTACTTAACTACCAATGCTTATAGTAACGTCACATCATCCAACAACTTTTTTAATGATTCGCCTACTGTGACAAATGATGCAAACAGTCCAGGAACTATTACCGTTAGGATTGTAAACTCATCTGGCGAACAAGTAGGAAGCACTAAAACAATTTCTGCTGGGAAATCTGCAAATTTGGATTCAATACCTTGGAATAGCGGAACGTATACCCTTCAAGCAAAAGGAAGCAAAGCAGGGTATTATAATATTTCAATTGATTAAGGAGCTGGAATAAGTATGGTTAAGAGTAAACTAAAGAAAGTTAGTATGTGGGGTGCGATTTTAGTTACGTTAACCATTATTTTTGTTTGTTCTTATCAAGTCTATCAAAACGTCGATACCGTTCATAATTACTTCTCTCCTAAAACCAGTTCAGTTCTCGCTATCGATGCAGAATCTGATGAATGGAACAGTGTTAAATTTGCTGGAAAAGATTCTGTAAAATTCGATAGTGTTTTCTGGGATAAGACAATCATTAATGATGCAAATAGTGCAGGTAACGTGCTATTGAGAGTTAAAGATGAAAAAGGAAATATTGTAATTGACGAATTTCAGGTATCTCCTGGAACAAGCAAGGACTTAAAAGATCTTAGCAAAGATCAACAATATTTCTTTGAGGTCAAAGCCCAACAGGGACAATTCATTATTAATGCAATCTAAAAAAAAGAGGACTCAGGAAAAGTCTGAGTCCTCTTTTTGTTTTAGGCTTCAAAATTCTGCATCGTCTTGTTCAAAAAAGCCGATAAGCTTCAACGTATTTGCAACACTCTCCAGTCCCTCATCGATTTTGCGCTTGATAGTGCTGTCACTGAGTGCGCGCCGGAAGAAGAGTATCGTTTCCTTGCGTGAATAACCTTGAATGTATCTGTAATCAACGGCTTTACGGGCTTCTTCGTCTTTGATTAGCCGTTGCGCCCTTTCCAACTGGTGTGTATAGAAGTCATATCTTTTGTACACCCAGCGCTGTTTCTCTATAAGAATCGTGGCGTTAGCCGTTTTGTCGGCATGCAGGTCTGTTTGATCGATGCGACGAGCTGCTTCGCCATCGATACCTACCTGTTGCAAATCCTGCTCGAATTGTTCAAAGTCTCTCATTAAGGAAACCATATCTGTATATTTATCGAGCAGGAACTTTGTCCGTTGGATTTCCTGTTTAGATGCTTTTGCAAAGAGTTCCCCTTGTCCCCATGCCATCGCCATTCCCCTCATTCCCCTTTATCCTGTGATATACTAATAAGAGGAATGAGGAAATATTGACCATCCTATCCCCCGCCTGGCCGCCAAGCTCGCGGGGGATATTTTTTATTCCGGAATGACCTTACTGCAAAACTGATCCCACTCCGCTTCACAGTCTTCAGCACTCCATCCACTTACCAAGTCCTCCGGATAACCGTATTTCAATAACAATGCTCTATGATCTCTTTGCAAACCTACCATTCACCTCCACGTTTGTAGTACCTGCTGTTGCCATTATGCTGTTGTGGAGCAGTAACCGCCTTTTGCAGCTTGTCAGGCCGTTTAGGTGGATGCTCAGCCCCAATTGCCTTCAAGTGATTTGCTATCTGTTCAGGTGTCCACACTACCGTTTTCACTTTGCGATAATCGATCATCAGCAGATCCTCCCCGATTGAATGCCTTCCTGTAGATCCGAAAGCAAGTTATAGACGTTGGCATCAAGTGTTTTCTCAATGCCTTGATCTTGAATCCATCTCATGATACCCGCTTGAGTTACGACCTTTGGCCGTTTGCCCTTCCTTGTCAGTGCCAGGGTGCGAACGCCACCTGCTGTATGTGTAAGATATCCCTTACGAATGAGTGTGTTAATGTGTGAATGAATAGTAGAAGATGACGACAACATCAGTGCTTCAGCAGTCTCCCTGATCGTAGGAGCATAACCGTTGTCTTCAATGAATAGTCGAATATAGTCATAGACTTCCTTCTGCCGACGGCTGAGGGTCTTCTCTAATGTCGCTTTCGTTGTCACTGTGCTTCCTCTCCTTGTCTTTTGAACTTCGTACCCATGTGAATCCTCGGTACCGATCTTCGATCAGATATGACTTACCCTGTGGCACAAAATTACTCGGCTCTATCCGCAACTTACCAAAACCCGTTTCAACTGATCCTTGTTTCACCAGTTCCGTACCTGCAGCACACACCATTTTGATCTGATCGATGCGGCAGCCCTCTTCAATCAACGGTGCAAGCTTATGATCGATTAACTGAATCACCTTTGGTGAGATGACCATGTAAACAGCTCCTTTATCCTGTCATTAATTTAAGGCGGTCCCCTTATTGCCAGCCGTACAGGTGGTCCACCGTAATGAATGATTGCTGTAATCTCGTCCTTAACTGGCGCAAACCAAACTAGCTCTCGAATAGGAAATCGATATTTGAATTGAATCTATTTGTAAAAAAATACGTATTAGATAATGAGGTGATAATATGAAAATAAAGACAATATGGAAGTGGACTAAGATTAGTTGGGGATTACTGTACATAGGCTTTGTTGTAGTGTTTGTGATATTCCTAGGTTTTTTTATGGCTGGAATGCTTAAAGATCAAAAAGCATTAATTGATACCGCCGCAATGAGTACAATCACTTTGTTACTTGCTCTGGTTTCACTACCAAATTTATTAGTTCAGTTGCTCTCACTTCTCGAAATTAATCAGAAGAAGACTTTTACCGCTACTAAGAAGTGCCCCAACTGCAGACATACTATTGACTTGAAGATCACTGAAGATTAGAGATTTAGTACATACGTTCTGATTAATGCGTGCAGCTGGTCACCCCGGCCAACAATCGACCGGGGGATGCTGCTATATGAATGATGCTTAGACTGCTACGCCATCCTGCATCATCTTGGCTACTCTTTTTTTGTAGGCGTTGAACTTGGAGCTGATCTGTGAACTCGGGATGTTCATTTCTTTTGAGATCTCCAACCATGTCTTTCCCTCTACCTTCCGTTGCTGAAGGAGTGCAGGGAAATCAGCAGGACCATCAGCGAACTTGATATCATCAAAAATCGGCCGTTGATTAAGAATGAACATCTCAAGTTCTTCCTTACCGATCTCGGCAGGTGGATTGGCTTTATCACCTGCAGGCGGATCTTCTTGTGTTACGTGTTGGGGATCGCTTGGCGGCTGGTCACCTTCTGAATCACCAGAACTAAAGTCCATTTCCTTTGATCCGGACTGATCACTCCCGCCATCGTTAATCCTGGAAGGAGTGCCGTCATCGTCGCCGTATGGATCTTTCGGATCCTTACCCGAATCATCGTCGCCTGTTGGAGGAACAGTTGGCTGGCCGTCACCATCATCCGTTTCTTGACCGTCTCCACTTGGTTGTTCTTGATCAGTTGGCGGCTCAGTTGGTCCAAATAACTGAGCTTGATTCTCGTCCTGCTCAGGTTCAGAACCCGGCTTTTCGATCTGTGTCACTACACCGGATGAATCAGTTGTTACGCGGCGCCCACCGTTCCAAGTGTTGTACATTGGGTCACTCTCTTGGTCCTCAAAGTCGAAAGCAGCCTGCGGATCTCCAAGATGAACCATAACGTCTTGTCCTTGGCTGTTGCTCAAGAATTCCAAGAAGGGAACAGCCGATTTCAAAGGAATAAGCAGTTTCACCTCAACATCAGAACCGATTTTGATCCCCTTTGCTACCTCTGCTGTAAATTTCGCGAATTCGATTGTCATGATTATGCAACTCCTTTGATATGTTTTTGGTCGTACGCCCAGCACAATGCCAAAGCGTCGGAAGGGTCAAACAGCCGCTGCTGTATATCACCTATTTTGTATTTGCCTTTTGGATCATTTCGCTTGTACAAGACCGGAACTGCAATCTTGTCGTAATCCAGATCAAACAACATTTGCATTTCCGTTGCCACTGTCTCTTTATCCGCATTCCCTTTACCAGTGAAGGATTTCAGTTCTGACGGCCGTATCTCTGCAATTTGAACGCGATTATGGAGTGCAGCCAATGTAACCATGGAATACGCACCAACCAAAGCGATTACGCTATTCGCATTTTTAAAATGTACGGGGCGTTCCAAAATGACGACATCAGGTTTGTGTGATCGAATCATGTCGTAGTTGTCCTGGTAAATGGCGTTCAAGACCTTGGGCATCTGTATTTTGGAATAGTCCATTAAACCGAAATCGATTGGTTTACCCTTCGTCATAGTTGCCCATCCCGCATAATTGGTCCCGTGATCAATGCCCATAATCTTCATCGTCTGGCACGCTTCCTTTCCTTCCTTCGTTGCTTCGCTGGCAGCATGTCCCGCTTAATGACAAATACCTCGGCCAGTTTATGGCCATCGTCACCGCGAACAACGTAACTCAAATGTGTCTGATGGTGCGGATCAATCAGCTTTCGCATGCTGCACCTCCAGTTCCGACAATTGCATCAAACTCAGCGATCCCTTCACGGAGCTCAGTTTGATCAATTCCCGCAAATTCCGTCTGCAGCTCGTCCCGATCAGGGACTTCTCCCGTCCTTAGAAAACGGTGCTTCATGTACTCATAGACACTCCATCTCGACAAAGGACTGCCCATCATGCTCCCCGCCGAATAGTTCTTGGCTTACCTGAGAAGCGATGAACAATGACCATTTGGTCTGGCAAATCCCTTTCAACCAGCCAGTTCTCCGCATTCAAGCCATTAGCCTTAATCTCAATCTTTTGCCGCTTTGTCGGCCGCTTCCCTTGCTTCATGTCCGTTTCCTCCTTACGCCCACTGGCGTTGTTCAATATTTTGGGGCTGTTGTGGCGGTTTTGGCCCGAATGAATCGTTATGAGTGCGTTGATAATTAACGAATTTATTGAATTGCTTCAGGAAGACCAGTTCGACGGTACCCACGGGACCATTACGTTGCTTACCGATGATGATCTCGATGATGTTCTTCTTCTCCGATTCCTGGTTGTAGTAGTCGTCCCGGTACAAGAACGATACGATATCTGCATCTTGCTCGATGGAACCCGATTCACGAAGATCACTCATCATTGGCCGTTTGTCCTGGCGTTGCTCGACCGCTCGGCTGAGCTGGGACAATGCGATAACTGGAACGTCCAGTTCGCGGGCTAAGTGCTTCAATGTCCGACTGATGTAGGAAACTTCTTGCTGCCGATTCTCACCCGATTTACCTTTTCCTCCAGCAACTTCGATAAGCTGCAGGTAATCGATCAGGATAAGTGCCAGCCCTTTCTCCTTCTTGAGCCTCCGACACTTGGAACAAATGTCCTGAATAGTGATCCCAGCTGAATCGTCCACGTAGATATTGGTTTCTCCAAGGATACCGACTGCTTCGGCCATCTTTATCCAATCATCGTTTTGCATGTCACCCATACGAATCGCGCTAGCATCGATATTCCCTTCAGAACTGACCATCCGCTGCGCAAATTGCCCTGCGGACATCTCCAAGCTGAACACTGCTACCGCATCTTTTGTATCTTTGGCGACGTTTTGAGCAATGTTCAATGCAAACGCTGTCTTACCTACGGAGGGACGAGCTGCCACAATAATCAAATCGCTCCGCTGAAGACCGCCAGTTATACTGTCCAAGTCAATGAATCCTGTGTGTAAACCATTGACGATGCCGTGCTTCACGTTGTATGCACGAGTCTCCACGTCATCGACAAGTTGCATCATGATATCTTTGATTGGCTTAAAGTCCTCTTTCGGAGCAGCCCGATCAGCAATCTTGGCTTGCGCTGCTGAAGCACTGGCAAGTAGCTGCGGAACTTTGGTACCGGCCATCGCCTGTTCTATCTGCAACATGCTCGTCCGGATGAAATCGCGTCGTATAGCCGCATCCTGCAACTGGTGAATGTACATGTCGTAATGCGTAACATTGGCTTGCTTCGGAACAGAACCCGCTAGTTCAGAAAGATAGACTACCCCACCAACATCTTCTAACTCGTTCTTCTCCTTCAACCGTCCCATAACCGTAATCAGATCTACAGGGTTATGATTCTCTACCAGCTCTACAAAAGCTTGATATATCAAACGATGCTTTGCGCTGAAGAAAGTGTCCAAATCCAGTCTTGTTACAATTTCTTCTGCCATTTCAATATCAATCAAAGCCCCGCCTAATACTGCTTGTTCAATTTCAAGGCTATGAGGTAAATCAGGTGTTCCGAAGCTTTGCAAGTAAATCATCCTTCCATCCAGACGGCGGTAGTGTCGACTTCTTCCGTCTTGCCTCTCGTTGATCCAGGTAAGTCCTGGTTGCTTCCAGCTCACGTTCACGCGCTGATTGATCAGCGGCAAACCCCCGTATCTCAGAGATTTTGGGGTAGAAACTGCTTATCTCGATGTGCCTTTCAACGTTTTGTACAGCCGTTTCAAAAGGGAAATCTTTCAGCGCCTTGAGATGGCGATCCACGTTCTCGTCACTGTCATCAAAATTCGGATATTCATCGGTTATCACAACGAACAACCTAAGGACATCAGCTCTTTCCACGGGCTTCCTCCTCTCTCAGTCTTTGCTTGAGACTCTCTCTCTTTTGTTGTTGACGGTTTAGCCTGCGCGGCTGAGCGGCTGCTGTCGCTTGTGTGTTTGGAACCAAAACAGGTTTAAATGGCTGCTGTTCCGATCCTTGATGAATTTTCCAAGCTTGTTCAATACCCTCGACGTAATACAAAAAGCTCTTAGGCATTGTGAAATTCTCTCCTTCACGTTGACGTTTTGCCTGAAGCAGGCTTGCCATAGTTTGGATGGTAAAAGGGCTAGGCGTACCTCCGGCGACCATCTTACCCATGGCTAAACGTTCTTTCTGAGAAACATTAAAATCCAGTTTGTTGTGCATCTTGCAATAAGCATCCAATATTTCAATCATTCCATCGTCTCCCGAAGGAACTGGATTCAGAATGTCATCCCATGATTCACTAGTAGTAGCAGTAGTAATAGTAGTAGTACTATCTTTTAGATCGGACAGTTTTGTCCGATCACTACCCAAATTTGCTGTGTGATCGGACATTTTTGTCTGATCACCGTGATTGTGATCGGACATATTTGTCTTATCACTGACTTCATGATCGGACACTTTTGTCCGTTCACTTTCGACTGATTGGACATTTCTGTCTGATCTCTTTTTGGAATTTCGGACCTTCAGTATCAGTCCTCTTGGTGCCCTGGTAACATTGATGTACTGATGTTGTTCAAGTGCATCCATCCATCTGCTGACGGTCTTATCATTGACTCCGAAGTATCCAGCAATCTCAGACAGCTTCATTGGCTTGCCGCCGAGGACAACGCCCCAGACAGTTTCCTCCTCCTCAATCTCCTTCGTAGTTGAACTGATGCACCAGAGGAAAAGCCATATCGCGTTGCCTATATTCTTGTAGTGGTCTGGCTCCAAGATGCCGGAGTAAATCGGAAACGGGTAACTGCCATCGGGCATGTTGCTCATCCCCTTTTTAATGCTGTGAACTACTTACTGCGTAAACGGCGACATCTAACTTGCTTTCATTCCCCGTTATCTCTTGATTAACGGTTTGGATTCCACGACCGAAATGAGTAACTAAATCATTAATCGCTTGCGGCATATGAGCAGGATCTGACGATGCTGCCGCCTGTGCTCCCAGCGAGAAAGCAACGTCTCTTAAATGGGACTGGAGAACCTCCGGCCCTTCCATCGCGGCGTCTTCAAACATTTGTTGCAACTGGTTGAACACTGCCTTTCTGCTCTGTTTCATATTCATACATCACGCCCCCTATTATCAGTTAAATAAATGTGCGGGTACTTCGCACGAACAACCAGCCATCCAGGATAGCCTCGTGCGAAGTAATCCCGAACCTCTTGCTTGAAAAGCGAAGGATCTGAATCCATCAGTCGCCATATCCGATCACCGATCATACTGCGTAGAAGCGGCTGATCAGTGATGGAATCTATTTGGCTCATTATTCAAACTCGACCTGTTCAGATCCACCGTCACCTTGTTGAGCAGGTGGTGGATCGTCAGTACCTGCAGATGGGGTGATATCGATGAATGGTTCATCCGAAGGTGTAATATCTTTCCTTGTGGTTTCGTCCTGCGTTACAGCAGAAGCAATCTCCACGCTGATCGGCAACCATTTCCATCCGGAACGAACGACCGTCTTTTTGCACATTTCCGTATAATCCGTGACCCAGGGGCCGTTATTCGATGCCTTGGAACGTTTCCGGTGCGCCTCAATCTCGCTGATCGGCATGTAATGGATGAAATGACCGCCGTCATTGAACTTGGCGACCATGTAAGCTCCGACTACCTTACCTGACTCAGTTGGCTTTTCATCTTTCCGTAGGAACCAAGGAACATGTTTCAGATTCTCTTCAAGACCATACATCAACTCTATGAAGTCATTTTCATAGACTTCATGCGCGGAAATGGATTGAATATTACCAGAACGCCGGGCCAGATCAATCATGCCTTTATAACCGATAATGAACGTGGCTTCCTTGCCGTAAGGAATGATGTAGCAATGACCAATCAGTCCTGGCTCAAGTCCTAACTGAGCCGATTGCATAACCGCGGCCATCAGTGAAGGAATTGAACATTCCAAAAGCTTTGGATTTGTCCGGATTGTAGTGAGTGCGATACGGCTTAAACGCTCGATGTTCATATGCTTCGGCATTGCTTCAGCAATCTGAGATTCCATTTTCTTCAGATAAGCGGCGATGGTTTGCGATGGATTAACAGCAGGAGCGTTGTTCGCCCCCGCTGCCTTATCTTGTAATTTCCCTTCGAGTGATGCTCCGTTAGCTCGTGCCATAGGGCCTCCTTATTTCACCAAGAACCGTCTTGAAGACGAGGTGTTTGAGTATTTTTCATATAGATCGGGTTGCTCTTTCTTCAATCGTTTACTGTCAATTCGAGAAGTATCATTCGACTTCCAGGACAACAAAGTGTCGCCGTTATGGATAGCCAGCTCATTCTCGCCCATGATTGATTTCAACTCGTTTTCGTACCGTTTGACCTGTTCCGTAGCAACAGCAGCTTCTTCTTTTGCCGCCTGAAGCTGACGAACGATGCCGGCTTGCTTATCATCCAAGATGACTTCACTTGATGGCGCGGATATGGGGTAAAGCTGATTCAACAGATTTGCTGAAGCGTCACTGCCGTCAATCATTGGCGGAATGCCAGGCACGACATGCCGGTTCCAAAACTCATCCTCGATCTGCACAAGTGAGTCAATGATCTTGTCATTGCGTTCGACCAACTTATATTGGAAACGTTGACCACCGATAAGAACCGCAAAGTACCCGTAATCCACGCCCAGAACAGCCATGTAATGCTGGAGCTGGATCGCGTACTCATCAGGAACCTGATCATCTTCCCACTCACCGAGTTTGTAGGCGCTGGCCGTTTTACACTCCAGGATGCCGAGTCCACGACCGCCTTTATCCAAGATCAAGCGGTCCACGTTACCAAGCATGAATTTATGTTCAGGATGCTGATAAAGCTTGTTGCTACGCTGAACCCTTAGTCCGGTTTGGATCGTGAACTCCCTTGCTACGACGTCTTCGAGCACGTTGCCCCAGTAAGCGGCTTCTCCAGCTTCGTCTGGCTCGATTTGACCTGTCTTATCCAGAAACACTCCAACGGGTGATTTATAACGATTCAGGCCAGCGACAGCAGATGCATCTGAACCACCGATACCTCTCCGGCGGATCTTCAACCATTCCTCTCGTGCCATGTTCTTAGTACTGGTTGCAATATTCATGGCCATGATTGTTCCTCCCTTAAATGAAATCCTGAATGCTTATACCCCGATCAGCGAGTTCTTCGTGAATCGTGGGATAATCAGAACCATATTCATCTTCACAATCAGGTTCTCCCCAATGGGATTCTTCATTGTTGGACATGTGCATCCTCCTTGTTCGGAACGGCCACCCATGGTAAGATGACCGTGTATCCATATTTAGTTTTCAATGTTCTGAGATAGCCCGTAGCCGCGGGCTATTTTTCGTTTACTGGAACAGGTCCGTCTTCCGCGATCGTCTTCCAATCAACGATAACCGGAGCATTCTCAACGCTTGTGATCAGTTGGCCATCACCATCCATAACATGAAATTCTGAATGGACATGATCTTCGTATTCAGCGCCAACTTGTTTGATCTCAATGACCTCGTGGCCTTCGATTTCGGTACCCACTTCAAAAACCCGAGTGGGATTGCTTACAACGGTAAGCCGATGAATAATTTGCACGTGTTGTCCTCCCTTCATATGTATTGATACGTCAGCCGCATCTTCCGACGCCGTACGGGAGTTGGTTATGAAACCGTCCGACGCCGGAAGACAAGGCCGACTTGGCTTGTCTTGTTCTTATGTGTGTTCTAAATCTCGTCGATTGCTCTAACCGCAAGTGACATATATTCCGTAGGTAGCTCACGAAGGCTTGCGGCAGCATTCTGCCAGCGGTGATAAATCATATCTCGTTCCTGCCAAAGAGCTTCGAAGTCAGTTCCCTGAACCGATCCATTGAAGGACATAACAGCCGCCGTGTTCTCGCGTAGAGCCTTGGCTGATTCCGTATAATTGATGATGATTTGGATGGCCATCTGATTGTTCATACAGACTCCCCCTTGCGCTTTTGCTCGGGAGACTGTAAAATGTGCAGCACAAGAGACTTTAGTCGAGTTCTCAAACCAAGTGTCCGCCCTGCCAGGCGGGCATTTTTCATTTCTACTTCCGCGAACCGGATCATCTGATTAAGATACTGCTCCGCTTCATTCATCTTCCCAGGCAACAATTTCTCAGGCTGTTTGCGAATCAGTTCCAAGTTGTGCTTCGAGTTTCTTCCAGCCTGCAATGCTTCATATGCCAACTGTTCACGAGACATTCAATCAACCTCATTTCATATATTTTTTAGCCTTTAGCTCGGCCCGATGCTCTTTCCAGATCCCGAACCAAGAGAACGAATACTCTTTGCACAGCACGGCTGCAAAGTGCGTGAGCGCCGTTATCGCTTCGACCGTCTCCATCAAAAGCCGCTTCATTATCTGCCGATCAGCTTCGGTGAGCTGGTCGCCCGTCTTATTGATCGGCACCTCGGATGACAGGTCCAAAACTTCCTTCATTTCCTCGACCGTTTTAAAAAGCACCGATGCCCTATGTAAGTCCACATTGTCCAGCCAGGGAGCAAAAGCGCCACCTGTGACTTCCCCAGCTGCAGCAATGTATAACTGACCATCATCGTAATGTTCAGCTGCGCTACGCATCAGTTCTTTCGATGGATTGCGTGTGCCTTTAAGCACCTTTCCAATCTGTGAGCCATCCATATGAACCGCTTGACCTGCTTTGGCTAATGTATCGCCTGTACGTTTGATTACTTCTTCTAACGCACCCTGAAAGTGTCCAATTGACATATTGTTTAGGTCTCCTTTGTCCGATTTGATTAGATGAATTTGGACAGAGGGTTGAAGTAATATTGAGTTGTAAGGTCTTCCCCCCAGATCCCTTCATCGTCCGCCGGCAGCCGGTACAGCTCCGGTGGATTTTCTTATTTCTGTAAGGCGATTCTGGGCAGTTTCTTTTAATGAAGCCAGTTCATCTAATGTGATCTCTTCCGGATTGGCCGTATGCCGTCCGTTATATAAAGTTTGTTGTAATGCCGTTTCCGGCTCCAACCCTTGAAGCAAAACCCTTATGACTGTTCCAGCTGCACATGCGGCGGGTGAGGATGTTCGGTGCCAACGCAGTGACATTAGGCAACTCCTCCGCGTCTTTGACGATATTCTTGAGCGTTATCCCTAATCCATTCGGTGTGTTCGTCAATCCAGATCATTAATGAGTGCAACGGTATTCTGGGATGTCCAAATTCACGAATTACAGGGAAATCATCACGATTGAGAAGTTCAGCGGCCTTGGTTGCCCCAATTCCCAAGAAATTCATTAACTGTGTCTTATCCATAAGTGCGGGATGATTTGATGAAGCGAGATTGCATTGCTCAATTGCTTCTTGAACAGCGGTCATAATCATTTGTTGGAGTGTATTGGGATCGATCTCGATGATTGACATGGCATATTCGCCTCCTTCACTAAGTTACTTTGCTATTTTAGCAAAGTTTTTGGCAAAAAAATTCCCAACGTCACATTCAAGTTGCTCTGCAAGGAGTGGCAAGTGAACAGCTCTAAACAAATACTCTCCATTTTCGTATTTCATGTAGGTGGAGGCATTCTTCAAATCCAATGAATCAGCCATATCCTGCAATGTTTTACCCATTTTTTTTCTTCTTTCTTTAATGAAGAGAAGGTCGAATTCCCTTATCATTTTCTCACCTCTCTCTTTGCTGTTTTAGCAATCTTCTTAAACCACATATTACATTGCTGAATTAGCAAAGTCAATAATATTATTGCTATTTTAGCAAATATATTTTTTCTGAAATAGAAAAATGATAAAATTTAATTGCTGTTTTAGAAAGAGAGGGAGTGTTATTCCTTTGTCAGTGTCAGGACAACGTATAAAAAAATTACGTGAAGAAAAAGGATTGAGCCAACTTGAGTTTGCCGAACGAATCGGTATGAGCAATAGCGTTATATCGAGAATTGAATCTGGCAAACGACCGCTAGAAGACGAAGAAATAAATGTCTTTGCTGATTTCTTTGAAGTCTCTGGAGACTACATCTTAGGACGATCCATTTCGAAAACTCCATCTGGTGGTAGTGCGTATTTAGATGGTGGTAAAGGCTGGACTGAAGAAGAAAAGGAAGTTGCTGACGCAGCAATTCAGGCCTGGAGAGAAATGAAGAGAAAACAGATGGAGAAAAACAATCAATAATAACACTATGTTTATAGCAATTTTCCCAGCCGATGGGTATTTAAAAGGATGAATAGATTTGAAAAAGACGATCTTAGCTTTAATTGTGGTCCTAACTCTAGTAGGGTGTTCCAATCAGACACAAACACAAGAATTAACTGAGTCCGCCGTAACAAACGCTCAAATTGACAATCCCCCCGAGGGTGAACAACCAACAGCGAGCAATGAAGAAAGTCAGGAAACACAACCTGCCTTTGGTATGCAGGCAGAAGATGAAGGAAAGCTGCCACCAGTGGTGGATGGAGTTTTAATTGTTCCTGGACAGACTACTCCTTTTGATTATGGCGGGACTTTAGAACTGAAGAAAATCATGGAACCGAAAGCAGTCGTCATGAGCGGGCCGTTAAAAATAACTGTCGAAAGCATCAAATTGTTCGAAGTCACAGATTTACCTAAAGACTATCATTCTTCTTTTAGTGAACGTTCTAAAACAAAGGTGAGCTCAACAATGAATTATATGCAAATCAGTTACAACATGGAAAACACAGAGGATCATGACATTGAATTTTTTGGTCTTGATAAAGTCGTGCTGAACACTGGCCAGCAAATTGAACGTACAAACAGTTTCTTGAATTCTGAATTTGGTGATTCTGTTTTTTACGGAATCGTAAAGCAAAGCGACACGTTAGGTCTCGTCTATGAAGGTACAGCTGATGATATTGATTCCATAAGGTTGATATTTGGTTCTGTATATGATGCTGAAGATAAAGGCATTAAAACATTATCTGATACCAAAAAGCTTAATTTGAGCTTTTAATTTTTTTCGCTTGCCCTTCGGGGCTTTTATTTTCACGAAATCACCGAACATATGTGCTATTACACAAGGAGAAATGGGATTATGCTTCCATACTATGAACCGACAGATACAGAACTGTTGATCTGTGATTTATATCAGGTGTTAGGAATAAATCACCCGCATGAACTGGATATTGATCAAATCGCCTCCCTATGGGGGGCGGATATTATTTATTACAATGGGAAGCCAAAGTCTCATTGGGAGGGTTGGGGTAGTGTAATCTTCCTCAACAAAGACGATCCAGTCACACAGCAACGGGCAGATTTTTTCCATGAGCTTGCACATATTGTTCGTCATGAAGGACACCAGGACGATATGCCAGAGCTATTTTTGGATCTTCAAGAGATCCAAGCATATAACTTTAGGTTAATCGCATCGATGCCCTATTACCTCCTCCCTACGCCATTAGAGATGACATGGAGTGAGTACATAGGACTCCTTGCAGAAGAGTTTAAAGTGCCTATTGAGTTGGCTGCAGACCGAGCTGAACAGATTGCTTCCAGGTTGCACGAAGAATATCATACCTACCGGGAAGATATTGATTTTATGAAAAATAAAATCCAGATTGCTGTAGCCCTCTTTCGTTCAACACAGCCAAAACAACCTTCAAAGGAGTCAATCCGACTTCTCCGACAATTAAAAAACCAGATCAGTGGATTTTAGGAGATGAAACTGCATGGCATCATACACAAAGGTGAAATCAAGCAATAAACAAGGATATAAGTGGGTTTGTACGCTGGATGGCCCGCCCGATCCAGTGAGTGGCAAGAGGAACCAGATATCCCGAAGAGGTGATTCCCAGAAGGAAGCATTAGCTCGTGCTCAGAAGGTCGTAGACGACCTCACAAAACATGGAGTCGATGCGAAGAAGGTAAAAAATCAGACCTTTGAGCAAGTCAAAGATGAATGGCTAGTGGATTATGCTAAAACTAAAAATGTTAAAAAAAGCACTGTCGGTGTACGAGAGGGAGAAATAAAAATAATACTTAGATATTACGCTAAGGTTAGAATAAACCAGTTAACTCATAATCATCATCAGAATATGCTTAATGATCTATTTGAGCAGGGATACTCTCAAAGCTCAATTCAAGGCGTAGATGTGACGGCTAAAATGATAATGAAATATGCAGTCAAACATAAGAAGAGAGCAGATAACCCTTTTGTTGATACTGTAATTCCAGTGAAACTTCTAACAGTTGAAGAAATTGAAAGCGACCCTATTGCCGAAAAAATTCTGGAGAAACATGAATTAGCGGAATTTCTTCTGGCGGTTAAAGAGCATGGTCTTCCTATGGATATGGAAATATTCCATTTGCTCGCATTTAGTGGTTTGCGTTCTGGGGAGTTGTGCGCTTTAAAGGATACTGATTTCTTTTTAGAAACAAACGAACTCCGTGTGACAAAAACATTGTATTGCCCTAAAAACAACGTGAAGAACTATATGTTAACCCCACCAAAAACAAAAGGATCGATTCGAAGGTTTGATGTGATTGAGGATGTAATGCGAGGAATTGCACGTCATTTAGAACGTATGCGTTCACAGAGAATAGCTGCTAAGAAACTTATGGATAATTATCATGATGAAAATTTTGTTTTTGCTCGAAGCGATGGTTACCCCTTTATCACTAAAAAAATTCTCAAACGTATGGACAGACTCCTATTAAAAACGTCAATTACAAAAAGGGCTACTCCTCATATTTTTCGTCACACGCATATTTCAATGCTGGCTGAAGCCGAAGTAGATTTGAAGACAATCATGGAACGAGTTGGGCATGATGATGCAAAAACTACTCTAAAGATATATACTCATGTTACGAAAAATATGAAGAAAAACGCGACGGAAAGAATTATGAAAGAATTCTCTGATATCCTCCAGATATGACTTTTTGCAGAGAATGTGATTTTTATGTGATTTTCTGCTTATGGTAAGCACGGAAATAACCTTATACCGCTTGGTTTCACTCATGTTTCTGATTCAAAGAGGTTTTATGGGTACGATTATACCCCCTTTCATCCATTTTGCAAACACATGAAACAAACAAACCGACTCATGATCGAGTCGGTCTGGTATCATATGGAATCCCTATAGGGAACCAACATCTATATTAGAATTTGGTCGTTACCGTCTGTTTAACCTGATCCAACATGGCTTGATATGCAGGTGCATCCAGGTATCCAATACTTCCAAAGAGCAGATGATCTACGGCTTCAATGCCTACAAAATCGAAGATACCTACATCTGAAGTTATTTTCAATCCAGCAGTCATGCCAATCTGATCATAAATTTCACTTGGTGTACCATGTGTGTTAATGATGAGTCCTTTTTTGCCTGTCAGCAATTTCTCGATTCCCGCTTCACCTGATGCATACGCAAAACCATAGGCGAATACACGGTCAACATACCCTTTCAGAATAGCAGGAAGACCTGTCCACCAGATCGGATAGATGAATGTAATGGCTTCTGCATCTGTAACAAACTGTTGCTCTGTAGCGATATCCTGTGGTGTCTGTCCTGCACGCATGGAAGCTGTGTCAGCTTCAGTCAGTACGGGTTGGAATCCAAGTTTGTACAAGTCACGAACAACCACTTCATGGCCTTGAGCTTCGAGAGCTTCTACAGCAGTATTGAGGATTGCGTTATTCAAGCTGTCTGTGTGCGGGTGAGCATATACGATAAGATGTTTCATAGTGTGAATCCCTCCAGGTTTGGTTTGAGTTAGGTTGCGAAAATGGGGTTAAATTGATACGTTCCCGCATACATAGATATCTATGTATATGGGTAAAAAATATTTGGGCTCCTCTGCCTTCACCCCAGTCAATCTGGAAGGGTTGCAGACAGAAGAGTTCATTCATTATAACTTTCGGACAATAATGGATAACAAGCTCTCCAATTGCTCCGACTGTTCATCGGACAAGCCACTATAGATGATGTCATTAATCTGCTCTGATACCTGATGAAAGATCGGTTCGAGTCGCTTCCCCTGTTCGGTTAGGCGAATCATCGTCACTCGGCTATCTTCGGCACTCTTGCTGCGTTCAACATAGCCAAGCTTCTCCAGCTTGTTGACCAGTACCGTTACCGTTGGTTGCGTGCGTTGAACACGTTCAGCCAACATCTTGATCGACAGCGTCTCTTCCCGGTACAAGAACATCAATACATCTCCATGAGAAGGAACAATCCCTGTTACCTCATGCTGTTCCAATTCGTGTACAATCCGTTTATTGACATGGTCCCTGATTCTTGCAATCAGTGCAATTGCGTTGTATTTAGGCATGACCTCATTATACATAGACATCTATGTATTTTCAAGTTATTTTATATAAAAAAGAAAAACAGCCCTTTCCATCCTGCTAACATGTGGAAAATATCGGGCTGTTTCGATACTACTTTGATCCTGATCTATAATGTTAGATCTTAGATAATTGTTTTTGAATTCATGTTGGATTCTTGCTGAATTCAGTTAATCCATTGTGTGATTTTCTCAACGGATTGTCGAGACTTCTCACGCTGGGGCTCCTCTGCCCGATAACCGAAGGCTGCCATCATAGAGACACCCCATGCGCCATTTTCGAGCAAGCCCTCTTCTTCCATAATACGGTGGACGCCCTCACGGCTGAAACCTTCGATTGGACAAGAATCAATCTCGATCTGAGCTGCCGCCGTCATCATGTTGCCGAGTGCAATATACGTCTGTTTGGATGCCCAGTCGAATAATGATCGTGGGTTATCCAGAATTTTCTGGTTATTTTGGAACTTTCCATAAGCCTCACTTGTTAGCTCAAATACGTTATTTGGCATTCCCTTTGTTTCCTTCAACATGTACTCCGCATAAGGAGAATTATAACTGGCATCTGACCGGGCCAAAATAACAACAAAATGGCTTGCTGTAGCCAATTGCTTTTGAGCGCCGGAAGAGACTTCGGACAGACGCTTACGCAGGTTCGGATTTTGTACAATCAGAAACTTCCACGGTTCAAGACCAATGGAACTTGGAGATAATCTGCCTGTTTCCAATATAAATTGAAAATCCTCATCCGAGATTTTGCGGGTATCATCAAATATCTTTGTTGCATGCCGGAAATGATAAGCCTTTAAGATGTCTTCCTTTGTCTTTGACTTTGCTGTAACTTCCATGGAGCTCCACGTCCTTTTTATATTTTTTTATGTTGAACAATAATGTTTAAGTGGTTTCATCTCAAGTATTAGTTTAGGTCCTATGCGCATAAATTAAAAGTACGCACATTATTGTTTCTTGGTTTATAAAAGTAAGTATTGAATGAGAGACAGCGATAATCCACCAGGACGCTTACATGGCCTTAGTAGATTATCTACGACTCTTTTCCTTTTAAATCTTGAAATCTTTAACGAGCTTATTCAGATTTACTGCACTATCCTTCACTTGATCAGATTGTTTAACTACTTCCACAGATTGCGCAGCAGAGGCGACCATGTGTCCTGCGATTTCCTGACTGGATGCGGCGGATTGTTCACTCGCTGATGCAATCTCGTGAATGGAACCCACTAGTATTTTGATATTTGCAGTCACTTGTTGTGAGGTTGCATTGAGATCTTTAACTGCATTGGCATGATCAAGGGAATCGACATAATACTGTTCAGCTGTATCCTCCAATAATTTATAATCTTTGCCAACCTGATTGAACATAAAGGATAGCAACTCTTTGGCATTCGAGGACAGATTGGTTACAGACTGCATAACTTCTTCCGTGACCTGCTGAATTTGATCGGCAGCCTGTTTAGAATCATCAGCCAACTTTCGAATCTCACTTGCAACAACCGCAAAACCTCTGCCTGCTTCTCCAGCTCTTGCAGCTTCAATGGATGCATTGAGTGCAAGCAGATTAGTCTGCGCCGTAACATCCAAAATAGACTGAGATAATATACCAATCTGATCTACAGCAGTTGCACGTTCCAGCGCTTCTGACATCTTCTTACTCGTATGATCATACATGTCCATGGCTACTCGGCTCGATTCGCGGGCTTCCTGCTTCAACTTTTCAGCCTTCGTGCTGGTCACATAAGCGGATTCTGCTTGTTTAGATGTCCGTTCCGATATATATTCAGCTCCCTGTTGCATCTCAGTAGCCGAATGATTCATATTTTCCGTATGGGCTGAAGCCTCTTCCATTGCAGCCGA
Source organism: Paenibacillus sp. W2I17 (assembly GCF_030815985.1). NCBI lineage: Bacteria > Bacillati > Bacillota > Bacilli > Caryophanales > Paenibacillaceae > Paenibacillus > Paenibacillus sp. W2I17. Next base: position 3,934,164 of record NZ_JAUSXM010000001.1, read on the forward strand.
GAGCTCTTCAACTGTAGCTGATACTTCACGAATTCGTTCATTCAGACCAGCCATGTTCTGGTTGGTAAGATCGCTAACCTGGTTGATATGATGAGATTCCTGAACTACACCACGAATGACATTTGTTGTGGAATCGCTCATTGTACGAATAGCTCGTGCGATGACACTTATCTCATTATTTCCCTGTGTTAGATGCGGATCTAAGGATGCCGTTAAGTTGCCTTGTGTTATTTCTTCACAATAACGGGTGATAGCTTTCATTCGTTGACGTATACTGCGAATCACTACAAATGAAATAAGAATGAGTGCTGCAAGTGAAAACAAAAGAACCGAACCGAGCACCAATGCTCGCTGCTGAATTACTTCCTGTGTATCCGCATAGAGCTTGGCTGACTCTTCTTCGTTATGCGCACTCAAAAGGGTGATCGTCTCCACAATCGCTGTACTGCTTTTGTTAATTCTTCCTCTCTCTTCTCTATCGTAGGTGCCCGACATCTTTTTGGTATCCATGACTTGCTCAATATCCTGATAATATGTATCCATCTTTGCTACCAAATCTGCAAATATCTCTTTTTCTTTGGTATCCAATGTTCTTGCTGAAAATTCATTCAAGCCATCCGTGATACTCTTCTTACCTTTCTGAACCTGATCGTACTGTTTGTCGGTATACTCTGCATTATCAAGAACCTTTGTATAATTGGCGCGCATATTATAGAAATTACTTTTCAATTCAAGAACATTGGTTTGATGCTGGAAGCGGTCATTGTAGAGGATACCTTGTCCCATTTTTGCTTCGTTCATTCCGAAAATCCCAATCAGAAAAACAGTAAACAAGCCGATTAGACTAATCACAGTCATGATGACCATCGTTGTTGTTAATTTTATATTTTTGAGTTTATTTCCTTTCTTATTTTTTGGCTTAGACTGAATTGACATGATTATTCCCCCACTTTAAATAGTAGATAGCCTTATATATCTTATATCTATATCGTATGTATCCATATTGTTTGTTAGCATTTCAGGAAAATCGACTTTATTCATTTAATGAGAAAAGTAATGGGAGACAACAGAAAAGCCGCCAGGATATAATCCAGCGGCTTTTCTGTGAATATGAAACGATATCTGTGCGACCTATAGTTGCTCCATCCACTCATTTTCAGAAATGACGGTATATCCTTCTTGTCGCAGCAATGCTGAGGTGACACCTTCTCCAGTTACCTTGTGATTGGCAAAATTCCCATCATAGATCATCTGTGTACCACAGGACGGACTAAACTCCTTCAGTACCACATACGATACATTCAATTCTCGTGCCCATTCGAGCGTCTCATAGGCTCCCTTGATATATAGGTCTGTGACGTCCTTGCCACTTTTCTCGATCACTTTTGCAGTGCCTGCCAGCACATCCTTACCCGTGCCACCGATAATTTCAGCCGGTTCCCGTGGAGTGGAGAATCCACCAAGCAGCTCGGGACACACCATCTTAGCCTGCTCCTGCTCCACCAGCTCCTGAATCTTCACATCCAGGCTCGCTGTTCCATTGTAACGGCAAGCTACCCCCGCCAGACATGAACTCACCAAATACTTCATCGTTATCTCCTTATACCCATTCCATCTATGAAGTAAATTGTAACATATAAGATCAATCCCTATAGCTCGCCTCTGGTGATCATCTTGATCCGTCCATCTTCCCTGTATTCAACCTGAAAAACATCCGTGCTCGACTCCAGTTCAAATGTGACCATGCCTGGATGGTCAGGATTACGGTGAAGTTTATACGCTTGAAGATCCATTTTAAATATTTTTTTAATTATAGGTTCTACTTCTCCTCTAAGAAGAGACTCCTGTATGTTATATAGTTCCTGATAATAAGCCTCTATTTCTTCCCAGTCTGCAAAGTCTTGCTCATAATGATTAGCATCCCCAACCGTATAACCCAAGCCCTCTTTTCCTTCGGTCATCTGGACAAAGTAGTTATCTTTAAAGGAAAAGGAGACTGTATCCTTGCCGAGTTCATCATCTTTGCTTCGGCTTGCTCTTACCAGATCAAGATTGGCTTTACCAGACAGAGCCTCAATCGCGTTTCTGGCATCCGCCAGCGCTGCCTGAGATACCTGATCAGGTCTAAGGTCGCCTGTGATCGAAACAGCCTTATCCTGCTGCCATACAATCTCCCCATAACCATCGCCAGTCTCATTCTCTAACGCTAATGTCGTATGCGATATTGGCTCCGATTCCCCTTGCTTCATACTCACAAAACGTTGGACTGATGCAGGTTTAAGCGTTGGAGTACTGCCTATACTTTGCAAAAGCGATGGAACTTGACGCAGATAACGGTGTTCCAGCTCGCTTGGCTGCATCTCACGTCTCATCTGTACTTCACGCAGATTTCCTGTTGTCGCATCGAGCCATATCTGCGCATACTCCTTCTCACTTTCATTTCCAGCCTCTACATATATTCTACCGGACACAGGCAGGTCTTCCACTTTCTTAATCTTCAGCTGTTTACCCAGATCATCTCGCATGGTAGTTGCAACATTTCTTTTCATTTTGTCGGTTAGCAGATTTGTGTTCAAACCATCGGATAACTGTAACGCTGCTGTCGGATAGACCTGCTCGATCACGGGTTTCACCAGCTTTCCCTCATCCCAGATCCATAGGAACAATCCAGCAGCAATAACCAACGCACCCGTGCCGGCAACAAGAGGCCCTCTTCTAGGGCGACGCTTGTGTGACACGTTGCCTACTTGCGGTCTAAACGGCCTGGATGACCTGGAACTCTCCTCTGATCTATCTCCCTTGCTTCCCTCTTCCGACTTCTTCATCCACTCCACCTGTTGAAGCACCTTTCGCTTGTGATCCTCTGTAAAAGGAGACGACGCAAACGGTCCTTTCCGGATTTCCTTCTCCCATTGCTCATCCTTGTGTCTCATTTGCTTCGCTCCTCCCATTGTTTCCGTACCTTATCCTTACCTCGGGATAGTCTGGATTTTACTGTGCCTAAGCTGATTTTCAACATCTCAGCAATCTCACTCGTCGTAAGCTCATATTTCAGATTCAGCAAAAGAATCTCCCGGAACTTCTTTGGCAACGCCAGAACAATATCCCAGATTTCATGGATATGCTCCTTACGCATCACTTCAATCTCGGCCGAAGGATGTGCAGGCTGCTCTGCAATCATGACTCTTTGGCTCGAACCCCCACGCTCTGTCTCAATGGGTAACGTATCTCCCCACAGACTGCTGCGAAAAAATCTGGATTTTCGATATGTAAAAGTGGTGTTTCTAGTAATCGTCAACAGCCATGTTTTCAGTGAGCAATCTCCGCGATAATGAGCGATCCCCGAGTACGCCCGAATAAATACCTCCTGTGACAATTCATCTGCCTGTTCGGCACTTTTGGTCAGAAAATAAGCGTAATTCCACACATCGTTTCCGTAGTCATCCATTATGCTGCTAAGTGTGTAATTGTCTATAGTCTGAGCCTGTGCCAGTAATTGATCATCCAACTGTTGTTCACCTCACTTAATATGACTGAGTTTAATGTGGTTTGGTTCCCTGTTTTGGACATTATTTCTTATTATTGTAGCAAAATAAAAAAACAGCATGTTCAACATCGCTGAACACGCTGATCCCTTCAAGTTACTTAGTTAATAATCTCTATCAGAAAGCTTTTAGGCGAACGCTCCACTTCCACAGTTTCTTCCTGCCCTCTAGTCTAACGTATCATTTTCATCCTTATACTTTCACCGCAGCAATCATCAGAAACATCGGTCTCCGATTCTCGTCTCTCATGCCTGGAACCTGTTCGATCATCTCCGGTGATGGTTTGGATTCAGCCACCTTTTGAATAGCAAACCCTGCCTTAATAAGTTCATTCATATGTGTAGCCAGCGTACGATGATATTTAACCACATCCTGATTCAGAAAGTTCGCCACACGCTTGCCTTCATCGTGGTAATCATCCACGGGCCAATGCAGAATCTCACCTGTGGGTCCGTAATGCCAATCCTGCGCAGCACGAGCGGTGAAAATGGGATGTTCGGAAGATAGCACAAATGTGCCCCCTTCTACGAGACAATCATTGATCTTAGCATACACCGTGTCTAACCGTTCAATATAATGCAAAGCAAGTGAACTGATCACAACGTCGAATTGTGCCGGTGCAAAATCAATATCTTCAATCGCCAGCTGCTTGTACTCGATCTGCGGATCGTCCGTCATTTCACGAGCACGCTGAAGCATATTTTCAGACAGATCTACACCGATCACTGAACTCGCTTGTTGCTCTCGCGCATACCGGCAGTGCCAACCAAAACCACATCCCAAATCCAGCACACGCTTTTCCTTCAAATTAGGCAACAAGGTCTGCAACTCATGCCACTCCCCGGCCGCCTCCAGCCCTTGAATTGAACGAGCCATCTTACTATAGTTGTCGAAAAACTCAGCTTCATCGTATTTATTTTGTTTCATTTGGAGATTCCTCCCGCCTTATGAATATCCACCTACTCTACCACATAAACGATATTTAAACGCAAAAGTTGCCAAGCGAATTCATGGCGTGTTATCATACAGAACGAACGTTCAGTATTATTAAATACAGAATGAACATTCAGTTTACTAACGGAGGTCATTATGAATACGAATTGGACGCATCCATTGGAAGGGCAATCTGTAGGTAAAGCTTTTATTTGCTACCTTGTGCCTTCCGTATTGGGGATGCTGGTGGTTGCTTTTAATTTTATTATCGACGGTATTATGGTTGGACACAAACTGGGTTCTACCGCGATGGCCGGGATCGGCATTGCCTCTCCTGTCTATACGCTTTTTGTTGCCATGTCGCTGTGGATAGGTATGGGCGGGGCAACCTTGTACTCCAACGCAATGGGTAGAAAAGATATAACCACAGCCAAACAAATTTTCACCAAATCCATTATGCTCATAATGCTAGTTACGATAGCTATTGGATATACTGCATATACCTTCAAAGACAAGCTGGTATACTCCCTCGGTGCTAACGCTGAGACCTTCCCGTTTGCTTCAGACTACATGAATATCATGTTGTTGTTCGGGTTCGTCTTCACCATTGAGAATGCACTCTCTGTCTTTGTTCGGAACGATGGGAATCCCAACACATCCATGTACGCTCAGATTACATTTGCTGTAGCTAATATCATCATCAATTATGTAACATTGTATGTACTTGAGTGGGGTGTACGCGGTGTTGCCCTCGGTACAATTGTATCGGCATCCCTTGCGTTGCTTGTCCTGTTTACACACTTTTTCAAAAAAACAAATAATCTCAGATTCACCCGGTTCAAATGGAACAACAAACTGCTGGCGTCCCTGCTACTCATTGGCTTCCCCAGCTTTCTGGCTGAACTCGGCATGTCGGTCTTCTCTGTCTCTCATAACATCTCGATGGACCGCATTGCGGGAACAGATGGCGTAGCATCCTTTACCGTATTGAACTATATTCATGGTGTTGTACTGTTAGCGTTCCTTGGTCTAGCATCCGCTGCTCAGCCTCTGGTCAGCTATTATCACGGTGCGAAACAGATGAAAAGGGTACAGCAAACGATACGTTTAGCTACCAAAACAGCGCTGGCATGCGGTCTACTGTTACTGATTGTTGTTCAAATCGGTGCACCTTATTTCGTGCAAATCTTTGGAAACTTCAGTAGCGGGGTAACGGATAATGCCGTTTACGGATTACGCATATTTACATTTGCCTATGTGTTCATGGGTGTTAATTTTGTTATGAGCACCTATTACCAATCTGTAGGTAATGCCAAAATGGCCATCTGGATTACAGCCGCGCGTGAGATGATCATCATGATTGCGTTAATTGCAGTCCTCCCTTCATTCTTCGGTGTGACGGGCGTATGGCTTGCTGTTCCGTTATCTGAAATGCTGGTTCTCGTCACGATAGCCGTATACTATAGAAAACGATCCCTTACGGATCGGATAAACGCGTTGCGTCCTGAATAACGTTAACAGGTAATAACAGCAACAGATAGAAGATCAATGGAACGTAGATAAAATGTAGGTAGACCTCATAAATAATCTAATAAACAAATTAATAAAGTCCTGCACGATCAATATAGATCGGTCAGGGCTTTGTTGTATCCTAAATTAGATGTCATTAGATGCGTATATCAAATCGGCCATTACTGTCTGTCGTTGCGTTTGCAATCTCCTTAGGTGTAGCTACACCCATTCCGTTGGACAGAGGTTCGGCAGGTGGCGCCTCCTTCGCAACGGCTGTACCGACTCCTGGAGAACTTTGCTGTGCAATCTGTGCATCAATCTGCTTGATCTGCTGTTCAAGCTGTTTGGTCTTTGTCTTCTTAGTCTGCTCATCATCCTTGCTGGATTGCACTTTCTCCAGTTGAGCCTCAAGCTTCGTCTTTTGTTTCTCCAAGCTACTTGAATGGTCCGAACTCGAAGATGACGATATGTAAGATGTAGTGGAACTAGCTGTAGAAGATATATTCATTATGGTTCTCCTCCTCTTTACTTGGCTTCACTATACTCTATCCCACTGAAACGTACGTTAAATTCAACTGAAAGGTTGCTGAAGGAGCTAAGAATCAGAAGTCGAACAGATGGAAGTATGTATATCAGCATTAATCCGTAGTCCAATTATTAATACTGAGAGTCTTCATATAAATGATTATATTGATGCTGTCTTATCTATATAGTTAGTTTGTTTCTCGGCAGAAAAATAGTAACAAAAAAAGACACACTCGATATTATCAAGTGTGTCTTCCTATTGCTTGGCGGCGTCCTACTCTCCCAGGACCCTGCGGTCCAAGTACCATCGGCGCTAGAGGGCTTAACGGTCGTGTTCGGGATGGGTACGTGTGGAACCCCTCCGCCATCGCCACCAAACGCATAGCTTAGCTTATATTCAGAGATCGTTCTCTGAAAACTAGATTCGAAACGAAACATGCGAATTACAACTTGCTATTGGATAAGCCCTCGACCGATTAGTACTGGTCAGCTCCATGCATTGCTGCACTTCCACCCCCAGCCTATCTACCTCGTCGTCTTCAAGGGGTCTTACATACTGGGAAATCTCATCTTGAGGGGGGCTTCACGCTTAGATGCTTTCAGCGTTTATCCCGTCCGTACATAGCTACCCAGCGGTGCTCCTGGCGGAACAACTGGTACACCAGCGGTACGTCCATCCCGGTCCTCTCGTACTAAGGACAGCTCCTCTCAAATTTCCTACGCCCACGACAGATAGGGACCGAACTGTCTCACGACGTTCTGAACCCAGCTCGCGTACCGCTTTAATGGGCGAACAGCCCAACCCTTGGGACCTACTTCAGCCCCAGGATGCGATGAGCCGACATCGAGGTGCCAAACCTCCCCGTCGATGTGGACTCTTGGGGGAGATAAGCCTGTTATCCCCAGGGTAGCTTTTATCCGTTGAGCGATGGCCCTTCCATGCGGTACCACCGGATCACTAAGCCCGACTTTCGTCCCTGCTCGACTTGTAGGTCTCGCAGTCAAGCTCCCTTATGCCTTTGCACTCTTCGAATGATTTCCAACCATTCTGAGGGAACCTTTGGGCGCCTCCGTTACTCTTTAGGAGGCGACCGCCCCAGTCAAACTGCCCACCTGACACTGTCCCCGCACCGGATTACGGTACCAGGTTAGAACCTAGATACGATCAGGGTGGTATCCCAACGTTGCCTCCATGCAAGCTGGCGCTCACACTTCAAAGGCTCCCACCTATCCTGTACAGATCGTACCCAAATTCAATATCAAGCTGCAGTAAAGCTCCATGGGGTCTTTCCGTCTTGTCGCGGGTAACCTGCATCTTCACAGGTATTAAAATTTCACCGGATCTCTCGTTGAGACAGCGCCCAAGTCGTTACGCCATTCGTGCGGGTCAGAATTTACCTGACAAGGAATTTCGCTACCTTAGGACCGTTATAGTTACGGCCGCCGTTTACTGGGGCTTCGGTTCACAGCTTCGGGATTACTCCCTAACCACTCCCCTTAACCTTCCAGCACCGGGCAGGCGTCAGCCCGTATACTTCGCCTTACGGCTTCGCACAGACCTGTGTTTTTGCTAAACAGTCGCTTGGGCCTTTTCACTGCGGCCCCCTCGTGCTATTCACACTACCGGGGCACCCCTTCTCCCGAAGTTACGGGGTCATTTTGCCGAGTTCCTTAACGAGAGTTCTTCCGCGCGCCTTAGAATACTCTTCTCGCCTACCTGTGTCGGTTTGCGGTACGGGCACCTTCACCTGGCTAGAGGCTTTTCTTGGCAGTGTGAGATCATGACCTTCGCTACTATAATTTTCGCTCCCCATCACAGCTCAGCCTTACAATGTGCGGATTTGCCTACACATCAGCCTCACTGCTTAGACGGACATCCATCAGTCCGCGTCACTACCCTACTGCGTCCCCCCATTGCTCATAACGGCTTACGGTGGTACAGGAATTTCGACCTGTTGTCCTTCGACTACGCCTTTCGGCCTCGCCTTAGGTCCCGACTTACCCTGAGCGGACGAGCCTTCCTCAGGAACCCTTAGGCTTTCGGCGGATCAGATTCTCACTGATCTTTTCGTTACTCATACCGGCATTCTCACTTGTATAATGTCCAGCGCTCCTTACGGTACACCTTCAACCCTTATACAACGCTCCCCTACCCCTGATGCAAAGCATCAAGCCATAGCTTCGGTGGTGTGTTTAGCCCCGTTACATTTTCGGCGCAGAGTCACTCGACCAGTGAGCTATTACGCACTCTTTCAATGGTGGCTGCTTCTAAGCCAACATCCTGGTTGTCTGTGCAACTCCACATCCTTTCCCACTTAACACACACTTGGGGACCTTAGCTGATGGTCTGGGCTGTTTCCCTTTTGACAATGGATCTTAGCACTCACTGTCTGACTCCCGGAAGTAAGTCTATGGCATTCGGAGTTTGACTGAGCTTGGTAACCCTTGCGGGCCCCGCACCCAATCAGTGCTCTACCTCCACGACTCTGTTTTCCGAGGCTAGCCCTAAAGCTATTTCGGGGAGAACCAGCTATCTCCGAGTTCGATTGGAATTTCTCCGCTACCCCCACCTCATCCCCGCATTTTTCAACATGCGTGGGTTCGGGCCTCCAGTGCGTGTTACCGCACCTTCACCCTGGACAGGGGTAGATCACCCGGTTTCGGGTCTACGTCCACGTACTATATCGCCCTATTCAGACTCGCTTTCGCTGCGGCTCCGGCTCTTCACCTTAACCTTGCACGGGAACGTAACTCGCCGGTTCATTCTACAAAAGGCACGCCATCACCCCTAAAACGGGCTCTGACTTTTTGTAAGCACACGGTTTCAGGTTCTATTTCACTCCCCTTCCGGGGTGCTTTTCACCTTTCCCTCACGGTACTGCTTCACTATCGGTCGCTAGGAAGTATTTAGCCTTGGCAGATGGTCCTGCCGGATTCATACGGGGTTTCACGTGCCCCGCACTACTCGGGATCCGTCTCGGAGGGAACCAACTTTCAACTACAGGGCTTTTACCTTCTTTGGCGGGCCTTTCCAGACCTCTTCGCTTAACCGGTTCCTTTGTAACTCCATGTGAGACGTCCCACAACCCCAAAGAGCAAGCTCTTTGGTTTGGGCTTCTCCGCGTTCGCTCGCCGCTACTGACGGAATCACTATTGTTTTCTCATCCTCAGGGTACTTAGATGTTTCAGTTCCCCTGGTATGCCTCTACACAACCTATGTATTCAGTTGTGAGTAACTGGAAATTACCCCAGCTGGGTTTCCCCATTCGGACACCCCCGGATCAAAGCTTGCTTACAGCTCCCCGAGGCAGTTTCGTTGTTCGCCACGTCCTTCATCGGCTCCTAGCGCCTAGGCATCCTCCGTGTGCTCTTAGTAGCTTAACCTCGTGCTCCGGTTTCGACTGCTCGCTTCCCTTGTTTTGCTTGCGCAAAGCCAAAAGTCGCTCCCATTCGATACCATCGTACGTGCAATCTACCGTTTTTATTGAAACTTGTTTACACAAGTTCAGCTAAAAAGGAATGTTCTAATTCGCGTTTGTTTCGTTTCGATATCTAGTTTTCAAAGAACAAGCTCCATGCAAAAGCAAGCTGTTTGAGAGTTTGAGCTCTCAAAACTGAGCAACGAGTGAGTAACTAGCCGACCTGGCTAGATTTTGTATTTGAATGTTTCCACTCGGGAAACGATTCTCCATAGAAAGGAGGTGATCCAGCCGCACCTTCCGATACGGCTACCTTGTTACGACTTCACCCCAATCATCTATCCCACCTTCGGCGGCTGGCTCCTTGCGGTTACCCCACCGACTTCGGGTGTTATAAACTCTCGTGGTGTGACGGGCGGTGTGTACAAGACCCGGGAACGTATTCACCGCGGCATGCTGATCCGCGATTACTAGCAATTCCGACTTCATGCAGGCGAGTTGCAGCCTGCAATCCGAACTGAGACCGGCTTTGTTGGGATTGGCTCCATCTCGCGATTTCGCAGCCCGTTGTACCGGCCATTGTAGTACGTGTGTAGCCCAGGTCATAAGGGGCATGATGATTTGACGTCATCCCCACCTTCCTCCGGTTTGTCACCGGCAGTCTATCTAGAGTGCCCACCCGAAGTGCTGGCAACTAAATATAAGGGTTGCGCTCGTTGCGGGACTTAACCCAACATCTCACGACACGAGCTGACGACAACCATGCACCACCTGTCTCCTCTGTCCCGAAGGAAAGGTACATCTCTGTACCGGTCAGAGGGATGTCAAGACCTGGTAAGGTTCTTCGCGTTGCTTCGAATTAAACCACATACTCCACTGCTTGTGCGGGTCCCCGTCAATTCCTTTGAGTTTCAGTCTTGCGACCGTACTCCCCAGGCGGAGTGCTTAATGTGTTAACTTCGGCACCAAGGGTATCGAAACCCCTAACACCTAGCACTCATCGTTTACGGCGTGGACTACCAGGGTATCTAATCCTGTTTGCTCCCCACGCTTTCGCGCCTCAGCGTCAGTTACAGCCCAGAGAGTCGCCTTCGCCACTGGTGTTCCTCCACATATCTACGCATTTCACCGCTACACGTGGAATTCCACTCTCCTCTTCTGCACTCAAGTCACCCAGTTTCCAGTGCGATCCGGGGTTGAGCCCCGGGATTAAACACCAGACTTAAATGACCGCCTGCGCGCGCTTTACGCCCAATAATTCCGGACAACGCTTGCCCCCTACGTATTACCGCGGCTGCTGGCACGTAGTTAGCCGGGGCTTTCTTCTCAGGTACCGTCACCTTGAGAGCAGTTACTCTCCCAAGCGTTCTTCCCTGGCAACAGAGCTTTACGATCCGAAAACCTTCATCACTCACGCGGCATTGCTCCGTCAGGCTTTCGCCCATTGCGGAAGATTCCCTACTGCTGCCTCCCGTAGGAGTCTGGGCCGTGTCTCAGTCCCAGTGTGGCCGATCACCCTCTCAGGTCGGCTACGCATCGTCGCCTTGGTGAGCCGTTACCTCACCAACTAGCTAATGCGCCGCAGGCCCATCCCCAAGTGACAGATTGCTCCGTCTTTCCAGTTCTCTTCAGGCGAAAAAAACAACTATTCGGTATTAGCTACCGTTTCCGGTAGTTGTCCCAAACTTGAGGGCAGGTTGCCTACGTGTTACTCACCCGTCCGCCGCTAACCATCAGAGAAGCAAGCTTCTCTTCAAGTCCGCTCGACTTGCATGTATTAGGCATGCCGCCAGCGTTCGTCCTGAGCCAGGATCAAACTCTCCAATAAAGTATTGAAAAGAGCGATAAGCTCATTTTGAATCTGACGAGATTAAAAATCTCATTTGTGCTCCAGTCGATCCAAGCCAAGGCTTGTCTCCAACTTTCGCGTTCATTCTGCAAGCAGAATGTTTACTCACTCGTTGTTCAGTTTTCAAAGATCAAACTTATTTTGTTACCGAATGTCGTTCTCTTCAGCAACTCTTATATAATATCATGTCCGAACCAACTTTGCAAGCTCTTTTTTTAAGTTTCTTTCGAAGCTTATTTCATTCGCTTGCCGCACCGTGTATCTCGTGTTTTTTTGGCCGGAAATAGAATATACCATGTAGAACACAAACTTGTAAAGAGTTAATTTCAAAACATATCAAATCCACGATCTAACCATATTAAGGACCTTCAATCTACCATGAACTCTTAGGTTCAATTGTATTATCCTGCAGCTTGATCTTCTTTATTAAATCTGTCTTTCTTCTATATATAAGAAGGTAACCCTCTCAACTCTCATATTCGAGACGAAAGGGTTACCTTCTATAGTAATCTATATTTATTTCCGTTCTACTTTATATCCTTTATCCTCAAGCAGTTTCACGATGCCGTGATCGCCCAGGTAGTGTGCTGCACCAACAACAATGAAATATTCCTCACCTTTGCCGTTTTTCAAGTAACCATCGATTTTGTCCGCCATACCAATGTTACGATCAACCAGCATTGCTTTGTTATATTCCTCGTTAGTGGAGAAGCTGTTTGTCAGTTCAAGCAGTTGCTCGTCATTACCCGTTTTCCACATCTCAGCCATTTCTTTCACACTGTTATCCAACACGTCGAAGTTTTCGATTGTCGCTTTCAGTGTTTCCTCTTGTGTTTCTTTGGAAAAGTCGTTAAACATGCCAAGTTGAGATTGATAACTCTCCAACTCAATAACTGGAAGTTTGCGCTCGATCGCTTTCTGGATGAAATACAGATCCACTCCTGCTGACGCTTCGTATCCTGCCGTTGTGGACTTCAAACTTGCAAGTGTGCTCTCTACCACCCAAGGCTTAAATGCATCCAAAGCGTTAGACTCCAGACCATTTTTCTTCAATACATCACCCAGCTTAGTATACGTTTCACTGGAAATGTGGTCTTTCAGTGTTGTTCCATCTTGATACGAACCCAGACTTAAAACCAGCTTTTGCTGCTCTTCATCAGCGGCTTTGCTAATATCAATCTCTACCCCGAGATAGTCGGCTTCCGCAAACGCTTCTTCAAACTCCGGACGCAATGGATAGAAGCTCTCATCGGCAATATGCATGGACCCTACCAGATAGACCGTGTTGCCATTGCTTTCAACTTCCCACATGAAGCCACGTCCACCGGTTTGCGCAGTTTCAGTTGCTCCCCCTTTGGATACCAACAGCACGGTGCGCGTTGCAGCATCCCAGCGAACTTCATAACCTGCAGCATCACCGACGATGCGGATTGGCGCATACGTTACACCGTTGATTCGTGTAAGCTTGCTTTTGAGTGTAATCGTTTTGCCATCTACTACAGCCGTGATAGTATCATCTGTCGCAGTTGTTAGCTTCACGTCCATAGCATCCAGCGTAGTCCGCAGTGGAACTAATGTTATACCTTTCTCCAGGATCGGTGCTCCTGTAGCATATTGCACAGCTTGATCATTAACCTTGACGGAAGTTCCTTGTGGAGCAGCCATAGCTGGTACTGCAGATGCGAGCAAACCTGCCGAGATTGTAAGAGATAAGAGCATGCGTTTCCAATTCTTCATATTATGTAATCTCCTTTATTGAATATAGTTGCCAATCCAATTTTTAATAGAATAGACATACTTAGATACTACGGTTAAAGATGGGAATTGGTGCCGCTCCAAAAACGGAGCAGCACTTTATCCCTTCAAACACTCAACCTAGATCTTATAAGCCTTCATCGCTTTAAACAATTCCTTGAAGGTTGGACGTTTACCGTACATCAGCACACCCGTGCGATAGATTTTGGCTGCAAGCCATCCGAAGATGATAATGGATACAATGAGAATCGCTAAGGACGTTAGAATTTCCCAGGTTGGCGCAACTCCTGCGCCGATTCGTACCAGAATCGCGGTCGGCGACGTGAATGGAATGAAGCTTGCGATTTTCAACAACAGAATGTTCGGTGTAGAAATACTGAAGATCGCAATATAGAAGGAAACAAGCGACAACATCGTAATCGGCAGAACAGCCTGACCGAGTTCTTCAGTACGGCTTACCATTGAACCAATGGCAGCGAACAACACGGCATACAGGAAGTAACCCAGAATGTAGAATATGAGTCCGTACACAATAACCGCAATATTCACATCACTTACATTCATATTGAAGTCACCTAGTACTGCACGGTTATGCGGCAGCAAGATATTTCCGGCAACTACCGCTCCGAAAATCCCGATTTGCAGCATCCCCACCATGAAAATCCCGATGATTTTACCAAACATCTGACTGAGCGGTGATACACTCGTAATCAGAATCTCCATAATACGCGAGCTCTTCTCAGCTGTGATCTCGGAGGCAATCATGTTACCTGTCATCATCGTTGAGGTAAACAGCAGGATGATCAGCAAGTACACCACAATATAGTTAATCGGGCTCATTTTACCTTCAGACTCAGTACCTGCTCCGCTCTCATCTGTACTCAAACTTTGCTCGGTGAGCTTCACAGGTGTTGTAATCAGTTCCTTCTGCTCCGCTGTGAGTACATCCTTCACAACCACATCCAGCTTCACACTCTGCAACGCTGCTTCAATGGATGCAATGATCTGAGGTGATACGTCTTCTGCTGAATATAGAATGGGCTGCGGGAACTCTTGCCCGGAAACAGCTTCAAACTTCAGATAACCATCGGTAAGCCCTGCTTCCACATCCGCCGCAAGAGCAGCCTCATCTTTATCCCCACTGGCAATGAATCGATAGGCCTGATCTCCTTGAGCCGCAGAGAAGCTCTCCAGTTTCTCAGAAACTTCAGGCTGCCCTGTACTCAAAAGACCAATATTTACAGGATTACTGCTTGAAGCTCCACCAATGGAACCCCCATTGAATAAGGTAATGAAATACGGGACATTGAGTCCGATTGAAATTAAAAGTGCAAGTACAATGGTCGTTACCATGAATGATTTCGTTTTAACTTTGTTTTTAAATGTAAAACCTGTAATCGTTCCCATTTTATTCATTCGACTCACCTACCTCACGAATAAAGATTTGGTTAAGCGTTGGTTCCTTCAGTTCAAAGTGTTCCACTGTCGTCTGAGTCATGGCTGTTCTCAGAATCTCTTGAGCCGCTTCCACCTGACTAATATGTATCAGGTACCCACGCTCATTCCGCTCGACTTTCTTCACACCAGACAACTGTTCGAGTCCTTCCACACTACCAATCGTACCCAGGAATACCTGTTCACGCGGATACCGGCTCTTGATCTCCTTGATCTCTCCTTGTACCACCGTGTTGGAACGATGCAGAATGGTGATCTGACGACACAACTCTTCAACGTGCTCCATACGGTGTGTTGAGAACAGAATGGCCGTGCCTTCGTCACGCAATTCCTTGACGGTGGACTTGAGTAATTCCACATTCACAGGATCCAGCCCGCTGAACGCTTCATCCAGAATAAGAATCTGCGGTCTATGCACTACGGCTGCGATAAAGCCCATTTTCTGCTGATTACCTTTGGATAACTCCTCGATCTTCTTATCGTAATACTCAGGTACCTCAAACCGATTCAGCCAGTACTTGAGGCTCTGATCTGCGTCCTTACCATTCATGCCACGAAGTCGTGCCAGGTAATTAATCTGTTCGCTGACTTTCACCTTCGGGTACAATCCGCGCTCTTCCGGAAGATAACCCATAATCTGTTGCAGCTCCGTATTATAGGGCTTGCCGTTGTACAGGATATTCCCTCCGTCAGGGTGAATCAGTCCAAGCACCATACGCATTGTTGTTGTTTTACCCGCACCATTGGCTCCGAGCAATCCGTAAATCTCCCCCTCTTTTACATTGAGCGTGACTCCATTAACTGCTGTTTTGTCTGCATATTGCTTGACGACTTGCTTCAATTCCAATCGGTTCATCATTTATCGTCTCCCTTCGGTTATTTCCACTGTACGGGTGCATACCCGGCAATCCAGAATGCCAGCACTTCATCCAATTCCAAGTTACGGATTTTCAATACTCGGTTATTCGACAGCTCCAGCCTTTCCTGCGCTTCGCTGACCCGGGTTGTAATTACGCGAACCAGACCTCCCTCTTCCAAAGAAGATTCCACAACACCGGGGATACTCTCTGGCCTTAAATCTCCTTCATACCAGACTTCTTTCCACTGATCGAGCACCATATCTTTCTCGGCCATCCCCAGTGACTGACCACGGTGCATCAATACGATGTAATCCGCAAGCCTTTTGACTTCGTCCGCAATATGTGTGGCAATCAGAATCGTGGTGTCTCCCCCCGCCATGAAGGTACGGAACTGCTCAACCATCACTTTCCAGGCAAAGGGGTCCAGTCCTGATGAAGGCTCATCCAAAAGCAATAGTCTTGGGCGAGCTGCAATTGCAGCTGCAATCTCAAATTTTCGCCGTTCTCCCTTGGACATCTTGTTCAGCTTCACATCAACAGGTACTTCCATATCCTGAATCAGTTGGTCGAACAACTTCATATCCCAACGTGGGTACCAGTACGCCCGGAAATGGGCTGCTTCCTGTGCTGTTATCCGGTTCTCTTCTGAACCAGCGTTATCTGCCACAAAACCAATCTGTTGTCTCAGTTCAATAGGAAGTGGCCCATCATGTTCCTGACCAAACCATATAATCTGCCCAGCATCTGGCAGCACCACTTGCTGTAACATGTTAAGAAGGGTGCTTTTGCCTGAACCGTTGTGACCGAGAATAGCGACTATATACCCTTCCGGGATGGTCAGATCAATTGGGCCAATAACTCTGCGTTTTCGCATTTTGGATACGCCGTTCAACTGGATTGCTATGGGTTCCACGTATGAATCACTCCCTTACTTCACGTAAATAGCCTTCAGGACTTCCCGAAACAGGCTCTCCATCTCTTCTTCCGTACAGCCTACCGATTTCCCGGACTGCACCGCTGCCTGCATCGCTTCCTTTGCGGCCTTTAATCTATAATTTTCTCTGTCGCCGGCTTCTACCTGGGCCACAAATGTACCTGTCCCCTGCTTCGTACGAAGCAAGCCTTCATTCTCCAGATCCTGATAGACCCGTCTAACCGTAATAACACTGCAATTCAGTGCTCCGGCGAACTCACGAATGGACGGCAAATGTGTTCCCTCCCCCAACTGACCTGTAATAATTAATGATCTTAACTGATTTTCAATTTGGTGGTATAAAGGTTCAGCGCTATTTTCATTAATTTGAATGGGTATTTTCACATCTTGCACCTCGCCCTCCGGTACACTCCAGTCTGTTACCTGACCGTGCCGGTTTCATCCTGTATTCGTACATAAGCTCAATTCTCATTTTAATTCAAATCCCGATGAACCAGCTTCTTCAGCGTAAAACGACTAGACAGCCATAATCCCGCTATGCCAGCCACCAGAGAAATCCACATGATCGGGGAAAGCAGCCCCCATGATCTACTTCCATCCATTACAATCCGCAATCCGTAACTGCCTGACATTCGAATCAGTATGGATATGCCAATAGCGATTGGTATAAAAAGCGTACTGAGAAGCAAGTATTTCTTGCCACTGTTCAGAAACTCTCCGTAAATATAAAATCCTGTTACCAAAAGGCCATAACCTGTACAGGTAAGGCTAAAGGCCAGATACTGATCCCATCGGAATCCTTCGGCATGAAGGTTAACCACGTATAATGATCCGTAGAAAAAGATCCCATTGTACGTAAACGCCATCAGAGACTGCTGTAGCCTGGACCACATCACCACTTGTTCAGGGATGGGAATTCTACGATAGTAGGCCAGCATCTGCGTATAAGAATCCTCGTGTATGTAACGGAAGGATCGCCTGCAGAACATAAACCCTTGAAATGGCAACATAATTAAAAAGAAGGAATCCACTACTGGATTAATGAAATCTGTCTGTTGTTGTCCTACTAACATCACACCGCTCATGCCGCCAGTGTATATCATGAATAATGCAGACCATAGCCATTGGAGCTTATCCTTACTCATCTGGCTGCGGGTCAACCACCACGCCTGCTTCCATTCGTTCATATGCATGCCTGCCTTTCACCTGTCATTCACTCATGTTGCTTACTGTTATTACTGTGTATATCAATATACACAGTATATAGACCCAATCCCCATCCCGTCAACCCCTAATTTTCCTGAATCAGGAAGACGGGATGGGACACAGTACGAATTTACGTTAAAATAAATTAAAGTAACGAATCAAAGAAAGGAAGGTTACAGCTATGGATTGGCTGGTAGAGATCGGATTTGTTCTCCTTTTCCTTATCGTCGTTATCTGGTTGGTCCTCCGGGATGAGCCTCATCGTCATTCTGCCAAAAAAGGCAGACACCGCATCCGTCGTAACAACGGTAATACCGACTCTGCTTCGGGATATCCGGTCATTACAGGAGATGGCTCCTACGATCGACATGCCAAACACACACCGGATCACAAACATCATGATTCGGATTCTTCATCAGACACACATTCTCATCACAACAGCGATAGTGGTAGCAGCAATGACAGCAGTGGGGGTAGTGGCGGCGGAGACAGTGGGGGTGGCGGGGATTAAACATCATTTCCCAATCACAAAAGAAGGGCTGTACCCGTTATTGTGTAAACACAATTCGGGTACAGCCCTTTGCCGCTCTCTAGCACCTGTTAGAAGAAGAGGCCTTACGATTAAACCAGGTTATAGCCACTAGGCAGACTGCGATCCCTGCGGATTGCGCGAATCTGAGCCAGCGTTAACCGTTGATTGGTGGAGATCAGGGATTCCGCATCATTGCCACGGATCAGATCATCCAAATCTCTCAAGTTGGTGTTGCCTCGGAAGACCCGGAATCCACCTTGGAAGTTAGGACGTGTAAACACAACCAGTGTTGCATTGGAACTTGTTGAGAAAAAGCGCAGGCTCTCCACCCCATCCAAAATATTGTCCAGGTTACGAAGACCCGTGTTGCCACGATAGATGCGGCTTCTCCCTCTGTAGTTCTCTTCTGAGTACACGGTAAGACGTGGATACGTTTGACTGACGTTGACTGTTTTTTTCATTTTGTTTCCCCCTCTCGAACTCATTCTATGAACGAATGAGAGGGAAAGCGTGGACGAATGATCTGCTAGATTCGTCCATTTTCATATTTTCAGAAGAGAGTAGTGACGCACGCCCGAGTAGCCGGAGGTTATATCTATACTTTTATACGCCGAGGATAACTTCCCATACCGGACGTGTATGACCACCAGGATATAAGAGATATAACAGAACATACACAACAACACCTGTTAGCGCCGATCCGAACCAGATCATGGACGTGAACTTACCCCAGCGGCGATGTGTTCCAAACTTCTTTTTGAACCCCAGCACCAGTGTGGAGATGCCGAATATCGCTGCCACGGTAGCGAGGATAATATGAAAGATCAGAAATATCCGATAAAAGATCTCCAGATCCGGGTCCCCGCCCCAAGCCGTATTACCCACGAACACTGTACGAGACATATAGATCACAAAGAAGATTAGAGCTGCAATCGCACCTGCTACCATGGCGGACTGATGAGCCTCACGTTTACCCCGAATAATCAGTACCCATCCAATCCCCACCAGTACTGCACTAATCACAATGAAAGAAGTACTGATCGTTGGTAGCCAAAAATACATATCCATCGTGTGTTCCCCCTCTTGTCAGAACATTACTTCATTATTTGGCAGCCGGATTGAGCGGCCCCCCTGCGCCCCCTGCAGGATACGAATCATCATCATCTTCCTGCTTCTCTTTCCGATACCATTGGAAAAAGACATAAGCCAGCATGGAGGCAAAGATTCCTTCCTGAATAAACTTCATTACAATGCCACCGACCTGCTGATCTTCTTTCGCAGAAGACAGGAAATTGAAGAACGCAGGCCCACCGAATGAGCGAAGTAACGCCGTAGAATCTCCAGACACACAATACCGCATTGCTTCAGCCCATACTGCCGGGTTGCTGTACGTCTGATACAACGGCTCGGCCGCAAAAATAATCAATCCACACGCAGGCGTGAGCAGTACCATATTCAGAAAAATAAAACCAATCTTGGATAACCCCGATGCTTGTCTGCCTTCTGGCAACGGATTCAGCAATGTCCACCACATGAGCATCGAGGTGATGAACAATGCAATATAATACAACCGGTGAACGGTAAAATTCAGCATGACGTAATCATGTACAATCGGTAGGTGATACAGCGAAAACAGCCCGTTAAAGAGTACTGCCGCAACGATCGGATGAGCCAGAAACGATAGCTGTCGTGTAGGCAACCAGCGCACGATTCTGCGCCATACCCAGATCGGCAAACCTTTCATCATCAGCGGCGGGGCTACCAGATAGGAGAACGCCATGCTCACCATATGGAAGCTAAACATCACGTGACCAAGCAAATTAAATGGTCCAGCCTGAGCCAGATACAGGACAAACAACCCTGTAATAAACATGATTCTCTGTGCAGCAGTCGCAGGTTCTGCATCCTTTATTTGCTCGCTTAACGGCCCCACAAGCACCAAATAAGCCGCAGCAATGATCAGAAATAAAGCCAATATAAGCGGACTCCATAAATCGTTGAAGCTAAAATATTGCAACCCGAGCATACGGGAAACCTCCCCGTGACCTGATTTGGTTGTTGCCTTCATTACTTTGTGAAGATTCATTCGCCAAAAAGGGGAAAAGACGGCGGCATTGCGCCGCCGCCATCTCTTTTACCACCAGACCCAATAGAGTGCCATAATGATGCACGTAAAGGCTACGAAAAAGCCAAAGGCCATGAACAGAATCGGCATCAAGTGCCCTTTGTCCTTTAAGTGCATCCAGTAACCCAATTGAACGAATACTTGAAGAATAGCCATGACGAGCAAAATAATAATGATAAAGGTTGTGTTGACCCCTCCGGCAGAAGCAGCCGCAAACGCAATCAGCGTGAGAATAATGGAGAAGATAAACACCACGACGTGTTTCTGTGGCCCTTCCGTCCGGTGACGGTGTTTCACAGGCTGTTGATCTGTCTTATCCTGTGCCGACATGTGCTACCCCACCTTTCCGAGCAGGTACACGACCGTAAAGATGAACACCCATACCACGTCAATAAAGTGCCAGTACATTGCGGAGACGTATACTTTAGGTGCGGTTACGACCGTCAATCCTTTTTTGAACAGCTGACCGATAATGATTCCGATCCACACAATACCAAAAGCAACGTGGGCTCCGTGGAACCCGACCAGTGTATAGAATGCTGAACTGAATGCACTCGTGGTCATGCCAAACTCTTTATGTTTCACATACTCGTAGAACTCGTAAATTTCCAGTGCGAGAAATCCCATACCCAGTACTACCGTGATGCCAAGCCACAATGCCAATGCATCTCGCTTGCCCTTATGCATGGCCTGAATCGCAAATACACTCGTCAAACTACTGACCAGGAGAATGAACGTTGCAGCGGCCACAAGTGGCAGGTGGAACAGTTCATTCGCCGTAGGTCCATCATTGGTTTGGCCACGAAGAGCCAGGAAGGTAGCAAAGAGTGTACCGAACAGTACCGTCTCGCCGCCAAGGAACAACCAGAAGGCGATAAGCTTGTTACGGCCTTCCAGCGTTGCTTTCTCCGGTTCATGCGGCAATTTGTCGTTTACCGGTTCGGCATGTGAGGTTGTCATGTTCTAGCCCCCTTCTCATCCTGATCCTCCGGTTCAATATGCCAGCCATGATCATCATAAAGTGAACGAAGTGCCATTGCGCCAAATGTGATTACGAGACCAATAATAACTACAATATAATTGTTAAAAATGACATTCATAAATGCATTACCAAATTCATCCTTGCTGAACATCAAGCCAAGTCCGGCGATAAAGATACCTACTGACATTACAAACGGCAACGGCGTTGCTGAAGGCATATGAATCGAACCTACAGGTTCTGCCGGTGTCATCTCCGTATGTCCTGCCATTTTTTCCTTCCAATATGCATCAATTCCGCGTACCAGCGGTGTCTGCTTGAAATTATATTCCGGCGGCGGAGATGGAATAGACCATTCCAGTGTACGGCCGTCTTCCCACGGATCGTTTGGCGCGCCAGCCGGTTTTCTCATTGTGATTACGATGTTCACGAGGAACATGATAACCCCAACACCCATTAGAAACGCACCGACGGAGCTGACCAGATTGAGCAGGTCAAAGTCCTGATTCGGCAGGTATGTAACGATCCGGCGCTGCATCCCCATCAGACCGAGGAAATGCTGTACAAAGAACGTTAATTGGAAACCGATCATAAATGTCCAGAACGTCCATTTGCCCAGTGTTTCGCTGAGAATCCGTCCGAACATCTTCGGCCACCAGTAATGCAGTCCCGAGAACAATCCAAGCACCAGTCCCCCTACAATAACGTAGTGGAAGTGGGCTACAACAAAGTACGTATCATGGAACTGGAAGTCTGCCGGAGCAGATGCAAGCATGACGCCTGTAACACCACCCATAACGAATGTTGGAACGAATCCAACAGCAAACAGATTTGCCGCGGTAAAGCGGATCTGTCCACCCCACATCGTAAAGAGCCAGTTAAAGATTTTGATCCCGGTAGGTACGGCAATCAACATCGTGGAGATGGAGAAAAGCGCGTTGGCTACATTACCCAGACCTGTTGTAAACATGTGATGCGCCCATACCATGAAGCCCAGGAAGGCAATCAGGATGGTAGCAAATACCATGGAGCTGTATCCGAACAACCGTTTACGCGAGAAGGTCGGAATAACCTCCGAGATAATACCAAATGCCGGCAAAATCAGAATGTATACTTCCGGGTGCCCGAAGATCCAGAAGATGTGCTGCCAGAGTACGGGGTTACCGCCACCTGCGACATCGAAGAAATTCGCTCCCAGTATACGGTCAAACGTCAAAAGTACAAGCCCTACCGTGATGGCAGGAAAAGCAAAAAGGATAATGGCAGATGTAATAAATGTCGTCCATGTAAACATCGGCATCCGCATGTAGGACATGCCTGGAGCACGCATTGTAATAATCGTTGCGAGAAAGTTAATGCCCCCGATGAGCGTTCCCAGACCCGCAATCTGAAGGCCGATGGTGTAGAAATCCACACCATGCGTTCCACTGTACTCACTGCCCGAAAGCGGCGTATATGAGGTCCAGCCTGCATCCGGTGCTCCACCCATAACCCAGCTCAGGTTCAGCAACAATCCACCAAACAGGAACGTCCAGAAACCCAGTGCGTTAAGAAACGGGAAAGCAACGTCCCGTGCCCCGATCTGCAAAGGCACGACAGCATTCATAATGGCAAAAATAAGTGGCATGACACCAAGGAAAATCATCGTTGTTCCATGCATTGTAATCAATTCGTTGAAGACCTGTGCCGATACAAATTCATTCATAGGCTTCATCAGTTGAATCCGAATCAAAATGGCTTCAATGCCGCCGATTCCAAAGAAAAATCCACCCGCAACCAAATAGAGAATGGCGATTTTTTTGTGATCGACGGTGGTGATCCAATCCATCAAGCCCCTGTACCTCTTGACGCTATGCGCATGAGCCAAGGTTGTGTACCCCCTTCTTCGTCCTTGCTGTTCTATTCATAGTCCAATTTGTAGTTGGCCAGATATTCGGCAATTCCGTCGATTTCTTCATCCGTCAACCCAAGATCTTTGGGATTCGGCATGGTATTGCCCGGCTTCACGGATTGTGGATCATGGAGCCATTCTTTCATGTTATCCAGTACCGGACTACCTTCTTCCTGTCCCTCGCGAGAATTCAGCAAAATGCCTGCGACAGATTCCTTGCCGCCGATTCCCGTCAGGTTAGGTGCAACCGGTCCACCTTGATCACCAACAGCGTGGCAAGAAAGGCAGTTTGTTTTGAACTTTTCGGCCAATTGAGTGTCTTCAGGAAGGACTGCAGGTGCTTTCATCTGGTTCACCCATCTGTCAAACGATTCCTGACTCACTGCTTTTACCTTAAACTCCATGAAAGCATGTGATCTGCCGCATAACTCGGCACATTTACCGCGGTAAACGCCTTCATTCGGTGCAGAGAAGCTGAACTTGTTAAGTGTTCCATCCGGGTTTGTGTCCATTTTGCCCGCAAGTGACGGCACCCAGAAGGAGTGAAGCACGTCAGCGGTTTTTAATTCGAATGCGATTTTTGTTCCGGTCGGGATGATGAGATCTTGAGCGGTGGTTACGTCATATTGAGGATAAGTGAATTCCCACCAGTACTGATGTGAGGTGACTTGGACCTTAAGTGCGTTTTTGTCATTGGACAGATCTTCGCCTTGGGCAAAAATCGTTTGGACCGTCGGTACTGCCAGAACAATAACCAGCAATAACGGAATGGCTGTCCATATTACTTCCAGCTTAAAATTACCTTCAACCTGTTCGGGCATCTCAGTCTGCCCGGCTCGTCTACGAAACCGGATCAGAACATAGGCTGCTATGGCAAATACAATGATGAGCACCACGATCATAATCGCGATGGATAACTTCATCAGATCATATTGGCCTTGCGCTACAGGACCCTGAGGTTTCATTACCGACAAGTCTTCCCGCCCGCATGCGGATAGCAGCAAAGAGAACACCGCCAGCAAGGGGAGAATTCGCTTTGCAACCTGCCACTGTTTCATCATTGATCTACCCCACTTTTTTACGTTTTCGTAGATTACCGTTGTCGTTCGGTAGAAAGGCAACAAAAGGTACGTTTCAGCACGATACGCATAATCCTCTTCATCATACAGAACGCTTACAAAAATAACGCTTCCAGTACTCCCGTGATTTCCTGCTCAGGGCATGTCTGCGCATTCTTCCAATTCATTCTATATGCTTCAATCACTTATTAAATATAAGTTGAGGGTATGATTTTGTCAATCTTTGGACACATGTTCACAAATTGTTCACTTTATGTAAAAAACCGCTCTACAACTTGATTTGCAAACGATTTCAGTTAAAAGTATTACACTCTACATTTGAAAATTTTTGCCAAATTTCGGTGATAAAACTCGATTTATTGGTGATTTTTCTCACATTGAAAACATGTGCTATTATGCAAAAGAAAGATCAGAATTTATGGAAAACCTCTTCCATATCCCTTCAGAAGACATGCCTATCGCTCCATACCGCTATCTTCAAGCTCAAAACAGCATGGAGCATTTCAGAGAAAGTTCAACTCAAGTCCTCTTCTTCACTGACTTCATCTCACGTGCCATCGGTCAAAATTAAGGGGCCATTCCCAGTAATCGCAACCGTATGCTCATACTGGACCCCCCAGCTGCCATCTACCGTCCTTACCGTCCATCCATCTTCATCCCACACTACGGCCCCGGAACTGCCCTTTGTAAAGATTGGTTCAATCGTAATAACCATGCCCTCTGTTAGCATCGTGCCCGTTCTGCGTTTGCCATAAGGCAACACATTTGGGGGTTCATGAATATATTGACCAATTCCATGACCAATGAGAGGCTTCACAATTCCGTATCGATACAACCTGGCTGTTCGTTCAATGGCACTTCCAATATCTCCGAGTGTATTTCCTGGAACTGCCTGGGCAATCGCCCGCTCAAGTGCCTTCTCCGTTCGTCTCATCAGCTTGCGAATGGATCTGCTTGTTTCGCCAATTCCATATGTCCAGGCCGAGTCAGCAAGCCAGCCGTCTTTGTTCACCACCATATCGATGGTCACTACATCCCCGCTGGCCAGCTGCTCTTCCCCAGGAAATCCGTGGCAGACCACTTCATTAACAGAGGCACACGTCGCGTACGGATATCCTTTATATCCTTTTTGCTCCGGTGTGGCTCCTCGTGCTGCCAGAAACTCTTCCACCCGCTCATTAATCTCTGCTGTAGTGATACCAGGGATCATCCACTGCTCAATATGCTGGTGACAACTTCGCAAAATTCGTCCAGCTTCCCGCATGTAGCCAATCTCTTCTTTGGTTTTCAAAATAGGGTCCACATGCATTCATCCTTCCCGCTGTAGGTGTACTCCCATATATATGCAGCAGGAACGCAAAAAAAACCGCCTGCCGGAGCTTATCGCCCGGGAGACGGTTCTATTCATTATCGGAACAGTATAATCAGAGTTGTGTGTTGTTTCAGGACACGGAAGAATCCATCTTGACAAGCTCATGCTCAACCACAGAAGTCAATTCTTCCTCGTATCCACCCGTAATCCGGTATTTTCTCACGTACTCCTTCACGAATTTTTTTGGATCTTTAGGACGGAAAATCCGAGTCATTTCCCTCAAACTTTCTTTGACCTCATTGTGACCTTTCGTTGCCATTGTAATTCCCTCCCAAAACGTTGAAAGTGAATGCTCCGTTTAGAGAATGCCGAATAAGTCTTAAATGCCATCCATGAAGTTGTGTGCGCGGCTTAAAGCAAGCTTTAGGTCGGGAACCTCGCTAGAAAGCAAGTACCTGACACTATAAATACCCGATATGATTCGGAATGAATCATAATCTTATTGTAGCATATTCGGAAGTATCTTACGACTTGACGATTTCCTCTAATAAATATAACGGTTTTCATGCCCAAAAAGTTTAATTCCGAATCATATGTTATGAATGTCGCCATTCTATACGGAATTAATATAGCCAGCATAACACTGAACTATTCGGGGGATATTATCACGGACAACCCATACAGTTAAATTACTGGTATCCAAAGGAGGCGTCGTCTCATGGACCGCAAAGAACAAGATATGCTGCCCCTTTCGCATGAAAAGGTGGAAGTAGACGGAGTTTACATCAATGAAGCTGGACGTGAGGAACATCTGCACCGGGGGCAACATTTCCCGGCCGATCCCGTTCTTGGCAAATCGGAATGGAAACTGACCGAATATGCGTATGATAATCACCACGAAGGACGAACCGATGAGCGGTTGGTTCCCAAAGAAAACGACACCGATAAAATGGGCAAGATTACAAACCCTCGCAGACAGATCGAGGGCGGATAACGATTTCGTATAAAGCAACGTTTAAGCGTATACAACAACAGGGGCAGAGCAAGCCTTACAATGGCTTGCTCTGCCCCTGTTTGCTTTTTCCTATGTGTTGCATCCCAATCCGTTCACAGGCAAATAAATTCATCGGTTCAGTTCTGTCCATCTCTCTCATAACCTAGTTAAAAAGGTCAAAGGAGGCTGGACCGGATGTCCCCCATGAAATCGTCTAGCGGTCTGGATGAAAATATTGCCGGTATGCTTTGTTATCTGTTTACCTTTGTAGGTGGGATTGTCTTTCTCGCAGTGGAGAAGCGGAGCCGGTTCGTGTTATTTCATGCGCTGCAATCTGTAACGGTCTTTGGCATCATTATGGTCGGGCATGTATTATCAGCTTTCCTTCCGTTGTTCGGACCACTGGTGGCATCGCTGTTATCCCTGCTTGGTGTAGTGGTCTGGCTTATTATGGTCGTTACCAGCTTGCAGGGGAAATGGCTAAAACTGCCGTGGGTTGGTGATTTTGCGGAAAAACAGTTACGTCATCTATAATCCCAGCTCATCATAGTTAAATAAAACAAAAAACACCGAAAACACGACTCTGCTGAGCCTGTTTTCGGTGTTTCGCATCTAAAGGTGTCTCTTTCATTTGTTCATGTGATTGAATATTCATAGCATAAACAATGTATGTCATAAACCATTCATGCTGTATATCACCATGATTAACCTGATTCATTATTCATCTTGTGAATCGTCTATTTATAACAGTTAACATAACAATCCTGCTGGATGATAAGCCTGGCCTAATTCGGCTAATTAAGCCGACTTACCCGTCTCTCCAAGGATGGCATCTGCCTGTTGTTCAGCCATTTTGGCGGCTGTTTCCTTGGTACCCAGACCATTGAACAGCAGGTTCATGAAGATCGCCGTGAAGCTGCCTGCAATGATACCATTACCGAGCATAATCTGAGCCCAGGCCGGTGCACCTGCGAACAACTCAGGTACAACGGTAACCCCAAGCCCCATACCTACAGAACAAGCGATGACAAACAGATTCTCATGTCGGTTCAGATCGACCTGACTACCGATAATTCGAATGCCTGATGATACCACCATGCCAAACAAGGCCACCATGGCTCCGCCAAGTACTGCCCCTGGAACGAGTTGTGCGAGGGCTGCAATTTTTGGTACAAATCCAATGACCACCAGGATTCCACCAGCTACTACAATGACATCACGTGTCTTCACACGTGTCATCTGTACCAGTCCTACATTTTGCGAATACGTTGTATACGGGAATGAGTTGAAAATACCACCTAACACAATGGCTAGACCCTCTGCGCGATAACCGCGCGCCAGATCCTTGGACGACAGGTCCTTGTCCAGTATTTTGCCCAGAGCCATAAATACACCTGTGGACTCGGCCACGCTGACAATCGCCACCAGAATCATCGTCAGAATAGGTACAATCTCAAACGTCGGTCTGCCGAAGTAAAACGGCTGAACAACATGGAACCAACTTGCATCGCGAATAGGTGCAAAATTAACCTCGCCCATGAACCCTGCTGCCACCGTACCTGCCAGCAGACCAATCAGTACCGAGATGGAACGAATAAAACCTGTAGTGAATCGAGTCATTAAAATGATAAAGAGCAGCACGCCGAAACCGAGTAACAAGTTCACTCCGCTGCCAAAATCTTCTGACCCCTGACCGCCGCCCAAATCGTGGAAGGCAACCGGAATCAAGGTCAAACCGATGATCGTAACCACCGAACCCGTAACCACGGGTGGAAAGAGCCGAATAAGCTTCCCAAAGATTCCGGAGAAGATCAGTACGAACAGCCCTGAGGCAATAATTGCTCCGTAAATGGCAGATACCCCACTGTTCATCCCGATTAGGATCATCGGGGACACAGCCTGGAATGCACAGCCGAGCATGACAGGCAGCCCTACGCCGAAATATTTATTTCCCCATACCTGAAGCAGTGTAGCCACACCACATGCGAGCAAGTCAATGGCAATGAGATAGGTTAGTTGTTCCTGTGTAAAACCCAATGCGTTACTGACGATCAATGGGACAACGACGGCTCCTGCATACATCGCAAGCACATGCTGTAGTCCTAGGGAGAACGTTTTGATTGGATGCCGATGCCGTTGAAAAATACGTTCGCGTGCCATATTAGTTCGTGCCCTCCTCGTCCGCAAATGTAACCTGTCCATCCGACAGTGCCCCGATGCGAACCAATGATTCCACACGGTATCCTGCTTCTTTCAGCAAGCGACCTCCCGGCTGGAATGCTTTTTCAATAACAATACCGATACCCACCACTTCAGCTCCAACCTGCTCCACAATGCGAGCCAGACCAAATGCTGCTTCACCATTCGCCAGAAAATCATCAATGATCAACACGCGATCACCAGGCTTCATGAACTTCTTGGCAACGGTAATTTCATTGGTCTCCTGCTTCGTGAAGGAGTAGACCTTCTCTACCAGAATATCTTCTGTCAGTGTGAGCGACTTCTGCTTCCGCGCAAAGATCAGCGGCACGTTCAGCTCCAACGCGGTCATGATGCCTGGTGCGATCCCTGACGACTCAATTGTCAGCACACGTGTGATATTCTCACCTTCAAAGCGGCGAATGAATTCTTTACCTACTTCCTTCATCAGAACCGGGTCCATCTGGTGGTTCAGGAATGAATCCACTTTGAGTACTTGCTCGGACAGGACAATGCCTTCCTGTCTTACCTTGTCTTTTAACAATTGCATTGTAATTCTTCCCCCTGAATGCCCTCCGCACAGAAGCTCACATGCTCTTCCAATCGCATGGTAAAAAAGCAAAAAGCCCGCCTTTTCACACGCTGCGGAATAACCGGAGACGGGAAAGACGGACTTGTACGTATATGGACAAGCCGTATGGATGCTGCAAGTGTACTGGATGGACAGGATGACAGGAGTTCATTCCTGTTGTGAGAAACTCTAAACAGTGTAATCAGAAACAGATAAAAGCCACTTGAACCTGCTCTTCAGTCAAACTGTCTGAGAATGATCTCATGCCAACCATACAAAACATTGCAACATCTTTCCCGTAGTCCGATCATTCCGGTGATCAGGTAGAGACATGCAGGCCTATTCCTGCACATATACGAGTAACGGCATATTTAATTTTTTGGCTCCATGATTCGTTACAATGTATGATCGCGAACCTGAATATAAATGGTTAAACATAACTGACAATGTTAGAAGTATACCGAATCAACGGCATGAAATAAAGAAGTATTTTCATGGAAATTGCGGAAACTTGTCTTAATTTGCAAACAAAGGGTGATTGGAATGTGTTTTTTATGTACAATATGAGGACGGAAGCGCGGATCTGAACGGATAATGCATGGAGACGCGGCCTACATTTTGAATTGAATGATCAAAGGAGATATGCAGACATGAAAGGCGTACTTAACGAATTCAAGGAATTTGCCGTCCGCGGCAACGTCATCGATCTGGCGGTCGGTGTCATTATTGGGGCTGCTTTTGGTAAAATCGTCACATCCCTTGTGAATGATATTATTATGCCCCCAGTTGGAAAACTGCTTGGGGGGGTTGATTTCAGCCAGAAGATTTTCAATCTGGATTGGGATATGAAAACCGCCAGCGGGCAGGAAATCAAGACATTAGCACAAGCCAACGAAGCTGGCGCAACCGTAATTGCTTACGGGCAGTTCATCAACGTAATGATTGATTTTATTATCGTTGCTTTTTGTATTTTCATGCTTGTTAAAGGTATCAACTACATCAAAAGCAAAGAACACAAGAAGCCCGAGCCGCAAAAAACGACCAAGGCTTGCAAGTATTGCCTATCGGAAATTCCAGCCGCAGCTACCCGCTGCTCGCACTGTACTTCAGAACTGGAAGCAGAAGGAACCGGCGCTCTAGCATAATCACAATGAACGTTTTTAAAGACGCACCGAGTTGAATTACGGATATAAATCCTGATGCGGGGGACAACCTCTTACTTGCTAGAGTTTATGTATGAAAAGCTAGCCATATGGACTTCATTAACAATGGGTTGCGTAGCTTAAAGGTTTGAAGGTTCCACCGTAAAGGTGGGGCCTTTTTTTGTGCTTAACATACATGTGATACATGTGCTCCCCCATGAATGTCATTCGCAGCCATGCTCATGAACTAGAAACGGCGTGGCAGCAAATGTTCCAGGATCGACTTCAGATCTTTATCTTCCTTGTAAACTTCTTCCCCGGTATCAAGCTCTGTTACACGAATATATTCAAAGTTTGCCGAAGCATCCACTGGCTTGAACAACAATTGGGCCTCATCTTCCAAACGTACATTAAATCCCATATCCTTAAACATGCTGCTTAACTGACTGTTAGCCGGTTCCTGACCTTGCCCTACAAATATAAGTCCTCTAAGACTTTTACGTTCCTGAGGTTGCGGATAAATCACCTGAAAGTGTACAATGCATTCCATACGATCGTTCCCCTTTCGTTTAAAACATACTTTGTGAAATTTTGAACTTTAAAAACTGCTATATAAGGAGATACGTTTCATGACCCCAGAACGTTTCGACATTTATGACGATCAGCAAAATTGGATCGGCACTTCACTACGCAGCGAGGTCCATGCCAAAGGATATTGGCACCGTTCATTCCACTGCTGGATCGTGCGTGACAAAGGCGAACAGCGACGGGTCCTTTTTCAGCGGCGGCGTGATATTAAGGATACCTTTCCCGGATATTACGACATTACAGCAGCAGGCCATCTTACCGCAGGTGAACAACTGCAAGACGCCAGTCGTGAGCTGGAGGAAGAACTGGGTGTTTATACTCCATTCGAGGCACTAACCTATCTACTCACGGCTACACAGCAGCTCCAAGGAGAGGTGCGTGGTGTCCCATTCATAGATCGGGAATTCAGCGCCGTCTATGGATTATGTCTGAACCAGCCGCTTGAAGCCTACGTTCTGCAGCCTAGTGAGGTGGATAGCCTGTATGAAGTGCCGCTGGATGATCTACTCGCTTTGTTTCGTAATGAGATCGACGTCATTCAAGCTACCGGAATTCAGACTCAGCCGTTGATATCACCGCCACATTCCATCGGTCATAAGGATCCGTCAAGCAGCGATCATGCAGCTGATGAGCCGGAACGTATCGTTCGCGAGATTCGGGCAACGGAATTTGTACCCCATGGTACAGCTTATTATACGGACGTGCTGGAAGCTCTGTATCACGTGCCCAAAGAATGACGTGTACAATCCTGTTCAACCCGATCCAGTTCAATCGAATGTTCATAGCTTCATTTTCTCAAAAATAGCATAACTTCATACCTTTACTATCGACTTGACTGGAAACAGATGCTGTGACGAACATCACTGTCATCTCTCAAACCAGCACAAACAGGCGTCTGCCTTCGGGCAGCGCCTGCTTTATGTACACACGTATTCGTTTCGTCAAGATAGATACCTTTGTGCTGGCATGTTCACTCCAATCAGAGGTGAATTAGTCGCCGATCTGTCTAGCTCTGGTCACCTTCTCCTGAAGGAGAAGACCAATAACGCGCAGAGAGTTCTTCGTACCGGTGCCCATAGCGGGACACCAGTTCCCCCCCCATATCCTGTTCCAGTTCGTACAACACCAGCTCTTGAGCAAAATGATTCAGCAGCAGTCCAGTCATCACCGGATGCTCCGTCACCACTGCCTGTGTGGCGCATGATTCCCCGCGCATGCCCAGCATGCACCAGCGGCGGTCCACCACCAGGGAAAATTTCCGACCATTACCTGTACCGTACAAAGGTAGACCCGGCAAAGGAACAGGCTGATCAATCATGCCTTCGCCACCATCACATGACCATAACAGCCGCACACCCCGAGCTTCAGCCTGTTGTAAGTCATTACGCAGCAGCTCTGCCTCTTCACGCCAAACGTCTACGACAATCTCATGCTGAGCCTCGGCCAATTCACGGCTCAGATTCTCAAACACATTCTTGTCACCTTCGACGTTATAGAAGACAGGCTTCTCCGGTTCACTTTTGGGCATGCTGCTCTGAACATAATCCAGCGAGGTACGCATTTGATCGGAGATCATACGTGTCATCTCCTCCGGCTTCAGCACACTATACTTCGCCGGTTCCCCCGGACTACACCGCAAGAATCCACGCTGTTCCAGCCGTTGCAGGGTCGCATATACATTGGAACGGGACACGCCCAGCCGCTTCGCAACCTCATATCCTGAGGCTGATCCCTGACGGGCGAGTTCCACCATTATTTTAGATTCCATCTCGGTAAACCCGAGATGACGCAAATGATGCAGCAGTTGGTCCATATTCCCGTCCCCCCATGCTGTCAGCAACCCGCACTGCCTCAAAATGATGCGGCAGTGCTTCTACTGCATCAGATCAGATCTGTTCGGCACCACAGCGCGGGCACCACTTCGACCCTTTGGGCAGCTCGGCTGCACAAATCTGACAATTCACCATTTCGCGTGATACTTCGGTCTGTACGTCCACCGTGTTCACGATCGGGTTGTTTTCTTTCCAGTAGCGGATGCGTTCGTCCAGTTCCTGCTGACGCTCACGTTCCCGTTGCATCTCTTCATCTCTGCGACGTTCCCACTCCGCATCGAACGCTTCCTTTTCTTCCTGGGTAAATTCCGTACTGTTATATTCCGATTCCGTTTCCAGATCCGCTATGGACGGAATGACCGTATGATACGGCTCGTCTTCCTCCAGTTCCAACTCAGGTGGCGCATCGTAGAAGTCCGGCTCTGGAGTTTGGGTCTGAGCTACAGCTGCCTCCTGTCTTGCGGCTGTGGTGGCTCCTGCGACTCCTGCTGCTGCTACTTTAGGCGCTGCTGTCTTGAGTTCACCCAACTTACGTCCGCATTTAGGGCAGAAGTTGGCATCCAGGGAAGCGACGTGTCCACACTCGCACAACCGTTCGTTCTTGAGTTGTGCAATCTTGTTGCGCAGACCATCAATCTCGTCCTGCAATTCGTCGCAGAGCTGCGACAGATCCACCATTTCTTTTTCCGCACGCGTCATATCCTGTGCCCGATAACCCTCATAGAAGATGCGACCCATATCTGTAAAATGGACTTCCTGTTCCTGTTGCAAGCCCACAATCTGGTTGTTCAGTTTCCCAATCTCAACGGCGTGCTGGGCACGCTCTGTTGCTTTGTTCGCTCCGTCTTTGATGCGCTGAAGCAGTTTCATGACCATTCCTCCTCTGTCCCGTCAAAACCAATATTATCATTTCTATTTAGTAGTAAATTAGCATATTACATCCTTCATGCAAAATGCTTAGGCATATAACTTATACGATATCATGCCAAAAAGTTGCGTAATCTCGTGCAGGTGCCCGTTTTATACCGATACTGGATGAAATCGGGGGCTTTCGTCAAGACCATATGTTCGGGTATAATGAAGCTTTGACCATACTTAACCGCCTGATTAGGCGACTAACTCTATCATACCAATTTACAATGTGATTGTGAAAAGGGCAAATGGTTTACTTTTAGCCGGGATAGTCCTATCCCTGAATGCATACAGAGGTGGATGAAACATGTTAAGTCCGAACTCAACGTTCTACCCCCGTCCGCTCGGGGTTACCCCGGCGGCGTCCCTGCCCCAGTCCCCGTCTGCTCCGCTGGAGACCAGTCGGCAACTCGTGGGTAATGAGCAACAGGATGCCTTTTATTTTCGTTCTCTGGAAGAGGCCGGCATCAAGTTAAACGCACCACAAATCTCGGCAGTCCGTCACGGCAGAGGACCGATTCTGACGCTCGCCGGAGCCGGCTGTGGCAAAACAACTGTGCTGGCTGCAAGAGCTGGCTATCTCATAGAGGTCAGTGGCGTACATGCAGGCAGTATCCTGCTGGTGACGTTCACGAACAAAGCCGCCACCGAGATGAAAGACCGGATAGCGGCTTTGCCAGGTATACGCCCAGCGGCCGCAAGAGCCGTGCAAGCTCGCACCTTTCACTCTTTTGCGCTGACATTACTGCGTCATTACGGTGTACAGGAAGAGATCTTTGGCGAGTCGCGGGCTCAGCATACGGTGCTGAAGATGCTTCTTCGCCAAAATGGCATGAGTGAAGCCTTCCAGCCTGAAAGTCTGCTGGCCATGCTGTCCGCATGGAAGATGCAAGGATCGGAAACAACCGACTTGCCTGAGAAATCACAGGAAGAACGCGATGCCAAGCGTGTCCTGCTTGGTTACGAAGCCTGGAAGCAGGATCGGGGCAAAATGGATTTTGATGATATTTTACTACGGGCAGCCGCGCTGCTTCGTGATCCTGCTGTTCTGGGGCCGCTTCAGAAGCGTTTCCAGTACATTATGGTGGATGAGTTCCAGGATACCAACCATCTGCAGTATGAAATTGTGCAAAAACTGGCTTCCGCTCACCGCAATCTGATGGTTGTGGGAGACGATGACCAGACGATCTATACCTTTAATGGCGCACGCCAGGAATCAATTTTGGAATTCGATAAAGTATACCCCGGCGCACGCATTGTGACGCTGGATATCAATTATCGCAGTGATGCACGCATTCTGGGACTCGGAAGTGAACTGGTCGCCCGCAATAAACGCAGACGTGACAAACGGCTGCGTGCTGCCGGAAACCGCGGCGATGCACCCCGTTTCGCTACACCTTCCAATGCAGAGGAAGAAGCGGCGTGGGTTGTAAACCAGCTGTGTCAACAGGTTGAAGAAGGGCAGCACACCTATCGTGATATTGCGATTCTTCACCGGACAGCAAGCAGCAGCCGGGCTGTATTCGAGCAGCTTGTGTTGAAAGATGTACCTTTTGTACAGCATGGTGCTTCCCCGGTGTTCTATGACCAGTCTCTCATCAGACCCCTGATGGATCATTTGCGTCTGTCTCTTGATCCACGTGCCATGGATGCTCTCCCAAGTGCGCTGGGACCACTCTACGTTTCACGGGATGCAGGGCTGGAGTGGATTCAGCGTTGCGAACAACAACAGGCGAAGAAATATCCGCTCATACATCTTGTGAAATGGGACAAGCTGAAACCGTTCCAGCAGGAACAGGTCAAGGAACGCATCAAGCTGATCAAATCACTGCACAAACTAAAACCCATCATCGCCATTCAGGAGATGCGCAGGCAATTCTACGACAAGTATATGGAAAGTGGTGACCCCAGCATCTTCACCCATTATAAGGAAACGATGCTGGAAACCCTGGATGAATTCGAAGCTGCCGTCAAAAAATTCGAAACGGTAGAAGAGTTCATCCAATTCGCGGATGAACTCTCCCGCAGACACCGGGAGATGGAATCTCTGCGCCGCGCACAGGACAGTGACGCAGTGCAGCTGATGACGATCCACCGGGCCAAAGGACTGGAGTTCCCTTGTGTGTACTGGATCGGAGCCAGTGAGAGGCATTGTGCCTCACAGTACAGCACTGCGTCAGGATATTCCTGAGGATCAGAAAGCTGCGCTTGCTATGCAGCAGACAGATGCCGAACTGGACATGGCGCTGGAGGAAGAACGAAGACTCGCCTATGTTGCCATCACACGGGCCAAGCAGTACTTGTATGTCACCTCACCGGCAAGTCATCATGGAAAGCCAGCGGATGTGTCCCGTTTCCTGCTTGAAGCCTTCGGTATGGAAGTTCCGGACAAACGTAAACCTCGTGAAGAGAGCCGGACGAGCGGTCAGACTTCATATGGTAAAGGCAACGGACAGTATGCCCGCTCGGGCTTGGGTGCCCGTTCCGAAGGTCGGGATATGGCACAGCGTCGTGCCATCAGCCATAGTGACCGTCGTGACTACGAGGTCCACAACGAACGTGATGAGGATCGCCTCGGTGAACGGCGTGGTAGTGGGGAGATTCGCAACCATAAGGCGTTCAGCACCACAGGTGTAAGTCCGAAAGCTGCGAGTTCCTCCAGTTCACATTCGCACACTTCAGGTTCGGGTAATGCCGAGCGTACGGAGACCGTTGCGGTCTGGAAGTGCAGTTCATCCACCTGTAAAGCGTGGCTAAGACAGAAGCCTGCTGTGCCTTCAAAAGCAACCAAGAAGGCATCATCGGGCCCTCCCGCCTGTCCCCTGTGTTCAGGATCGATGGAGGCTGGGACCCGCCAGGTGCCCGTAACGGGGAGATTTGGGAAATAAACGAAACGGGATACCGTTATAGCTCGTTTCAGGGCGCTTTTTGCTGTTTATTAACAGTAGAAGCGTCTTTTTTCCATTTCAGAATGGGGGTTGGATTATGCAGGACGGCAAACAACATCTGTATGTATCGGTAACACATAATCTTATTGAGCAAACCAAGAACGAATCTACACCCTTTGAGGTGTTGGTGGATGACGAACAGTTGGGCCGATTAAAAGATCTGATGAAGGTGCTGGAAGATGACGATGCCTATACATTGCAACGGGCGCCGGTACCCTACAAATCAGCAGACCACGATGAGGCAACAGAGCAATTTTCAGATGGCATGACCTTGCTGTATACCTTTCTGTATGACCACGGCACGCCGGATACCCGGCAGGCAATTGAGAGCATGAACGTGCTTCCAAGGCTGCAGGATACGGATTATGATGACCCTGGATACGAGAATTCACCACTGAATAAATGACCTGATGCCAAAAAGCATGCGCAGCCGCAGATCACGCGGAAGACGCATGCTTTTGTTATATGAAGGACAACAGGAACGGGAATGGATTTAATCCAGACGAATCTCCTGCCCTTTCTCAGCGGATTCGTAGATTCCGCACAACATGCGTGTGGAAGCCACCCCATCCGCAATTGGGCTGATCGGCTCTGTACCGTTCAGGCAGCAATCCACAAAGTGGTCAATCTGGTTCTGGAATGCACTATGAATATGGAGACCCGTATTGTCCGTCTGGGGTTCAATATTTAGGATGGTATTATTTTTCTCCGTGACGATCAGTGTCTCCGGCTCCAGTTCGAACCCACCACGCTCGCCGTATAATTTCACCGAAGATTCATCTCCGCGTGCATGAAGGGTAAAGCTCACATCCACCGCCAGCGAAGCCCCGTTCTCAAACCGAATAAGTGCATTCGCCATATCTTCCACATCATTCACCGCTGCGCTGTAGTCGGCTGCTTTGTAAAAAGAAAGATGTTCGATATGGGCACGATTGCCCAACTTCCGATACGTATTACCACTGACCGAAACGGGTTTCGGCCTGCCCATGAGGTACCAACACTGGTCAATAATATGTACGCCGAGATCAATCAGGGGACCACCGCCGGAACGGCTTTTGTCAGCGAACCAACCGCCTGGATTGCCGTGACGCCGCAGAATGGAAGCTTTGGCATAATACAGTTCACCAAACTCCCCGGCATCAATGAATCTGCGCATCATCTGCATATTGTTATCATAACGCCGCACAAATCCAACGATAAACGTACGTCCGCTCTTCTTCACCGCTTCTTCAATCCGCAGTGCATCTTCCACATTGGTTGCGACCGGTTTCTCCAGCAACACATGCTTGCCTGCCTCCAGTGCAGCAATGGCAAATTCGGCGTGTGTATTATTCCAGGTACAGATACTGACGGCATCCACATGCGGGTCCTCCAGCATCTCCCGATAATCGGTGTACACGGATTGAGCATCATACTTTTGTGCCGCAGCTTTAGCCCGTTCTTCGTTCAGATCGCAGATCGCATAGATGACGGCATCCTCGTTTTTCGCATAACACCTCATATGAAGATCCGAGATTGATCCTGTACCGATCATTCCGATGTGCAACATTTGTTTCGTGCTCATCATCGTCCTCCCTTCCTTTTCCACAACTTCCACAACATCATTATCGTCTAGTCTGCCCGCAGCATGCCTTCGTAAATACCCGGCGTTGAATTTTCAATCTTCACGGCACCCAGCGTCTGGGCATAGAAATCCACAGGTCCCGCTGATCCGATAATCGCATACCCGTAACCGTCCGCCTTCATCGCATGCATACAGGCCAGTAACAGGGCTGTGCCTACACCTTTGCCGCGTGCATCCTGGCTCACACCTGTCGGTCCAAAGAAGTTGCGACATGTCGCTTCGTAACAGGCAAATCCAATCATTTTCCCATGCTCAACCGCAATATAACAGGACACTGGCTGACGCGCAAAAGCGACCTCACATTCATCCACCCAAGCCTGACTAAAATGTGATTTCACCCAATCCAGTACAAGCTGTTTTTCTGGGGCAATGGCTCTTCGAATCACAATGGAGGATTCCTCCAGCGCTCTCAGTCCACTCTCTTGCTCCGGCAAACGATAGAGCGCTACCAACATATCACTCATCTAATCCGTTCCTCCTCGTACTCGAATGTGAAATAGGACAAAGGTTTGGCCACTTACCTGAAATTAACCTGATCCTGCTGCGGATAACCTGCAATACAAGCGATATTTCTAATTTAAACTAACCTACCGCTTACATTCATTGCATTTCAACTGCAACACTTAGACGATTTGTCCCGTCTATTAACTTGAAGAGCGGCCCTAAGGAAGATTTTACCGCGTCAGTACACAGATTAGAAGGGATGAATATTGATGAACAACAACATGAAAAAAGTAAGTGCACTGATGGCCCTATCCATGGCATTGGGTGGTGGAGCCGCTTATGCAGCAACACTGGACAACACACAACCAGTCCATCAAACATCCGTTTCAGCAGATAGTAATGCAGCGAGTGTAGTAAACGTATCCGTGAATGGGGCAACCATCTCTGATGGTTATTGGAACAAAGATGGCAAAGTAGCCATGATCCCGCTGCGTGATCTTACCGACGCACTGGGTATTGAACTGGAATGGAATAAAGAAACTAAAACTGCAGAGCTGACTCGTGGTGCTCTCTGGACACAGGTAATCACAGGCAAGGATCAATATTCCGTGAATAAAATGCTGCTCACGCTGGGTACAGCGCCCGAAATCACAGGCGGGAAATTGTATGTACCGGTTTCTTTTGCTGAGAAAGCACTGCATGGACAAGTGAACACAACAGGAAATCAAGTGACTATCTCCAGTGAAGAGGACGTGAAGACGGTTACCGAACGTGGTGTAATTACCAGAATCTCGAACCAAGATAAATATAAGTCCATCCAGATTGGCGGTGCAGGTACGGATGGTATTGTGCTCAATCTGAGCGATGAGACAAAATTCATCTCAGTTGAAGGGAAAGAGATTGCACTGACTGATCTGGCCATTGGCATGAACGTGGAAGCTGAGCATTCCCTGATCACCACCCGCAGTCTGCCACCACAAACGCCGACCTACACAGTCACTGTACTGGATGACGCTTCGGAATCACAATTGAAAGACGTTCTGGGGACAGCGGGTACAATTGAAAATGTAACAACAGCTGAAGGCAGTATCTCACAGATTGAGATTACAGGAACACGGTTAACAGAAACCGCTCCTGACCATGTCGTGCTGAATATTGCTAAAGACACGCTGCTCGTGAACCACGAAGGTGAAACGGTGAAAGCTGAAGAACTGACCAAAGGCGCTAAAGTCATTGGGTTCTACAGCCCTATGTTGACACGCAGCCTGCCTCCAAT
This sequence comes from Paenibacillus sp. W2I17, assembly GCF_030815985.1. NCBI lineage: Bacteria > Bacillati > Bacillota > Bacilli > Caryophanales > Paenibacillaceae > Paenibacillus > Paenibacillus sp. W2I17. The sequence continues at coordinate 3,974,605 of NZ_JAUSXM010000001.1, forward strand.
CGGAACAGCTTGGAAAGTGGTTGTTGAAACACCTGCAGCAGAGCTGGAAGCGAAATAATACCATTGGAAAAACGTCTGGCTGAAACACATGTTATATGTTGTTGCAGACGACCGTGTGCATCGCTTAGCACGGGGGAGTGTGGAGCATCATAATGACCAGCCATCCGCATGTAGCTCCTGGCGCGCGGTGTAATGAGTTTGGCGCATCAAGAGCTCAGCCGTGCGGCAAGGCGGCGAAGTCAATTCAAAATAACCTTATCCGCTTGTCTTCTGACAAGCACGGGTAAGGTTATTTTTTTGGGTTTGTTGGTTTTTAGTTTTTAGTTTTTAGTTTTTTAGATCGTGTCTTCAAACTTGCTCCAAAGCGAAGCGTACCTGAAACTTGTCCGGAGCAGACACGTGCGATGTGCGCTGCATACGAAATACGTTGCATACTGAATGTAAGAGCAAGGGGCGTTAACGCTAACGAATCTGGGGCGTCTTATTCAAGGTTTTGAAGTGCTCGCAAAAATCTAGGGAATCTCAGGCACGCTATGTTTGAATAAATAGCTGTTTATAGCATTTTTATCAGAGTAATTTGGGAAATAACGTGTCTGATGTTCCTTACATTTTAGCAAGAGGATCTTATAGCCAAATAAGATGTCCTGTGTTCCTTAGAAAATCCTCAGACCATCTGCCAGATCAACCAGCTTGGGTTTCATCTTCAACGATCGCTTCCACTTCAATCTCAACCATCAACAAGGGATCAATGAGTGCGCTAACTTCAACCATTGTGGCTACAGGCTGGATCTGTCCAAAAAATTCACCGTGTGCCTTGCCAACTTCCTCCCATCTGGAGATATCGGTCACATACATCCGGGTTCTCACTACATGCGACATATCAGCCCCCAGTTCTTTCAGTGCATTCTCGATCGTCTGCAAAACGAACCTTGTCTGTGCATACGGATCACCCGCCCCAACAACTACACCATCTTGCATCGCGGTTGTACCCGCCACTTCAATTCGGTTCCCTACACGGATGGCACGGCAATATCCCACCAACGGTTCCCATGGGGAGCCGGTAAAAACCTGCTGTCTGCTCATTCTCTCGTCCCTCGCTTTGGTTGAATTTGTTTCTTCGGATTAAACATGAATTATATCAGTCTATCATCATTTAAAACAATGGAATGAAGTTTAATACCACCTTAATTCCAACATCATTTTTGAACAGAAAAAAATCCCCTGAATGACTGCCCATTGGTTAGATCAAAGACGGTTCATTCGGGGATTTATGAGAATTAGTATTAGTATCTTTTCTTTAAGGATAAAACATCCGCATTACAACTTGATATTAGCCTCATCGAAGTATTCTTCCAGAGTTAACCCACTCTTCGCCACATCCGGTGCCAAATCTGTACCGATGTACCGGATATGCCAAGGCTCATAGACGTAACCTGTGGTATCTTCCTCACCTTGCAGATAACGGATGACATATCCGTATTCTGCAGCGTGTTCAGCCAACCACTGGCCTTCCTTCGATGTGCCAAATACCTCTTCCAACACATTGCCCACACTCGGGCTGGATACATCAATGGCAAGACCGGTCTGATGTTCGCTTCGGCCTGGCACAGAGCTCACGCGATCCGTGTATTCTTGACCTTTGGTTTTGACATTATTGTTATAGATGGATACCTGACGCTGATATGAACGATAACCAGACACCGCACGAAGCTCAATACCATCTGCTTTTGCACCTGCAAACAACTTCTCCAGTGCCTCCGCAGCTTCCTTGCGCATATGCCGCTTCTCGTGAGGTTCGTCGAAGGAGAACGGTACATTCGGCTCCACCAGATCGTCCGGCTCGTACCCGTCAGGCAGACTCCGTTGCTTGTTGACAATGACGGTCATAGACTCAGCATTGGTCACCACGGATTGTGCATCAATCGTCGTTTGCAGTGCGCTGATACTGCGTTTCTCCAGCAATGGATCTTCCGCTGTCGCCCCGTTACCATCGTCTGAAGAACCCTGCTCTTCGCCAGTTGAAGCATTCCCAGACTCGCTATCCGTGCCTTCACCGCTGTTGCCAGAAGATGATGTGTCATCCCCGCCAGCATTGTCGCCGCCCGTACCTTTATCCTCCGTAAAATGAACCGTTGTGCCGTCCGACTCCTGCTGTGTGTTACCTGCTCCATTCGGATTCTGGCTCTCCTCTGTGCCGTTCTGGCACGCGGTAAGCAATGCTCCGCATATCATCAATGAGGACAGCATAACCACCATGCGGCGCTGTCTTCCTGTAGTTGATTTCATGTAAAAACTCCTATCGCAATAATATAAATGTTATATAGTCCTCTGCGTGCAGTGTTCCCTGCGACAGTATACCTTAATTGGGAGCGAAGCTCCACCGGTAAAGACCTCCTTTAGAAGAGATCCGAATGAACATATACGGGCTGTACAGCCTGTATGATCGTTTTTTGGACTTTTAGAGCAACATGCTGCAATAAAAACAAGCAGGGGTGATCTGAGATCTCCCCCGCTCTGATGGGTGCATCATTTGGTTGCCGGGCTGTCCGTCTTCTTCTGGACAGCCTGCCACATCCGCGCGGCTACACGCTGGCGGATCAAATCCAGCCCTGCGGTGGCCGGCACGCCCGGCAGCAGCGCCGTCAGCTCCGGCAATGCCGGCGGCTTGCCTGGCTGCGCGAGGCGCACCTCAACGGCGCCAAAGCCCGGCCCCGGCTGGTGCATGGCGCCGTCCGCGGCAGCCTCGGCGATCCACTCGCCGACGGCCGCGCCGCCTTCGCCGCCCCGCACTTGCGGGCGGCCAGCTGTTTCCGCTGCGCGGCCGGGGCCGCTGGGATCATGGGCGAGTTCCTCCGCCCATGCCCCCAGCACGCCGGCGAGCAGCGCTTCGCGCGGCAGGCCGGCGTGCACCAGCTGCAGCAGCGGCTCGGCCGCGAGGCGCGCGGCTACGGCGCGCTCAGCGGCCGCGGCATGCGCGCAGCCCGGGCGGCCGCAGGTGCACGCCACGGCCGCGCTGGCCGTTGCTGCACCTGGCGAGCCCTCGGGCGCTTGCGCAGCCGGCAGCAGCCCCGCGAGCTCCTCGGACGCCGGGCCGCCGCGCAGCAGGGCGTACAGCGTCAGCGGGCGCTTGCGCAGCTGAGCCAGTACAGCCTCGCGCTGGGCTTCGCTCAGTCGCGCCGGCGTTCCCGTGACCGTGAACATGCCTGCGGCTGATCCGGTCTTGCCCTCAGCAGCGGAAGCGGAAACGGAAACTTCCTGATCCGCATCCGCTGCTGTATTTACTTCTGCTGTCCATCCACCGGGGGACATATGCAGCTCGATCTTCCATTTTTCACTCACAACAATCCCCCTTTCTCAACATCTATATTCCTCTGAATGTTCAAGGTCACAGCCACGTCTCACCCTGAAGAGAGATCAGACCACGCAGCTCATCATCCGACATCTCGGTCAGCCAATTCTCACCCGAACCAACGACCTGCTCGGAGAGTGCCTTCTTGCTTTCGATCAGCTCATCAATCCGTTCTTCCAGTGTTCCCTGACAGATCAACTTATGCACCTGCACGTTGCGATTCTGTCCAATTCGGAATACACGATCCGTTGCCTGATTCTCAACCGCAGGATTCCACCACCGATCATAGTGAACGACATGACTCGCCCGTGTCAGATTCAGACCCACACCTCCGGCACGAAGAGACAGAACAAACATGGACGGCCCCTCTCCTTTTTGGAAAGTCTCCACCATATCATCTCTTTGCGCCTTCGACACACCACCATGCAGGAAATAAGGTTCTTCCTCATATCGCTGTTTCAATCTCGATACCAGCAGATCTCCCATAGCAACATACTGCGTGAAGATCAGAGCCGATTCCCCGTTATCACGGATGGCGTCCAGCAGTTCAAGCAAACGTTCCATCTTACCGGATGCCTCAGCCTTGCCGTGGTCTTTCCGATTACTGTCCGCCAGCACCGGATGATCACAGATCTGCTTGAGCTTGGTCAGGGAGGACAGAACAATCCCCTTCCGGGCAATGCCATTTCTGCCGTCCAGACCACCCATCAGATCATCCACCACACGCTGGTACAACACCGTTTGCTCCGGCGTCAGAGAACAATAGGATTTCAGTTCAAGCTTCTCTGGCAGATCCTTGCGAATATCCGGATCACTCTTCAGCCTGCGCAGCATGAATGGAGATACCAGTCGATGAAGCTCACGCAAGGATGCTGCATTTTCTTCGGATGGCCCCAGTCCCGTATACCGCTGGCGGAACGATGAAGCTGTGCCCAGATACCCCGGATTGAGAAACTGGAAAATCGACCAAAGTTCGCTCAGTCGGTTCTCTACAGGCGTTCCTGTCATCGCAATACGATGAAGTGTAGACAGGCGCATTACGCTTTGCGCTTGTTTGGTACGGTAGTTCTTAATATATTGTGCCTCATCCAGCACAATAGTGGACCAGTGCAACGAAGCCAAATCCGGGCCATCTCTGCCTGCCAGATGATAGGTCGTCAGTACAATGTCATGCGTCTGCGCTTCTGCCTGAAAATCATTCCCGTGCAGCCGTTGTCCGCCATGATGAATATACAGCGACAGATCCGGGGCAAACCGCTTCAGCTCACGCTGCCAGTTTCCAAGCAGCGAGGTAGGACACACAATAAGTGCAGGCAGATGAACAGGCTGCTCATTCGTGTGCTGATCCGCCGGGAATGAATCATCTGATCCATTCAACAGCTCATTCTCACGGGCTTCCTCTTCAGCTGCCTGGCGTTCCTCGTGTTTGCGGTCCAGCAGACAGGTAATTACCTGAATCGTCTTCCCAAGTCCCATATCGTCCGCCAGACATACGCCAAAGCCCAGCTCACGCATCGCGGATAACCATTGGTAGCCTCGTTCTTGATAAGGTCTGAGTTCACCGTGCAATTCTGCCGGAACCTGACGAGGCTCAATGCTGCGAAGCACCTGTCCATCGAGCAGGAAAGCAAGCATCCCATCAGATTCGGCACCAAAGACGGAGAGGCCCTTCCATGCGGAATCCTCCCCTTCATCCGCTGCCAGATGCAGCCATTCGGAGAGAGGCATGTATTGTTCTTCTTCTTTTTTCATATAACGCAGGACTTGGCGAATCTCTTTTGTATCCACTTCAATCCATTCACCACGGAACATGACATAAGGAACTGTGGATTCAGCGAGCGCTGCCAGTTCCTCCGCCGTGACCGGTTTACCATCCAGCATGGGCTCCGCCTTGAAAGCAACCAATTGTTCCATGCCCAGTGCCGATGTGGCTCCAGGCAACCGCTCTGTTCCCCGATTCAACATCTGCAGACGCAGTCCCGCACGACGTTTCCCGGCACGACTCCACCTTGAAGGCATGAGAACGGTTATCCCGGCCTTCTGCAAACGTGGAACCGCATGCGTGAGAAATTCGAAGAAACCCTGCTGCTCCAGCTTAATTTCCTCCGGACGAGCGGTAAGCAGCGCTGTCTCCAGTTCAGGTGCCAGTTCTGCTGCTTGCCCGAGTGCCATCAATAATTGCTCTGCCGCCGAGGTATACAACACCTTCCCTCGGTCCAGATCTCGCTCTGGATGTGCCCAGATAGTCCGTGCAGGCAACCTCAGGCTTGGTTCCTGCTCACTGTCCACCCAAAAGCTTATTCCCCAGATCGTTTCATGTTCGCCCAATGGAGGCTCCAAGCGGAGCACCAGCTTCAATTGGCCTTCCGCAGGTGCCATCTGTTCTGCTCCCACGATTGGCATTGACGTTCCACCAACTTCTTGCAGCGTATGAATAAACGCTGTCATGTCGTCCGTCGGCCCTTGCACCGTCACAGGACGGAACATCGAGATCAGACTGTTCCACCAGAGTTCGGCTACTGGCGAAGATCCGCGTCGATATGGGGTGCGGTAACGGGACAGTTCACTGTCCATGCCCTCCAGTTCACTTGTCACTACAGCATGAATCATGCCACTCATGAATGAAAATAATACCGCAGCCCCTGCTTCTTCACGCGTTTCCGGTTCCAATGAAGCATAAGCTCCAGGAGCAGCCAATCCAATCGGAGGCATCGCTTCAGCAAGATCGCGGAAGCGTTCGATGTCCTCCTCCTGCTGCAAGCGTGGCCGCCATACGCCTGTTAATGTCTCTTGCCCGGTCCGTCGCCGTGCTCCGGTCTTTGCTGCGAATTCAGCCGATGGAGCAATTGCTCCCCGCAACAGCAGCTCCTGTGTGAACTGCGCTGCTTTGATCCAGTAACGCATCTCTTCTCCAACCTGAATTCCGGCTGCATTTAACAAACGGTCATCCCATTGCAGCAGCAACCTGAAGGCATCCTTAGGCGAGACTGCCAATCCTTCCAATGTGCGCCCCAGCAGTTGACGCCGCTTCGTGTTCTTGGCTTCAGCCGTGTTCCTCAGCGGATTCGGCCAGCGCAACTCCGCAAGACGCAGAGCGGCAGGCTGAAACAGACGACCCCCGTCGCCAAAATTCAACCTTCTTACCACGTGGCTCCATGCATCCACACGTGGTTCCGATGTTTCACCGGAAAAACAAAAAAATACGTCACCAAGCCATACTCCATACAGCGATTGCATCATTAAAGTCTCCCGTCATCCCTTCGCATTGTTACTCTCCATCATATACGAAAATGACCGGATTTAAAAACCTTTGCCCATAAAAAGTGGTTATTTCAATGGTTAGGGCGTGTCTCAAAACTCGCTGAAGTGCATCTTTTACCCCCTTTTCGCCCCCCGCTGCGTCACTTTCCCTTGACGTGCCCCGGCACGCCTGCGGAAAACTTTCTTGCTTGGAACGAAAATTCGGCAAAATCTGCTTCCTTCGGAGTTTTCAGACACACCCTAGCAGCACAAAAAAATGTCCCTTCTCCCGAAAAGCGGATGAGGAACATTTGGGTAAACCGAAGGATTAATACTGAATATTGAAAGAATTACGGATTGTTATACTACTATGATCTGATCAAGCTGCCCAGTAATACATCGAGGTTCAAAATACCTGCACGATGATCTTCACAGAACCCGATTTTGTCAAAAACGCCAAGCATGAAACGGCGGTGTTCCTCAGCTGGTTCCTCGAAACGATCGTAACTTACGACAGAATCGACCATATCTACGATCAGCGGTACAAATCCACCTTTGTAAGGCACCACAATAATACGTGTAGAAGAGGTATCCTCCTGGTCTGGCATGCCTAACAATACACGAAGACTCACCACCGAAACGACCTTACCGTACAGCGAAGCAAAACCTCGGATCTCCGGGCTTCCAAATGGAACTGTTGTCACCTGCACCATTCTGATGATCTCATGAACTTCATCAATTCGTAGTGCAAAGATCTGGTCTCCTACCGAAAAATTAATATATTGCATTCCCTCGTCCATAGTTATCCCCATATCCTCTCATTCCGTATAATCAGACTACTTTCGTACCATTAGATGTTACTTTGGTGTATCGGTTATTTTTGATCAAATGTTTAGGCTTCAGATCAATTTTGCCAACTTCAACAGACGTTGCATTACGGTTGCTGTCTCCGCTCTGCTCATTTGCCCTGCTGCGGAGGGTGGTGGAAGTCAGTCGTTTTAATATTGAGCGTAAGTAACCTGACATTGGATTGAAAAATTATATTCAAAAAAAAGACCAAAGATCAGCTTTATGCCGATTTTTGGTCTTTTTTATCCCCATATATTATGGATCTGTTTCTATGTTTTCAAATACTTGGAACAAAAAAGCGATATTCCTGTGGATAACTTGTTTAATTACTCCAAAACGACTGTTTTATCGCATGAAAACACGAGTTATACCTGATTTGTGGATAAGTTGTGCACATATTGCACACATGCTGTGGATATCTTTGGCGTTTCATGTGGATATTCATTAATTTAATGTGGACATGTTGTGTATTTGTTTGTAAATCTGACGTAAAATCTGAATTTCCGCTTCAGTTATCCATTACTGTGGACACGTTGTGGACATGCCCAATTTCCTTCGCTGTAGTTATTCGACCAATTCACCCTGACGCATGATCAGCTTGTCATCGATGTACACGTCCGGCTTTTGTACAACTGCATCAATATGAACACCCGCGGCAATCGTTCCACCAAATGTGTTATTGCTGCCAAAGGCCACATGAATTGTCCCGTACACCTTCTCATCTTCCAGCACCACACCTGTGATTCGTGCCTTGTTATTGGTACCGATCCCGAATTCGCCGAGAAAACGACCATCGCCCTCACCAAGCGTTTCCAGTAATTGAGCCCCTTCTGGTCCTTCGGCTGACACCAACCGTCCTTCATTAACGGTTAATAGCATCGGTTCACGGAGTGCCCCAATTCCAGCAACGGAACCATCTACAACAATACTGCCCTCGCCCTTGCCCTCAACGGGAGCAATATAGGCTTCTCCTGACGGCAAGTTGCCCGATTCACCAGGGTTCAAATACATACCTGTGCTTGGTACACCGTTACGATCTTCAATGGAAAAGGAAAGACTATGGCCCTGCTTCTCTATTCGCACATGGCGACCTGCGGTTAATAGAGCCGTTACCTTCTCGGTCAACGCCTTTACTTGCGAATATTCAGCTGTAATGGCTCCGTTCATAAACATATCCTCTGTCATGCCGGGCATTGTTGCCACTCGGGTCCCTGAAGCAGCGGCTTTTTTGCGTGCCTGGGTATGTGTTAATGAATATTTCGTTACACACACGGCTACATCTGCTCGAATCATGGCCTCTGCAATCGGAGCAGGTGGCTCTTCTCCAGATCTGCTGCGTTCCTCCATGATTAACAGGACAGACTCTGCACCAAGTGCTTTTCCTGCCTCATAGATGGATTCAGCCAGATCCCGTTTCATATCGTCTGCGACAACCACCAGATTCTCTCCGCTGCGCAGTCCGAGACATTCCTTTAGCACATTTTTACTGATTTCCACACGTTGCTTGCTCATACATTCATCTCTCCTGTCTTTGGTTCAGCTCTCAAAAGTCGACTTGACCCTTTCGACAATTGGCATGGGATTCCTGCATGTCCAAACCTGAACTCACCTCAAGGTATCGGCCCATTCGGCGAGGATTGCAGCTGTTTCCTTATACTGAAACGTCGGAAAGTAATGTCCATAGGGTACATCTATCCGTTTGACCTGTGAGTTCATATCCTGGGGAAAGTGATATTCCCGATCTTGATTGGCCCACACAACTAATACATTCTTGGCATAATGCTGACTTTCCATTTCCGCCCACAACGTTGATCTGGCGCCTTTCCTCTGACCCGAGTGAATCCAGCGCAACAAGTCTGCATGTGCTCCTGCAATACGAGGGGACTGGAGACTGGAGCGTATTCTCTTGCCCATGGTATCGGCCATAACACTGATGTCGCCTACGCCGCTATGTGAACTGAACATTTGATTCCAACTTTTCTCCGATCTGCCACGCAGCAGGGAGCGCATCACCCCTCTTGGCAAACGGGAAACCCATCTTAGGACATTCGGATTCGAATTGTTGGCAACTGGCTGAAGCAACCCCAGCCGAATGTCTGTCCGCCCGCTACGCATCTGTGCCGCAGCTGCAATAGCAGCCCCGATCGAATGACCAACCAGCTTCACCGGACCTTCAAACTCACCAAGAGCCGTAAGCAGTGCATTCACCTGACCTTCAAACGCTTCATCTCCCTGATGCACCGGGGACCGTCCGAATCCGGCGAGATCGATTAACCATACCGGGTTCCCGGTCCGGTCCCTAAGCTGTTTTCCTAACGGTAACATCTCATCCGCAGATTGAAGCAAACCATGTACAATAATCCAAGGCTCTCCCTCGCCCTCCCAACCAAGCATAGCCATATTTCCACTTCGCGACCGAATATAATCTGTCGGAGAACCCTCAGGTAACAGCGTATACCGAAGACGATAATCCAGGTCGGCTGTAACCAGCGGAAGCTGTTCCCGGATATCCGGCCAGGATTGCCTCATACGTGTGAACAGAGCCTCCGTCTCTTCAACCGGGAATGACCTGTTGGTAATAAAAGCAACCGACTCCGCTGGAACACCACTGATGCGTGAACCACCTGATTTCATGATCCATTGAATCCATGGTAGTGGCACAGCCCCTTTGGGCTTGGGTACGTCCAATTGCTGCGCCAAGAGTTGCAGCAGTTCCTTCATATTGGGACTGTCTTCCCTCCGCGCCAACAGTGGATAAGTTCCTCCGACTGGAGCGGCTTCCCTGGATAGAAAAACAAGCGTCTGTGCAACAATGTCATTCTCCACAAGCGGTAACCAATAGGATGAACCTCCCGGCACTACTGGCATAAGTCCTTTCTGAATCGCCTGAATGAGCAGCCCAATCCCACCCGTTTGCTCCGTTTCACCTGTGGGACGTGGTCCAACCACTGTACTCGGATTTACAACGGATAAGGGGTAACGATGCTGTTCTGCATGCTCGCGAATGTGCAGATCGGCATGGAACTTCATCTCTTCATACGCACTTTCATTGTTATCCACATGCTCAACCTGGAGATAATTCCCCTGTTCAATCCGCTCTCCATAAGGACTCATATAACCAACAACGTGGATAAAGTGTCTCAATCCATGAGTACGGTGAATTTCCTGTGCTAGCTGTGCCACTTCTCTGGCCCCGTTCATGAATATCTGCTCGGCTACTTTTCGTTCCAAAGTGACGTCCATCGTTCCACCCGCATGAATGATCACATTTGCTTCAAGAGCACGCTCCCGATCTGCTGCGGTAAGGCCAAGACCCGACATGGACAAATCACCTTTAATAAAGGTAATCCTGTTGAAATCCTTCACTCCATAAGCCTTGAGCACAGTTCTGGCTCGCTGTTCCGAACGAACCAACAAGAGCAATTGTACGTCTCCCTGCGTGAGTTGTTTGACCGTCTCTTTGCCGATAAAACCTGTACTTCCTGTCATAAAAATGGTCGTGTCTGCAATATCAGACTTGCTTATTACCTGATTCATATTTGTTGAATGTGCTGCTGTGTTTTCTTCATTGGATACACGGTTAGTATGTACAATCATTCTGTTACAGCTCCTTTTAGTACTATATAGTACTAGTTATACTCAAAAAAAGAGCTTCGATTAACGAAGCATCTGACAAAACGTACGTGCCGATTGTTCTATAATCCCAACATCACGGGCAGTTCCCGCTAGGATTAGCGAACCTTCCAGTGCTGCAATAAACAACAACGCAGCCGGACCCGGCTCAATTTCTTTGCGAAATTCACCGCGATCTAAACCTTGCTGAAACAACTTCTCCACCATAGGTCTAAGCTCACGAAAGAATCTGGATATGCTTTCCTTCACTTGGGGTGCACTGTCCGGTGTCTGCATATATAACGTAACAAAAGGACAGCTCCCTTCGTAATTTCGGCCCTCAATGCCTGCCGACAGTAATGCCATGAATGAGTAGATACGCTCCTCCACTCCTCGCTCACGCTGACTGAGCAGCAGATACAGCTCCGACTCATACTGGGCAATCCAGTATTGTACCACGGCCTGGAGCAGTTCCTCCTTGTTTTTAAAATGATAATAAATATTCGACTTGGATACCCCACTCACTCGCACGACTTCATCCATGCTGACGTAGCTGTACCCCTGACGCAGAAATAATTGTGCCGCCACTTCAACTGCCTTGGTCCGGTTCACCGGACTGGAACTCTTAGATTTGGCAGGTCCCGTGTTCATTTTTGGATTTGTCATACTTAGAACTATACAGTACTAGTCAGTTGAAAACAAGTATTTCTGTTAACAAAAGAGGACCTCCCACTCAAACTACTCCATACTTGTCCACATTTAGAGTGTTATACACACAGGATATCCACATATAGTATTAACTCTGTGTTAAATACGTCATGAGATCCTTAAACTACTTTTCGGTTATCCACATTTCAGGGATATTACCATCTATCATTTTTCCAGCGAATACTTTTTGGCTCCTCGGAAAAACAAAAACAGGCCAACCTGAATGGTTGGCCCGTTTCAATTAACTTATATCCGATAGACTAACTTTTCTATCCAAAAATTTTGAACAGTTTTCGGTAACCTGTGGATACCGTCCATGATCCAGATTATTTTTTCAGACTATCCCAGTTCTGTTGCAATGCTTCGAGCAATCCGGCTTTATCCGATTTGCCTGCAACGTAAGCCTGAATCGTGCTGCCATACTCTTGTGGAACCCCTTCAGGGAAACGGTTGAAGTTCCAGCTGAGTGTTTTATTTTCCTGGCTATACTTCATGATCTCTGTGGCGAGGTCACCCAGATCCTCTTCCGATGCCGTGATGGAACTGAACGCCGGAATGAATTTGAATTCTTTCGTCATGTATTGTTTCCCGATATCCGAAGTTACGAGCCATTCCAAAAACTCTTTTGCTTCCGGTTTCACTTGGGAATTCTTGTTCACAACCCAATAGTTCGGCACGCCGACAAACAATTTGTCATTGGGTTCATTGTTAATTGGCATTGGGAGGATACCCAGATTCAGATCTGGATCGATTCCATCGATCTGTACTTGAGTCCAGTTTCCTTGTTGCATCATCGCCGCTTCTCCACTCGCAAACAACGTAACTTGCGTATTGTAGTCGGTTGTCAGCGGGTTTTTGTTGCTGTATTTCAGCGTTAAGTCGAGCAAGTTGATCCAGTCGGCGAACACTTGGTTGCCAGGAATCTTCTCCGTACTTTCGTTGAGTCCTTGGATGAATTTCACCGGATCTGCCTGATTTGCAAATGCGACGTTTACGTTATGATTGCCCAGCACCCACCACTCTTGATATCCATTAGAGAATGGGGTAATGCCTGCGGCTTGAAGTTTCTGTGCAGCTTGATCCAATTGTTCCAGTGTCGTTGGAATTTCGGTAATACCTGCTTTTTGGAAGAGGTCTTTGTTATAAATGAAACCATAACCCTCCAGCGCGAGCGGCTGTCCGTAGAGTTTGCCGTCTTTGGTCATTGGCTCTTTGGCTACTTCGAGTGCATCCTTCGCCCATGCTTCTCCAGACAGATCTTCCAGATATTCAAGCCATGTATCCAGCTCACGATAACCACCTACGTTGAAAATGTCCGGTTGTTCGCCAGCGGCAAACTTGGCTTTTAATGCAGCACCGTAGTCACTGCCGCCACCTACAGTCTGAATGTCCAGTTTGACGCCTGGATGGGAGGATTCATATTCCGCTTTGAGACGATTGAGCGCTTCCGCAATTTCGACTTTGAATTGGAAGATTTTAATGGTTTTATCTCCAGCAGCAGCCTCACCACCACCTTGTGCATCCGTGTTGACCGGACTGCCACTCTTGTCTCCATTGCCACAACCCGCGAGCATTACCGAAAAAGCAATCAGCATAAGCAACGTCAACTTGGTCATTCTTTTCATACATACACTCTCCCTATATTAGTTTCATTATAACAGTTTGTGTGTGGCGAGAACCTTCCCTTTGAAGCGTGTTTTCATTCTAACGAACCGAGCGCACGTTATTCGCTCCTATTTGCACAGGTTCCCATACTAACGAATCACAGCGACATTATTTCGTCGATTTGGTCGAATTTTAAGGCTCTGACGCCGTTTTGTACCCGAATAACGTTGCTGAGATTCGTTACAATTTGTATTCCTTGATTATCCACCTATTAAGATGCGGTGGATTCGTTAGCGCTTTGAAAAAGGAGCATACCATCACTTCACTCTGCAGAAGAAGTTCCTGGCTATACAAGCGTCTTTCTTGGTCATTTCTCTTTATCGATGCTTTCTCTTCCCTAGGAGTCATGCCCAAGCTATGCGGGCATGACTCCCTTTGCCCACCTCCATGCGAGGTGGGAGCAAAGGGATCAGGATGTGATGTAGGAGCGGAGCGATCGCCTTTGATACTCGGTGGCTTCCTTGCCCCAATCCATTCAGGCCACCGAGGAGCAACAGCGACCGAAAGCGCAACTTGATCCCGCAGCGACCCTGCCTCGCACTCTCCCACAGCGACCCTTCCCTCGCACCCTCACCCTTTAACTGATCCAGCGGTAATCCCCTGAATGATATACTTCTGCATCAGCAGGAAGAAGATAATGATCGGCATGATGCCGAGCACAAGTGCTGGCAAGGCCAGATCCCATTGCTTCGTATATTGTCCGAAGAGTGCAAAGGTCGCAATCGGGATTGTACGCAGGTTGGAGCTTTGCAGGATCAGGGATGGTAGCAGATAATCATTCCAGATCCAGAGTGTGTTCAGAATAATGACGGTTACATACATCGGTTTCATGAGTGGAAATACAATCCGGAAGAACACTCCATAGACCGAGCTTCCGTCCACCCGGGCTGCCTCCTCAATCTCCAGTGGGACGGATTTCACGAATCCGTGGAACAGAAAGACTGACATCGGTGCCCCGAAACCGAGATAACAGATGATGAGTCCGCCAAGGCTATCGATCAGGCCCAGATTACTGGTTACAGTAACGAGTGGAATCATGATAGACTGGAACGGAATCACCATGGCGGCAATGAACATGCCGAACAAAATCCGGTTGAACCGGGTATCGCTGCGAACCATTCGGTACGCGGCCATGGAACTGATCAGCACAAGCAACAGATTGCTGACTACCGTAACGATAAGCGAGTTCATCAGCGCCGACGGGAAGTTAATTTTCTCCCAGGCGTTCGCATAATTGCCCCACTGGAACACTTCCGGCCATGCAGCCGAATTGGTGAGCAGATCACCGAAGGTTTTGACCGAATTCACAAACAGGAAGTAAAACGGAACCAGGAATAAAAGTCCAATGAGTACCATGACAATCTCGGTTACAATGGTACTGAAGCGGTAATTTTTCGTCGTCTCCATTAGGCTTCTACCTCCTTGCTCTTCGTCAGACGTACCTGAATCATGGTGATAATGGCAACGATTACGAAGAACACGAGCGCTTTGGCGGTTCCGATGCCATATCTGTTATTCACAAAAGCTTCATTGTAAATATTGAGTGCAACCGACTCTGTTGACCCGAATGGTCCACCTTTGGTCAGTGACAGATTGAGATCGAACATTTTGAACGACCAGGAGATCGCCAGGAACAGACAGATCGTTACACCCGGCATAATGAGCGGAAGAATGATGCTCCGCAGTACCTGCCAGCGACTTGCGCCATCAATCTCGGCAGCTTCCAGCAGATCAGGGGATACATTTGTCAGAGATGAGATGTAGATGACCATCAGATATCCTGCAGTCTGCCATACAAACACAATCACGATTCCCCAGAAGGCGGTTGGTTCGTCTCCCAGCCAAGGAAGGTTGAAGAAGGACCAGCCTGTTACATCGCCTACTGCTGAAAACCCTTTCACAAATATGAACTGCCAGATAAAGCCGAGCAACAACCCACCGATCACGTTAGGCATAAAAAAGATCGTACGCAGAATGTTTCTCGTCTTGAGCGGTTTGGTCAGGAAATACGCCAGGAAAAAGCCAATCACATTGGTCAGCACCACACCAACCACGGTGAAGCGCACCGTAAACCAAAACGCCGTTTGGAACTTGGGATCATTCACAAAAACATGCACGAAGTTGTCGAACCCTACCCAATTAATGTTCTCGGATACCCCGTTCCAGTCCGTGAAGGAATACACCATGCCAAGCAGGAAAGGGACCACGATGATGAGAATAAAAAACACGATGGAGGGACCCACGAACACAAGCTGCTGTAACAGCTGTGAAGATTTGCGATGCTTCATATCGTTCTCCCCTTCTATAGATGGATGAAATTGGTCTCTTTTTCTATTAAACCCCATTATCGCCGAGGGAAACACCGACCCTTGTGAACAGTTGGGGGTAAAATATTGTCCTTTCTTAACCTGCAACCAGAAGGGGTGTTCCGATGTCCAAATACTACAGTATACGCACCAAATTGATTGCCTTTATGCTCATTGCTACCACACTTCCACTGCTCGCATCGATCAGCATGACATTTATCCAGACCAAGACAGCCCTGCGGGAACAGGCTGTTGAAGAGAACAAACGCCTGATCTACCAAGCGTCTACCAATCTCAACAACTATGTGGATAACGTGGCCAGAGCGTCGCTCGCTGTGTATAACGACCCGAACTTTCTGCGTAACTTGGCAAAAATTCCTGGTGATTATCGTGCGGTTGCCGAGGTGTACACCACTTTGCAGACGATACGCGCGGCTGTGCCGGATGTATTCCAGCTGTATTTGCACTCTTTTGCCGCCAATCAATCCACCTTAATTACCAATCCCTTTCCGAAGCGGGAGGAACGCAAACAGGCCTATTCCGGCTCCCTTCATGGAAAAACAGGCGGTGACAGCCCGGATATCTGGGTGGAATCGGCCCATATGAGTCACACGTACGGATTCAAGGCTGCCTCCCCCGATGACCCTGCCAGAACGGTCATTACCCTGCATCGGGTGATCAAGGATATTCCGTCCACCGAGCGTCTGGGTGTACTCGCCATTGATCTGAATATGAATACCATTGCAGCAATCTGTGGCAGGCTGTATGATCCGGCTAAGGAACAGATCTATGTGGTGGATGGTCAGAATCAGATCATTTACCAAGGGCGTTCCGAGGTCAATCATACGGATGCACTGCGAGAGGAAACGGCTAGTGAACTGAATATCGCACGATCTGGCGAAGGTACAGCCCAGAATGTCGCAGGACATTTTGAACAGGATCGATCCATGTATGTATACCAACAACTCGGCAGCACATACGCCGATTGGACCATCGTCAAACAGATTCCGAATGAGACGTTATACGCCAGGGCGACCACACTCACGTGGAATAACGCAATGATTGCCATTGCAGCACTTGTATTAGTCATTATTGCAACCTTGTTTATCTCCATCCGAATCACAGGTCCGCTCAAGCAACTCATGCGGTATATGAACCAGATTCAAGCCGGGCGTCTGCATGTGGATATCCATCTATCCAGCCGAGATGAATTCGGGGTGCTCGCTCGTCATTTCCGGGATATGATGGATACGGTAAATAATCTTATTTTGCGGGAATATCGACTCGAGATCGCCAATAAGACAAATCAGCTCAAAGCGTTGCAAGCGCAGATTCATCCGCATTTTCTATATAACACACTGCAATCGATCGGTACACTTGCCCTTCAACAGCAGGGACAACGGGCGTATATACTACTCTCTAGCCTGTCCAAAATGCTGCGCTACAGCATGCGGGATCAGACCTGCGTGACCTTACGCGAAGAGGCGGAGCATGCCCGATTATATCTGGAACTGCAGCAGGAGCGGTTTGGTGACCGCCTTGAGGTGGATTTGGATTTTGCCGAAGATACCCTGTCTGTCGAAATGCCAAGAATGACGTTACAACCTTTAATTGAGAACTATTTCAAACATGGAGCGGATATTCAGCCTGGCAAAGGTCACATATCCCTATCCAGCCGCCGGATCAATGATCATTGGATTGAAATAGAACTGAATAATAACGGCCCCTCCATACCTGAAGATAAATTACTGGAGATCCGCGGATGGCTACATCAAAGTCATACAACAACCGGGTTATCCACACAAGAATCCGACGAGTCTGAATCCATCGGTCTACGAAATGTAATACGCCGACTTCAATTGAACTCACATCCCGGTCACTCAGCCAGGCTTGAGATCAACAATCGGGAACCCAATGGTGTGAAGATCACGGTTAAACTATACGCGGGAGAGTGAACAACATGAAGGCACTGCTTGTAGATGATGAAAAACATGTCCGCGATGCCATAAGGTTGCTTGGTCATTGGGAAGAGTTTGGCATTGATACATTACTTGAAGCAGCAGACGGGGATGAAGCCATCGCCGCCATCACGGCACATCAACCTCAAATCATACTCAGTGACATGCGTATGCCGGGCAAGGACGGTATGGCATTACTTGAATGGATATCGGCTCATACCCCGCACAGCAAGGTACTGGTTATCAGCGGATATGATGATTTTGAACTCGTGAGGCATGCAATCAGACATGGTGGCATGGACTACCTCCTGAAACCTGTGGAAGCAGATGAGCTGAATGCATCTCTATTAAAGGCCGTTACAGCTTGGGAAGAGGAAGACGCCATTCGGATACAATCCACCAGGCAATCCATTGTCGTTAATCGAATGCGCCCCCACTACCAGGATCGTCTGCTCACCGAACTTGCCGTCGGAAGAGGCAGCAGCCAATCACACATGCAGCGATTACAGGATGAGTTAAATCTCCCCCGTCTAATCTCTGTCTGTAGTGTCGCTGTCACCAGCCTGTCCCATCTGGATGCAGATTGTCTGGCAAAATACCGCAGTCAACCCGACCTGCTTGTGTTCTCGGTACTCAATATCTGTGCCGAGATGTTATCCACACCAGACGAAGGCGTAATGTTTCGCCAGTTGGATCAACCAGACGAGATTGTTCTGCTGCATTGGGGTCCATCCACTTCATTGGAACATATTCTGGACAAGGTCAATCATGGATTGGAGCAGACGATTCAGCGCCGGCTTCATTTTGGCATCTCCACCTGTGAGTCCTACCCTGGCGGAATCTCGGCGGCCTATCTGGAAGCAAGTTCAAGGTTGTGGCGACGTAATGCTGTGCAAATTAAACAGCGAATCCATGCCTCCGTGGAATCATCAAATGGGAATAAAATCAGGCGTTTGACCGCCCATGAAGAACCCCTGCGTATGGCAGCCATGAGTTGCCGAGCTTCCAGTGTAGCTACTGCGGTCGCCGAGTGGATTGACCCGATTACTGATCTTGAGGTTGTCAGTGCTGAGCAGATCCAGCAATGGATCGAGGAGCTGGAATGGATGCTGAGCCGCTGGCTTGATGATACGGCAGGTTCGTCATTCAAAGAGGAAGAAGTGACGGAGGAACAGTCTATTCCCTTTGCCGAGTTACCTTTGGACGCTGAAGGACTGTTATCCTTCCCCCTGCTTCGTTCATTATTGGAACAACGACTGCTTGCTGCAGGAAAGGCGCTCACCGCTCATCACCACGCCAATCCTGATCCCATGAGTGAGATTGCACGTTATATGGACGCCCATTATCAGGAAGACCTGTCCTTACAGCAGATTGCCGCGCGTTTCTATCTGAGCCGGGAGTATATCTCCCGTAAATTCAAACAGCAATTTGGTCTGAATTGGTCTGAATATCTGGGCAAACTGCGGATCAACAACGCCAAGCTGTTACTACAAAATCCTTCCCTGCGTGTCGCCAAAATCTCGGAGATGGTTGGATTTCAGGATGAAAAGTATTTCAGCAAAGTGTTTAAAAAGATGGAGGGCATCACGCCAGCGGAATATCGTAAAACATTATTGGAGGCTGGTACGTAACGAGTACCTGATCCGAATTAAAAAGAGTACTCCCGGCATGGCCCATCGGAAGTACTCTTTTAATTTTACTTTTACAAAAAATAGCATAGATCATGACGACTTGTTGGCTCTTTCTTTTCTCAGATAGGATACGATCCGAGAGATTGTACCTATTAAAATTACAGCCATAAATCCATAAGCCATATTATTTCCTGTCTTATGAGCTACTATGGGGAAATAGATGAAGCTGAACAGTAATAGGACAATATCCAGGTAGAACATAATCTTCCGATAAATAGGGATTCCCACCTCCCCCTTTTATTTACCAAAAATGGTTTTATTAATTGTAATATATCATAACATAGATACACCCTAGTACGCTTACCGATCCCGCAAAATCACCGCAGGTACAAGTCGAATGTAGATTAGCTCCCCTGCAAGTTCCACCATCGTCTGTGTAACGATGACTGCCGCAGCTATAGTTGCCCATTCTGGCGGCAGTGCGAGGGCCAGCGGTAGAACAACCAGCGAATTCCGTGTGGCTGAACTGAAAATCAACGCCCGCCCTGCACCTGGACTCAATCGAAACCCATTAGCAATGATCCGAGATATCCAAGGCATAATGATCAGAAAAGCAACGTAGATTGGGATCACGTTCACGATAATCGCCATATCATTGTAGACTTTGCCAATCTGGGAAGCGACAACCACGATTAGCGCTAGTGCCATCATCGGAACCGGGAGCCATGCCGTCATATTCATGACCCGCTCCCCGCTCACTTTACCTCTGGAGAAAACTTGTGTAACAACAGCGAGCAGCAGTGGAATAACGATCAGGAACAGAAAAGCCTCTACAAACGGCCCTACCTGCATGATCTGTGCCACCTCGGTACCCATCAATAGCCATAAATAAAACGGCAACAAGATCATTTGTATAACAAATAAAAGAGGTGTTGCGGCCAGCATCAGTTTCTCATTGCCCCTGCCGAGTTGTGCGAACACAATGACGTAATCAATACAGGGCGTTAACAGTACCAGATAGACTCCGATCAGAACGCCTGGTGATTGCGGAAAGACAAGTGTAAGCAACCATACAACTACAGGTACTACGATAAAATTAGCCACCAGTAGCGCCCCCATAAATCGAAGGTTGGACCAGGATTCTTTTAACTGTAAAAAGGGAATCTGTACAAACATGCTGTATAACAGAACGGCAAGAACCGGGGACACGGTGTAGTGTAAAACATTCCCCCATACCGGATTACTCAGCCCTATCGATGCTCCTAAAAACAATGCAACTACATAGAACCAGGTTTGCTGTTGCTCCATCGTTTCTTTTGTGAGCATTCTCTTCCTCCTCTTCCAGTGGGACATCGTGGGCATGGACATATTTCTGTTTGGTTTCGCGTACATTGGGACAGAGTACCGTTCCAACGTAGCCGCAGAGCACAAGAATCTGCAAGATCAACTTGTGAATTTTTTGCGGCTGTTATTAGAATGTGCAAGAACTGGGTATATTCATTGTAGACTGACCCGTGGTTCATTCATTCGTTAAACCAAGGAGGAAACACAATGTCACGTAACAATCCGTACAAGTGGTTAAACGCCATTGGTTTTATCGCTGTAATTATCGTGAACTACCTCTCCAACGCTCTGCCGATCGGGGGCAAGACCAATAAAGAAGTATCGGATATGTATCCTGTGCTGCTCACACCTTCTGGCTATGCCTTCTCTATATGGGGTTTGATCTACTTGCTGCTGGCAGGGTTTGTGATCTATCAGTTCGTGCCTGCTTCCTGGAAAAGGGACTCGATTACCCGTCTCGGGTATTGGTTCCTGGCAAGCTGTGCCTTTAACGTAGCCTGGATTTTTGCTTTTCAAAACTTGCAGACCGGTCTCGCTTTACTGATCATTGTACTGCTTCTGTTGTGCCTGATCATGCTGTATGTAAAAACACGTACCATTACTGTTCCAACCACTGCTGAGATCTGGCTTGTGAAGCTGCCATTCAGCATCTATCTTGGATGGATTAGCGTGGCAACGATTGTCAATGCAGCTGTATTGTTATATAAAATTGGCTGGGATGGTTTTGGTATCAGCGAACCAACCTGGACGATCATTATGCTGATTGTCGGTATGGTGCTGGCTGTACTCGTTAGCTTCCGTTATCGCGATAGCATATACCCACTTGTATTCACATGGGCATATATCGCCATTGCACTTAAACAAAAGGATGTCACTTCCGTATATTATACGGCAATCATCATTGCGATCGTACTGGCCATCTACGCGGTATGGCTGTTCTTCGCCCGTAATCAGGATCGCGATTGAGTAGTTTCCATGATATATAACGCTTAAATATAACGAAAAAACATAAGCAAAAAGCCGATTCTGGTCATTCGACCTGAAATCGGCTTTTTATGTATACCGCAGCGAATGAAGGTTGTCCTATTTCAGGGCAATAACTTCAATCTCCACCAATGCATCTTTTGGCAAACGAGCAACTTCCACTGCACTGCGTGCAGGATACGGCTGTTCAAAGAACGTGCTATACACTTCATTCACAGGAACGAAGTCATTCATGTCCTTCAGGAACACCGTCGTTTTCACAATTTTATCCATACTTGTACCTGCTGCTTCAAGGATAGCCTTCACATTGCTCAAAGACAGACGTGTCTGCTCCTGTACATCTGCGCCGAACTCTCCCGTTTGAGGATTCAGACCAAGCTGTCCGGAAGTGTAGATGAAATCACCTGCATCAACGGCTTGACTGTATGGACCAATGGCGCCTGGCGCTTGATCGGTAGAGATTGTTTTTTTCATGGACGAGTTCTCCTTTGTGTTCGTTATCCTGCTGCGCATGGAGTCAGGGTTCGAACTCATTTTTGTTGCCTATTATACCACGATCTACCTCAGGCGAGAAACGCTCCTGCCTATACACATGGAGCAAACAGCTCGTTCAAAGGTTTCTTAGCCCCCGTCCACACCAAGGACATGAATGACTTCATTCGCATACACATGGTTTCCCTTGGCTTGCACCAGCGCAATATTTGTCATGGCCTGTGCAATGGTTGCGGCGTGGACCGCCCGGTATTTGTCCGCTCTGCCTTTCATCCAGCGATCCAGAAACTTCATGGCATAGGCAGCCATCTGCTCACCGAACCGCTTCTCGTTTCGATCTCCCAGAATTAAGGAAGGACGGAAGATATGCAATGACGGAAAACCGATATCGGACAATGCATCCTCCATTTCCCCTTTGGTCCGACTGTAAAAGACCCGGGAACCTGCACTTGCTCCCATGGAGGAGATCACCAGCATCTGTGATACACCATGTTGCTTCGCAATAGTAGCTGCACGAACCGGGTAATGATAATCCACCTGACGGAAATTGTCCTGACTGCCTGCTTTTTTGATCGTTGTCCCCAAACAACAGTACAGGTCATCGATTCCGTCGAATAAGTGGTCTTGGCTCTCCAGCTGTCCCCAGTCCACCACATGCTGTTCCAGTTTGGTATGTTGCAGCTCAAGCGGACGTCTAACCAGAACGCGAACCAGGCTGTATGCCGGGTGCTCCAGCAGATGATGAACCAGTAATTCACCTACAAGCCCCGTGGCTCCAATCACCATGGCTTTCCGTTCGAGACGATTCAATTACATCCCTCCACTTCGCCAACTTTTTTTGAAGTCATACCAGATATATATGATCAACCTAATCATTTACAAGGTTGTTCTGTCATCGAAGTGCCAGTGTAAATATTCATTAGTTGAAATTATATCGTTTCTATTTTAACAGTACACGACGTCCAAGGGTAAATGTCAGAATCAGCATCACGACACCAACCCCCACCTGAAATCCATAGGCTGAGATCCAGGCCAGCGCATCGGACCAGGTTTCCATCTTTTCATACAACCAGCCACCCAACAACGGCCCGAGAAACGAAGTTACTCCGGTCAGAGCCGAATACACCGCGACAAACATCGGTCTTTCACTTTTGGGTGTGTCTCCAATCGTAAAGTTAAATGCCAGCTGGTTAAATCCGCCTACACCGATCCCAAGGAAGATATGAGATAGAAATAGTGCGATCAATACGGGCATGAACGACATTAAACCCCACGACAAACAGGAGAGTGCAATGACTGGCAACGTCCAAAACAACAGGGTTTTGTTACTGAATCTGGCATTCAGATTGCCCCAGACATAGAACCCGGCCATCATGACCAGCGTCTGGACTACCGTGATCAGGGATACCGTCTGATAATTGATGTTCAATAAATCGAGCATAACATAGGAATAGAGCGGAACAATCAAGGTCTGGATCAATAACCAGACAGCCAGGAAAAGCGTTGCTTTCAGGAAAGAACGATCCTGGAACGGCTTGATAAACATGCGCCAGAAAACCTTTTCGGTAGAACGTTCAAAGGCCACGTCCGGATAGAAGAAATAGATGACTGTATTGGCAATGGCACATATCCACACCGGAATAAACAGGATCAGAAAGCCCATTTCTCCAGGGTAACGGTCCAAAACAATACCACCTGCGAATAAGCATACGCTTCCAAGAGCATTCAGAATCGTATTTCGAATTCCAAAATAACGCCCTCTCACCTTGGCAGGTACGATATCGCCAATTAGTGAAGTCCAGATCATACCGCCGATGGTATTTGATATAAAAGCAACCGTGTATACGCCAATATATACGCTTACCCACCACTCTTTGGGGAATATAAACGGAATCAGTCCCGTTGCACTCCACAAGATACGATGAGTGCCCACGAACAGCAGAAGCATGCGTTTACGGCTGCGAATACGCTGCATCCAGTAAGCTGCTCCGATCTGGGCAATGTTTACAAACGTCGTAATCGCGAGCACAAAGCCGATATGTCTCGACCCGGCCCCAAGGTACAGCAGAAATCCGGTTAAAAACGGGCCTCCCAGCAAGGTCTGTAAAATAATTGCCGGTACACCCTCCCATGTTGCAATCGATAAATTCGTGCGTTGTGTCGAACCCTTGCGCCGTGGTTTGCTTGCTAACGGGGGAGGGTTAACGTTGACCGTCTTCTGTATGGGGATACACTCCTTAGACCGGGTCTCAAAAGCCGGTCGATGCTAGTTGTCATCCCAAATTCTACTCACGGCGCGAAGGTTGTCAACTCATTTTTTCACGGTCCAACGGAAGATAGAGATGGAAGGTGCTTCCTTTACCTTCAGTGCTCTCCAGTTCAATCGATCCCCCCAGTAATCTCGCTAAATCCCGACTGATTGACAGGCCAAGTCCGGTACCGCCAAATTTTCGACTAATCGACCCGTCCGCCTGCTGAAATGCTTCAAATATGGAATGATGCTTGTCCTCAGAAATGCCAATGCCTGTGTCCTGAACAGAGAAAATAAGCCATCTATTCTGAATACCTGCATTCTTAATCTGCTTGGTGCTTACGGTCAGCGTGACCTTCCCCCGGTGAGTGAACTTGATGGCGTTGGACATCAGATTCCGCAAAATCTGTTGAACCCGCTGGGGATCAGACCAGAGCGTCTCGGGCAGTCCCTGTTTTTTGTCCAGAACCAACTGAATTCCCTTTTTCTCAGCACCGAGCTGAAAGTGGCTCATGGCATCTTCTGTAAGTTGTGCGACACTGATATCCTCCAGTACAATATCCAGCCGCCCCGCTTCTACTTTGGAGAGATCCAGAATATCGTTAATGAGCGTGAGCAGTTCCTGCCCGGAGTGGTCGATCATATTGGCAAAACGTACAACATCCTCCTGATCCATCGTGTCGGCATTCTCGCTGATCATCTGGGCAAAGTTAATGACACTATTAAGCGGTGTACGCAGTTCATGGGACATATTGGCGAGAAATTCGGATTTGTACTGTGAGGCAATCATCAATTGTTTCGCTCGATCCTCCAGTACAATCTGGGCTTTCTGTAACTCTTCCTTTTGCACAGACAATAGCCGGTTTGTACTCTGGATCAGCAAAATACGATTCTGTTCATTCTGAAAATCACGTAAAATAAATGCAAAAATAAGGCTCAGCAAAATGCCTGTAGGGAGTGTATAAGGCATAATATGTGAAAAGAAGTATGTAGCCGGGATCACACCAACGATAGCAATGTTTACACTATTGACCACATTGACGATAACTGTAACAAGGATTCCTTTAATAATCAGCCTGTAGTTGCTGCGTCTCATCCATATATTCAGACCTGCACATATCACGCCCAAAATAGACATGTTAAGTACTGCCGCCAATGTAGCATCCGTGATGCCAAAAGTCAGCCTCGACAGCCCAATTCCAATACCCACGATGATTACGCTATAGGGTTGTCTATACGTTAGAACGGCAACAATTAAAGGAACATAACGAAGGTCAAAGACCACTTCATCGGTGAGTTGAAACCCAAAAACCGTACTGATCCAACCTGCAAAAATAAGGACAAGCACGGAACTGATCTGCTTCACTCGGGAAGAGGTACGTATTACGACATATTTATAGAACACACTAGCAAGATATGCAATGGTAATAAGCATCCCCATATTCAATACGAACATTTTTGAAAATTGCATTCACTCACTCCTGTTGTACCGACTTTACTGGCCAAATTGCCTTCGTCCGTATGTGTCTCTATCATATCATGCCCATTGAAACTTCCGCATTCCTTCTTCGTCAAAAAAATACACAAAAATACACAAATCAGGATTCAATTTGTGCGCTGGTCGTAGTAGAATATATTGTTGTTTAAATTTGAATTAGTTATTTGCTGGGGTCATGCTCCTAGGGAGCATGAATGAAAGGAGTAAGGTGTTGTGCAATTGTTAAAAAGCAAATCCTATTGGCTGTCATTGAGTTTGATGCTGTCTTTGGCCGTCATGGGGCTGTTCTATGATATTCTTAATAGTCCAGAACGCGGGTTCGTAGTGCTTGATTCGCCGCTCGACCGGATCATTGCCTACGTGCCTGGCATGTCCATTCCATATTTGGGCTGGTACCCGTTTGTATTCGGTGTGCTCGCTTACCTGTGTGCCAAGGATCGCCTGACGTATTACCGTGTCTTGTTATCCATGAATATCTGTGTCTGGATATGTTATCTGATCTACTTCAACTTTCAGACCATGGTACCGCGCCCGGAACTGACGGGTACAGGCCTGGGAGCATCTGTTCTCGGATGGCTCTATAGCCAGGATCGTCCTTATAATTGTTTTCCAAGTATTCATTCTCTTCACTCTTATCTGGTTATGCGTGCTGTTCTCTCGGTTCCAAGCATCCGCAAACCCATCAAGATTTTGGTGGCCGCCGGGGCAGCAACCATTATAGTATCCACGCTAATGATCAAACAACATGTGATCTATGACGCCTTGGGTGCAGTCATACTCGGCGAATGTGTTCTCACCATCATAACAGGCCTCGCTCTTCACCGGAGACGCAGAAAAGAATCGAAGTGGACAGAGGGGATCAGCTGATCCCTCACTTCGATGGTTTCTGAAGATGCTGTTGTCGTCTCCATTCATCAATAAACAAACCTGCAAAATAGGGGTCCCATTGGGTCCCTTTTCCTTCTTCCAAAATCGTTAGCGCTTTCTCGTGACTCATTCCATTCCGATATGGTCGATCAGACGTCATGGCATCAAAGGCATCCGCTACCGCAATGATGCGGCCAAAAAGGGGAATATCATCACCAGCCATCCCATCCGGGTATCCTTTGCCATCATATCTCTCATGGTGAGATCGTACACCTGGCAGAAAGTCGGCCATGGCATCAATAGGCTCTATTTGCAACAAAATACTCTCTCCCTGCACGGGATGTGTACGAATAATCGCAAATTCCTCATCGCTTAGTTTTCCATCCTTCAGCAGTACCTCATCAGGTATGCCGATTTTCCCGATATCATGAAGCAGGGCTGATTTGTACAATAAATCCGCCTGTTCCTCATTCATTCCGCTCAACTTGCCAATCATCAGCGAATACTCTGCCACACGCATGGAATGCCCTGCCGTGTACTTATCTCGGGCGTCTAAAGCAGCAGCCAGTGTAGAAAAATAACTTTGCAAAAGCTGTCGATTACGTTCCTGTCTCATCTCAAGTCGATTAATCATCATATTGAAACCGGAGATTAGTGCAGAAAATTCATCCGCATACAGATCCGGAGCTCTTCTGCCAAGATCTCCCTCCTGAATTCGGTTCATCTCATGCGTCAGCTCGGCAACCGGATCACGAACATCACGAATCAACAGCCAGCTTCCCACCAGCGCAAACCCCGCGCCCAGAACAACGATGAGAATTCCCCACAGTATGTACTCTTTCGCAAATTCACTGTCCATATACTGAAGTCTGATATATGTAGCCAGGAAAAATAGAAATAGAGGAAATAAGCCAATCAGTGCCGTACTTAGCTGAAATTTACGCTGGATCGATACCAGAATGCGCCCTCCCAGCGAAGGTTCCATCCCGTATTGGACTTTGCCTCGATGTCGAATCTCAAGTAACAGGGGTCTAATCGCCCGCACCGTTAGGTAATACTCAATCAGCGCATGCATGATGGCAATCAGAAAGGCACACGCAGCGGCCACGACAGTATAGAAGTAAGGAAATTCAAGCCACCCTGTGGATATCATCCATATTGTTAATCCGGCTGCCGGAAGTGAGAAGCCAAGCATGTGCGGACCCATGATCCGATATATGGTCTGTCCCGGGAAACGATGAATTTTCTCATACATGTGGTTCAATTCGTCTCTCTCATGATGCTCGGAAGTGAAAAATTGTCTTATGGGGCCAAGCTGTACCCACAGCGTAATTAATTCTGCAACCAGCATGAACAAGATTGAAATCAGTACAATGAAGATGAGTCGAACAAATTGAATATTGGGTATTTGCAGAGTAGATACCATAACTACTGTACCGACAACAAAAACAGCTGCCAGTGAACCGATCAGATAATTGCGTATCAGGCGAAAGATAAATGAACGGTATGCTTCCAACTGAACCCCTCACTCTCTATGTGCAACCAGTTCTCCCTTGAGACACAGGGAGATTAAGGGTATTGCCTTCTATTTGTTTATCGGTTGCTCCGACTAAAAAAATTAATAAAATCCAATGGGTGGGCACCAGAACTGGGAAACACAAAAAGGCTGCTCCACGACGGAGCAGCCTTTGGTGATATATCCTATATTTATCCTTTAATCTTGGCAGCCAGAATCATTGTACCGCGCGGCTCATCTCCCATTGCATCCGGTTCAAGCGTGATGGCAACCGTATCATAGTCGTTGGCCGAATCCAATGTGTAATATACCGCTCCCGTTCCGTCACGACTAAGGAAAGTACCCGCATTCTGAGGGGTATCTCCTTTGATCAACCAGACCTGAAAAGCCTCGTTGCCTTCCAGGTTCGGCAGGTTCTCAGCTTGCACAACCAGGTGAGTGCCTTTGCTGTCAATAACGATGGTTGCGAGACCCTGAGCTACAATGTCCTGCGTTGCAGGATTCAGCTTCACTGCCTCGCCAGTCTGCATGCCCTGTGCGGGCTTCAGAGCTGATGCCAGCTGCTCCTGCAGCTGCGCATTCTGCGCCTGTGCCTGCACCAGCTGCTCTTGCGCAGCCGACGAGCCCGCCGCTTGCTGCGTCAGCGAGTCGATCCGGCTTTGCAGCTGCGCCGTGTACACGCCCAGCAACAGTGCCGCGGCCGCAAGGCCGGCACTGGCTATGCGCCAGGCGCTGCTGCTGCGCGCACGCGCGCGCGCTTGTGGCTGCCATGGCTGTGCCTGGGCAGCCTCTTCCACCCGGGCCGCAGGCACCGCCGTTACCGGCGGCAAGCCTGGCCCGGGCTGCGCCGCACGTTTGTGCTGCGGCGCAAGATCCTCCTGAAGCACCACGGGTGCTTCAGGCTCTGCAGGAGCAGCGGCTGGCTTCGCCTCGGCGCTCTCCTGCACGTGTCCGAGCACGTTGCCCAGCACACGTGCTCGCATGCCTGGCGGCGGCGCTACAGGTTCCGCCGCAAGTGGCAGGAAGCCAGTCACTTCCTGCAACTCCCTTACCTCCTGGCGGCAAGGTTCGCAAGTTGCCATATGCGCTTCAAACGCAGCCACTTCCTCTGCTTCCAGTCCGCCCAGCACATACATCGGTGCCAGATCAGACCACTCCTCATGTCGTTCTATCATGGATGTATGCCCTCCCTTCCCGCGTCCGGATGCAATTCAGCATCGGCCAGCAACTTTTGGAGCTGTCGCATGGCAAGCCTGACACGGCTCTTTACTGTACCCAGCGGAATCCCGAATCGGCTGGATACTTCCTGCTGGGTTAATCCCGCATAATAAATCGATTCTATAACTTGTTGCTGATCACCGTTCAATTGGGACAACGCCTCTTTAATCCGGGTACCTTCCCATTTACGCTGCACTTCTTCTTCCGTGTTTGTATCTTCATCGGCATAAGCCGCCAGTTTCTCGTGTTCAACTGAAGTAGTCGCTGCCCCTTTTGATTTCCGCCTCAGCATGTCCACTGCAATGTTACGCGTAATCGCAAACATCCATGTGGTCAGCTTTCCCTGTGAGGCATCGTAACGTTCAGCATTATTCCAGACCCGCATAAAAAGTTCCTGAACGGTCTCTTCTGCCGTCATGGGATCACCAACGATCCGGTAGGCAAAAGAATACACCGCTCGCTCATAACGGTCATATAAAAGCTCCAGTGCGGAGGCATCACGTTCCGCGATCTGCCGCATTAACCTGCTGTCCTCCATCGATTCAGTCATGCGAGGGCCCCTTTCTGTTTCTTCCCTCTTATTATAACCTACGCAGAATCTTTTGAAGAGGATTACCCCTATGAAGAAATAGTCTGAAAAAATTTCTGTATCTTTTCAAACTAACCTTTCACTTTCTAACATAAAAACAGTCCGAAAACATGTTGCTCTGGTCGCGCTTTCCTTTTTATTGCAGTTAATTACAACCTGTGGTATACTATAAGAGTTGTATTAAACAACCTCATATGATTTCTGTCTTCTTTAAACCCCGGAATATTTTCTTCATGCTGCGACCGCAGCGAACTTTAAGCACAATTAACCTATGAAGATTGAAGAACCTGAATCACAATAACCCGGTAGTACAGAGTTTCACAAGATGTTCCCATTCACACTGGCGCGGTCATCGGAGCCGCAAGGACAAAAGAGAGGTAGGGCTTTTGTTGTTTTGGATATCACTTATTCTTGAGAAGATTGAAAACATACACAAAGCACCCGGAATTGGGTTCCGGGTGTTTATCCATGTCTACATATCCAATTTAGCAACATCTACAAAACCATCGGCCTCCACAATTGAGAAAAATCTTCCTTCCACTTATCAGACTAACCAGATAAATTCGGCTCTGCTTTTAAAACTTTTCCGTTCTCCCACTTCCTTACTTCTCCAATTGTGCAAATAACCCCGGCCTCTAAAGCAAATGTTTACGCTCACCAGACGCTAACGAATCCTGCACACCTTATATTAAGGATTTCTGTGCTATGTAAAATCTAACGAATCTCAGCCACGTTAATCCATGTCACTTTATGAATATAGGCTCCAATCATGCCCAGATTCAGATAATAAGACGTCCACGATTCGTTAAACTTGTGAAATGGCAAAAATTCATGGAATAGAGGCTGTGGAGTTCGTTAAAGAAAGTAATCCCAACGCTCCTTCACTTAATTCTAATAAAAAAAGGGACACCGCAGGATGAAATCCTACGCTGTCCCTTTCTGAATCATAGGTACGTTATGCCCCAACATGGAACTCAAACTCGGAGTTTATTTAGAGCACCTACTGTAACGATCCACGATCAGCAAAGTCTCCTTG
The DNA here is from genome assembly GCF_030815985.1 of Paenibacillus sp. W2I17. NCBI lineage: Bacteria > Bacillati > Bacillota > Bacilli > Caryophanales > Paenibacillaceae > Paenibacillus > Paenibacillus sp. W2I17. The sequence goes on from NZ_JAUSXM010000001.1 coordinate 4,005,718, forward strand.
CACTCACAAATACTTAGATAAACATCGTTTTGGAGATGATAACCAGCAAGATGAACAGTACGAGGATCGTACCCATGGAACCCCAGCTTCCGCCGCCATGACCATAGGATACTCCACAACCCTGGTGATAACCATGCATCATTGGAGCTTGATTTGGCTGGTGTCCGTATCCATAGCCATATCCCATTGGCATTGTTCCACAACCATATCCATACCCATGCATTTCATGACCTGTGTATTGGTATCCTTGCATATGCTCATAACCTCCCGTATGTCCGTATACGTGTCCCTGTCCGTTCGGTGAATTCGGTTTTACTTCGCTCATTGTTCATTCCTCCTTAACATTTGCCTACACCCCTAAGCTATGTATTCAGCCTACCTCTGGACCGGGCTATCGCCCTCATTTTGACAAAATGGGCGTTTAGCCATTAGGTACCTTCCCCATTTTCTAAGCATACGCCATCCTTCCTTTTCTTGAATTCCACCAATTCTTCCGTTCAACCACAAGCTATCTTATCTTCCTGGCTCTCCACCATGCTTGTCCTCTAGAAAAAAAACCCCACCGGTTGCCCGGCAGAGCTCACCATATTATACCCAGAAAGATTTAGTGATGATTACGAGCAGAATGAACAGAACGAGGATTGCTCCAGTCGATGTCCAGCCGCCGTATCCTGCGCCTCCGACTACTTCACTCATACAGAACCCTCCTTTACCAATATATTAGGGTCCAAGCGGTTTATTAGATCAAGAATGCTTTAGAGATGATGACCAACAAAATGAAAAGAACCAGAATCGCGCCAGTCGATGTCCATGCGCCGCCGTATCCACCTACTACTCCACTCATGTAAACCCCTCCTTTGATTTGAGGTACAGTTCACTATATGCACCAATCACACATGGGACCGGGCTCAGGTCGAAAATGGGCTGTTTTTTTCCACCGACTATTCGTTAATTGCACCTACATAAAGGGTTAGTTCTTAAGTCGGCATGTTATGTTCATATATGTTTAATTCATAAATAAATCCCACGGTTATATCAACCAAATGTATGTACTATCGTTCAAAATGGAACCCTTACGGTATATTATTGCTTCTAACTTGTTAAATACAGATAAATTACCTTTTTAGTAATTACGAATACTGAAATCTTTATTTATGTTATTATTTTACTAATAAAGTAGAAAGGAGTTTCTATGCTCACCACCTAAACTAGATTATCCCAAACGAAATGATGACCTTAGAAAAAATCCCAACCGATGGGAAGCACATTAGGAGAAATTAGACATAATGAAGAAACTTATTACGATTTTGGCATTAGCCACATTGCTTAGTGCTTGTGGTAATTCAGAAACAAACACAACAACCAATAGCCAAACGTCCGAAGCATCCAAGGCAACTGAAACTGTCTCAACAGAAGCAAAAGCTACGAAATACACTACATATCGTGGAGAAGGATTTTCTTTTGCATATCCTGAATCCTGGAAAAGCGTAGATACAAGTCAAATGAATGCTCCATCCATTAAAGCTGCTTTTTCAGACCAATCTTCATCAGTCACATTTGCAGATAATATGAATCTGACGATTGAGGCCAGCTCAACCGGTTCAATTAATCCTGAAGAATACGCCAATAATATAGTGGATTATTACACACAAAGCGGTTCAAGCATCGGCATTTCCGATTATAAAAAAACCAGCTACACGAACAAGTCTTATAAAGAATATAGCGCTGGTGTCTTGGAAGGAGCCTATAAGCATTCCTCGGGTACAGATGTTATCCTTGTGCAGTATCTGATTCCGACCAATACAGAACTCTATACCATGACGTTAACCTACGCCAAGGATACTTATAATCAGGATGAGATCAAAGATATCCTTGATTCCCTAAGCATTACTGCTCCTCTGGAGCAAACAGCACCAACTGCAACGACTGGAAATTCATCTGCCACAGCATCAGCTGCCGATTTCTTTAATGAGTTAACTCCGTACATTACAGAAGACACAGCCTTTATGGAGCAGGCATCTTATGATTTCTTTGGTAAACATAACGATGTATTCCCTGCCATTACGGCAGAACTAAGCAAAAAGGTACAGGGGCTCGTTGACTCCAATGTAACGACCCGTCATCTGAATAAAAATGTAGCCAACTATTACAATACTTTCGTACAAGTTAACGGGGAAGTCATTTCCGTTGAAGAAGATAGCTCTCTCGGAGCAACTTTCTCTATCGTTCATGTCATGGATGAGAACGGAAACGATATTATAGCGTTATATCCTGCAATGACCGGAGATTTGCTTGATGGTGATTATGCCACGGTTATCGGTGCGCCAATTACCAACTTCTCTTTTGAAAATGTTGGCGGTGGTTACACCAACGCCACGTTGATTGGAGCCTCATTGGTAGTTGCAGATTAATTAAAATGTTAAATGAGTAGACAAAAAGACCAGCTTAATGAACGTTAAGCTGGTCTTTTTGTGTCTTTCAGTTTATAGATGTCAGAAATTCACGTTAACTACACAGACAGACAGACACAATCTAGCCTTTAATTAATGACTTATAACATACCAAATAACCGTATATACGGATGTTTATACTAAACCATTAATTAGGTCTTGCCTGAAGTGACGTCAGTTTATCCTGAACCGATTGTAACTTCTGTATACTTGAGGCATCCGGTTTATCACGACGGTCGTCAATTTTGACGGATGTGGAAACGCGCTGAGCTCCTGACAAAAACGGCGCTTCATGCAGAGCCGCAATTGCTGTAAAGATCTCGTTAAGCGGTCCCTCAATAATGGTGCTCATGGAAGTTAACTGATATGTAATGCCCCTTTGATGTTCCAATACCTTTTGCATGTCCGCCACATAACTGCTTAGACTGGTTGTACCCGTTCCGATTGGAATTACAGTCACTTCTGCTATTGCCATTTTGCTCCGCCTCCTCTGGGCCCCGTGAACAACCGCTGCCGCTGATTTTAGTCGATTTTTGACTATTTTTATTCTACCAGTTGAATGCGTTACAATTCAAACTGACGTGATGACGTCATTCAAATTGGTCAAAATTTTTTTTTGATAAATCTTCAAATCTTCCAGTCCTTTTCCTTTGCGGATTCCTGGCTTAAATGGTATACTCGGAATTACGTTTTACTGTATCGGCCCACTTTACAAACACAATATGTTGGGTTACAGTATGTTGACAGCTACAAAATGTAGTAACACTAGATTTCTCCGCTTCTATTAGTCACCTTCTGCATTCTCGCGAAAAACAGGATGAAATCACCTCCAAAGGCACGTCCCTGTAGGTGTAAATCGCTTTCTCGAAACAGAGTTGACATGGAGGTTAACGGGGCTGTTTGGACTGCATCCGGTATCCTCAAACTACAGGCATATCTGCAATAGACAAAAGCTTACATAAGCACCCTTTTCTGTCGATATCCAGAACTTCTAAGACAGTAAGGAAGCCAGAGCATCCATGGGCATTTTCAGCCGCGAGGCGGGGAGAATGCTTTTTATATGAGCATGTTCTGCATTGTGCTGTTTTGTGCTCCTCAAGTTGAGCGATTTAAGACATGACTTGTCACCGCCGTTTCAGTCTGCCAAAAGCAACCTTTACCTTTTTCTCACCGTAAGACGACACTCAATTCTTTATATAAAGAATTTCTCCAATTTATCTCTTAAACATGCGAAAGCGAGGAATATTCATGCCACAAGTTGTGACCAAGCCGAACAACCGCCAGCTTGCCTTTGATGATATGCGCATCTCGGTGTATGCCGACCGTACTCTGGAAGGACTGGAAATGCTGGACAAGGAACGTCTGGTACGTGGGGTAAACAGCAAGCTCCGCCGTGATGAAGTTACCGGAGACGAAATCAGCAACGCTTTTATCATGAGCGCACTGGAACTGGTAACCAAAGAGGAGCCTAATTGGAAATTTGCAGCGGCACGCTCCCTGCTCACTTCCCTGTACAAAAAAGCGGCTACCAACCGCAGATACAAGTCTTACCCTGACGAGCCTTATGGCGCATTCCATCCCCTTCTTGTAGATCTCGTCAAGAAAGGCATCTACCGCGAAGAATTGCTGGAATGTTACACCAAAGAACAGATCGACGAACTTGCTGAGTGCATTGACTACCGCAACGATCTGCTCTTCGATTACATCGGCTTGCTCACACTGGCAGAACGTTACCTCGCACACGATTTTGATGGAAAAGTAATGGAACTGCCACAAGAGCGTTATATGGTTATCGCCATGTTCCTAATGCACCAAGAGCCTGCCGAGAAACGTATGGATCTCGTCAAGGAAGCATACTGGGCAATGAGCAACATGTACATGACCGCAGCTACTCCTACGATGTCCAATGCAGGTAAAAAAGTAGCCGGTCAGCTCTCCAGCTGCTTCATTGATACGGTGGACGACTCACTCGAAGGTATCTTCGATTCCAACACGGATGTAGCTCGTCTGAGCAAAATGGGTGGCGGCATCGGCGTTTACCTCGGCAAAGTCAGAGCTCGTGGTTCGGATATCCGTGGTCACCAAAATACAAGTTCCGGTGTAATCCCTTGGATTCGCCAACTGAACAATACAGCGGTCAGCGTAGACCAGCTCGGTACGCGTAAAGGTGCCATTGCCGTGTACCTGGACGTTTTCCACAAAGACATTCTGGCCTTCCTCGATCTGAAGCTGAACAACGGTGACGAGCGTATGCGTGCGCATGACGTATTCCACGGCATCTGTCTGCCTGACTTGTTCATGGAGCGGGTATCCACCCGTGGCGAATGGAGCCTGTTCTGTCCGCACGAAACAAAGAAAGTGATGGGCTGGAAGGACGAGAATGGTCGTGCACTCGGACTGGAAGATTTCTATGATGAGTCCTTTGGCGAAGGTGCGTTCCGTGATAAATACGAAGAAGCGGTGAATCACCCACTGCTGTCCCGGATTACAGTACAGGCGATTGACATCATGAAGCGTGTACTGAAATCCCAACTGGAGACAGGTACGCCATACATGTTCTACCGGGATACGGTTAACCGCTCGAATCCTAACCGTGCACACGGTATGGTATACTCCTCCAACCTGTGTACCGAAATTATGCAGAACCAGTCTGCCACTGTAATTGAAAAGGAAGAACTCGTAACCAAGGATGGACAAACTCGCATCGTGATTTCCAAAGTGCCTGGCGACTTTGTTGTCTGCAACCTGAACTCCATCCATCTGGCACGTGCTATACCTCATAATGTATTGGAGCGTCTCGTTCCAATTCAGGTGCGCATGCTGGACAACGTTATCGACATTAACAACATTGAAGTGTTGCAAGCCCAATATACCAACAGCCAATATCGCGCAGTCGGTCTGGGAACGTTTGGACTTCACCACCTGCTTGCTCTCGAAGGTATTCATTGGGAGTCTGAAGAAGCTGTAACATATAACGATAATCTGTATGAAAAAATCAACTACCTGCTCGTGAAATCCAGTATGGAGCTGTCCAAAGAAAAAGGACATTATCCGAAATTCAAAGGTTCCGATTGGGAAAGTGGTCATTACTTCGACCAACGCGAGTACACATCAGGTGAGCGCGTAGGCGAGTTCGTGACAACCGAACAGTGGAAAGAACTGCAAGCCGAAGTACGACAAAACGGTGTACGTAATGCTTGGTTGTTCGCCATTGCACCTAATGGTTCCACGTCCATTATTGCCGGTTCAACGGCTAGTATTGATCCGCTCTATGAGCTGTTATCTTATGAAGAGAAAACAACTTACAAAATTGCCAATCCGGCTCCGGATCTGTCCGAAAAAACAAGCCCTTATTACCAAACGGCGTTCCAGGTGGATCAACATGCTTCCATTAATATGGCGGCTGCCCGTCAGCGCCACGTCGATCAGGGACAAAGTTTCAACTTCTACGTTCGACCAGATATTAAAGCAACAGAATTCCTGGAATTGCATCTGCACGCCTGGAGAGCCGGCATGAAATCAACTTATTATGTTCGTAGCCGGGCATTAACGATTGAAGAATCTTGATTTTTGCGCAAGTTACGTTTTATCCATGGTAGAGAAGATTTACTAGATTCGAGGTGACCACCAGGGCATCCTGTTTTGATTGCAAAATGGCGTTGCCCTGGTTCTTTTTTGCCTAAAACACGATCACAGCATCGCAAGATGTTGATATAGATGCCACATTATACAACCCTAATATATATAAAAGAATTAATGATTACACGATAACGAAGAGGACAGAACAAAGCTGAAGAAGCGGAGCTAAAAGCTTTCTGAAAGAAAGCTACTTCGGAAGCATACACTTCGCCTTTATCACCGGATTTTCCCTTTAAAAGAGGGAATCAAAAAAATCAGGGGATAACAGCGATCGGAAGGTTGTTCTGTCATCGTAGTTATAAAGTGTAAATTCATTCAAGGAGTGAACGGAACAATGCAAGTACAGAAAATTTTCAACACCGAAGCCCCTAACCAATCAACCCGTATTATTGAAGGTGAATGCTCCGGTATCCTGAACTGGAACGACATTCGTATGCCTCATATGTACAAATTGTACAAAGTACTGCTGCTTAACCACTGGATCGCAGACGAGATTCCAATGTCCAAAGATGCTTCCCAGTTTGCTCAACTGGACGAGGAAGAGCAACGTACGTTTAAAATCAACATCTCTCTGCTCGCGGTACTTGATTCCATGCAGACGATGTTTGTTGGTGACGTAAAACGTTACTTTACTGATTCTTCACTCGAAGCGATCTCGGCCATTATCGGACAACAGGAAGTCGTTCATAACCAATCCTACTCCTACGTCCTGTCTTCGATCGTATCTGATCGGGAGCAAAAGGAAATTTTTGAATACTGGAAACATGATCCAGTCCTGCTTGACCGTAACCGTTTCATCGCAGACATCTACCAAACATTCCGGGACGAGCCGTCTCCACAGACGTTCTTCCAGGCTATGGTAGCCGATCTGGTACTCGAAGGTATCTTCTTCTATAGTACGTTTGCCTTCTTCTACAATCTGGCCCGTGACCAGAAAATGATGGCAACCAGCCAGATGATCTCTTATATCCAGCGGGATGAAAACCAACACTGTTACTTCTTTGCTGAAGTGTACAAACAGTTGCTGGTGGACTTCCCTGAACTGAACACACCTGAGAACATGGACTACGTATACAAAACAATCCATCGTGCTGTTGAGCTTGAAACCAACTGGGCACATTACACACTCAGCAACGTGCGCGGTATTGACCTGAACGAGTTGGAAGATTACATCAAGTACATCGCCAACAAACGCCTGCGTCTGATGGGTATGGAAAAAGCATATGAAGGTGTGGATGTAAACTGCATGCCTTGGATTAAACCATTCTCCGATGAAGCATTGAATGCAACCAAAACCGACTTCTTCGAAGCTAAATCCCGTAACTACGGTAAAGTTGGCGACGATAACGGATTTGACGATTTGTAAAATCTTCTGATCGAGTACCTACTACTTGAGTATATCCGGTATAAATAAACACAAATTAAAGCACTCCCTTTGATAGAATGCCTTCATGGCTATCTGCATGCGGGAGTGTTTTTTTGTCTCTTAACCTTGTAAGATAGTTTTGAAAGAGATTCATACCCCTCTACGGAAGTGAGGCCTATTCATGGAAAGAGAACTGCTGGAACAAATCAACTTGTGGCATGAGCAGGACCAATTCAGTCTCATTATTGAACATATTGAACGAATCCCCGTCTCAGAGCGGGATTATAATCTGATTGGTCAACTCGCCAGAGCCTATAACAATGACACACGTTACCGCGAAGCCATTAAACAACTGTTGTCTGTCGAGGAGCAAGGGGTAAACGACCCGCTCTGGCAATATCGCTTAGGGTACGCGTACTGTTATATCGCCAACTATGAACAAGCACTATTGGCGTTTGAGAGAGCTAACGAACTTCAGCCACATGATGAATCAACCCTTGAATTTCTAAGTCAGATTCGACCTTTCGCTGAGAAGATGCGGCGGGATCGTCAACGCCATGAAGAGAATATCGCAGCATTGGAGCAGAGCGGTACACAGAACCATCTAAGAGCCGCTTCAGGGACTTATGATCCCGCAACGTTCTGGGTACAGAGTGATTATGCGCAGGACAATCATGTATCAGAACCTTTTGATGAAGAAGAGATTTTGACTATTGAGAAAGAATTAGGTTACAGGCTGCCCGCATCCTATATTCAACTGATGAATACGCAAAACGGCGGTATCCCTGCGCTCACTGTATTTCCCACCAAAGAAGCGACTTCCTGGGCTGAGGATCACATTGCCATTTCAAGCATTATGGGAATTGGACACGATAAAATATACGCACTCGCTGGTGAGCTGGGAAGTCGGTTCATGATCGAGGATTGGGGATACCCCGACCTGGGGATTGTGATCTGTGATTGTCCATCCGCTGGTCATGATGTCGTTATGCTGGATTATCGCTTCTGTGGCCCTGAAGGTGAACCCTGTGTAGTTCATGTGGATCAGGAAAATGATTATGAGATTACATATCTTGCGCCGAATTTTGAAGCTTTCATCCGTGGATTGGTTGATGAGGATACGTATGACCTGTCTGACGAAGAGAATGAGGACTAAAACCCAGGAGGGTCGGCCATATGACAACCCGTATATATTTTGGTTCCAATCAACTTGGCGAAGTGGCCGCAGTTCCATTGCAGGATGCGCTGAATGAGCTTGATCTGGGAACCCTTGAAGATTATCGACGAACAGATAAAGGTGTTATGGGTCAGACACTGCTCATTCGCTCTTCCCGTGGAGAGTATATTCTGAAAGGCAATCCTTTATATGCAGGACAGTTACAGGAAGAAAAGTTCTTTGTAGAACAACTGGCAAAACATACGTCCATTCCTGTCCCTGATCCATATTTATTACATGAAGATACCCATCTGCTAGGCTGGAGTTATGCCATAATGCCACGCCTGCCCGGGAATCACCTGTATGATCCAGCATTCCAGGATTCACTGTCACAGCAAGACCAGGAAGAGATCGCCTGTATGTTTGCCCATACTTTGGCTGAACTGCACCGCTGGAAGGTGCCTGATGCCGGGGAATATGACCCTGTAGCACAGCAGATTGTTTCCTTTGCAGGCGATTATCTGGACTGGTTGTACGGAACCATTCGTCACTGGTTACATGATGCTGAACAGTACTCGGTGATTACGGATGAAGATGTTCAGTGGGTGGATGAGCAATTCAAGAATGCTGAACCGGCATTTCGGTCCAAAGCTGTTCCGGGTTTTGTCATGGGAGACTTCAAGGTCGAGAATATTCTGATTCAAAATCCGGACGGCCGTTCTTCAGGGTGGCAGATTAGTGGTCTGTTCGATTTTACAACCGCCTATTTCGGAGACGGCACAGCTGACCTAACCAAAATATCCACCAGGTATGTTCGTGAGGGTCAACCAGAACTGGCCGCACAGTTCCTTCGCTGCTACCGGGATCTGGTCTGTGCAGCAGATGAGGAGAAATGCCAACACTTCCGCACACGTCTCAGCATGCATCTGCTCTATCAACGTATCTTGTGGTGGGGGGAAGCCAAAGCGACAGGACAAGTGACATGGGCAGCCGACCTGCCTTTTGCACAGTGGGCGCAGCAGTCCATTAATTCGATTGTCGCATTGCTGGATTAGTAGATTAGTTAGTAGATTTGGACAGGTCGCTCAATGGATAGCGGCCCTCCAAACTAACGTATGTATCGTTCCATATATATCGCCCAACATCCGGGCATACGCATAAAACCGCCAAAGATCAATGAAGATCTTTAGCGGTTTTTGTCATCTCACTATATTTCAGTCAACGATGGAATCTCTCAACTTAAGCTTGTGCAACGGGTGACTCCTGATGTTTCTGCAAAAACTCCAGCATCCGGCGGTACACGAGAATCTCGTTTGTCTTCCTCGAGAAGCCATGACCCTCATCATCTAGAACGATGTATTCCACATCAATTCCCTTGGACTGGAGCGCAGCCACGATCTGATCAGATTCGGCCTTCACGACCCTTGGATCATTAGCACCCTGGATAACCAGCATTGGGTTAACCATCTGATCGAGATACGTAATCGGTGAATCCTTCGTTAGGCGTTCGCGGTCACGGACCGGATCACCCAGCCAGTTATCCATCATCGGTTTCCAGTCTTCCGGTACGGATTCCAGGAATGTGAACAGGTTACTTGGCCCAAAAATATCGACCGCAGCCCGGAAGAGCTCCGGATGGCGACCTGCCAATAACAGGGTCATATATCCCCCATAACTTCCACCTACCACAAATAACCGCTCTGGCGATGTAATTCCCTGATCAAACAACCAGTTGATCCCGGCAACGCAGTCCAGTCTTGGGCCCTCACCCCAATCACGCTCAACCATCTTGACGAATTCCGCTCCATATCCGGTACTGCCCCGGAAATTCGGTGCAAAGACATGATAGCCCTGAGCGAGCATCATCTGGAACATTGGCCGAAAAAACTTCGCTTCGGATGCTTGCGGCCCACCATGAGGCCAAAATACGGTGTAGCCATTGGCCTGCTCTGGTTTTGCTTTGAACAAGAGAGCTTCGATCTCCAGTCCGTCGTAGGAGTTATACCGAATAACGTCAGGGTACACGAGATCGCTTGGGTCCAGTCCGGTTACACGATTGGCAGTGAGCGGCTCCCAGGACTCAGCACCTGCTATTTTGCGATAGATGTTATGCGGTTGGATCGCTCCACGTCCGAGGATATACACATTGCCAGCCTTCGTAACGTTCACCTGCTCTATCGTATCCAGCGGCATCTCTATGCGCCGAGGCTCATCGGCATTTTTGCCCAATACGTACATACGATTCTCCGGCCCTGTAAGTGTCCAGAAATATAAGGTCTCGGAAGCCTGATGCCAGCGGATGAACTCCACATCTTCCCCTTCGATTCTGCACAATAAACGGAATTCGCGGGTATCGATACGGTACTCAGCCACATAGGCGTATGCGGAGTCATCATTGGTAATGAATAGAAGACGATTGTCATCTGCAAAAATCAGATCGGAAACCTGACTATGACGTTCTGAAGCTGGCAGAATCACCATTTCTTCATTATTACGATACAGATGCGCCGTCTGATACGTATTGGAGTACATTTTTAAAATAACATAACTCTTCTCGTCAGGACTTACAGCAAACAGGCTGCTCGTAACCTCTTCCCCACTATATAACAGTTCATCTTCCCCTGTCTCCAGATCGATGCGGCGTGAATTCAGATAATTCGGATTACCCGCGCTGGTGACATAATAGAGACGTTGTCCATCCTCGGATAAATCAGCGAAATAACAGCGATCATTCGGTTCTGCCGGAACTACAGGCAGTGGGACACCACCCTCGGGTGGGAGTGCATATAGATGATAGTTCTCATCTCCATCCCGATCAAACGCGGTAAGAAGATGACGTCCTTGCGGGTCTGCTTTAATAAACTGACTGCTCTGATTCAAGTACGTTAAAGGATACGGGTATCCCCCAGGCAAATCCATCGCCCAAATATTCGGCTGACCGTTCAGATTGCTGTCCATGAACAAACGTTTCTCGTCTGCCGAAACGGCAAAATGCGAAATACGGTAAGTCTGAAAATATTGCTCAACATCCGGTTTGGGGAACTGAATCATGACAAACCTCCTTGGAATTGAACCAACGAATTTAACATTGGTAAATTAAGGTACCATTTGTCCATATTATAGGTAATGCCAATGTTTAGACAATAGATATGTGAGTTATAATTCCAGATTTTCTCGATTTGCACATGAACTCACGGATAAAAGGTCATATGAGCTTTGTCTTCGCGATAATAATCCAGCCTTTGCTTCATCGTACCTGTATGCAGTTCAAACAAATGACCATCCGGATCGGTAAAATATACAGATAATGCATCCCGCGGATCTCTTGGCCTTCCGGGCAGAATGTCCGCCCCCGCTGCTCGCAGCTGCTGCACAGACGCGTCGAACTCCTCTTCTGTAACGGTAAATGCAATATGTGTATAGGTTCGTTCCGTATAGTTGCGAATAACATCCTCCTGATTCAGGGCAATCCACAGACCGGCAAGCTCAAAATAAGCCAGTTTGCGTCCTTTCACCTGAATTCGGGCACCGAGAGCCTGCTCATAAAAGGTAATGGCCCGCTCCAGATTGGATACGGAAAAGCACAAATGATTAATTCCTTGAATATTCATGTGGCTCCTGACACCTCCATCGATTTAAGGATCTATCCTTATTATGGTATATTCTGTGCAAAAAACAACCGCTCTGCTGTTTCCTCCCGCACCTTCTTCTGGGCGAATGCATAGGTTATCCGTATCAATGAACGTTCGAGGAGGATGTAAAGCGCATGAATCCTGTCTATCCTTTTTATGGTGAGAAAACGGTATGCAAGGAGCAAAAGCTGGCCTTTCCACCCCAGCATCAGGACCAGCAACCCGGTCTGGAAACCCTGATGGTGCCTGAACCAATTAGTGAAGATCCTGCCTATATCGGCAGCTGCAAACTCCAAGGTAAGGTTGCCATTATTACGGGTGGTGACAGTGGAATTGGCCGGGCGGCCGCCATCGCTTTTGCCAAGGAAGGTGCGGATATCGTCATTGCTTATCTATATGAACGGACAGATGCCGAAAGGACTCGTGAACGGATCGAAGAACTGGGACAGCGCTGTCTATTAATCGAGATTGATCTCCGCTTAAAGAAAAACTGTGAAGCCGTCATTCGCACAACCATGGAAACCTACGGGAAGATCGATATTCTGGTCAACAATCATGGCGTACAGTATGTGCAGCCAAGCATCGTTGATATTACAGAAGAACAGCTGTATCACACCTTTCAGACGAATGTGTTCGCCTATTTCTTTCTGATTCAGGCCGCTCTCCCCCATCTGTGCAGAGGTGCCTCCATCATCAACACGGCTTCCATTACGGCATATAAAGGTAACACTCAACTGATCGACTACTCCTCTACCAAAGGAGCCGTCGTATCGCTGACTCGTGTACTCGCCCAATCGCTCGCTGCACAGGGAATCCGTGTGAATTCCGTCGCCCCGGGACCCATCTGGACACCGCTCATCCCTGCCAGTTTCTCCGCTGAGGATGTACAGGTATTTGGAACAGATACGCCTATGGGTCGGGCTGGTCAGCCTTACGAACTGGCGGCAGCCTACGTTTATCTCGCTTCCCGCGATTCATCTTACGTCACAGGTGAATGCATTCATGTAAATGGTGGCGATATGGTAACGACATAGGCTGATGTCAGGTTGGATTTGGCAGGTGTGGCAGGATATCGGTTGTCCAGTTGCGAAGAGGGTTAGGAGTATGACCGGTTATACCTGAACCTGACATCTAGCGACAAGGAGCTGAACAACCTGATGAACTTCGATCCACTCTACCAACCGTACCCCTCTTACCGCGTGCCTGTGTATGCGAAAAAAGGCATGGTCGCCACGTCTCAGCCACTGGCTGCACAAGCCGGTCTGGATGTTTTGAAAAAAGGCGGCAATGCCATCGATGCCGCCATTGCAACTGCGGCAGCACTCACGGTGCTGGAGCCAACGTCCAATGGCATTGGAGGCGATGCTTTTGCCCTCGTCTGGACCGAGGGCAAACTGCATGGCCTGAATGCCAGCGGCCCTGCGCCTCAGGGCATATCCATTGAGGCGCTTCAAGCGGCAGGCTATACGGAGATGCCGAAGCTTGGGGTTGTTCCGGTGACGGTGCCTGGCGCACCGGCGGGTTGGGCTGAGCTAAGCCGCCGTTTCGGGCGGCTCACGCTGGCGGAAGCGCTGGAACCGGCCATCCGCTATGCGGAGGAAGGTTATCCGCTTGCGCCTGGGCTGGCCCGCCACTGGGCAAGGGCAGCCGAGGTCTATGCACGCCAGGGTGATGCGGAAGCAGGGCGTGCGTGGTTTGAGACATTTGCTCCAGGCGGGCGTGTTCCCGCAGCTGGAGAGATGTGGCGCTCGCCGGATCATGCGGCGACTTTGCGCCAGATTGGCGAGAGCGAAGCGCGAGACTTTTACGAAGGAGAACTGGCAGAGCGCATTCATTCCTATATGACAGAACACGGTGGTTATCTGACCAAAGATGATCTGGCGGCATTCCAGCCCGAGTGGGTGGATCCCATCTCTGTCTCCTATCGTGGATACGATGTATGGGAGATCCCGCCGAATGGACAAGGACTGATTGCTCTGGCAGCGCTTAATCTGCTGAAAGGTTACGAATTCGACGAGAAAGAATCTGTTCTGGCGTATCATCGGCAACTTGAAGCCATGAAGCTGGCATTTGCCGATGGGGAGAAATATATTACCGAAGAACGCAAAATGGGTGTCACGGTGGAGGAACTGCTGTCCGAGGTATACGCGGAAGAACGGCGCAAACTCATTGGTGATACCGCACGTGCACCTGAGGCAGGTGATCCACGAGCAAGTGGAACGGTCTATCTGGCTACGGCGGATGGTGAAGGCAACATGGTTTCCTTTATCCAGAGTAACTACATGGGCTTCGGATCTGGACTCGTCGTTCCGGGGACAGGCATTGCCTTGCAGAATCGCGGACATAATTTCTCACTGGACCCGAATCATGCAAACGCCTTGGAGCCGGGCAAACGAACCTATCACACCATCATTCCGGGGTTCCTCACCCGCGGCAGCGAAGCGGTTGGGCCATTCGGTGTCATGGGTGGTTTCATGCAACCGCAGGGGCATGTACAGGTGGTCATGAATACGATTGATTATCACCTGAACCCACAGGCCGCCTTGGATTCTCCACGCTGGCAGTGGACGAAGGGCAAAACAATTCTCCTGGAACCGGGGTTCCCACAGCACATTGCACAGGCACTCGCCCGCAAAGGACATGATATTCAAGTGGCACTCGATCCATCCCAGTTTGGACGTGGTCAGATCATCTGGCGCAACCCGGACAATGGCGTATTATGCGGGGGTACGGAAACCCGAGCCGACGGCTCGATTGCGGCTTGGTAAAACTCGCGTAATTTTTATATTAGGATGATCAACTTATCATCCGTATAGGGTGAAATTTTAAGGCACAAGAGAGATGATTCATGTCATCTCTCTTGTGCCTTTTTTGGACTTTTAACGTCAGTAAACAACATACTGTAGTTATTGATGCTCCTTTTTAACCAGAGAAATGTAAAAATAATGTATAATTCATGAAAAATATTTATTTTTCCGTAAATTTTCACTACATACCATAAATCACAGTGTCTTTCTGACCGATATAGATAAAGGGAAATCCTCACCATACGTGTCATCATGTACACGTCATTCCCTGGAGCTAAGGAACCATGCAAAACAGAAAAATGCGACTACAGAAATGAGGGTAACACACATGAAAACAAACAAGAACAGACGCGCAGGTCTAGGTCTCACCCTAATGATGATCCTGACGGTACTGATCCTGGGGGCATGTTCAGTCAATAATACAACAACGGCAACAGACACGAGAACAAAGGTCGGGATCGTGCTTACGGAAGTGGGTCTGGGTGACCGTTCTTTTAATGATGCTGCTTTTGATGGACTGGTTCAGGCCAGAAATGAGAAAAGTATTGTCTTTGACTATCGTGAACCCGGCGACAATGCCGAAGCTGCATTTGAAGAGTTTGCGAAAGCCAAATTTGATCTGGTTATCGGTCTGAGTGATGCTGTCCAAGCGGATATGGAGAAAGTTGCAGCCAAATATCCTGACCAGCAGTTCCTCATGATTGACAGTCAGTCCGAACTGCCTAACATTGCTTCCATTTCATTCAGGGCGGAAGAAGGAAGTTATCTGGCAGGTGTTATTGCCGCTATGGCTTCAACGGAAGATCATGTTGGCTTCCTTGGTGGAATAGAGATACCGGTCCTTCGTAATTTCGAGCAGGGTTTTAAGCAAGGTGTTCTGGCTGTCAAGCCGGATGCAACCGTTGATGTCGTCTACGCAGGGGACTTCGGTAATGCCGATCTCGGTGAACAACTGGCTGTACAGATGATTCAGGAAAAGGGCGCTGACGTGATTTACGTTGCTGCCGGTCTCACAGGCGTTGGCGCACTGACGGAGATTCAGAAATTAGGGAAATACGCCATCGGTGTAGATACCGATCAATTCTTTTTGGCGGAAAAAGCCATTCTTACGTCCATGCTGAAAAATGTGGATGTCTCTATCTATAATGCCGTTAACACGTTTGTTCAAAACAATCATACCTTCCCTCAAAAGGAAATCGTGGAGGGGCTGGCGGAGAACGCCGTGGGTCTGACTGCTCTACATAATATCACGCTCAGTGATGAACAACAGCAAACCTTCGAAGATCTGAAAGCAAAGATCTCTTCCGGTCAAATCAAAATTAAGCTTGATCAATAACCCATCGGATACGAGGAGGTACGCACATGAAACTACAGGGAAAACTGATACTTAATGCTCTAATTTCACTACTTCTATGCCTTGTGCTAGTCGCTTATATCATCATGCAATTGCTCAACATGAATGCCAAAAATCAAAATCTGGTACCCGCCATGCTCAAGGTGAGTGAACTGAACGCCAATCAGATTCAGACCCAGCAGGCGCTGGACGTCTACTCATTCTCCATGACAGCAGGAAACCAGGACGCCGTACTTCGCTTGCTGGATGAAGGCCAAACGATGATTCAGGAGCTTACGGACGGATTACTCGAAACGGATCAGCAGTTACAACTTATTCAGTCCATCGAGACGAAGTTAACAGCTCTCAACGAGGGAGCCACCGAAGCGATGAGCGCGATGAACAGTGCGGAAGCGAAACGTTACAGCACTCGGGTTCGGGGCATACAGAATGATATCTATTCGTTAGATGAGATGACTCGGGATCGTTATGATCAATACACCGTTGATTTGGAACATGACATTCAGCAAACGTGGCAAACCGCTCTGGTAGGAGCCATCGTATTGCTCGTCGCCGTAATGCTGTTTAATATGTATACTTCACGTCAGATCGCCAAGCGTATTCGAACACTCAAAGACGCCGCGGGACAAATTGCGGACGGTGACCTGACCGGACAATTACCGGAAGCTCGGGGCAAAGATGAACTCGATGACCTGAGTCGCTCCTTCGGTATCATGACTCATAATATCCGCGGCATTATTCAATCGATTGGTGAAGCGGGTCATCGTGTCGATCTGATGGCGCAAGATATTGACCGTGGCAATGATACGGCCCAAGCGATTGTGCAGCAAGTATCCCGCACCACGGAGGAACTGTCGATTGGCAGTCAAAAGATTGCCGAGGATCTGAGTGAAACGGTGATGGTTGTGGACAAAATGCAGTCTACTTTCAATAGCAATCTGGAGGCCACTTCCCAATCGGTGATCGATGGTCGTGAAGTATTAACTACCGTTGAGGAAGGTAATAAGGCTGTAGCGGAGCAACTCCGCCTGGCCGAAGTAAATCGTATGGCGATGTCCGAGGTGGAACAAACGGTGCGGGAACTGGAAGAAAGCGCGGTTCGAATCACTACAATGACGGCATATGTATCAGAGATTGCCAAACAAACGACTATGCTCTCGTTAAATGCCTCCATAGAGGCTGCTCGCGCTGGAGAAGCCGGACGTGGCTTCGCTGTTGTTGCGGGCGAGGTGAACAAACTCGCCGAACAATCTGCGCAATCGGTCAAACATATCTATGCGGCTGTGGGCGAGATCACAACCTCCATGGATAAGGTGAAGAACTCTGTAGCACAGAGCATGCAGTTATTCGGCGAACAGGAACAAGCCACTGGCCAGACTCGCGAATCTTTCTCTGCCATTCGTGAAAGTGTGGAACGCATTAGTACAGGTATCCATCAGCTTGCTGAGGACATGCAACACTCCAATGAACTCAGTACACAGGTGCAACAGGCCATCGAAAATATCAGTGCCATCACCGAGCAGTCGGCTGCCAGCAGTGAAGAGATCACCGCCTCCACGTCGGAACAACAACGTTCCTTCGCTGATGCAAGTATCAAGGTGAAGTCATTGCGAGATATCAGTGCAGAGATGCATCAGGAACTGCTGCGATTCAGGCTGTAAGCAGGATGCCGGGAGAAATTCGGCCAGACATAGGTCGGATTTAGTTTAGATATCGTTTAGATGCAGATTTTAGGCAAGTTATGGGCAGGTTATAGGCGAGCCAGGATCAGGTAGCGTGAACATACAAACAAATAAAGGGGAGCCTCGGTCATGAATCATGACAGGGCTCCCCTTTTCAGTAACTAATCGTTGTTCCATCTAACCATTAATTCGTTTCAAAGATATGAAAGTATAAAGATTGAACTAAACATTTACACAAAACAGAGAGGACAGAAAGAACCTGAAGAAGCGGAGCTAAAAGCTTCTTGAAAGAAAGCTGGTTCGGAAGCGTACGCTATCCCCGGATTCTCCACTTTATAAAAGGAATAAAAAACTGGGGATAACAGCGATCGGAAGATTTTTCTGTCACCAGAGTGCCCAGTGTAAATATTCTTTAGTTCAACTTATATAGATAACAAGTTTAGATAACAAGGCATCAGCGTTTCAGATCCAAACGTTTAACGAACCGTGCAAACCTTATTGGGCCATTAATTGCAGATTATAAAATCTAATGAATCTCAGGCACTCTATTCCCTAATTTAGTCCGGTTTTTCAAGTGTTTTCTCTGAAATACACAGAAATAACGTGGATGAGATTCGTTAGCTTTTGCTCCTCGATATAAAACCGTGGCATAAGGTGTATCAGGTTCGTTAGGGCAATGACATTGAGCATTGAGCACTCGGCATTGAGCAATGAGTACTGATCATTGAATAATGGACAATGATCAACGTGCACTCATCTACTTTTGATGCTCCGATGCGCTGGTTCGTTGGATCACTTGCAATTTTGAAAATGAATCGGCATAGGCAGTAACCCAAAACCATGAGCTTGTCCCACACCTGCCCCATCCTCACAGTGCGTCGATGATGTCTCCGGCCAGCAGGGACGATGGGTCACCGCGCAGCAGTGCTGCACGTTCGGCGGCATGTCCGTGGAGATATACGCCGAACGCGGCGGCTTGCTCCGCGCTGAGCCCTTGGGCAAGCAGACCGGCGATGATGCCGGTCAACACGTCTCCGGCACCGCCAGTCGCCATGCCGGCGTGCCCGGTGGTGTTGATGTACGCCTCGCCGGTTGGCGTTGCGATGACCGTTCGTGCTCCCTTGAGCACAAGGGTTACGCCCTGCTCGCGGGCGTATTTTGCAGCGTGTCCAATACGGTCACGCTGCACCTCTTGGGTCGACATGCCCAGCAGTCGGCCCATCTCGCCAGGGTGCGGCGTCAGGATTGTCGCCGCACTTCGCTGGCCCAAGTCGCGAGGCCCATGTGGGCCAGCGTCTGCCAGCATGTTGAGGGCGTCCGCGTCGATGACGAGCGGACGATCCGATTGTTGCCACAGACGGCGCAGCCAGTCTGTGTCGCCCTTGAAGCGGCCGAGGCCGGGGCCGGTCGCGAGCACGTCGCGGCTCTCCGCGAGACGCAGCACGGCGGAGGCGGAAGCCGCGTTCCATTCGCCGCTGTCGCCATCGGTGGCGGCAGCAAGCATGAGCTCGGGCACGGTGCCGATGACATGCGGCAGCAGTGCCGCGGGCAGCGCCCATGTGGCGAGCCCGCAGCCTGCGCGCAGCGCGGCCTTGGCCGAGAGCAGGCCAGCGCCGCTCATCGGCAGACTTCCTGCGGCCAGCAACACGTGGCCGTAGGTGCCCTTGTGGCCGTCCGGTGCTCGGAGGCGGCCTGTATCCACGCGCAGCGCACCGCGCAGCACCTCGTCCGTCAGCAGACGGACCGAGGGGCCATGCTCTGGCGCAAGCCGCGCGGGAATGCCGATGGCGCGCACCACAATGCGCCCCGCGGCAGAAGCGCCCGGGTACTGCACGAGCCCGCGCTTAAGCAGTGCGAGACATACGGTAACCCGGGCTTGAATGCAGGGCTCGTACACCTCTCCGGTGTCGGCGTCCAGCCCGCTTGGCACATCGGCGGACACAACCGGCTTGCCGCTGTCGTTCGCCGCCTCAATCAGCGCCGCGTAAGCTCCGCGCGGCACTCCCCGCGAGCCGGTGCCCAGCAGCGCATCCACGATGCCTGTGCACCGGCTGAAGTCCACGGCTTCGCGCCCGTGGACAAGAGCAGGGATGCCAAGCTTCGCAGCGGCATCCCGTTGCACTGCTGCTTCGCCCCGCAGTGCATCAGGGGCATCGGCGTAGACCAATGTCACGCCAAGCCCTGCTTCAACCAAATGGCGCGCGGCCACTAGCCCATCGCCGCCATTATTGCCCTTGCCGATCAGCATGTACCACTGCTGATCTCCCGGGCGCTCCATCACCAGCGCCGGATCGGCGATGATGTCGCCACCATAACCTTGCCGATCACCGGGCCCGGTGTGTGCCCGCCTAGCATCGGTCTTGCTGCTATAGCCAAGCTGCTCTGAATCCTCAATCCGGCCTTCTGCCTGCCCTTCCCGGCACAGCTTGATCACTTCCTCGGCTATGGCGCGGCCTGCATTCTCCATTAGACTTGCTGCCGGAATACCGAGCTGTTGAATGGTATGCTCGTCCACAGCTCTCATCTGTTCAGCGGTTACGATAAACAATGTTCATCCCTCCCCGTGACAAGCTCATCTCATACCTAAAAGCAACAACAACTTCGCACCTAAACGCTGTATCCTGTATGTGTATCGCTATCTTTCCTCTTACCTCATCCAGTTACCATGATGCGCTCCATGCATCATTGGAAGCTCTATCGATTCCGTGTACGAGACCTTCAAATTAAATTATCCATTCCAAAGCCTGTCTACGCTTAATAACCTACCGTAAACCGAGCTTGGATAAATTGCGGATCGTCCAGTTCGTCCACCAAAGCCGCTGCAAAATCGCCAACGGAAATCGAGCTTTCCCCGATATCATCCGTAATCACACGGTTCATGCCAACCCGGAACTGGCCTGTCCGACGTCCTGTTGTGATTGTCGCAGCAGGGCTCATGTAGGTCCAGTGAATACCTGATGCTTCAATCAGGTCATAGGCTTCTGCATGTGCTTTTGCCAGTGGTTTGACTTCTTCCGGGAATCCCGGCGTATCCATCAGCATATCACCGGATTCGGTTAGCAAACTTCCCGCTCCACCAACTACAACCAGACGTCCTGCTTTTGCCCGGCGCACACCCTCGATCAACGAACGTGTCACTTCCAGCATCTCTTCTTCTCCACCGAACTTCGGTCCATATGCACTCACAACCACTTCTTGACCCGCTGCAAAATCAGCCACTTGATCCGGGTTAAGCAGATCTCCCTGTTCTACACGCAAACGCTCATGAACCATCTCAACCTTCGAAGGGTCACGCACCACCGCTGTCACTTCATGCCCACGATCCATCAGCTCCCACAGTATCGTCTTGCCAATCGCTCCGGTTGCTCCAAAAATGGCTACTTTCATATGAATTCCCTCTTTTCTGTAGATATCATCTTGTCAACTTACCGTTATTTTAATACTTAATCCTATTGTTATATACCTTAAACGGCTCACGCCATCTTAAACCGGATGTGACATCTTGTAAATGTTAATGTTCATCCGCTTAACCTCTCCAACTATGCACCAGACCACGAACAACACTTCACCAACCGCTTTTCCTTTCCATATCATTACCTTAAATATCGCCAAAAAAGCCGCATTTGCGGCTTCAACATCACGTATTTATCTTACGTGGATACTCTACTGTAGGTTAGAAAATCAACAGCCTTCTGCGCCCAGATTCGCTCCGAATAAGCCTCATGCGCCATATCCTGTACAATATGAAGTTCAATCCTGCCTACAGCTCCAGACATTTGCTTGTTTTCCATGATGTCCAGATATAACCTCTCCGTCTGCTCTACGGGACACAGTTGATCAGCCTGACCGTGAATGAGCTGAATATCCACCTCACTGAGTCCGGATACATAAGCTGTTGGGCTTCTATCCCGCAGAGCAGATTGATCATGCAAAAGCTCACCGATTTCAGTTTCCAAGAATGATCTCAGCTTCGCTCCTCCGCCTGCGTACAGTCCTTCCAGATCCGTAAACGGTGCACAGGCAACCACAGTACTCCATAACGCCGGACTTTTACCTGCTACCAGCAATGCCAGATAAGCCCCATAGCTCACTCCATAGAGAGATGCGTTTGAATAAGAAGATAACATCTGCTCCCGCATGAATTGGATGATATCTGCATCTACGCCGCCCCAATCGTTCTGAATGCGCATCCTGTAATCCGTGCCGAACCCTGAACTGCCGGGATAGTTCAGCCCGATGACCCGCACTCCTGCTTGATATAATCCACTGATGACCGGACTAAAGCTGTCAAACAGGCAATTATGAGGTCCGCCATGAAGATAGATGACCACCTGTTCTGCGCCCTTCGGGTGCATGTCCATGTACGGAATTATGTCATGCCCATAACGAACCCATCCATAGATTACATCGGGTTCCTCTTCAGGATGGTTACCAATTCTCTCATCTCGCTCAACCGGGAAACGGGTAATCGTACGCGTTTGTTCCGAAAACCGGTAAATCCCCGGCACCGGAGGACGTACGATAGATTCATATTTTCCGATCAATCCCTGCCTGTCCCTGCTGAGCACAGCCTGTGTCAAGATTCCCGGATAATCATACAGCTCATACCTCTTCTCTCTGTCCAATGTATATTGAACATATTGCCACCTGCCACAAGTTATCCCTTCGCAGAGGACTAGCTGTTGATGTGGATCAAGTTGCATTCTGATCAGTTCAGAGAAGGGTTGGCTATCCCTTGAACATTCATGCACCCGATCCTCTCCTTGCCTGATCCATCCAGGCTGGAAGCCATCTTCCACAGGAATAGAAACGGCTATCAGATCCCCCTGCTTATCCATGACAGGGTAGGCATACTCCGTATAGGGTATTTCGGATGATGGAAGGATATCTTCGGAATACGAGTACACTCTTCCGAATCCACCAACGTTTACGCCAACCTCTCGTGTTGAAGCAGACCAGAATACAAATTGCGGGTTGTCCAGATCAGGAGTAACCCATCGCGCCTCATCCTTCTCCGGATCGTAAAGACCTATACGGACAGCTCCTGAACGATGTCTAATGGAAAATAGCAGAATTAATTGCCCCTCTTGCCAAGCGGCCTGCATCACAGGAAATGGAAACTTCACAAATAGGCTCTGAACCAGAATTACTTGCTTCTCATTCTCATATATATGAAGCCATTTCCCCGTCTTGTCCTGTGTAATCACCAGAACACGGTTCCTGCCCATAAACTGAATATGCTGCGTGTGCTGATCTGACTCTGTCCCATGTTCAGAAAGGCTCTGACGGCTATCCATGCGGCCTGTATCATCAAGACTGCACCATTCGCATGTATTGTCATCATAGCCCAAGAGCATACTCGTTCGTTCCTTGTTCACACTCATTCGTGTCAGGAATGGATAGCCCAACCGGATTTCCTCCTTTCATTCCAGTACTTTAACTGCTCCCATCCCTCCAATTGCGATTCCAGTTTATCAATATACTGGTCCTGCGTGTATGCATCTAGGGGCGTAACGGTCCCCAGTCTGCCTAATGTTTCCCGAATCAATCTGATCTGTGGCAGACTGGCAACCGGCAGCCCCATCATCAATAGACGGTACACCCGGGATGCCCGTTCCTCTGATCCTTGAGTAATCAGCGCGCCAGCGATTTCCACCGCACGACCCAGCAGTTTCGAATGGATAGTGTTTGTCTTCATACGTAACAATTGAATCAACAGTTCATATTCCTGCTCCTGCTCGCCAAGCTGTTGATGTAATACCATTTTTAATTGCAGTACATGCCCCAGCCAATCTACATACGCATCAACACATAACTTCTCCGCAGCCAGCAACGTCCTACCTGCCTCTGCATAGTGACCTGCCCGGAGCTGCAAGCCCGCAATGTTTAGTAACGTCTGAATCTGAAAAACTTGCTTATCGGGTCCATCAGGAAGCTGGCGTATACGCTGGCCCGCCTGTTGCTCCAACGTAATTGCGCGTTCTACATTGCCCTCCTGCATCTCAATTAATGCTTCACCATTATCAAGCGCAGCCCATTTCCCAGTACGATACGTTTCAGTTAGTTCTTCATGGACAATGATCTCCCTTGCTTTCGAATAACAGTGTCGTGCTTCGGCATAATGCTTCCCATTTTTGGTCAACAGCTGACCCAGCTCAAACCAGAGTACTGCCTGCTGTGTTGCCGACAAACGTTGAAATAACGAATTATGGTCGAAAAAATGAAAACAGGACCTGTAGCGGGCCGGATCAGCCGATTTGGACAACAAAACCCAGGCCAGCCTATTGTAGAGCGCCAATGCTGCCTCTTTTTCCTTCCCTTTATCCTTGCTTACCATTTGTAGATGTTCTTCCAACAAACGTCGGGTCTGATCGGGTGTATCCCTGACAATAGATACCGGAAGTTTGGGTATGTCCTCAGGATTACTCGCCATCGTTGGATATCGATGAAAAAAAAGCACTACACTTACTCCCCTTAGCTTCTGTCGATACAGGATATAGTGAATGGCTCCCAGATCCGCAGGGTGAAGGTAGGAAGATACTTCAACCAGAACCCATTTCCGATTACCAGGCGTCCACCCTGATCTTTGGAATCTCAATAACGCATTTTTACATGCCACAAGATCATCTATTGGCTGAAATGGATTTAGTTGATAGATCAGCGGGAGAGTAGCATACGGATCACCAACCGCAATTTGTATAACCTTATCCTGCCAATGCGTTCTCAGTTTATGAATTTCATGCTTCACCGCATCTGATGTCCCTTCAACAACAAACAATCCAGGTTCATGACTCACACGAAACCATTTACTTCTCAGATCATGATAATCCGTACTTTCCAGTGAGACAGGCATCATGAAAGTTCACTCTCTTTCGTGATTCGGCATACGTGTATAAGTTCAGGCACCTGTTGTAAATTCAGTGCCGTCATCAATTGATAACTACCCCGGTTGTTTGCATCAAGTGAAGCTTTAATCCACTGATCCGGATCTGAACTGCACCGATGGAGACCATATGCAGCAAGCCATCGGGCCCATCCTTGACGTTTCGCTTCTGGTATTGTGAATATATGAGCAAGGAGTACACTCCCAAACTCATCGCTTAACAGGCAGCCCCCGATCTTACTTCCCTCCAGTTCAACAAGCCCGGAACCTTTCAGCAACTTGCCATATACACCCTGATAGATATCTCCGATAGCTTGACGAGCAGCTTCCCAACTTGGACAGGTAGGATCACTGGCTTGGAGCAAGTGTGCAAGGGAATCCACCTGTCCCTCCGCAGACATCCAAACCGCGTCTTCATTAGGTATAGCCGGCACGGGAACGTCCTTCAACTTGCCGAAAAATCGATACCGATGGGCAAGAACATCCGCCCGGTATCCAAGCTTCTCCCACGGAAATGAGGCAGGAGCAGTTGCATATAGAGAGGACCATGTGATTTTATCCAAAACGGATGACATCCGATCTTCCCAATAAGGATTGGAATGTGCTTCACTCCATAAATCCAATGTATACTGCCCTTCACCCTGATCAATTACCATGAACGAAGATAGGCTTTCGTCGTTTCCAGGTTCAACTGCATAATAGCGATCACCCGCCTTCCCCGATTCGTGCTGGCATTGCGGCAGGATATCAGATATGGATGTTAGCATCATACGCTTTTCCCTCCCTGTTATAATCGAAACCTGAATAAACCAGTGGTTCGGATGTAACAGACGGATAAAACCGGCGTAACAGGAATGTATATATCCCCATATAACCGGTCATGTAATCCGGGGAGAAGGACTCCATGTCCTCCAGAGGCCACATCCATATGTCTTCCTGTGGATCACTTCGCAATACATACAAGCTCTGTGTATACTCCGCTAGTTTGGTTTCATATCTGCCTGGGAACTTGCGGTTAGCCAAAAGTAGAAAATCTCCATTGCCTGCAATTCCGTGACACTGCCCAAAAGAAGCAAATACCGTTGCCTGTGCCACTGCATCCGCTGCTTGAAGTCCAAGTCTGGTACAGAGGGGATCTTGCAAAATATCAGCCGCAGCCATCAAAAATCGACCAATACCCGCCGATCCATTACACCAATGTACCCAGAGTGTATCCGGTTTTTCCGGGGATGCAGGCCACAGGCTCACGCCATTCTGTCCTCCATGACTCGTACGATCAAGTGTATCTACAATTCGCTTCACAGCAGAATAGTACGATTCCTTTCCTGTACGCTCTGCCAAGGCAAGCAGATAGTATCCGATACCTGTGATGCCATGAGAGAATCCAAGGGAATGATGGCCTTTTTTGTCCGATTTATCTTTCACTTTCCACAAACTCAATGATTCATCTGTCTGCTCTTCTTGTTCCAAAATATAAACACCCAGTTCCTCTGCTCTTGCCAGAAGTTCAGGGCGGCCGCCAATACGGTATATCTCAAGCAGCATTAATCCCAACCCCGCCGCTCCATGACTAATATTGGTCTGTACTGGCTCATGCCGGGTGATTTCCAATGCCAGATCCTCTGCACGTCGAAGCAACGATGGATCATTTATTCGTTCAGCCGTCTCTGCCATTGCCCAGGGAACAGCGCCATATCCAAAGTATAATGCTACGGGTGTCTCATCTGGAACGTAAGGGTGATTCGTCCAAATCCATTCCAATACTTCACGTGCATATTGATGGTATTGTCTGTTTTGTGTAATCTGACCAAGTTGATTAAAACCAAAGATCACCCCTGTCCAGCCAAAGTTGAAATTCGCCGGATGAAACATCTTGCTCATGCTGTTTTCCGGGAACAGTTGCAAGGGGTTATTAAAATCAAGAGAAGTATACAATGTGTTTACCATACGCTCGGCCTGACGGAGTACTTCTTCTGGCTCCATATTGCATTCGTCCTTCTCTATTACATCCATGCTTCCTCCTGAATTGACCTCTTGCTGCTCCAGCAATGCAACCAGTGTTTCACGAATTTCTGATAACTCCACATGTCCGCCAGACATGATCTCGATGCCCAGACTTCCCAAGCCACGAAGCTGTGTATTACTCTGATGATCCAGATAAGCCTGTGCAGCTTCCAGATGGGATTGCCGATATTTCAGATAGGGGTCGATGGATGAAGCCATGTAATAGAAGACACCTCCCAGTGCATACAGATCATCCGCATAACTGGATCGCCTGCTGTGCTCACGTCCCCGTGGCACATAGCCCGGAGTATGACCGGTCAATGGATCAGCCTTACTCTCATCACTTCTGACATAAGCCAGTTCAAGATCAATCAGGCGTACACTTCCGTCCGTCAGCACAACAATATTGTTGGGCGTCAGATCATTGATCACAATTCCTTTATCGTGACATTGCTGCACCATATCGAGAATATGTATACCCATCCGATGCATATCCGCCCGGTTGTAATCTGCGGCTACATGTCTGCGATGGATATATTCACGCAAGCTGATGCTTTCAAAATACTCCAGGATCAGATAGCGATTATTTTCAGTACTAAACAGATCAAGCGGCCTTGGGGTAACCCCCGTATCCTTCATCAGATCAAGCACGCGATATTCATTATCCAAATAGTTATGAGCAGACCGCCTACCACCGTCTACACGCATGCGGTAGACCGCTTCTTTCATGACAGCCTGTTCATAGGATGTGCCGGAGATGAGAAATACTCCTCCCTTGCCGGATTTCTTGAGTACGCGTCTCACACGAATATTTCGTATACCAAACTCATTGTTATTGGAATCGGATTGACGAGAAGCAGCCTGGTTCTTCTCCATGGCTTGAATCCGCACTAACTCCTCAGGTTCATTCACCCACTCCGGTTTATACCTGCCAGGTGTTCTTCGATCCTCCTCCAGCTTGCCTTCTGGATTCTGGATGGCATACACTTTTGCACCCGAGTACCGGTCATAGTAGAAACGATCAGTGAATGCACCATAACGATAAAATACACACTGGCTACCGAGGTATGCCCGATCTGTCGGAATAGCGGGTCCTTTCAGATCGCTTGTACATGAATGCATTAGCTCAAGTAACTTCAAGAATTGCTCTTCGTCTCGTGCGTAGATGGTGACACACTTCCCAGTCTGAGGGAGAGGTATGGAACCGTTGGATGTTTCAATCAGTCTCAGACCGCTGCTCACTACTTTCCATTGCACATCATTTTCTGTGAGAACAGGTGCAATGCGTCGCAGCAATTCAGCTCCTTCCACAGGGATAACAGACAGATGAATTTTCCAGCCCTGTGCGGGAAGCCTTAATTCTTCCGGTCTAAAACAAATCCAATGGCCGTCATTCGACCATTGGATGGATTGGGGAAGTTCCCGGATTATATGTTCCAAAGCGTTCTCAAAGGCGTCCTTCTTGGGGGTTACGCTTGCGAATTTCAATGAGAATCACTCCTTTTTGAATAAAGTAAGAGGGGGAGGTACAATTATTTTAGTAATGCGCGAAAATCAAAGACTTATCTTTCAAATGATTCAGTGAATAGAGCGTGTAAAGAAGTTCCTAGCTCTCAACAACAATTGTTTGTGAGCTAGTCCAGCTGCACACTGTACACAAGCTTGTTTCCTCAAACATGTTGTTATCCTCTTCAACCTCTAGTGCCATCAAATCCTGTACAGATAAAATTTCCTTGTTTTCCATGATATATTACCTCCCATTTGTCTCCCCCTCTTATAAACCAAATTCTACATAAAATTTGATATTCCTTCTTTTTAATTGAATTATTTTACATAAATTATTTATCAAACCCATTTATTTCGCCTGATCATGTCAAATTACTTGTTTCCTCGGACAAAAAAGAGGCGCAATATGACATCAGAATTCAGACTACATCGAGGTCGTTTGTTGCCGGGTACGCTTGCTCCGTTCTTCACGGAAAGGTCGGACAAATAGGCTTGCCATGCCCATACAAATAACAAATGTTCCAATCCCCATGTATACCCATGAAGGGTTGTACGTTTCAATGAACCACCCTCCCAGCAACAACCCAAGTGGATTACTAATGCCACTCATCAAGACACCCATACTGTTCATGACACGTCCTCTCTTTTCTTCCGGGGTGGATAAAAGAATGGAAGTAACCAAGGGTACATTCACAAGAGCAAGTCCCATCATCAACAAAAATGAACATGCAATCGCGATATACAGGTTAGGAAACATCGGCATGAGCAGCAAACTTGTGCCGGAAATGAGATAACTGATCAAAAACCAGTGAGCGAGCGAGAGTCGTTTGGCATATTTACCACTGAGCAGAGAGCCTGCAATACTGCCAGCGGCAAAGGCTGACTGAAGCAGACCGTAGCCTTGTGGTCCGGCTTGCAGCACCATATTGGCAAAAATCGGCGTGAAGATGTGCAGTGGCGCACCCGCAAAATTGATAATAGCTCCAAAGATAATGCAGCAGGCCAAAATTTTACGGGAAAACAGGAATGTAATTCCCTGCATGCTATCTTTAACAAAACCGGTGACTCCTTTTTGTTTCACTACTTTGGTTACAGGGATGCGGATAAAGAAAATGGATATGGCGGATAGCAGAAATGTAACGGCATAGATGAACAGGATGGACTGAACGGAGATGAGAGCGATCAATATTCCCCCCAAGGCGTATCCAAGCAATTCAATCGTTTTGGAGGAAGAGTTCAGTAGTGCATTGGCTGGAGCTAATTGTTTTGTAGGTTCTGGCAAAATAGCGGGGATGACTGTCTGGGTTGCCGGATTGAACAAAAAACCAAGGATTGCAATGAGCAGATTGGCTGCGTAAATATGCCACGGAAGCATGGATCCTGTCATGAACAAAAGCGCCAATATGCAAGCTACGCCTGCACGCAATATATCTGTCCAGATCAAAAGCTGCTTTTTCGGCAGGCGATCACTGATCGTAGCCAGGGGTATGCCCAAAAAAGCATAGATCAAGTACGGCAGCATCGGAATCAGCGCAGCAGCAAGTGCCGACTCTGTTAATTGGAGGATATACCACATCGTCGCCATAGAAAATAAAATTTGCCCTGCGCCAGAAACCAATCTACCAACAAGAAGCACAACAAAAGAAGGAAGGCGCAAAACCGCTCGATAGCTGTCGCCGCGAATTTCATTTTTCATCTTTTTCACGCACCTCTCCCTCGTCCGTAACAGATTCATCATCACTAATACGATGCAGACGCGTAACCAAACCTGAATCTCGAATGGTCTGTTGTATCTTGGCTTTTACCCGTTCCAGTTCAGCCGTATACTCGCGTATCTCGTTCAATAAGGTCTGATGGGTTCGGATGCCTTCCCTAATCAACATTGCAGTCGCATCAGAACGGTTTTTGGCTAATTCAAGAAATACTAGCTGATCTATGATATCAATCTCTTCCTGACTTAATCGAACGGAAACAACTCCCTTGGCTCCCGAAAGGTTTTTGTTCGCCTGCTCCACAGATCGTTCCACCATCTGGTTAAACTGAGCTTTCTGGTCATTGTACATATTCATTTCCTCCATTCTTTACGATTGCACCCGTATATTGTAATTCGTAAATCGTAAATTGGTTTTAATTTACATTATACCTGTAAATAAATGGTTGTAAAGCAAAAAACCTTTGGATTTATCCAAAGGTTCGCCGAATATGTTATTTAACTAGTTCACTAGTCTCCCTGCCTCCACCACATACCCTCCGACTTTGGGCTGGTGTATTCAAATCCAAATTGAGCATAAAGTTGATCAGCCGGAACATCCGCCAGCAGACTGACCAAACCACGGGCAGGTACTGCTTTACGCAGATAATTCATAATCTCGCTCATGATCAGTTTTCCATACCCCATTCCCTGAACATCCGGGTGTACAGCAATATCGACGACCTGAAAGAAACAACCTCCATCTCCAATCACTCGTCCCATGCCTATCAGCATATCCTCTTCACGCAGACATACGGCAAACAGGCTATTCGGTAATCCAATCTCTGCCCCCTCCCTACTCATCGGGCTAAGGCCGGCAATCTGCCGCAAGGCAAGATACTCCACCGCTGCGGGTGGTGTGTGTTCAATATTCACATGATCCATGAATTGTGCCCCTTTCTGCTTGAATTCATCTACTTCCTGTGTAATAGTGAGAGAAAGCTTACGTGAAGCGTGTTTCATGATACGTGAAGTTGGTGCAAAGGAGGAACAAGTGTGTTTCAACGTTGGATTGAAGATCTAACATCTCGCTCAGGCGCTGTGGCTGTGCTGTTTGGAGTCATGGCTTTGCTTCTGGGGATATACATATGGTCTGCCACTGAAGTTCGCCGCAGCCACGAAAGGCGAATGCAAAGGATACGAGATACATTATACATAAGTACAGCCCTCTTGGGACAACTTACCATCCAGGAAAATCGGAATCATGAACGATCGGAACACGAACATAACGATCTGATAACAGCAATGTTAGCCTGCAAAGCTGCATCTTACCTATCCCCTCAGCTACAGGACCAGATCCGGGACTGTATTAAGGATCATGATCCTGCCAGAATCGGACTGATGCACAGAGCACTGGAACGGGAATGCACCGTATTATCGGATGAACTCAGCCGGGATACTCATGCAGATCATTGGGGCACAGCGGTCTGGATCATCCTTCGGCCCGTAGCCGAACCAGCCGCACTGGCGGCTACAGGGTTTCTGGTTACAGATCTGGTATTTCGTCAGCGGATGTTGGACGTGCCTGTGGACTCATGGGAAAGCATCTTGCCATGGATTCGCGCAATTTCCATAATGATCACCATAATATATGGTTACCTGCTCTGGGCCAGCCCACGCCGGGATCGGCCACGTACAGTAACCAAATTGCTCTCCTTGCTGATCGCGCTATGCTCCTTGCTCCATCTAATTGGACCTGTTGCTGCACCCTACGCCCTTGGATTACAGCTGATTATATTTACTTCGGGCTTCGGGTTGACTGGGACCCGCTCTCGAAGTGATCGCCCCTACGCAGGACATACGGATCTGGAACCTACGAAGCAAGTCTCTACGGAACTGGAAGGGAATACACGTCGTACATCTGGTACCAACACCGACGAATAACCTACGCATTCAGCCGCTTCCGTATGATTAAACTTAGATACCCACCTCGATGATACGAGACTCGGCCCTCCCTCGGCTGGATTTTCACAGATCAGGTCGTGTCTCCTTACTCGGCATGTTATACGATGATGGATGTCAGTGTCCCAAAATTATCGAGTTCCCGTCTGGCTGATCCTATTGAGTAGTCAGTCGATTTTCTAAGGAACTCAGGACGTCTTATATTACGTCTACAGCATCTTTCAAAATTGTAAAGAACCTCAGACACGTTATTTCCCAAAATCGCTTGACAAAAAAGCTCTAAAACGCCGTACATTTCGATATAACGTGTCTCAGATTCGTTAGCGCTCAGTGCCTGCTCATGCCCTGTTCCAAGCGCAACTGAGAGGACAACCTCATGTCCCTCCCGTACGAAGCGAAAATTTTCATTGGTAGAGGAAAATAGGAAAATCGCCTTTGCGACGTCCTGATCGCTAGATCGTATATGCAGCATGCTTCCCTACTCAGGACCTGTTCAGGGCGCCTCGGCTTTAAGTAGGTTTTGAAAGAACGCTCTAAATTTTTCAAGTCTTTACGCAAAAAGGGCTGAAACTACATTGTAGCTTCAGCCCTTTTCTATATTACTAATTTTGTCTTGCGAAGAATGATCGGAAGGTTATTCTGTCATCGAAGTGGCATGTGTGACATTCTTTAGTTCACTTTATATCATGCATAATTACTTCACTTATTTGGCTACAACATGTGCAATGACGCGGCCCTTTTCGTACGTGACAGTCACGTCATAACCATCTGCCGTTACACTGTCGAACTCACCTGTAATTCCATTAGCGGTGATTAATGTAATATCTTTGGAACCTTCAATCTTATAGTTGGACAAGTCGAGTTTGAGACTTCCTCCATCAATATAGAGTTTTCTGCCAACATTCAGTTGACTATTGTTGTCAGCCACTACCAATTCCAACGTACCGTTATCCATGGTAAAGTTTCTATTTAAGTTGAGTGCTCCGTCGACATCGACGACAACTGTTCCATTTTCTACATACAGATCACCTGTACCAAAAGCAGCTGCAGATTCAGCTACCAGCGTTCCTGCTTGCAGCAATGTTCCGCCAGTGTAGCTATTTTCCCCTGTCAATGTAAGGGTTCCTGTTCCCTTTTTCGTAAGCATTCCACTACCGGTGATATCATTTCTCCACCAATCTTGTGCATTGAAGCGCCCTTTGGAAGCGTCCATATCCACAGTTACATTGTTCAAGAATGCGCCGTAGCCATCCGCAGCCGTGACCAGATCAATTCTACCCCAGCCCTTGGATTCATCCAGTACAGGATATCCAGAGTCAATGGATGTTGTATACAATACTTGTCTGCGTTGCTCATCTGTTAAATACGGTTGACGTGTTTCTAACAGGGCTTCTGCTCCTTGCGGTACAACTGGAGCCAAACCTTTGGTTCCGGTTTGTGGTAGACCGTAAGTCATCTTTTCTCTATAGAAGGCTTTATTGGCATCGTGATCTTCCCATTTGTGTTCATCGTAAGCACTCTTGAACGTATAATCCTCTGTTACGGTGTGTGCATACTCATACAGACTCATATTTTTTTCCTTGGCTGCAGCTCCAAATACTTCTCCTGCATTCTCATAGCCCTTCTCTAACACTTCTCTGTTCTCAGCCTGATTAAGTGCATATGCGGCCATGGCTGTGGATTGTATTCTTCCTCCTATAACATCAAGCGGTGAGTGCATCCCCGCTACGACTCGATTCTCGCCCAACTGAGCTGCTCTCGTTAACAATTCAGTGAATCGTTCTGGTGTAGCGTATGCCAAAGGAAATACGGATAAGTAAGCTGCACTGGTATGTCCGCTCGGAAATCCGCCATCTTTTCCTCTTCCATCCTCAGCGATTCGTTTGACATAAGTTAACGCAGGAATAAGCTTAACGTTGGTTTCGTATTGCTGGTAATGTTTTTCTCCTGTTGATTTGGTGCCGCCTGAAGCCAAAGGTACTTCTTTTTTCTCACCTTCGCCCAAGGTTTCCCATACAGGCAGTCCTTTGCTGTCAACAACTTCTTTCACTTCTCCATTGGAATTCATTCTCCACGGTCTAGGGGAAGAGTAGAAATATTTAGAGGGATTAGATGAGGCAGGGATTTTGAATCGAACCAGATCAACTAAATGGACCAAGTCTGAAAGTTCCGTCTTTGCTTCCCAATCTCCAATGCCTTGGCTTTCATCTTCCACTGTTTCTTCGGTCAATACCACATTCATCTCGTCCACCGTTCGTTCAACGTTTGTCTTTGGCTTGATGATATCTACATACGTGTTAGCCAACGGACCAAAGCCCTCCATCACGCTATAGATCTTATCTCTTTGGTCATCATAATAGGCTGCCAATGTCTCTTCACCTGTGCGATTTTGCGTGACCTTTTCTACATATTTGATATTGGCTTCCCAAGTTGCTTTGTTTCGGATCTCTTCATTTGCATATGTTTTCTGATCAGCAACAGCTACGGTTGGATCGTTTTTAAAGCCGTCATAATATGGGGATGGTCCATCTCCATACTTTGCATTCTTTCCGTCAGCTCCAATTTTGGTTGCCGCTGTTCCATCTCGCCAATCCGCTTGGTTCATGGACCATACTTGATCAAAACCGTCCAAAATATCAATAAACGGATTGGTTTCCGCAATATTTTTCAAGGTGTCGTCTCCGGCATTGGCTCCGTGCTTCACGGCGGATAACCGAGCTTCATCTGCTGGGGGATTAACATTCAGTACGCTTGCCGTTCCTTTTGGCTTAGCTGGTTTGGCAGCTGTAGTAGCATCTGTTTCCACAGCCTTAACGAGCGCAGACACCGCTTCGGCACGAGTAATGGAATTAAGCGGTTTGAAGGTTCCATCTGCATAACCAGAGATAATTTTCGCTGCTGCCGCTCCACCTACAGCTCCCTTGCTCCACGCCGCTATAGACGATGAATCGCTAAATACATTCGCTGCTGTTTCATTTAACTCCAGATTCAAAATGCCAGCGATCACTTTAGCTGCTTCTTGACGGGTGATCGGATCTTGCGGCTTCATTGTGCCATCGGTGTATCCATCTATATATCCATTCGCATTTGCAATAGAAATTGCTTCGTAATACCATGCACTCTCAGACACATCGTTAAAGGTAATTTTAGCTTGTCCGGAATATCCAAAAGCACCGTTTACCAAATTCATAAATTCTGCTCTGGTAATATACGTATTCGGTTTAAATGAATGATCCAGGTAACCTCGAATTAATCCTTCATCACCCCATGCTTGAATATTTGCTTCCGCCCAGTGTCCCTTAATATCAGAGAACTGAATCTTCTGATCGGCTGCAAAACTCTTCTCTGCAAATGTCGGACCTACCATAGACAACATTAGAAGTAATGTCAGTGACTTTTTAAGTGGTTTTCTCATGGCTTGCAAATACACGCTCCCATTATGGTAAATTATTTTTTGCTTCTGCATCTGCAAATGAGTAAGAAAGACTCTATACAGATGTCTGATCTGCCGTTACTGTAGCATTAGGGAGCGTTTCGCATCTATAGAACAAATTCCGTTTTATATCAAAATCGTACGTTCCGGAGCTTATATGCCAAGCTAAATGGAGTTAGATACTACATTTATCAATTAAAATACCTACTTTTGTAAACGCTTTATTAACTGAAAGTAAATTATGGAGTGGGAGTTTGTTAAATTTCGATCAACATGATTTCTAGTCCTCGGCCTGCTATATAATGATGAAGTTGTTTAGAAACGAGAAATGAAGGGGGAAAAAGAATGCGTAAGCCATTTCAATCTGTGAGATCCAAGATGGTTCTTTCCTACCTTGCTGTCGTTCTTGTCATTGCACTTCTTTTCGGCTCCATTCTATACCTCTTCTTCTCCCATCAATACAGCAAAGAGATTCGAATCAATAATCAACTGTCGCTGAAAAGCACTGTCAATTATATTGAGAGCTCCGTGATCCAGAAGGTGAATCAGGTCTATCTGTCCCTGGCACTCGGTAACGCAGCAAGTATCGACCTAGATAGCTTAAAAGGAAACCATAGCAAAATCCTGGACATCGAACAGTCCCTCAAAAATATGGTGCAAAATTATTCCGATCTCATTGAAGCTATTCATGTGTACGATACAAAGAACCACTTCATCGTCTCATCTGTATATGGGCTGATGCTCTATGAGGACACGCCTTCGAGTGTGGATCATACGACGGATTGGATTGCTGCGATGAAAGAGACTCCAGAAAGCTCCTTATGGATGAAGACTCGCATGGTGCCTCAGGATGCTTATATCGAATCACGGGAACAGGGCAATATGAGCCCTCTAATTTCCTATGTCCATAGTTACCCGTTTCAATCGTCTGGACAAGACAGTAAGGCCATGATTGCGATTGATATCAAAGAATCAGCGATCAGTCAGATCATTAAAAATATGCTCCCTGCTGACTATGCTAATACATTAATCATCGATCAGGATGGAACCGTCATTTCTGCCGCGGACAAAACGTTGCTAGGCACCTCCACGGAGGAGAATCTAACGCAGTCGCTCCTTTCCTATCATTCTTCAGATGAAAGTTTCACGCCTGTATTTAACTATGACTCTCATGTCGTTACCCAAGATCAATTTAAAGGAAATGCATGGCGGATTTACACAACCACACCTAATGAAAGCTTCTATTATAAACTGGATAGCTTGAAGGAGATTTCGGTTCTTCTCGGTTTATTGGCTGTTGCGGTTGGAATAGCGATGTCGTCCATCTTTACCAGGGCCAACTATAGTCCTCTTAAACGAATCATGAATAACATCAAGAGCCGGATGGATAGCCCAACCAGCTTAAAGCAGGACGAATATCGGTTCATCGATACAACGTTTAACAGTCTGTCCAATAAAGTTGATAGTCTTGAAGAAACCTTACAGGCCAATCACAGAATGATTAAGCATAGTATTATGCTCAATATGTTAAATAATCGATTTACACCCGAGGAACTTACGGAACAGCTCCAATCTGTTCACATTTCAATGGCCTACTCTCGCTTCCGTTGCATCGTCATTGACCCTGTCAATGAGAAGTGGAAGGATCTGCAGCCACGACAGTTGCAGCATACGTTGTATACGATGATCCAGCAACTGGAGATCGCAGAAATGGATGGAACTCAACTGCTGGCAGAGGAATTGCAGGATCACAAAATAGCAGTAATTATCTGTACCAACCAACCCGAAGAACCGCTCTCTGATCACATTGTAGACTTTATTCACGCTGAGGCGAGCAGCAGATTTGGTCTGGAATTTGTACTATCGTTAGGCGGATGGGTAGAACACTTCACAAAGATTCACACAAGCTATCATCAGGCGAATACCCTGATTCGATACAGCTACTTCTTCCCCGAGCAGTCTGCCATTCAGGATCTTGATCTTCTGAACAGGGAAGCCAGCAGTTTGGAAATTCCGGAGTCATACCTCGTAAACTTTGAAAAGAAATTGCAGATTAGGGATGTGCAAGGTACGGTTCAGGCCATTCAGGAATTGGTCGCGACAATAAAGGAAGGCCCCTATTCCGCCGAATACAGTCGGATCATCTTATTAAAAACGGTATCTATTTACGCTGAGTGTATTAATCAGGTGCGCCTGCAACCCGCCGAGGCGAGTTCATTGAATTTGTACAAGCAATTTTCATTGTTCTATAATATCAACCGCTATTCGGAATGGATGATCCATCTCGTGACCGAATTTGTGATGCATATGGAGAAGCGAAGCGAGGTACGGAGTGTGGATACCATCTCGGCGGTCAAAGCCTATATTCACGAGCACTTATCGGGCGATCTCACGCTGGATCATGTCTCAGAACAAGTATTCATCAGCCCTAAATATCTCAGTAAACTTTTCAAGGAAGAAACCGGGATTGTCTATTCGGAATATGTTACGAACCAGAGGATGGAACGTGCACGAGAACTCATGACACAACGCGAAATTACAGTTGAGCAGGTCGCGAATACGGTCGGTTACCGTACCCCTGCTTATTTCATTAAGAAGTTCAAAGAAATTCACGGCTGTACACCGAAAAACTTCATGCGCAGTCTAATGGAACAGGGATCTATATAGGTTCAATTAAAGAATATTTACACGGACACTCTGATGACAGAACAACCTTCCGATCGCTGTTATTGTGTAAATGTTAAATTGAACCTATATAGAATTTAAAATTAGTAAAGGAGCTGCTATGAACCTTAACCTTTCAAGAAAGCTATGTCTATTGATTGCTACATCTATTCTTATAGGATTGATGAGCGGTTGTACCTTTCTAAACAGGGAAGGATCACAAGTGCAACAGCAGGACCATCTAGCAAGCGCTGAGAAGGAGACAGCACCGCAGTATACGATATCCTGGACCATGCATCAAAATATCCCTGTTCCTGAAGACGCGGAGATGATTACATATATTGAGGATCGGTTTGATGTCGATCTGGAGGTGTGGAATCTTGAAAACAAGCGGTACGAGGAACTGCTTGATCTGGAGCTTGCTCAAGGGAAAATACCCGATTTATTCCGAATCAGACAACCGCAGGATCTGCTTAAGTATCAAATGCAAGGGGTCTTAGCGAAAATCTCCCCGGAAGTCCTTGAACAATATGCGCCAAATATCGTACAGCGAATTCGTGATTATGATTCACGTTACCTAGAGTATGGAAAAATAAACGGCTCCTTATATGGAATTCCGGCCATTAATCAGACCAACATCTATCGAACCCCTGTTGTATACCGAGAGGACTGGCTTAAGCAGCTTGGTCTGGAGGTGCCGAAGACATTAGATGAATTTGAAACGGTTATGTATGCCTTTGCCAAAGATGATCCGGACGGAAATGGTAAACAAGATACGTATGGCCTATCCAGAGAGGGCTTAAATGTCGTGTTTGGCGCCTTTGGACAGTCCGTTTTCACCGAGCAACTGTATTTTAATGAAAAAAACAACCAACTTGTGATCGGCGCTTTGGAGCCTGAGATGAAAAAAGCATTGGCTTATATGCAAAAGTGGTATCGGGACGGGATTATCGACCCCGAGTTTATAACCGGCGAAAATAAAGGCGGCTATAAACATCTATCCCATGCTTTTATTAATGGAAAAATTGGGATGACCTCGATGGGCAACTACTATCATTGGATTCAAGAGGGAGACTACAGTGTCCTTAATGAACATGGCCAAGAAACTCCAGTGGGAGCCTCGTTTAATGTTAATGAGCTGTTACAGAAGAACGCAACTGCAGAGGTTGTATTTGGTTCTCCTGTTATTGGTCCTGATGGACATAGCGGTTCAAAAGGCAACAATCTGCTGATGAATTTTATTGCTATAGGTGCTGAGGCTGCAAAGGAGCCGGGAAAACTGGAGAAAATTTTGGAGATACTCGATTATGTAAGTGCCAACCCCGATCCGGAGGAGCAGATCAAAATGGAGTATGGCCTCCCAGGAAAACACTGGAATTGGAGCGCTGAAGATTCAAACTCGTTCCATTTACTTTACCCATACAACAGAATGGAGAATTATATTAATATGATCGGCTCAAGTATCGGCATGACGGTTCCAGGTACACCCTCGGATAAACGTGAACAGTGGGCTGCATCTGCAGGGTTGACGGAGAATGGTATCTATAATCGCCTGGAGGTTGCAACCCCTGCCCTGATTCAATATTCATCTGAATTGATTCGCATGAGAGACAGAGCGTACATCTCCATCATCACTGGCGATCAGCCTGTGGGGTATTTCGATACCTTTGTGGAAGAATTCATGGATGCAGGTGGGCAACAGGTGCTGCTTGAAGCGAATCATTGGTATAAGGAGCATATGGAGACAAGTCGTGCACAATAGGTAGGAAGATCTGGAACATGCATTTCCCATGAGTTTCTGGAAAGTATACATTTGTGTTCCTATGCACCAATCCTCGATTCCTGACGCCACGTCACTCTCTATCCCTTCGCACTCGCATTTGATCCACGTAGTGAACGGGCTGAACTGCTTCGTGCCGTGCTTCCGGATTTGGAGGCGCTGCCTGAGGGCGTGTTTTCAAAACGCTTGCGTTCGGTCCGCTCCATCTGTACAATCTGACCTTCGTGTACCACGATGTGTAATGAACCAAACTCCATGTCATTCAGCTGTCCGGCAATTCGGTCCAACCATACCTCATCCACTTTTAACGGCTTAGCCATAGAGCCGCCTCCTCTTCTCGGGCTATTGCCCGCCATATTCCTAAGTACGCTGTCATCCAACGAATTTATAAATCATTCTTATCCAACCTATATACTTGGTTTATACATTAGCAGGGCTTCCAGTAGCTGTCAATCTGTATTTTCTTCTTCTCATAATCACTTTTCTGAAACGGCTTTGTGTCCAAGCCAGCTCTTGAGCAGCAACGTGGCAAGAGCCAGAATCAGGAGCAGGGAAGCTACGGCAAACGAAGCCGAGAATTGATATTCGTTATACAAAATCTCGACATGAAGTGGTAACGTATTGGTCTCCCCGCGGATATGCCCGGACACCACAGATACGGCTCCAAACTCGCCCATAGCACGGGCATTACACAGAATAATGCCGTACAGCAGCCCCCATTTGATGTTGGGCAAGGTTACACTCCAGAAGATTCGCCACCCGGAAGCACCTAGCGTAACCGCCGCTTCCTCTTCCCGGGTTCCCTGGTCCTCCATTAATGGAATCAACTCCCTCGCTACGAACGGGAAGGTAATAAACAACGTTGCAATCACAATGCCTGGCAGCGCAAAAATGATTTTGATGTCATGTTCGGACAGCCACGGCCCAAACCACCCATTCGAACCAAAGACCAATACAAAGATCAATCCGCCCACCACAGGCGAGATGGAAAAGGGAAGATCAATCAGGGTGATCATGAGTCCCTTGCCCTTGAACTGGAACTTGGTAATGACCCATGCAGCGGCCACACCAAATATCGTATTCAGCGGCACCGTAATCGCCGCAACCAATAACGTGAGTTTCAGTGCAGACATGGCATCCGGCTCGGTAAGAGCCGCGATGTACACACCCCAGCCCTGCTTCAACGCCTCCATGAGCACAATGGCCAGTGGCAAAATAAGCAGCCATATGAGTACCAGGCTTGCCAGTCCAATCAACAACCATTTGACCCATGGAGCTTCCGTTGTTGCACGGTTCGTTCCACGCCCGGTCTTTACGGGTGGAACAGGGCTTAGTGGGACAGAACCCGCCATATGCTGCACCTCCTTTGGTTTGGGTGAGTGACATCTGATTGTATCCATATTCCACCATGCTTCATCGTCATGCTCTGCCCGCCTTCCGGCTCCAACGCTGCAAGGAATTAATGATCAGCAGCAGGATGAAAGAAACAAGAAGCAGCAGCAAAGCTACAGCTGTAGCGCCTGCATAATCGAACTGCTCCAGCTTGGCCATGATCAGCAAGGGAGCAATCTCCGTTTTCATCGGCATATTACCTGAGATAAATACAACCGAGCCATATTCGCCAATGCCTCGGGCAAAAGCCAGAGCAAAACCCGTCAACAGCGGTGGAATCAGATCCGGCAGCAGAATCGTCCGGAATATCCGCCATCTTCCTGCCCCCAGTGTGGCAGCAGCCTCTTCCACCTCAGCCTCCAGCTCCTCCAACACCGGTTGCACCGTGCGAACTACGAACGGAATTCCGATAAACATCAGCGCCAGCGTAATCCCGGCCTGTGAATAGGCGAGCTTGATGCCCAATGGCTCTACAAACTGCCCAATCCAGCCATTGCCGGCATAGATCGCCGTAAGAGCAACCCCTGCTACCGCTGTCGGCAAGGCAAAAGGCAGATCAATGACCGCATCAAACAGCCTTTTACCCGGGAATTCATACCGAACAAGCACCCATGCCAGGAGTAACCCCAGCACGAGATCAATCAGCGCCGCTGCACCTGCGGTCAGGAAGCTGACCTGGAAGGAAGCCAGCACCCTGGGATTGGTCGCAACCTCAATCATGGTTGCCCACGTCAGCCCTGTGGAGTTAAACAACAGCGCAGCCAGTGGAATAAGTACAACCAGGCTCAGGTAGAACACACTGTAACCCATCGTTAATCCAAATCCCGGCAATGTGCGTCTCCGCGCCACCATCACCTTGTTCATGCACGTTCATCCTCTCTGCCTTCAGCCGGTAAGGCTGGTTGGCCGCTCACAGCGCGATTGATCAGGTGTTCATTGAACAGAGCAACCTTAGCTGCCTGGAACATAGATCTGGTCGAAGATCCCACCGTCATTGAAATGTTTGGCCTGAGTATCCCGCCATGTGCCAAATACATCTTTCAACGTGAACAGTTCAAGCGCCGGGAACTGATCCTTGAATTTTTCCTCCACGTTGTCCAGAGTTGGGCGGTAATAATTTTCAGCGGCAATCGTCTGTCCCTCTTCACTGTACAAATATTTCAGATAGGCATCCGCCACGTCGCGGCTTCCTTTTTTGTCTGCATTTTTGTCCACAATTGCAACCGGTGGTTCAGCCAAGATGCTAACCGATGGCACGACAATGTCGAATTTGTCCGGACCCAACTCTTTTACCGATAGGAAAGCTTCATTTTCCCAGGCAAGCAACACATCACCGATGCCACGTTCAACAAACGTCGTCGTAGACCCGCGAGCACCCGAATCCAGCACAGGCGCATGTTTGAACAATTCTCCAACGAAAGCCTTAGCTTTCTCTTCATCATTGTTATTATGTTTAAGGGCATATCCCCATGCCGCCAGATAGTTCCAGCGCGCCCCGCCGGACGTTTTGGGATTCGGTGTGATGACTTGCGTATCCCCTTTGATCAGATCATCCCAGTCCTTGATGCCTTTTGGATTACCCTTACGTACAAGGAATACAATCGTAGAGGTATACGGAGCGCTGTTATGCTCGTATTTGTCCTGCCAGCCTTCGTTAATCAGACCTTTATCTTCAATCGCATCAATATCGTATCCCAATGCCAGCGTCACCACGTCTGCATCCAGTCCGTCAATAACAGAACGACTCTGTTTGCCCGATCCCCCATGGGACTGCTTGATGGTCACTTCCTGGCCTTTCTCTTTCAACCAATGCGCCGCAAACGCTTTGTTATATTGCTCATAGAGTTCCCGCGTTGGATCGTAGGAAACATTCAGCAGTTCGATGGCCTTGGCCCCTTCTGTACCGCCTTCCGCTCCCCCTGATGTTCCTGCTGCACTGGACCCGCCGCTATCCGATCCGCATGCTGCCAGTACCCCTGTTAACACCAGTGCCAGACCAACCAAAATACCCTTATGAATTCTCTTTTTCATTAAATAACACTCCCCCGATATAGATCTGCATGACTACCTCAGGCCGGCTGAACAGGATATAAACGCCCCGTAAAAAACAAGAAGACGGAGGAACCCCCGCGCACTTCTCCCCATAAAGTCATGCCGGCTTAAGGCCGTGCATGCTCCATCTGGAAAGGATGCGCTGCGGTGTTCCTCCGTCTATACGGTGAGAACGTTATTCTGTTCAGGTTGCATGGTTGCATCTGTCTGTAAAATGACCGTTTTCACAATGAAAACAGATTCATTTTTATTATTCCTACCTGTTTAGTAAGTTATATACGTATAATAAAGGCAGTCCATATACCTGTCAAACGTTTTTTCCGATTTTTACCGTATTTCTGGGCTATTGGCAAAAAAAAGAGGAACAACGAACCATTGTCCGTTGTTCCCTTCAGCGAATCCCATACTTCGCTGGCTATTGTAAACATAAACGGAATTGGACGGCCACACCTTGTCCATTCCTCATCTGCCCGCATACCGGATATTGGGTACCGGTGGTGTGCTCATGCCTTCTCCCAGATAAAAACCGGTGTGTGGCGGTTGGTTGTAGGCTACATTTTGCCAAGCGACGCCAAGACGGTACACCGGATCATGCATCAGCGTATAGATGCGTTTGTCCGTAACTGCTGTTGTGGTATAGATCCGCAGGGCTGAGCTGTCATTCGTCCGCCACACAACTTCCTCTCTCCAGTCCCCGAACAGATCG
Source organism: Paenibacillus sp. W2I17 (assembly GCF_030815985.1). Classification (NCBI taxonomy): domain Bacteria; kingdom Bacillati; phylum Bacillota; class Bacilli; order Caryophanales; family Paenibacillaceae; genus Paenibacillus; species Paenibacillus sp. W2I17. The sequence goes on from NZ_JAUSXM010000001.1 coordinate 4,049,876, forward strand.
GCCTGCAGATTCGGCGTAGACTTGGTTCCATTATTGGAAGATACGCCGGAAGCGGTGAGCAGGTTCATCGTTGTGCTGTTGGCATAATTCCACTTGTCGATTCGGTTGCTGTCCAGCAGTTCGCGGAGCAGATCACCATCCCACCAGATGCCAAAATTCGTGGAGGACGGCAGGGTTGTCCCGAGTTTCTGCCCTTTGGCTGTATACAGACTGCCGTCTGCCCATACTTCAGCGCCTTTATATCTTGGATCAATATCTGCCGCCATACCGCGTCCAATATCCTTTGTTGTTTTGACTCCCCAGATTAACTGGCCTGTACCTGCATCCCGGAACTCCACTCCGGCATTGGATGGCGTCTCATGGACCTGAAATACCTCAAGTCCAGGGCGGTCCGGGTCGAGGTCACTCAAATGCATGGCATCGCCATGATGAAGTCCTGTTGTGTACAATCCTTTGCCGTTATCATCCACCGCCATGGCACCATAAACGATCTCGTCTTTCCCATCTCCGTCTACGTCCGCCACACTCAGATTATGATTGCCCTGCCCGGCATAACCTGAATTGCCGGAGGTATTGGAATCAAACGTCCATTGTTTGGTCAGCTGTCCATTCCGCCAGTTATAGGCCACAAGCACACTTCGCGTATAGTACCCACGCGCCATGACCAGACTCGGGCGCTCCCCATCCAGATAAGCAATGGCAGCAAGGAATCGGTCAACCCGATTGCCGTAGTTATCCCCCCAACTGGATACATTGCCACGCGCCGGTTCGTAGTTCACCGTGGAGAGCGCTTTGCCAGTCTGCCCATTGAAAACCGTCAGGAATTCGGGGCCAGATAATACATAACCGCTGGAATTGCGGTAATCCTTGCCTGCATCACCGATGACCACGCCAGTGCCATCCTTGGTGCCATCGGCTGTTTTCATCGCAACTTCGGCTTTGCCATCACCGTCGAGATCATACACCATGAACTGGGTGTAGTGAGCGCCGGCACGGATATTTTTGCCCAGACTAATTCGCCAGAGGCGTGTTCCGTTTAATTTGTAGGCATCGATAAACACTTCCCCGGTATAACCGCTCTGGGAGTTATCCTTGGAGTTGGAAGGGTCCCACTTCACGATCAATTCATACTCACCATCACCATCCAGGTCACCTGCACTGGCATCGTTGGCACTGTAGGTGTAGGCTACTCCATCAGGCGTTGTCCCACTAGCGGGTACACTGAGCGGTACAGACAGATAGTTATTGCCCCACACGCTCGCTGCCGCTGAAGCAGCCTGCTCCGTTCCACTGACGACAGCGCGAACCGTATATTTGGAACTGCTTGTCCCGCTTGCATCCTGAAGGTTGGTGCTGTTTGTTATGGGCGTAGCGTTCACCTTGGTTCCATCCCGATATACGTTAAACGATACATTCGATCCTTCCGTTCCCAGAAGCCGCCAACTGACAAACACACCTGTCCCGGTCTTCACAGCCACCACACCGCGATCCAGATATTCCATCTGCCTTGCTCCCGCTGCATGTGTTACCGCCGTGTTGCCAAGGCCAAGTGAAGTAACCAGTAACGCGGAACTCAGCAGGGATACTCCCGCTGTACGTAATGTGCGCTTCCACAATGATGAACGATTTCCCATAAACAATTGCCTCCCCAATTGTATTGGTAAGCCCGATGCCCTTGTAGCGCCATCTTTATATGTAAGCGCTTTAATATATTTATTTTAAATTAAACATATAATTCCATCTATAGGTCTAATTTAGTAATTGGATGGTGGTACATGAAAAAAGCCAAAGGATTTCTCCTTCGGTTAGCCGTTGCCCATTCTTCGAATTGCTTCAGTCGACGACTGGAATCGCAATCAACTGACTCACGGATATGGGACGATTCCCATGTTCGCATAAAAAGCCTAAAAAAGCTGTAAAACCATGTGTTTCTCCATGATTTCACAGCTTATAGACAACTTTTATACCACAGGAGCAATGCTTACCGGACGAGGCAGTTCCAGCTTGAACCCGTTATGTGTCAGACGTCCGTCTTCTTCACTGATCTGGAATCCTACGAGGTTATTGCTGTCCTGATTCGCCACGACCAGAATTCCGCCTGGCAAAATATTAAAGTTACGCGGTGTCTGCCCAATCGTGGACGTCCACTCTACAGCTTCCAACTCACCGCTCTCCTGATCAATATGATAGAGCACGATGCTGTCATCTCCCCGATTGGATGCATACAGGAAACGTCCACATGGAAATACACGGATGTCTGCAGCCGTACCCTCTCCTTTATGCCCTTCTGGAAGTGTGGAGATGTGCTGTACCGTAGTGAACTCCCCTCTGCGCTCATCGTACAGGAATGCCGTAACCGTGTTGTTCAATTCGTTGATCACATAAGCCCACTTCGAGTTAGGATGAAACACAAGATGCCTTGGACCTGCGCCTGGTGGCTGATCCATCTCACGATGGGTAACCAGACGTCCCTCTTCCAAGCGATACACAATGATCTGATCCAGACCGAGGTCACATACGACAGCATACTGCCCGGACGGATCGGGTTGAATGGAGTGTGCATGCGGCCCTTCCTGCCGTTCTTCGTTGATTCCACTTCCCGTGTGCTCCACCCATGCACTCATCTCACCAAGCGTCCCCTGATCGCCAACCGGGAATACATTGACACTGCCGCTGCTATAGTTGGATGAGAACACCCACTGACCATCCGTGGAGACAGACACATAACATGGAGAAGCCCCTCTGGTCTGTTTTCGATCCATCAGGTGCAGCTCACTCGTTGCCGCATCTCTCCGATAGACCAACACCTCTCCCTCGTCCGTCTCACTCGCCACATACAGACAGTTTCCATCCGGGGATAGCGCCAGATAAGACGGATTATCCACACCATCCATGTGATTGACGATTCGCATCTCTCCTGTATCCGCATTCAACGCACATAGGAATATTCCGGGTTCATCCGCTGACGCATACGTACCTGTGTAGAAAAGCGTTTCCTGTGTTGTGACTGGTTCCATAACTAAATCTCTCCCTTATCTTGTATATTCACTGTTCTGATTCTTCCCACTGGTATGTACTTACCCAATTCACGGGCAACTGCTTCACTTCCTGTAACGTGGCTTTCTAAATCGATAACAACCCCGGTGTGCGCCCTCATATCTGTCATTGACTCCCTTATCGCCTCTCACCATAATACAAAGTATGAGACCTAACAACAGACCACCCCTACAGCGTAAATCTGACGGATTTCGTATGCAAAAACTCATTGTGCTTCCGGACTCCCTGCTGCAAGAAACCGCAGCTTATCCGGTCACGTCCGGATTATATGTTACCGATATCGGTTACTTTCACGAAGCGGAGCATCATTACCGTGATCGTCCCGATGGTTGTGAATCACACATTCTGATGTACTGTGTCCAAGGCACAGGCTGGTATACGATGGATGGCAGCAAGACATATGATGTCAGCCCGGGAAACCTCGTTATATTACCTGCACATGTCCCTCATGTGTATGGTGCCAACGCAGCTGAACCATGGAGCATCTTCTGGATTCATCTGCGCGGGGAACACGCTTTATCCTACATAGAACCCTTGTTAACTCATCATATTACTACCATGCCACCGGCCAAGGCTCAAAAATGGCTTGAGCTGTTCCATGAATGTTACGGTGCACTTGAGACGGGTTACTCCATGCAGACGATGACGTATGCCTCCCAGATTATTGGTTATATGCTTGGCATGCTCGCTTATGGACCGGAGACGACAGGGACAGATGGTGGGATCGTGAGCAGCAAACGTGCGGCTGAACAATCCGTTCAATATATGCTGGAGCACCTGGAGAATGGAATCACCCTCAAGGAACTGGCGGCTCACGCACGGCTGTCTGTCCCTCATTACTCTCAGTTATTCAAGCAAGCTACGGGGCATTCGCCCATCGATTATTTCCTACGGCTTAAGATTCAGCATTCCTGCCGCTATCTGGATTTTACCGATTGGACCGTGAAGCAGATCAGTTCCGAGCTTGGATTCAAAGACCCGTACTACTTCTCCCGTCTGTTCAGCAAAATGATGGGACGTTCACCCACAGATTATCGAAATAAATCCAAAGGTTAAAGGCAGTGCCTTCACTTAGCCCTTTCTAAATGATTATGAATTCAGTTGGAAAATTGCAGCAACCTTTTGAACAGAAGGGTCGTCTATAGGGGCAAATAACTTTTATATAAAGGGATCATCCCTGGAAAAGTGAGGCGAACCTATCATGAAAAAAAATATACTTGCTACATTAACTGCAGGAGCTCTGCTCACGCTGTCTCTAAGTGCAGGCCCGATCAACGCTGCGCAGGCCCAATTCACGGATATTCAAGGTATCGCAGGAGCAGACAAAATCGAATCTCTCCATCAGGATGGATTCATCAAAGGCGTGAGCGACAGCTTGTTCAAACCCGAACTGGAGTTAAATACCGCTCAGGGCATTCAACTGATTGCGGATGGACTGAATCTGAATCTGGACACGATTCGTTTTATCAAACAGCCGCTGCCAAGTGACCACTTTTCTCATGTAAAAGATGGCGTTTGGTACAGTGATGCATTTATCCGCGCACAATATAATGGCATTCAGATGTCACAGGATATCGATCCGTCCAAACCGCTTACTCGTGAACAATTCACACTGTTCCTGATGCAAGGCATCGAGGCCAAAGGCGGTCTGCCGATGATTAATATCAAACCTGTGGACATTACCGACGAACAGGAACTTACGCCAGAGTATCAAGGTGCCATTCAGCGTTCACTCGTTCTCAAAATCAATGAACTGGATGCCGACGGAAATTTCAATCCCAAACAAACGATTACTCGTGCCGAAGCAGCAGTGATGATGTATAACGCAATCGAGTATATGGAATCGTTCCATGCACCACAAATCCCGGAAACACCTGAGAAGTAATATTTCCTAGGTGGATAGCTAAGAACTCACTTGAGTGGTGAATCCGCTCGATTGGAGTCACCGTGAGTGGACTTTTCCATAGAACCCCAATATGCCAAACAGCCGCACCTTCCCTCAACAGGAAAGTGCGGCTGTTTGTTTATACCTATATCACTGATGCAATCATCAGATTTAACTTTCTAACTTAGAAAGAACCTTTAACAACAACCTCAGACAACGGTAAACGTCCTGACGGGCGAGCTGGCTGTGCAGCTTTACCTACAGTAATCAACAACGTTGGCACAAATCGTGCAGGAATGTTGAATGTTTCCATCAGTTTTTGTGGATTATATCCACCGATTGGACATGTATCGTAACCCAGGGAGCGTGCAGCAAGCATAATATTTTGGGAAGCAAAGGATGCATTGCGGATCGCTTCATCGCGAGCGATTTGCGGGCTTTGGTAAGCACCGTTGATCTGTCCAACCAATGCGTCACGAACCTCAGCAGTCAGTGCGCCTGCTTCAACAGCTTGATCGTAGATTACGGTGTTACGGTTTGCTTCCAAATCTCCAAGAACAGCAATCGTAACCGAACTTTCCACGATCTGACTTTGACCGTAAGCAACTGGCAGCAATTTCGCTTTGTCTGCTTCAGATTCAATTACGAGGAATCTCCAGTGTTGCAGGTTCCATGAAGATGGTGCTTCCGCAGCTGCTGTCAGAATCGCATTGAGATCAGCTTCAGGCAATTCAAACCCTTTTTCGTACTTTTTGACAGCATGGCGTTCGCTAATAACACGAAGTGTTTCATTTTTTTCAATGCCTGACATGTGTTCCACTCCCCAGAATCTAGTTTGTTTATACTTCTTTACTTTCGCAAGGTGATCTTGAAGAATACTACTCTACCGAGGATTTGCCTTCCGAAAATAACATCAGCGCAGATAATCTCTCCCCATCTGTGTTCACGTTATGCCCGGAATCGCCTGAGAACATCAATGGATCTTTCACCGGAGCACACGCCAATGCCATAACTTGTCCACCATGCCTGACTAAACCAAGGCCATGTCATGAAGGACCATTCGTTGTGGACTCCGTCAGGACTTCTCCTTTGCAGGCAATCCATTCAGCGACAGGGTTATCGCTTCCCCATGACCTATGCGCTCTTTCACATCCTGAATGGATATACGGTCAAAATAAGCGCTGAGCGCCTCTTCGCCTCCGTTATATATGTTCCCCATCACATCCTGCATATTGGAAGATACCACGCACGATGAACCGGACTCCCCTGAGCACCAGTTGGGACCGAGTGAACCACCAGCTACCAGTCTGTACAATTCTCCCAGCTTGATCTCTTCACTTGGACGGCTAAGCAAGTACCCACCATGAGCACCTTCCTTGGTCGTCAGATAACCATGCTTGCGCAGAACACTAAGTACCTTACGGACTCTGGCCGGGTGTGTACCCACACTCTGGGACAAATCTTCACTATTGGCCATACACTCATCTCTCATCGACAGAAAAACAAGACAATGCACCGCTATGGTAAATTCGCTGTTCATAACTTACTCCTTCCCGGCTTACAACACCGATGAACTCCAACTCAAGGTAAGTATAACTGTCATGGTAATAATAACAGTTGAGTTTGTCAACATTTTAATTTATCCGCTACGCAATGAAATAATTGATCAATAGGCCTTACTGCTTAAATAACTACAATTCAAGGGCAGCAGACATATTCATTTTTTCGGACAAAAAAGTCGGCACATAGGCCGACTTAATCTCAATCTCTTATAAAGATTATTATTAAAATTCAAGACTTAACTCATTAATTCTAAAGTTAACCAAATGCTTTGACATAAGTAGTTTTTGAGTCTATCAATCCTGTATAATTAGAGTTTTTATAAAAATAGAATTCATTTCTAATCATATGAGTAGTAGGATGTAAATATTGAACTTGTTTAATATAAACTTCCTCTTGGTTTGATTGTCTAAAGAATTCTACAAGTCCGACTAACGTAGATACTCCTGACAAACCAGGGATTCGTGACATTACGGCAAAAACTACAGCAGCCGTAGCTCCTTGGTCTACACTTTGTTTACGATAAACTGTAGTGACATACTGATAGTTATCTGACGAAGCAGCTGCAGCTAATACAGAACTTGCCCCGATAGGATTGATATTTTCCTTAGTAGAACTTGCATGTGCAAATGAAGGTAATACAAGTGGCGCCACAACTAATACAGACATCGCAGATAACAAAATTTTCTTCATAAATAATACACTCCCATTTATCTCTTTTTTTAGTGAAAATATTAATTAATAATCTAATAATACTATTAATTTATTCAATTGTAAAGATATAGGAGGTTAATTTCAAAAAAAAGCATCTTAAGTCCTTATTCCATCTATAAATATTAAAGAATTTTTATTCTGACAAACAAAATAAATCTCAACAATTAAATGGGGTTAATATCGTATGATAGATTGTGAAACCAAGTGCGACAATTCTTCAGTGAAAGATTCGTTGCAGTCTTTCAACCCAAGCATTTTCGTGGTCTGTGATTAATTAAATCGAGTGAGAGAGCTACATCTCCACTTGAGCGAGATCCGTACCTTTAGGGAAAACTCTCGAAGCAACCCGTTCGCATTCTCGTTGGAACCTCGTTTCCAGAATGAATATGGATCACCAAAGTAAATGTTCGGACCATCGGCCGTTTCCAGATGGGCATAGTAAGCAAACTCTTTGCCTCGATCCGCAGTTTGAAAGAGACTACTGGCGGACCTTCGGTACAGAAACGTGGAGTGATCTGTTCCGGAGACCACGTTGCTTCCAGTTTTCTCTCCAGTTAAGCAGCCAAGCTGTCTGACCATCTACCTGGAGAGACAGAGGCTTTAACGACGCTCCTCATAAGCGTTCTGAGCGTGTTCTGCCTGATAGAGATGTGAAGAAATATCACGACCTATTTCACGGCAAATCGCGGACGAATGCCTTCCCAACTCTTTAATTGACTCTTGAGCTTTTACTTTGTTCTGTGGAGGATTTCTAGCTTGCTGCGTTCGATATGCTAAGATGTGAATAACTCATGGTCTGATTCTCCTTGTGTGAATGTCGGTGTGGTAACTTTCAGCTACACAAATCAGGCTATGAGACATATTTTATTTACAGTAGGTGTCGCACTTCATATTACAATCCGTCTTAGATATTGCTAAATGAGCAAGTTAGGACAGAAAAATATTTTTCTCTTGATAAAAGCAAAAAAGTGCATATTTAACCTGATATAAAAAATAAAAAAAAGTGAGCCTTCCGCTACGCGAAGGGCTCCAATAAGATAGACATATGAAAGGGCTTACGTGATTATTATAATCGGTAATCCCTAATTTGAAAACGCTTTTTTTGTAAAGTGCATCATTATTTTAAATTTTTTTTATTTAAATAAAATGAACAACAGGTATTGCTAAAACTAATCCCATTAGTTATTATACTAATACCATTAGTTTTAAGGAGGTTTTAACGATGCGTATTACCCGAGAATTTGATGTCGTTCAAGTTACGTTTTTCCCAAGACTATTCCCTGTGAACGTATACCTGGTTGAAGAGGAAGATGGTTTAACCCTGATTGATGCCGGAATACCATTCAGTCTTAAGGGGATTTTGGCAACTGCCCAGTCCCTTGGGAAGCCCATTACCAAGATCATTCTGACTCACGCTCATAGCGACCATATTGGTGCGTTGGATCGTCTCAAAGAGGCACTGCCTCAAGCCGAGGTCTTCATCTCCAGACGGGATGCCCGGCTATTGGCGGGTGATACTTCCCTTCTTCCCGGTGAGCCTCAAACCCCGGTACGCGGCGGGGTGCCTAAGCCCAAAGCGGTACACACCCAGCCAAACCACTTGCTGGATGACGGTGATCAGATTGGTTCACTGGTCGCCATTGCCTCACCAGGCCATACGCCGGGGCATATGTCCTTCATGGATACGCGCAGCCGCGTGCTCATCGCTGGCGACGCGTACCAGCTGCAAGGCGGCCTTGCCGTATCCGGCCGCGTGCGCCCGCTCTTCCCGTTCCCCGCGCTGGCGACGTGGAACCGCGAAGCCGCTCTGGCCAGCGCGAAGCGCCTGGCGGAGCTGGAACCGTCCGTGCTGGCTGTAGGCCACGGACGGATGCTGCGCCAGCCCGCGGTCGCCATGCGTGCGGCAACCGCTGATGCTCAGCAGCGGTTTGATCTTGCCGGGGGGCAACTATGAGCCCCCGGCAAGGGCTGGATCGCGGCGCTCTGCTCAGCGCCGCGGCCCAGCTTGCAGACAGCGACGGCTTTCAGGCGCTGACACTGGCCGCGTTGGCACAGCGGCTGGATGTGCGCTCCCCGTCGCTCTACAACCACATCAGCGGACTTCCCGGGCTTCGCCAGGAAATGGCGCTGATGTCCGTACAACAGCTCAGCCGCGCATTAACCGCGGCTATCGCTGACCGCGCTGGCGATGATGCCATTCAGGCCATCGCTGCGGCATACATTGGCTTCGTCCGCGAGCACCCCGGGCTGTACGAAGCCTCATTTCATGCCCCGGACCGCGAGGAGCCACAGCTCGCCGCGGCCAGCACAGCTACGCTGGAGTTGCTGCTGCACAGCTTGCAGCCCTACCCGCTCACCGAAGCGGAAGCATTGCACGCCGTTCGTGGTTTGCGCAGCCTCTGCCATGGATTTGCCTCCATTGAGGCACAGGGCGGCTTCGGCATGAACTTTGATCCGAACGAAAGTCTGCGTCTGACCGTATCCGCCTTCCTGCACGGACTCCGGCATCTTCACCAAGCCTAGATAAGGCACGCATTACATCATGAAAAAGGACTGCAGAGGATCTGCAGTCCTTTTTGCCTTGCCGTGTACTGGTACATCCCATAGATTTGACAGTAATAATGTTATAGTTGCGCCAATGACTTTTAACACTTTAACACCCACTTTGAATTCATCTTTCATCGTATTGTGTTCTTACAATTTCTTTTAATACAGAAGAAAAAAGGGCGCCTCGGTTGCGTGATGCCATGATCGGTGCCCTCTGTCCGAAATCTAACGAACCGAGGACACGCTATAACGGCAATTAGAGCGAATAACAACAACTAACGAACTCCACACGTCCTATTTCGCAGAAAACTGGCTGCGGGATAGGAATAATGAGTATATTCCGTCATTTAACGTGTCTGTGATTCGTTACATTTACCAACGTACCCAATTAGGCCAAATAAGATGTGCTGAGTTCGTTAGAATGTGCTACGTACGGTGCTTCAGATCACGATGCCATAGCGGCACACGTCCAGACACACATTGTGTTATGGTCTCTAAATACGGAGCGATCATGCTCCAAATTGTATTGATCATGCGGATGCGGGTACATGACTAGACAAGGATCTTACCTTGCTCGTAATGCACATAGTAGTATATGTTTTATTACTATTCATGTATAAATCACGCTATAGTTCAGTGTACACATTGGGGCAATTCTAGATACGGAGCTTACCCTGGTCGTGATGCACACTTTAGTACTTGTTTTAATACGTGTTTTAATACGAATCATTTTATAGATCACACTACATGTACGCCGCAGCGGGATGATTATTGTTGAGTATCTAGCTACATATCCCATTGTTCATGGCGGTAAGAGTCTGAAACGTATTCGAGCTACCCAGTCCCATTGCACAAGGCAAAGTCGATTCTTCCCAATACATATCTCGCTCCAACCACACTTTTGCCACTACAACAACGTACTTCTCTATTATGTACATCTCCCGTTCCTCTCGAAAGGTGGAATGGACTTTAGCTTCCCTCTTTCCATCGAAACAGTTCTCGATAGCCTATCTATGGCCATTGCTGCCGTCCATCCTGCACTTCATTCAAAATATGCTTCATCACGGGCACGTACACCTTCCAGTAGAACATGTCAGGAATATCTTTCTGATCGGGCGTAAGCTTGGACCGGACGACCTCCCATCCCCGGATTCGGCGCCAGAAGGAATAATGCTTCATCTCACCAAATGACCCTGCCATGTAATACGACCGATTATAGTCGTCGTAGCGGACAAGCGCAGCAAATTCCGCGGGAATTCCTGCATTCCCCAGTTTCTGCTCGCCTGCCTTCGTCAAATCCGTTTTATACCAGGCCAATATGGAATCCTGCTGTTGCGGCACAATGATATCAAACCAGCCATTGTAATGAATATCCTGGGTTATGCCGCTCCAATCCCTGCCCTCCTGTGTGAATGCAACTTGTACATTTCCTGTCTTTACATCCGGGCCTTTCTCCAGCACTATGACCTGCCCATCTACATGAACTAGCAGAATACCAGCTCCGTGAAAAGACCATTTCTTCTTCTCCTGCTGCTCATAGTTAGTCCAAATCCAACGGGGTACTTCTTCTATACTTTGCAGATTAGATATCGATTTTCCTTGCCATCCACTGCTGTTCACTCCCAAACTGGGATACAGTTGCTCCCTGGTCATCTTCGAAGCCGTATTTGCCAATGCACTGTATTCGGCGACAATCGTTACCCCTTTATACGCAGCCTCGCGGATCTTCTGCACATCATATATCGTTAATCCTTCATAGATTCCGTCTTGTTTCCGTTCACTCTTCTGTGCAGACAGACTACTCCGATTCGCCGTCAGATAGATCAGATCCGTGTCTGTCACCTCATCAGGCAGCATTTGTTTCATTCGTGGAAGCCCGTCCTGAAGATCATAGCCGTAATAATCCTCTTCATACGAGTAGTATTCCCCTGTGTGCTGTACAATCTTTTGTTGATTCAAAAGCCAAACCAACCCCTTGTGCCCCTGATAGGACAAGTCCGGCCTGCTCTTGTCAATAATCATGATGTTCAGTGGAACAGGGGCCTGAGATTGCCACATAATCCAGGGGACAACCAGCACCACCGATACCACTGTAAAACAAGCCAGCGTCCACATCGTGGCTGGCCTGTAACTTTTTTTCATGAAGCGTCTTCCTCCTTGTTCTGTTCCAAGGTATTACCAGGATTGCCGATAGATTACCCCAATCCATTCCTGATCTCCTTCTCCTTTTCCTTCCTCAATCCCATAGCCTGCAAAATGCCAAACATACGGAATATATTGTTCAGCGGTCTGAACCAGAACGTCTCCGAACAAGCATACAATAACAGACGCGTCACTGCTCTGGACGTGTACGCTTTGCGTGAACACCATACTTCGAACATTACCATACCTGCGGACAACAGTGAACCATAGAGCGTCAGCAGCAGAACGAGAATGATGCATAGGTTGATATCCACCAACTGTAGCCCTATGCCTGCAATGAACAGCAAAATCGCTCCCCATTCCATCACAGGCCCCAACAATTCGATCAGAATAAAATACGGGATGGATACCATCCCCATCCAGCCATAGGCCGGATTGAAGATCATGCTCCGCTGAGTCCATAGACTGCTTGCAAGTTGCATGTGCCAACCGATACGCTGTCTGCACAGCTGACGCCATGTACCGGGTACTTCTACCCTGCAGACCGGATCGGGAATATATATAATACGGCCACGTTCCCGGATCTGCTTCATATGTTTCTGTAACCGCATCACCAGTTCCATGTGAGCGACCTGGTCGTCGCGCTTGTACCCACCAACTTCCATCACCCGGTTCTTTTTGAATACACCGAATACTTGGGCCGTAAATAAAAGCACATTAATATTGTAACGAACAAGTCCCACACCACCAATTAAAAAAGCACGCACGTATTCAATGGTCTGCATTACATACAACGTACTGTCCGTAAGTCTTGTGCTGTTATCCGTTAAATCTGTATGATCCGTATTTCTGGGGGCCACGAGATCTAATCGTCCACTACAAGCAACGACCTCTTCTCCTGGGAGAGCATCCATAACGGGTTTCATAATCTTCACCAATGCATCCCGTTCCAGAACTGTCCAGGGTCCAACAGAGGCGATATAAGGATATTGCGAGATATTCAGGCCTGCATTCAGGGAGTCCATTCGTCCTCCATACTCCTTGTCGATCACAACCAGACGATGATGCAACCTGGATTGGTAGACACATTTAATCTGAGCCGTCTCCTGGCCGAGTCCCGAATAATGAACTTTACTCCGAATGGGCATCAGGTCATAGGTTTCTATTAACCGTGGCATTGTTCCGTCCTCTGATCCATCATTAATGATAATAACCTCATAGCGTGCATACTGAATATCCAGCAGACAATTAATTCGCTGTACGATCGTATTCTCACTATTACGCATCGGGACAAGCAGGGATACCGCAGGAGCCAGTTCTTCATCCAACATCTCATGATATTGCAGCGGGTCCAGATCCCTCTGGCGAATCAATGTGCGAGCGGCAGCAACTACCAGAACACTGCACATCACAATCGCTAACACCAGATAGATAAATATCCCCTCGTAACATGCCAAAACAAAACTCCGCAACATCTCAATCCATCTTTCGTCCATACTGCATCCTTTCCAGCGTTTCCTCCGCTATCTGCCTTGCATATTTATCCGGATGGTTTACAGCCGTTTCCCGGAGTTCTTCAAGTCCCTGCTCGTACCGGGCAAGAGAGTTCGCCGCTTCCTGTCGGATCTGAAAAGAAGGATCACCCATCATTACCTTCAGTCTAGGAATAAAAGCATCCGCATGAACAGTACCCATAAGCTGGGTCACTGTTAGTCTTTCAGAGCGTTGCCTCTCCTCACCAGATTCGTTCCATACCAGCAATAGCCCCTTCAGCATATCTTCGCGACCTCTGCCCACTTGAGCCAATGCCTGATACGCATGGGTACGCAGCAATGCATCCTCTCCAAGAATGAGCTTCTCCAGTAGAACAACAGCACCCTCCGTCTGGTCATCCCGAATACGAATGGCGTGGACGATATTACACTGGACCTGATAAGGTACATCTTTGAAATGATCCTTCAGACGAGTCCAGGATAAATCGGTAAGCAACAGCAGAATCTGCAGATACTGCGAATCGGACCATACATATTGCTCACGCAACAATTCCTTCACGATTCTGAAATAACCGGTTCGGGCATATATGCGCAATATGATGAAGCGTTCAAGCGGCGTACAGGAAGAAACCCGCAGCATATCCTCTAACTTGGGCAGAAGCTCTACCATATGAAACTGTTCAATATATAACAACGTGTTGACCCGTTCACTCCACTTTCCCGTCTTCAGGACCGACCGGTATGAACTTCCAAAGACTTGCCAGGATAACAGACGAATTCGCAGAGTCTCGTGCTCTACCGGACCTTGAGCAAGCCGTTGCAATAACAGCTGCTGCAGAACGCTCTGTTGATCTCCACTCATATTCAATAAGTCTACTTTTACTTCTCCTTGGCCCAAATACCGCTGTAACACCGAATCTTCGGAAAGTAATTCCTGCATCAGTGCCGTCTTAACCTTTTCCCTGCGCCTGCTGCTATATTTCATCCATAAGATGTAACCGTAGATAACCAGCAAAAAAGCTAGTACACTTGCAAATAGAAGGCTGACCACATGTACCAACCAATCTGTATTACCTGCAAGCCACCCTCTATGATGTGAGCCGATAAGCTTGATATACATCCATTGTTGTCCAATCATTGCATGATTTCCCCTTAATCGAATAAACGGCCTTACAACGGGCACAATAATACAAAATTTTCAAATACACCCTGTGAATACATATCGGGTATATGATACACTAAGCTTTCTATCGGCTTTCTGCGTTTGTGATATAATAGGAACTGAAAATTCCGGCAATTCGTACTGGGTTCCGGATCTCCGGATAACATATTATTCCAGAAAGAGGGAGTTCTACGTGGCTCAAATCAGTCCGTACTACCTGCAAATCGGGGCAACCGTGGGCATGCTTGTCATGGCACTGCTTGCCATCTTCATCCGCATGAAAGCCAGTCACAGACCGGTGACCATTCGTAAAATCCTTATTCCTCCGCTCGGCATGAGCACAGGATTTCTCATGTTTGTTGTACCGGAGACTCATGTTCCTCTACTCTGGGCATTCATTGCGTTTCTGGTGGGCTGGTTCCTCTTCTCCTATCCCCTCATTCGCAGTACACGGTTTGAACGAGTAGGTGAAGAAATTTTTGCCACACGTTCTCGCAGCTTTGCTTTTATCTTGCTTGGATTGTTGGCCGTACGCCTGATCCTGCATGAAGTCATCCAGCGATATGTAAGTATTCCGCAAACGGGCGGATTGTTCTTCCTGCTTGCTTTTGGCATGATTGTACGCTGGCGTGTATATATGTACAAACACTACAAAGAAGTGCTGGTCGCCGAACACTAGTCACCCTACATAGACCACGCACAGATTTACAGATAAAAAAGACACGTTCTGTTGCACCCTCGGTGTGCAGAACGTGTCTTTTCGTTTTCAACCTAATTGTACATGTAAACCATTCAATATCTATTCAGGATCTGCAACCTTAACCAGTTGCTTGCCCAGATTATCTCCCGAGAAGAGGCCCATGAATGCTTCCGGCGTCTGTTCGAACCCGTCCACAATGTTTTCTTCATACTGGATATGACCTTCCTTGATCCATTTCGCCAACTTGGCGCGGCCTTCTTTGAAGGATTTCGTATAGTCACCCAGCAGGAAACCTTTCATTAATGCTGTATTTGTTAACAGCAACGTCTGTGGCCGCATCCCGATATCCGGTTTCTCCAGATTATAAGACGAGATCTGACCGCATAACGGAATACGCGCATTCCGATTGATGTGGCGCAAGACTGCATCCGAGATGTCACCGCCCACATTGTCAAAGTAGACATCTACACCATCCGGGCAAGCCCGTTCAATGGCCGCTGACATATCCTGCTCCTTCTTGTAGTTCAACACCACATCGAAGCCCAGCTTTTCTTTCAAATAAGCGCATTTCTCATCAGAGCCTGCAATGCCAACCACGCGTGCTCCCACAATTTTACCAATCTGACCTGCAATCATGCCTACCGCTCCGGCTGCTCCCGATACAACGACCGTTTCGCCGTCCTTCGGTTTGCCGATGTCCTCCATACCAAAATAAGCCGTCAGACCCGTCAGGCCTAGCGCACCCAGGTAAGCGGTGATTGGTGCTTCTTCCGTATCGATCAGCGACAGATCCCCCGTATTCACTGCGGCATATTGCTGCCAGCCCCACATGCCGGATACGAGATCTCCTTTGCGCAGATTCGGTTCCGAAGATTCCACAACCTGTCCAATGGCTCCACCCTTGATCACTTCATTTAACGCGTACGGTGCAGCATAGGATTTTGTATCTTTCATGCGGCCCCGCATGTATGGATCGACCGACAAATATAATGTACGTACCAGGACTTGCCCAGCTTCCGGTTCAGGAAGAGGTGCATCAATGAAGTTGAAATTCTCTCTGGATGGGGCACCCTCGGGACGAGACGCAAGTACGATCTGTTTATTTAAAGACACCAAAATTACCTCCTTGTTGCCAAGTGGACGCAAGGTTAACCCTTGTCAGCTGAGATCACTTACCACTGGCTCTGTGTTATCACTTCTTAATAGTTTAAACCGAAACAGGCGGATCACAAACGTGGGCCGCCTTGAAATATGCAAATATCGTCACATTGTAGCTGCTTTTGGCTATTATTGTGCTGTCAAAATCACTGGACCATCCGCCGTAATCGCAATCGTATGTTCATACTGGGCAGACAGACTTCCATCCAAAGTACGCGCAGTCCATCCATCTGAATCCAGCTTACTTCGGAACGTACCAATATTCAGCATTGGTTCGATCGTAATAACCATGCCTTCCTTGAGACGCGGACCCCGATGAGGCGGACCGTAGTGAGGGACTTGTGGTTCCTCATGCATCTTCTCACCAATGCCGTGTCCAATAAACTCACGCACAACCGATAGGCCTTCACCTTCTGCATACACTTGAATCGCATTGGAGATATCTCCGATCCGGTTGCCCACCACGGCAAGTTCAATGCCTTTGTACAGAGAGTTTTTGGTTACATCCAGCAGATGTTGTGCTTCCGGAGTCACTTCACCTACGGCATATGACCAAGCCGAATCCGCCAGCCAGCCATTTAGATTAACCACCATGTCGATTGTAACGATATCGCCGTCTTTCAGTGCATATTTTCCCGGAAACCCGTGACAGATCACATCATTAACCGACGCACATGTCGCATATTGATATCCGTTATATCCCTTTTGTTCCGGCGTAGCGCCATTTTTCTTCATAAAACCTTCTGCAAACTGGTCGATCTCCTGTGTCGTAATGCCTGGACGAATCATCTTTGCAATTTCTCTATGGCATGCGGCGAGAATTTCTCCGGCTTTTTTCATATATTCAATCTGTTCTTTGGTCTTTAATGTAATCATAATAACTACTCCTGTCCGTTAAAATCTTATCCTGTTCTCTATTGTAACGCTAAACACTCAAAATAAAAAATTCCGTGCAATCAGCAACATCCTATTATACGCCAAGCTCCTGTCCAATGAATACAATTATCCATGAAAAAATCGAAACCCCTTCCGATCTAGCCACGTATATGCTTAAAACAGTTGAAGTCGAAAGGGTGAAAGCTCATGTTCAAAAAGATTATCGGCAAACTTATCGATTCCAAATCTTCATCTCACCGCAAACGTCATAGCTCCTCAGACAGGCGCTCCTATAAACGTCACAGCAGCTCCTCAGGCAAGCGTTCCTACAAGCGCTATTCTTCTTCAGATGTGAAATACCGGGATAGCCGCAGTGGCTCCGGGTATTACAAAAGCAGAAAATACAGCTCCAGCTAAGCGGCTTCCACGACTGCTTTAAAGAGCAATGATCACACCAGCAGCTTATTAGACGCTACCATAAATGAATATGTAACAAAGGGGTGTTCTGTTAGCCGTACTTACGGCTAACAGAACACCCCTTTATTGTTTCTATATAAGTATGTATCAATTTTGCTGATTTTGATGTCTTAATGCTTCAATATAGCAAATTCGCTTATCCAGGGAGAACGAATAATACACTTTAAATTTATCAACTAATATCCGGTACGTCCCTTGCCAGGATGGTTCCTGAGCTGGCATGGATTCCGCCATGACAGCCACCTTCAATTCAATTCTCCGAACTAGTTCAATCTTATAGAGCTTTGTCTCTTCCTGAGTGAAACGAATACTTCCGATTTGAGCGAGAGCCTGTCTTGCTGAAGGTGTCCACTGGATCAACATCTATAAATTCCCTTTTTCAATTGCGTCAATTATATCATCTGTAGAGTAGACCCTACCCGAAGAAATATCCTTTTTGGCTTGCATAATTAAAGTTTTGAGCTCCAGATCACTTTCTATTTCTTCCTGAACCACGTTTTCCAGCGGCTTGATTAAATAATGCTTACCTTCAATATCCACAATGGTGTCTTTTTTGCTATGAAACCATGTTTTGAATAATTCGGCATGATCGCCTTCCAGTTTTTTAAGCATATGATGAATCGCCTCCTTCAACGTATAATTGTTATTCATTATATCATTCAACCCACTGTTTTGATACGTTTTGCATTTATCAGCAAAAAGGAAAAAGACCCCTGCAGATATCATACGAAGAGGTCACGGATAACTAGTATAGGGCCGCCTACAGAGCTTATTTCATTGTAATCTCAGCAACACATTCTCAATTTCTGCCAGTAACTCCATCGCTCCGCCTTCATAACCTGGACGGAGTCCAAGGAGTCGCTCCAGCATCTGGTGCAATTCCGGCGTAAGCTTAAGTTCCTCCTGCCAGCTGGCGGGTTCACGGCCCTTCTCTGGCTCATAAGCCGAATACAGCATAAAGAGAAGAAAGTGGCCGATATCCTGCAAATCATGATCCGGTGTAGCCCGCTCATCTTCAGGCTCAGGGACTTCACGCATACGTCGCTTCAGCTCCGGCAACAACGGCTCCCCCAAGCGTCTCGCCAGACCAAAGTCAATCAGATGCACCGTCCCTTCACGTAAAATAACATTGGGAATCCGCACATCTCCATGAATATATCCCTGCTCATGCACATGAGCCACCGGAGCCAGCAGTTGACCTGCCAATTCCAGACATTCCCGCTCCGTATATCGAAGACCTTGCTCAAATATGCAATCTTCCAGCGTCTGTCCACGAATATACTCGGTAACGATATAACCTCGTCTCCCGGATGTGAACACATCCAATAGATCAGGGATCGCCGGATGATGCAGACGTCTCATCACGTCCGCCTCCCGCTCCAACAGGTGCGCAGAGAGTCTCCCCTTGCTAGGCTTGGACTCCTTCAGCGCCACTTCCCTGCCGTTCTGGTCATCTGTACACAGGTATGTCAGCCCATAGCTCCCCATACCCAACAATTCCTGTATTGTATAACGCTCAGCAATGGTCGTGCCTTCCCGCCGAGGACGATCCGTCCATAGTCCGAGCAATCTTTGCCAACTTCGTCGCAGCTCCACAGATCCTCCCACGCCAGCTTCCTGATCCACTCAGTCTTTATCTATACTGAGCAGTCCGTTGCCAGTCTTCATGTTGTATGGAGCTTATTATATCAGGCCCATAATGCAAAATCACGATGAGCAAGAGCCTGTCATTCAAGCTTCCTTATGCTTCTTGGGCAGGAACCCGAACAACATACGCAGGGATACTCCTTTTGGTTTGCGTTTTCTTCCCTGGAAACTGCGCAGATTGGTTACGAGTTCACGATCCCGCTCCTCTTCCAGCTTCTCATTCATCCATAGACGCTGTTTCTCCATCTGTTCCTGGAGCGCCATATGTGTCTCCGCCAGATGCTGAAGGGTCAGTTCCAGTTCATCGACCCGCTGTTGCAGCAGCTGTACCCGATCATCCTGCTGCTGTTCTACAGCACCATAAGTCACCTCACTTACCAGTTGCCCCAGACCTTCATAGGATCTCAGATTACCCATTATTTCAGGTTCTTCAGGGAATACGGATGACATGACTGTCGCTGCACATTCCGTCTCTGACAGACCTTCAATTCCCACCACTGGTACATCTACTTCTACTACAGCTACAGGTACTTCTGGAGCCAATACAGTCACCACAGCATCAGCCAGGGGTAGATTATGCTCTCGGAGTTCAGTCATCAGACGTTCAATGCACTCGATGTCGTCGGACTTGAATAGTCTGGATTTGTTGGCGGACCGTTCGAACCGGTATCCCTGTTCTTCCAGTGCTGCCGCATATTTACGAAGAGTACTGGCACCTATGCCCAGGCTCTTGGCCGTTTCCGTCGTTGCTCCTGCTTCTTCAATCATCATTAATTCCCTCCCGGAATGAAGTCTTTTGGGAATCAATTTCATAATACCTTTAGTGAGTTATGAAATTGATTCTTGGATAAAAACATTTTGGCTTCAGCGTTCCTTTTTTTGGAACCGTCATCGGATCGGGGCAACCTGTCTCATGGATCAAGTATGCTTATCTTTTGCTTGTCCGTATGTATTCGTCAGCTTCTCAGCAGATCCCTTTGGCGGTTTTGTTCTGTTTCTGCGGATTCCTAAGAAGTTTTGTCAGGTATATAATCCGCACAAATAACCCCCAATCCGACAACGAGCATGAATGCTGTCATGTCGAATGACACAGGTGCAAACGCCGTCAAATCATATGATTATGAATTATTCATGTCAATTTTATTAACTCCTTTACTCCAATACGCTCCCGCGATAGCGGATATCATTGCTGCACAGCTTTTCCATGTGTTATCTTATGTAACGTAGAAGTACATTCCAGCATAAAATAAAGGACTATACTTAACATAGGACGCATTAGTAACGGATAAATATCAATCTAACTGGGGGGCTGAACGGCAGTGTTAGGCAAATCAGGCAAAGTAGCGGTGATCGGGGCGGGTCTTGTCGGTTCGAGTTGTGCGTATTCCATGATTAATCAATCGATATGCAGGGAAATTATGATGGTGGACCGGACGTATGAACGTGCTGTAGCACAGGCACTGGATTTTTCCCATTGTATGGATTTCACACATAACCGCACCAAGGTATATGCAGGCACGTACGCCGATTGTGGCAATATGGATGTTATTGTCTTAACTGCCGGGGCGAATCCCAAGCCAGGACAGACACGGCTGGATATTCTGGAGGAAGCGGAATTGATTGCTAAAGACATCGTGGTCCCGATCATGAACAGTGGATTTAACGGGATTTTTGTCGTAGCTGCTAATCCAGTTGACATAGTAACTTATATGGTATGGAAATTATCTGGTCTTCCGCGTGAGCATGTCATCGGCACAGGGACGTCCATTGACTCTTCAAGGCTCAAAACGCTGCTGTCTGAAGTCTTCTCCATCGATCCACGCAGTGTGCACGGTTATGCTCTCGGGGAGCATGGAGAATCCCAGTTCGTGGCCTGGTCGCATGTGACCATCGGCGGTAAACCGATTATGCACATTATGGATCAGCATAAGGAGCGCTTCAAACATCTGGATCTGGACGATATTGCACGCAAAACAAAGGATGCCGGCTGGGAGATCTTTACCCGTAAAGGTTCTACCCAATTCGGAATCGGCAATGCCCTCGCGCACATCACTCGTTCCATCCTCAATGACGAACACAAGATCATCGCCGTATCGGCTATTCTGGACGGAGAGTACGAGCAACACAACGTTTGCGTCGGTGTTCCTGCAATCATCGGTGGCAATGGTATTCAAGAGATTATCGAATTGAATCTGGATGCAACGGAACGTGAGAAATTCAACAGCTCCTGTGAAATCCTATCTGGTAATATCAATCGTCTGACACTGGTATAAGCCATTTGTATACTACTCCACTTTGTATGCTTAGGCTCAACTTCAAAAGCCTGCCAACGCAAACATGCCAATAACACTCCATGCGAGGAGTCTTATTGGCATGTTTGCGTTTATTATTTTCACAATCGAGTAGTTGTTCAATTTGGTGCAAGTTGAGGTTCGTCCCTTGGCCCCCATTGCTGTAACACCCGCTTCAACTCACTCAGCATAACCGGTTTGCTAATAAAATCACGCATACCAATCTCCAGACAAGCTTCCTTATCTTCACGTTTGGCATTGCCTGTAACTGCGATGATTGGAGGTATACGATCCTGTGGAATTAGGCGGTGTAACAGGTCTGTCGCCTTCAGTCCATCCATCACAGGCATATGAATATCCATCAGGACAATATCATAAGCATTCTGAGAGATGGCATCAATTGCTTCCACGCCATTAGTACACACATCTGCCTGGTATCCGAGCTTCTCCAGATATTCTCGCAAAATCTTCCGGTTTACCGGATGATCTTCCGCCACCAGAATACGCATGGCGACCTTATCACTCTGACGTGTACGATCATGATGGAACTGACTTGCTGTCTGTTCTGCTGAAGCATCTACACTCGCCGCAGGAACAGCAAACCGGAAGGTTGAGCCCTCCCCTTCTATACTCTCGACACTGATACTGCCTCCCATGATCTCCACGAGTCGCTTGGAGATGACCAGTCCCAGTCCGGTACCACCATACTTCCGGTTAATCACCGGGTGTAGTTGAGAGAAGGACTGAAACAACTGATCCAGCTTGTCAGCCGGGATGCCAATTCCCGTGTCTTGCACCGCAAAATCAAGAACGCTGTCTTCAGGCTTTCTGCCCTTGATAATATCCACGTTAACATCAATGCTTCCCTGATCTGTGAACTTGAGCGCATTGCCAACCAAGTTCACCAGAATCTGCCGGATACGTATAGCGTCACCGACCATGAACTCAGGGATGCTTGGATTGAGGCGATATCTGATCTCCAGATGTTTCTCATCTGCACGCGGTTTAAACAGTTCGGCAACCTGTTCCAGCATCTTGCGTAATGCAAATGGTTCATAAGCCAGTGCCATTTTCCCGGATTCCAGCTTACTGAAGTCCAAAATATCATTAAGGATGTTCAGTAAAGCATCGCCGCTGTCTCGAATAATCTCGGCATATTCACGCTGTTCTTCCGATAAATCGGTACCGATCAGCAATTCTGTCATCCCCACGATCCCGTTCATCGGTGTCCGGATCTCATGGCTAACCATAGACAGAAATTCTGACTTGGCCTGAGCTGCCAGCTCAGCTGTCTCTTTGGCACGTACAATTTCACGTTCGCCAGTCACATCATTGAACACAACCACGGCGCCCTGAATCTGTCCCTGTTCAATAATCGGCGTCACCTGATACTGCACCAGAAAGCTGCTGCCATCTTTACGCCAGAATACATCTTCCTTGATTGAACGTCTCTGTCCATCCAACACAGTCATGTGGATCGGGCACTCTTCTTGTGGCAAATGACTTCCGTCTGCACGGGTGTGATGGATGATGGGATGTGAGTTTTTGCCAATGAATTCTTTCGCCTCATAACCGAACATCGAAACTGCTGCAGGATTCATAAACATGGTGATTCCATCCGCATCCAAACCATATATTCCTTCCGTAACCGTGTTGAGGATCAGCTCATGTTGCTTGCTAAGCTCCTGAATCCGTTCCGTATATTCCTTGCGCTCGGTAATATCGGATACGATCCCATAGACGCCTACCATTTCCTTATCCACAATAATGGGCACATTCGTAACAGATACTTCAATCTTCCGACCACTTGAATTGACGATTCGGGTCTCATAATATTGCGGTTCGCCTTGCTTCACCATTTCAAAATAACGTTTGCCGTATTGCACTTCGCATTTATCCAGATTGGATAAAAAAGATTGGCCAATAAGCTTATTGCGAGGGATATCCAACATTTGCACCAGTTTGCTGTTTACTGCACTGTATTTACCTTCCAGATTCAATGAATACACAGCTGCCGGGTTATGTTCGAACAACGATCTGTATCGCTGACGGCTTTCCCGAAGACGTCTGTCCGCATCCTTATGCTGGGTAATATCCCTGCTGATGCTTACAATCTGGACACTCTTGCCACGCTCTCCAGCCACAGGTTTCGCCAATGTCTCCATCCAGATATAATGTCCCTTCTTGTGCAACACACGCATCTTGCAGCCATTGCCGATCTTGGAAAGATCCATAGGGTCCGGATAATCTCCCGGATAACAATAATCCTTGAAGGACTTTCCTATGACTTCCTCCGGCTTATAACCCAGTAAGGTGTACACGGAAGGGGAAACGTATAACAACTCGCCATCCGTAGCACAAGTTGTAATCAGATCTTGTGCATGGTCAGCCAGCACCTGATATTTCTCCTGTGCTTCCTTAAGCTCACGTTGCACTTCCAGGATATTGGTAACATCTTTGGCAATGCCATAGATTCCTACGACTTCTTTTCCCTCCGTTATAGGCACATACGTGATCTCTGCCTGTTTCAGGGAACCATCTTTATGATAAAAAGTAATGGGATTACTGACTGAACGTCCAGCCAGTACCTCTTTAATGTATTGTTTGCGTGAATTTTCACTGTCCGGAGGACAGATCTCATTCTGATTCATACGAATCAAGTCATCCAGTGTATACCCCGATATCCGCTCTACCGAGGGATTAGCATCAATATAGTTTCCATGGATGTCCATCACATAAATGGCATCCGGATGGTTAAAAAACAGTGATTGGTAAGAACTTCCCTCAGAAATAATGCGCTTCAGGGTTTCCGTTTTATTGATATCCAAGGCTTACCCCTCTTTTCTCAGCCAATATCTTCATCTAACAACAGGGATTAATTATCCCTTACAAAAATGGGCCTACCCTCGAATAACCATGTAAGCCTGCCTAGAAACAGCTTTTTTTATTTTACCAGATTCTCGTCTCATTTTGCTTACAATCTATGATTCAATTCACATGATGTGTGAGGTAATACTTGGAATTTTAATATTACTTAGGAGGCGTCTTCAAGGAAAGACAAGTTATACAAGAATAAATGTAAACCTATAACAAGCTTGGAGTTCAATTCCAAGTCAGCTAATTCTGGCGAATGGGTAAACGATTTTCTAAAGAACTCAGGACATCTTATTTGGCGTCCATGCGCCCTTTGTAAATGTTAAAGAACATCAGACACGTTAATCCCCATAATCTCCTGTCATATACGCTGCAAACGGTTGTTTCATTGGATGTCCCGCCTGAAGCAAAGCTTCTCAAAGAAAGAGAGATCATCCGCTCTTGCGATGCCTTGATATAAAATTAACGATACAATTTGTATCAAAAAGGCTATAATCGTTAAAAAACGTTTTTTGACTACGGAGAGGACGGATGAATCATGCTGCCCAACAGAGTTAAAATTGCTTACGGTAAACTAAGAGGCTTGGCCATCTTTGGTAAAATTCAGCCCTCTATGGGCCTGCTGCCACGAATCAGGGGTAAGGTTTATCTGAATAGATTGGGTGATTTGCAGGTAGGAAAACGGCTTAACATTATAGGCAAACCTTGGGGAACCCAGTTAACGGTGGTCAAAGGTGCGCGATTAACGATTGGCGATGACGTCATGATTAATGCAGGAGTCGGGATTGCCGCTAACGTTGAAGTGACCATCGGCAATAACGTCATGATTGGTCCTCGAACAAGCATATTCGACAGTGCCTATCACCGGATTGACTCTCTGGATGACGGGAGCCAGACTGCCAAGCGGATTGTGATTCAGGATAATGCCTGGATTGGTACAGGCGCGCTTATTTTGCCCGGAGTGACCATTGGCAGAAATGCAGTTGTGGCAGCAGGAAGCACGGTGACCAAAGATGTACCCGAAAATACACTTGTAGCCGGGGCACCAGCCAAAATCATCCGGGAGTTGACCATTCATGATGGGTGGGTCAGACATTAGAAAAAATCCTCCTGAAGCATACATACAATAGAGCTTGCATGTTTTGCTTAAAGAGGATTTGGATCTACGATAACCAAGTGTGTAAGGGATTATTCAGATTTCTTTTTTTGCAAAATACATCATGCCGATTCCAATGAAAATAACAGCACTGCCTCCAACAACCGCCAGCATCGTCATCAGTGGCACGTTGTAGGCTCCGAAACCCGCGCCGTCCACGGGTGTCATCAGAATCATCGGTTGTGCCCATGGATAATACGGCCCATATGTCGCCGAGTTTACAATGAGAATATTCGGTATGGTCAATGCAAAATTCAGTGCGAGCGGTGCGGCAAAGCTGCTCCACACCAATGAAACGAACATCTGCAGGGCAGCCAAGGGTACACAGGCCAGCAACCCAAGCAGCAGTTTGCCTACCAAGAATCCCCAAGGTACTGGCATCGTAATGCCGTGAATCATGCCTGCCAGCAGAATGGACATCAGCAATAATACTTGTGTACCCGCCAGAAGCATGAGTACAATCGTCAGTTTACCTGCATATACGCCTGAACGCGTGAGCGGTAAAACCAGCATCTGCTTCCACCCTCCACCTGCATGTTCAAAACGGCAGACAAAAGACGTAAACACGCCAGTCAGCATCGGTAACAATAACAATCCGTGCAGGAAAACCATCGTGGTCATCAATACCTGCCAATTTCCCGATGGAGTGGACAACAGTCCGATGAGCAGCGCAATGAGTGGACTCAGCAGAATCAGGAGCCATATGGGCGATTTGCTCATTTTCAATCGTTCAGCGGACAAGATTCGGAAGTACGTTGTTGCAAAGCTCATATCAGGCCACATCCTTCCGGCTAAAATGCACCATACCCAGCAACAGGATTAATAACCCTAGACCTGCCCCCATGCCTGCATACAGGTATGGATTAGGCCCATTCCAGGCCATCTGTGCCCATGCGAGCGGAAAGCTCGGTGAGATACTGAGCGAGAACATACCCGTTATCGCGAGAACGATGCCCAGGGTGACGGGAAGCGCCTGATTCTTGTTAACCATCGTGAGCCACAACTCCAGTGACAACACCGGAAGTGCACCAGCCAAAGGCAATAGACCCAGCTTGATCGCATGTGTCCAAGGTATTTCGCTGGCATGGAATCCGAGGATCAGACCCAGACCTACAATTCCTGCGGTTAACAGCAGGCAGGAGATCACCAGCAGCACACAAGCAAGCAGGAACTTGGCTAAATACACGGCTGGTCTGGGAATGGGCATCGCAAGCAACTGTTTCCACGATCCTTGTTCATGCTCAACATTAGCGATCATGGAGCTGAGAATGGTTGCCCCCAACATCAGAGACAAAGGCACAAAGACAACCACATTGCCGAGCAATCCGCCCCACAGGTTATCTGCATACTGCTCTTTCAGATAGTCCAGCCGTAAGCCAAAATTAAGTGCCTGCATCGCTGTCAATCCAAGAGGGGCTAGAAAAACAAGAAACCAGATCCCTTTCCCCCGAATCTTGAGCCAGTCTGACGATAATGCACGCCCGGTCATATGGAAGCCCCCTCGCCAATGACCCGCATGAACAGATCTTCCAGCGACTGACGCTGTTCCTCTACACGATACACATCATGATCCTGCTCAATTAATCGGCGCACAAGCAGTGCCACTGAACTGTTATCCATATAAGGGAACGTTAATGCAGAACCTTGTTGCTGACCAAATTGTCCCTGTTCTCTCGCCAGCTTCATAGCCTCTTCCGGCTCGGAAACCGTTAACCGGATAGAGCTACCCGTCTGACTATGCAGACTTGCGATGGTATCCTGAAGCACCATCTTGCCTTCACGGATAATACCAACGCGACTTGCCATCTGTTCGACTTCACTCAGCAAGTGGCTGGAAACCAGAACGGTAATGCCATGTTCCAGAGGCATGCGTTTGATCAGTTCCCGAATCTCCTGAATACCGGCAGGATCAAGCCCATTCGTTGGTTCGTCCAGAATCAGCAGCTCCGGTTCACCCAGCAAAGCGCTGGCAATACCCAGACGTTGCTTCATCCCAAGGGAATAGCCCTTCACCGAACGTTTGGCATCCTTGGTCAGATCTACAATGGACAGCACTTCAGCAATTCTTGATTTTGGTACATTGATGATGCGGCGCAAAGTTTCCAGATTTTCTACTGCGTTCAGATGTCCGTAATAGGACGGGTATTCGACCAAGGAACCCACACGGCGCAAAATATCCATGCGATCCTTGCGGATATCCTTGTCGAAGATACGTATCACGCCTTTGGTTGGTTTAATCAAGCCGAGAAGCATGCGAATCGTTGTTGTTTTGCCGGCGCCGTTGGGACCGAGGAAGCCGTAAATATCTCCCTTTTTAATATGCAGATCAAGTTCACGGACCGCTGCACGGTCCCGGTATGTTTTCCATAAATTCGCCGTTTGAATAATATTTTCACTCACTGTATGATCACCTCGGAACTATCGTAACCTTCCAAGGTTAAAGCTAAAGTAGTCTCCAGTTTAAGTTTAGTTTAAAAAAGCTATTTCAGCGGTTTGTTGTTTCCCTGTTTCCCCTTACCACTGTAGATATATGTCTGGACACCCGTATCGGAACTGTCTACCCGCTTGCGAAGACCCATCTCACGAATCAACAGGTCTACAATGGATAAGCCTAGACCTGTGCCTTTTGTGTCGGAATTCGGTTGCATTCCCGGACCCCGATCCTGAATAACGATGGCCGTCTCACCCTGAATCTCCTGAGTTGATATACCAATATATTTCCCGCTGGCGGCATGGCGGATCACGTTTTGGAACAAATTATCAAGAATACGGCGCATGCCCTGTTCATCCATATGCCAGATCAGCGGTTCCTCTGGCAGGTCAATATCAATCTCAAATTGCTCTTTCTCCCAGACCGGGTACCAGGCGGCCGCCGTTTCCCTGACGATCCGCAGTATATCTTTCTCTTCCAGCTTCAGTGTATATTTCCCACTTGTGAGCAAATTGTAGGATAACATGTTGTCAATGAGCCCACCGAGGTCCTCCATCTTTGCTTCCATGCGATGTAATGAACGGTCACCTTGCTCGCTCAACTCTTCCTTGTGCAAAGCATGCATATGTCCACGAATCACCGTTAGCGGGGTACGC
Source organism: Paenibacillus sp. W2I17 (assembly GCF_030815985.1). NCBI lineage: Bacteria > Bacillati > Bacillota > Bacilli > Caryophanales > Paenibacillaceae > Paenibacillus > Paenibacillus sp. W2I17. The sequence continues at coordinate 4,078,702 of NZ_JAUSXM010000001.1, forward strand.
AGATCGTGGGAAAGCCCTGCAATGAGACGTTTGCGCAATTGTTCTTCCTCGCGTTCACGGTGGCGGCTGTCGGACAGTTGATGCACCATCTGATTGAAGGATTCTTCCAGTTGACCAATCTCGTCTGACCGGCGGATATCTACCGGAAGCGGGAGGCCTTCCTTGCCTGTGGTCATCATGGCCGTCTGCAAACGAATAAGTCGTTTGCGAATGCGTGCAAAGAAGAGAAACGACATAATGATGAAGATCAGAAAGATGAGGGTCATTACGATACCAAGATACAAAAGTTCCATCGGCCAGTTACTCTGATTCATTTGCAGAAGTGACCGCGGCACTTCAATGATCATGAATCCCTGTCCTTTGTCCTGCTCATCTCCGCCAATATATGCAACTACGGTCAGTGGATCACGATAGGAGGCTTCTTTCATGAATTGCACGGTATTGTTCGCATTCCATAAGGATGGAATATGAGTCTCTGTCGTTTGCCCGGAATCCAGTGACCATCTCAATGTCGTGTCTGTTCTGCCATCCGGCGACGTGGATTTCAGAAGCGTTACATCTTCACCACCGAGAATAAAGAGGGTCTCACCGCTCACATTCACACGATACATGGAAGATTTGGGATATGAGTCATGTAATTGCTCCAACCGGGCCTTAATCTCTTCATCCGAAGCACCATCCAGGTTCTTCGATTCACGTGACCAGATATTACTGATCCTAGTAACATCACCGTAAGGTGCTGCTCGGTCTGTGTTCGTATTATTCACTACGACAATATATATAACGGATATGATTGGAAGGACAACAGGCACAAACAATATTGCCGCCAGGATCAGGAGGATGTATCTGGACATCAAGGAGCGCCCAAAGCGAAGCTTGCGCCGCCTGGATTGCTTTTGATCCATGCTTCGTTCTCCCTTCCGTTCTCCCTTCATGATCTTCCGTTCTCTGAACCACCGGATCATGGCTTCTTCACACGATATCCCACACCACGGACCGTCTGAATAACTACAGGATTGGCCGGATCAAGCTCCAGCTTTTCGCGTAGATGTCGAATATGTACCATTAAAGTCTTGTCCCCATCCAGATAAGGCTCGTTCCAGACGGCTTCATAGATCTGCTCTTTCGTGCGAATCATGCCCATATGTCGTAGCAGGTAGGCGAAGATGTGGAACTGTTTTCCCGATAAAATAATCTCATCTCCCGTCTCCTCATTAACGATCCGGTTGTCCTTCTCATAGATGGAGAGATGATCCAGCTTCAGGGCAGCATCCGTGGATACCGCTGTTCCTGCCTTACGCAGTTGTACTTCAATCCGGGCAGCCAGTTCATCGGGGTGAAATGGTTTGGTCACATAGTCATCGGCAAAATCAAGACCGTGCAACTTATCGTCAATGGACGTTCTGGCCGAGAGCATGACAATAGGCACCGCGGGATGTTCTTTTTTCAGTCGCTGGCCCACCGTAAATCCATCCAGCCCGGGCAGCATGACATCCAGAATAATGAGTGAGCAACCGATAGCAGCCTCCGCTGCACCTTCACCACTGCCGAGCCATACCACCTCATAACCGCGCTCCTCCAGATCGGCTCTGACCCAAGTCGCAATTTCCGTATCATCTTCAATATATAACAGTTTGGTTTTCATCCGAATATTCGTTTCCTTTCTGTCCCCATTGGGTTAATGATATATCTGAGCATAATAATGATAAAAGCTGCCTATAACATATGGATTCATGTCTTATTGAAACAATGTTAAAGTCCTTTACGTTACCACACATTCTAATTATAGCGTATTCATTAACGTGGGGAATGTCATATTAATCAAGTCTACCAAGTACATACTATATCCACACCTGACGGGAGGAAATTCATCATGCTGCTGGAAGCCATCTATCATCAACCGAAACGTAACTGGGCCTATGCCTATGACCAAGATACAATCCATCTGCGCCTGCGTGCCAAAAAGAATGATCTGACCGAGGTACATGCCCTGACCGGGGATAAATATGCGTGGGATGCAACCAAAGCTCTGGTTCCCTTAACGAAGTTCACCTCTGACTCCATGTTCGATTACTACGAGGGTGAGGTGAAACCTCCCTACCACCGACTGAAATACTCTTTTCTGCTCAAAAACGGAGACGAACAGATCTGGATGACCGAGACGGACTTCCAGGAAGAAGAACCGGACGATCCGGGTCGTATGTTCCAGTTCCCTTATATTCATGCCGGAGCTGTATTCACACCCCCTGCATGGGTTAAGGATGCGGTGTTCTATCAGATTTTCCCTGAACGATTCGCCAACGGCAACCCGGATATTAGTCCGGAAAAGGTAGAGCCGTGGGGCGGCGAGCCAACACCTTTCAATTTCTTCGGCGGTGACCTTCAGGGCGTGATCGACCATCTGGATTACATCAGCGATCTTGGCATTAATGCGATCTACTTCACACCCATCTTCGAAGCCACCACCAATCACAAATACGATACCGAAGACTACCTGCGGGTAGACCGGCACTTTGGTGACGCAGATACCGTGAAACGACTGGTCGAGCTGTGCCATGCACGCGGAATTCGCGTACTTCTGGATGCTGTGTTCAACCATTCCGGGAAGACATTTGCGCCGTTTGTGGATGTGCAAAAGAACGGAGAACAATCCAAATACAAGGACTGGTTTCATGTACATGAATACCCGCTGGACGTGAAGGATGGCATTCCTACGTATGAGACCTTCGGATTCGAAGCGCACATGCCAAAGCTGAATACGGAGAATGCCGAGGTTAAGGCCTATCTGCTGGAGGTTGCTGAGTACTGGATCAAGGAAGTGGGTGCGGACGGATGGCGGCTGGATGTGGCAGACGAAGTGGACGATGCATTCTGGCGTGATTTCCGCCGTGTAGTCAAAGCGGCTAATCCGGATGCCTACATTCTGGGGGAAGTATGGAACGAGTCTTCTTCCTGGCTGCAAGGCGACCAGTTCGATGCGTCTATGAACTATCCGTTTACCGATGCCGTGAATGCTTTCTTTGTGAAAAATACAATGCACGCCGAACAGTTCGCAAACTCCATCGGGCGACAGTTATCCCGTTATCCGCTTCAGGCTAGCGAAGTGGCGTTTAACTTGCTGGACAGCCACGACACCCCGCGACTGCTCACGCTGTGTGAAGGCGACCAGCGCAAGATGAAGCTGGCTGCGTTATTCCAGTTCAGTTACATGGGAGCGCCATGCATCTATTACGGAGACGAGATTGGCATGGATGGCGAACATGATCCGGGCTGCCGTAAATGCATGGAATGGGATGAAGCGAAGCAGGACCGAGAGCTGTTCGACTTTTATCAGAAACTGATCTCCCTGCGTCATGCTCATCCTGCCCTGCGTGCAGAAGGCACCGTTCGTTTCCTGCAGGCTCGTCCCGATGGCAGCCAACTGGTATTTGAGCGACAAAATGAGGAGGAACGCATTTTGGTTCTGTTCAATCGATCAGAAGAGACGGCTATTGTCGAGCTGGAGGCTGGGGACGAGGAATGGACCGAGTTATTTGGCGGAAACCATCGTACCGCCCAGGAAGATGGCGTACTCGCCATTGAACTGCCCGCGTATGGATATGCCGTATTGAGTACGGCTGTGAGTCAGGACTAGAGTTATAATACACATCATACATCTGAGCCACATCTAAATAGCCTATCTTCGCTTCATCTGGCAGCATAAAACAAGCGTCCTGCAGAACCCTGATTCGGGTTCACGGACGCTTGTTTTGTATTTTTGTATTCGCCGTTATACATAATAATGTCACTATTTATATATCGGTGGTCCCGGTTCAGCTTAAACCTGAGTATCCTTGTCCATTTGAGCATTGTCCGCCCCACTTGTAGTTGTGTCAGAATCCGCTGGCTTTGACTCCTGCTCAGGCTCGGCACGCTTTGCCTTTGGTTTAGCCAACTTCTGCATCATTTTGCGGCCGGTTGGTGTCTGGGCCAGTCCGCCCTGGGCTGTCTCCCGATGGCGGCTCGGCATCGCACTGCCTACTTCCAGCATGACGTCGATGACTTCATCTGACGGAATAGCACTACGCACTCCGGCCAGGGCCATGTCAGCCGCAGCCAGCGCCGTAACTGCACCCAGTCCATTACGGACGATGCACGGGATTTCAACAAGGCCTGCGACCGGATCGCAGATAAGGCCCAGTGTATTTTTTAACGCCAAGCCTACGGCATGAACGACCTGTTCCGGTGTACCTCCACGCAGTTCAACCATGGCACCCGCAGCCATGCCGATTGCAGAACCCACTTCCGCCTGACAGCCACCCTCGGCACCGGAGATAAATGAATTGTTGGCAATAACATAACCAATCGCTCCCGCACAGAACAACCCGTTCACCAAATGTTCGTCCGTCCAGCCAAATCGCTCCTGTGAGCTAATAAACACACCGGGGATGATGCCGCAGGAACCGGCTGTTGGTGTTGCCACGATCCGACCCATGGAGGCATTCACTTCAGATACACACAGGGCATACGCCATGGCAAGTGCGGAAGCATCTCCTGAACAAGTCTCACCCTTGCGGATGTACTCGGCCATTTTTTTGCCGTCTCCACCCGTTAACCCACTGCGTGATGTTGTATCTTCCGTTAACCCTTTGCGTACCGCTTCCTTCATCACTTGATAATATTCAGACATCTGCTTCACAACATCTGCTTCTGGTGTATTGGTCTCCTGAACCTGCTCCTCGATCATCAGCTGTGCAATTGTTTTGGATTCCGCTGTACAGATCGTATTCAGTTCGTGCAAATGTTTAAACCGCATCCGAACCAACTCCTCTCTTCAAATCGATAACACGAATGTCCAGCACATGGTCGAGCTCCTTTAGACGCTTGAGCATATCGGGATTAGGCACACCATCCATTTCCATCGCGGTAAGCGCTTCGCCATCACGGGCTTTCCGGTCCACCTGCATATACCCGATGTTAACCCCGGATGAACTGATCGTGGACGTTACCGAGGCGAGCACCCCCGCTTTGTCCGCATGTCGCAGAACAAGTGTCGGAAACTCACCACTAATCTGAACACGAAAATCATTCATCGCATGCACCGATACGCTTCCACCACCAATGGATGCACCGATTAAGGAGCAGGCACGTTCTCCATGCCACAACTCAATTTTGACCGTATTTGGATGAGGAGCAGGCAGGCCACTTGTATAAAACTCAACCTCCATGCCCGCTTCCTCTGCGTATTGCTCTGCATCCGGGATACGCGGATCGTCTGTGACATAATCCAGCAGACCGCCAATCAGTGCCAGATCTGTTCCGTGCCCCTGATACGTATCAGCGAATGAACCGTATAACGTCAGCCGGGCACGATCTGGCGTACATCCTAGCCACTGTCGAGCGATTCTTCCCAGCCTTGCTGCTCCAGCTGTATGTGAACTTGAAGGCCCCGTCATGGACGGACCAATTATTGAGAAAACATCTTTAAATCGCACCTTGTAACCCTCCAATTAAATTCGTCATTTCCATCCAGATTCCATGCCGTAATGTTCCTTTTTTGCTGAATGATGACATCAAAAAAGGACAGAAGAAGGCCTCAGGCCCTCTCTCTGTCCTCGATACCTGAGAGTTTCACAATCAGCAGTGTCTCACGACAAGGTGCATTGTCTGCAATTACAGACAAGGTCACCGGACTGACTGATCATATACCCCTTGGGTGGCGCAGTTCGCGCACTCTCCAGAGTTGCGTCCAACGATGGTACATTTACCTGAGAGATTAACCACTGCGCCGGGTGCGCAGCGGCTTGCTCCTTCGGTGCCTGAACACTAGCCATTTTGCTTGGCTAACCCAGGTCTCTCCCGCTCGTTATCATCCGCTTATATTCACTTCCTCGTTCAACTCACATCGAACGTGTGTCTTCTGTTCAATTGGATCATATCTGGTACATATACTTACAGATTAATATGCTACACATTATATGTCAATAAAAGTGACGTATAATTACCATCTTTATCAACTCATTAGGAATGATTAGGCAGCTTCAATTCATTTATCCAAGCTTGAAGCTTCTCTTTCGTCCATCCTTCGTTTTCACCCATAATGGAGTAACGCAAGCCATTCTCACTCCATGATATGTTCCGAATGCTCTTCATATATGAACCCTCGGTGTTACGAACCTTAATCTTGGCTTCATCCGGCATTAGTGTATCGTCCACATTTTCTTCCGGCATCTTGAATACCGTCAGGCTGACTTCTACCTTGTCGTTACTTACGTAATACAAGGTTACTTCATCTCTGCTCAGCTCACCGCGCGATGTAGACATTTCGATCCGTGATAGTTCGAATTCTCCACTCATGTCCTGTAGGAACGGCTGTTCCAACGCTTTTTCCGCTTCCTCTAGGGTCACTTCGGAATTCTGCATCATATCGTTCAAGTCCTTCACATCGACCTCCTTAGGGATGTCAATTACGAAAGTATCCTTTGTGAATTCAGGGTCATACTGAATCGGATCATAGACCATTTCTGATTTTCCATCCCCATACGCGCTGTTTACTTTGACAATCATCCACGTTTTGGGATCTACCCAATACTCTGAAGATATGGAGAATGCGCCTTCTTCTTTTGGTGTCAATTCAATATGAATGACGTCCTGTCCATGAAGTTTCTCCTGTCCCATCATATTCACATCATGCGTAGTACGTAACCGCTCTAGTTGATCGAGCAATATTTGCTTCTGGGTTTGATTAGGTTGTTGTGACACGGATGATGCATCCATGGAATATGCTGCCCCTGTTTCTTTTTCATATATGATGATCTTCTTTCCATCATTAACTGCGTAACTGACATTGCCATTCTCTGATGTTTCCGTGCGCTTTCGTCCGGTTTCACCATCTACCCATTCCTTAATTTGCAACGTGTTAGTCAGCTTGTCATCTGCCCATATCTTCATCACACCTTCCGCATAATACGAGGCGGGTTCTGTTTCTGCTGAGACAACCTTCTCAATCATCTCATCTCCTGACATAGCCAGCATATCCTTCTCCGCGCAACCTCCAAGCAGGGCGCCTGCCAACACAGCAGTACCCAGCATCATCCATCCTTTTTTCATCATCTTATCCACCCTCTCTGCGTTTACATTCTCCATGTTCAGGCAATCGGCATGCTGCCAGCGTTCCATATCCTTCGTATGACCACATGCGCATATCCCCTCCGTGCTTTATCGCAACCCGTTTGGCTATACTCAATCCCAATCCCGAACCACCTGCATACGTCTTCTCCTCCTGATTCTGGTGTTGAACATAGGGTTCGAAGATACGAATGAGCTGTTCTTCAGGAATAGCAGGACCTTCGTTTTGTACTATGATCAATGTTGCTCCCGCCCTGTAGTTATCCAATTCAGCTCTAAGCGAAGGAATAATCCATTCAGGAAGCTCCCAATCTGAAGCAATAACCCCTAGTCCCATTACACCGTTCGTCCTTGTGTGGCGTAGTGCATTATTTATCAGATTATCTGTCAGGCGCATCAGTTGTTCGGGATGAACTCGGTACAGTTGATCTGTGCGGACATCCATCTTCACGTCAATCTGATCACGCTCGGCAAGTCCCTCATAGCTCCCAAGCAGCATATCAAAAAACTCTTCACCTTCCACCTTAACCATGGCCATCTCCGATTCACTGGAACCCAGCGCCGTATACATCTCAAGTTCACTAATCATCTGTTTCATCCGCTCCACATTTCCGAGCAGCACATCCTGATATTCCTGCCTTTCAAGGCGTTTCAGTTGACGATCACCGTTAAGTACTTCCGTATAGGCACTAATGGACATCAACGGTGTTTTCAGATCATGGGATAACGAGGCGATCATGAGCTCTTTTTCTTTTTGCTCCCTCTCCACATCGGCCTGAGTATGTCTGATCTTGTCTTGCATTGCATCAAACTGTTGGAGCAAGATGCCCATTTCATCATGACGAACAGGTACCACATCCGTAGCAGCCTCTCCCCGTGCAAAAGCATCCATTCGTTCTATGAGATATTTCATCGGCCGAAAGAGCTTTCGAGATAGCAACCACAGCACTGTTCCGTATAACAGGATAAAGAAAGTAGCAGTGAGACCCATGACCCAGGTTGTCCGCAAGGATATGCCTTCCAGCCAATCTCCACGCAGCATGACGATTTCGTAAATGCCAACCAACTCACCTTTTTCCCATACGGGTTTCTTCAACGAGAATGTACGATGACGAATCTGTAATTTGTACAAATTACGATACAGCTCCCGCCCCCCCAACGGTGTAAGCTCCAGAAGACCATGTACTCCCCCCTGATGTGTACACCCGAATCCCTGTTGGTAAATACAGATCAAAGTTCACCCGACCATTCTCCAATTCGGAGAGTGCAGCGAAAGCATCAGGCGAGTGCAGCTGGTACAGTCCCGGGTCAGATAAAGCCAGTTCAATAGGAGCTAATTGTCCGGACAACTCTACATATTCCGTTACGGCACGCTGATCATTGTAATAGTTATACAGGGAGTACAGCGCCCACCCAGCAGCGACAGGCAGCAGCATTACAATGAGGAAGGCAAGCATTAACCAGTACTTCAACTTCATTCCTCAGGCTCCCCCACGAACCGATAGCCACTACCCCACACCGTCTGAATCCAGCGTGGATGATGGGGCTCGTCACCAAGCTTGGCCCGAAGGCTCTTCACATGAACTGTGACTGTACTCGAGTTCCCCGCCTCTGGCTGACTCCAGACATGTTCATACAGTTCCGCCTTGGTAAACACCCGGCCAGGATGAGAAGCAAGCAGTATGAGCAAAGCCCATTCCTTGTTGGTTAGTGCCACATGTTCTCCATGAAGCTGTGCGCGCTGATTCAAATAATCAATCGATAACCCATCGTTATACTGTCTATCTGTCGAATCCGGCTCTACGCCCTGATATCTGCGGTACCTATTCAGATGAGATTTAATGCGAGCTGTAAGTTCCGTTAGACTGAAGGGCTTCGTAATATAATCGTCAGCTCCCAGCCCAAGCCCCCTGACTTTGCTCTCTTCCTCAATTCGAGCACTCATCATGAGCAGCGGAACATCGCTGATCAGTCTAATGTTTTTGCATACCGTGAACCCATCCATTTCCGGCAGCATCAGATCCAACAAGACTAATTGATAGGCTCCCTCCCTAAAGTCTTCCCAGCTCTCCAAACCGCTTGATGCCCAAGTTACCCCATAACCCTCATGACGTAGATGATCTCTCAAAATACGGGCAATCTCCGGATCATCCTCCACCAGCAATATATTCTCGCTGTCTCTCATCGCTGCTTCATCCTCCCATGACTATATTGTAGCTAAGAAAAGTTGACTCTCCTCAGAGTTTATACTTTCTTCATAAATGTCCATTACGATCGTTATCTAATGCATGCAAAAAGAGCACCCCGATTGTTCAGGACGCCCAGGTAATATTCACAATCTTAATCCTAAGTTATAGCTCCTAGAAAAGGAAACACCTCATAACTCATAGAAGATGCTCTCGTTCTGTACATAGGGTCTACAATACTTGCTGCACAGCTTCGGCATGCGGTCTTTCATCCATTCGTGTCTCGACTCATTCGCCATCTGAAAGGCATAATAACCCAGTGTAAAGATCAACATGAATCCTTCCATTAATCGGATATCACGATCCGTCAGTGGTGCGGTCTGTTGGGTATAACCGGATAAGAATATGTCACGTTCCTCCCGATTGAACATAAGTGCTGCCCCTCCGGCATCGAAAAGATAATAACCATAACCGTGTAGACAAAAATCAATCATGGAAATTCCCTGCTCCGTTATCAGCAGATTGTTGCGAGTAATATCCCCATGAATGATCCCCCATGTCCCAGCGTGCTGCGGGTATGTTTCTAGCTGCTCATTAATGTTCTCAAACGTCTCACGAAGCAGATCGAAGTCTTCCGTTGTGAAAATCCCCAGTCGGACGCCTTCCTCTAACTGCCCTAGCATGACCAAGTTCTCGTGGGCATTGCCATATGCCGGCCGCACCTTTGTTCGATCTGTCTGATTCTGATCATGCCCATATTGATGAAGCATCTGCAGTTGTGCCCCAAGATCATAGATCTGCTCTGTTGTCAGGCGTTCTCCCTGCTGGATGTCCCTTCCCTCAATCCACTCCAGTACCGTACAACAAATCTCTTTCCCTGCCTCACTTGTCCATACCGTTACCCATTCACCCGATGCATTGCGTACCGGATGTTGAACGCGCAATGCTGTCGTTGCGTTTAACTCATGAAGCAGGTTCATCTCTGCCTCCAGCGCAGGAAGCGTATGCTGAATGCCTGTCATACTTGCATATGCGGCTTGATGGATACGTAGCAGATACTTCTGCCCGCTTGCTTCATCAACGACATGATATGTCAGATTCTCATTATGACGAATATATGAAACGACAGGTTTCTCAATAGTGTAGTTCTGTATAATCTGAGCTGCCATAAGGTCGTAAGACATCTGATCCGTAGTAATTATCAACATCTCCTTCAAAGTAATGTAAACGTTCTCCTTATTACTAATTATCGTAGCATGATTGCTTTACACACAGCAAATTCTTCCAATATGAAATCAAAAAAGCACAACCCCCGAACAACCGTCCAGGCATTGTGCTTTCTTTTATCTCTATTTATTTCTTTATCTCTATTACTCTATGTTACACTCCATGATCCAATTAACCGAAACGTCCCATAATGTATTCTTGCGTTAGACGATTGTCCGGGTTCGTGAAAATGTGCTCTGTATCACCGTGCTCAACCATACTTCCCAGATAGAAATAAGCCGTGTAATCCGAGATGCGTGCCGCCTGCTGCATGTTATGGGTAACAATGACAATCCGCAGCTCCTTCTTGAGCTCGGTAATCAACTCTTCAACTTTACCCGTAGATACCGGGTCAAGTGCAGATGCCGGCTCATCGAGCAGCAGAATCTGTGGTTCAACAGACAAAGCGCGAGCGATACATAGGCGCTGCTGTTGTCCACCAGAGAGAGACAGAGCTGACTCATGCAGTCTGTCTTTCACTTCGTCCCAGAGCGCAGCACGGCGCAAGCTTTTTTCCACAATTTCATCCAGTGCCTTCTTACTCTTCGTACCGCGGTAGCGGGGGCCAAACGCGATATTGTTGTAGATGGACTTATGAAAAGGATTTGGCTTCTGCCACACCATGCCAATCTTCTGGCGAAGCTTGATTACATCGGTTCCAGGCTCATTCAGATCGTTACCGTCCATCCAGATATGTCCCTCTGTACGGGAACCGGCAATCTCGTCGTTCATCCGGTTGAGTGACCGGAGGAACGTGGATTTACCGCAACCAGACGGCCCAATAAGAGCCGTTACGCTTGCTTCAGGAAACGTCAGGCTAATCTGCTTGACCGCCTGGAAATGTCCATAATATATGCTTAACTGTTCCGTACCAAAAGGTATGGCCATGTTGGTTCCTCCTTATTTCGAAGCTGTCATGCGGCGGAATACAACCCGACCGATCCAGCGTGCACTTAGATTGAACGCCAGCACGAGAATGACAAGCACGGCGGATGCCCCTGCTGCCACTTCTTTGGAATCTGGCCCAATACCTTCACTATTCACTTTCCAGATATGGACAGCAAGTGTCTCTGCCGGACGGAAAGGATTAAGCGGTGATCTTGGACTCGTCGGATTCCAATCTGTAAAGTCCAATGGTGGACTACTCATACCTGCGGTGAACATCAGCGCGGCTGCTTCACCGAAGATCCGGCCCGATGCCAAGATCGTACCCGTAATCAAGCTCGGCAATGCCACAGGCAGTAGAATGGAAGTGATAATTTTCCACTTGGACAGTCCAAGCGCCAGACCTGCTTCCTTCTGTTCCTTCGGAACGGCACGGAAGGCCTGCTCCGTTGTACGTACCATCAGTGGCAAGTTAAAGATCGCCAGAGCCAAGGCACCCGAGATCAGGGAGAAACCAAGACCAAATTGATTTACTAGCAGCAAGAGACCAAACAAACCAATAACGATGGATGGGAATGATGACAATACTTCAACGACCAGACGAATGAAGCTTGTAATCTTGCCTGGTTTGGCGTACTCCGCCATGTAAATTCCGCCGCCCCACCCGAGTGGAATGGTAACAATCAAGGTCAGGACAAGCAAGAATACGGAGTTGAAGAGCTGTGGACCAATTCCGCCCCCACCCTTGAGCAACTGTGGTGCGCTCGTCAGGAAGTTCCAGCTAATATGTCCAATGCCTCTATACATGATGAATCCAAGCAGACCGAGCAATAGAATAACAATGAATAGAGCCAATACAACGATAACGGATGTTGCAATTTTATCTACCGTCTTTGCCTTCATTTTCATACCCGGTTTCTCCTTTCAAGCAGGCGAACCAGAATGACGAAGACAAAGGTCATCACCAACAGGACAAGCGCCATACTCCACAGTGCATTGTTATGAACAGAACCCATCGTGGTGTTACCCATGCTGAGTGTGATTACACTTGTTAATGTTGAAGCCGATTCGAGCAAGGAGGTTGGAACATGCGGTGCATTACCGATAACCATCTGCACAGCAAGTGCCTCACCAAAAGCACGGGCCATACCCAAAACAACACCTGTCAACAAAGCTGGCAAAGTTGTTGGGATAATGACACGGTAGATGGTTTGCCAGCGAGTGGCACCGAGTGCGTAGGAGGATTCACGCAATCCTTTTGGCAACGCGGACAATGCATCTGCCATAATACTTGTCACCGTAGGAAGAATCATTACCGCGAGAACAAGACATCCGGCTGCAATCCCGACGCCTGTTCCACCAAAGATACTGCGCAGCAAAGGTACGATGACACTCAGACCGATAAATCCGTACACAACGGATGGAATTCCGGACAAGAGCTCAATCGCAGGCTGCAAGATCTTTTTCCCTTTGCCCGGGACAATCTCTGTCATGAAGAGCGCTGCACACAGGCCAAGCGGACTTGCGATCAATGCTGCAAGCAAGGTTGTAATGAAAGAACCTGTAATGAACGGCAATGCCCCGTAGAACGCAGGCTCTCCAGTTGGATTCCACGTTTTCCCACCAAGAAATTCACTTATGCTTATTCCATTTTGGAAAAATGTTGATAGTCCCTTGGACGCTACAAAATAAACAATGGAAAACATGACAACGATCAGGAAAACGACACAAATCGACGTATAGATCCGTCCCGTCCACTCTTCCCAATAATGTTTCTCTTTTAAGGGCCGGCGCGGTTTCAACTTGTTATTCATTACCGTTCCCCCTTCGGTCTGTTCCATAACAACCATCCTTCTATAGTAGAATTAATGCAAAATATGGGATTATTTTAGAGCAAACCGCGTAAAGAGGCGGGACCTAAGTCCGCCTCTTTCGCTGTATGCGCAAGTTCAAAGATTACTCAACCACATTACCTGCTGCATCGCGTTTTACTTTCATACCTGACATTGGAATGTATCCAAGTTCTGTCACGTCATTTTGTTGAATTTCGTCACTCAAGATGTAGTCCAGGAATGCTTGTGTTGCTGCATCTGGCTTACCTTTTGTGTACATGTGCTCGTAAGCCCACACTGGATAAGTTCCTGCTTCTACGTTCTCAACTGTTGCTTCTACACCTTCGTATTTCAACACTTGCAAGCTGTCATCCAAGTAAGACAAGGCAAGGTAACCAATAGCACCTGGCGTTTCAGATACCAATTTTTTTACGTTACCAGAAGAATCTTCTTGAATCGAACCTTGGATATCATCCATTTTTGCACCCAATGCATACTTCTCAAAAGTTGCACGAGTACCGGAACTGCTCGGACGGTTTACAATAACAATTGCTTTATCCGCGCCGCCAACGTCTTTCCAGTTCGTTACTTTACCGGAGAAGATGTCGACCAGTTGTTGCTTCGTCAAATCTTCTACACCTGAATCTTTGTTGCTAACTGGTGCCATAGCTACTACTGCTACTTGATGATCAACCAGTTCTTTTACTTTGGCTTCGTCCTCCAGTTTCTCTTCTGCAAATACATCAGAGTTACCGATTGTAGCTTGTCCGTCAGATACTTGTGTCAAACCAGTACCACTACCGCCACCTTGAACTTGAACCGTTACGTTCTTATATTCATCAACTGCCATAAATTTCTGTCCAGCTTGTTCTACGAGAGGTAGCAATGCTGTCGATCCGACTGCCAGAATGTTACCGCTAAGCTCAGTAGCAGCTTCTCCTGATCCATTGCTTGCGGCACCCTCTGTACCAGCGTCATTTTTCGATCCGCATGCTGCGAGTACCAGTACGAACGTTAAGGTCATCAAAATAAACGGCAACTTTTTAAACATGTTTTGTTTTCCTCCCCCAATGTAGTGATGGCGTTTTGTGAATTTGTTTGTTCACCATCAACTCTTTACTCATTGTAGTTTCGGTATGTCATCTTAAAATCAGTGTTTTGTAAACGCAATGTTAAAAATATCGGCTGTATATTGAAATTTATCTGAGAGAAATTGCGCTGAAGTGGCCGTTCCGGTTACGGATCGTTCTTCTGATCGCTGTTGTCTCCAAATTTCTTTGATCAATCATTTTAATTGTTGTAATTAGGAGACAAAGGCGAACGCTTCGCTTCTTCAGAATCGATTCCGTCCCCTCCACTACGATCGCGGTTTCCCTGTACTGCGCTGTGTCAGCGCTCGTTGAATCTCAGGCATTTCAATCTCCTGCCTGGGAAGTAGGCAAAGAAGGCCAGCCCTACAATGGGCTGGCCTTCTGTAAATACTTAATGTAGATATTGAATCAATCCGTTATATAGAACAAACAAAAAACTGCCTCACAGCCAGTGCATGGCACCAGCTGGTTAGAGAATTTATGCAGATTTCATAGTTGTTAAGGCTTTTTTATCTGACGGGTCGCTTGAATTACTTTTTGGTTGATATACAGGTTTCTTTAACAATCCAATCATACAAGCTGTAATGACGGAACCAACTAAAATACAGACAATATACAATAATGGATTACTTGCCGCAATGGGAATAACAAAGATTCCACCGTGAGGAGCTTGTAACGAAATACCTAGAGCCATGCACATTCCTCCACCAATCGCTGCACCTACAATATTGGATGGAATAACTCGCAAGGGATCATTTGCGGCAAACGGAATCGCGGCTTCTGTAATAAACGACGCACCCATAATATAAGCGGCTTTGCCTGCATTACGTTCTTCGATTGAAAATTTATTTTTAAATAATGTTGTAGCTAATGCAATACCCAGTGGCGGAACCATACCTCCAACCATCAGAGCAGCAGAAGGTTCAAAGATTTGATTGGCGAACATCGCCAGTCCAAATGCAGATGCTGTTTTGTTAATCGGCCCTCCCATATCAGATGCCATCATTCCTGCCAGAAGTGCTCCTAATAAAATAGCATTAGAACCTGTTAAACCATTTAGCCAACCTTGTAACGATTCATTGATCCAAGCCATCGGACTGTTGATGACAAAATACATAATCAAGGCCGTTATAAATGAACCTGCTAATGGCAAGATCAGCACAGGTGACAGGCTTTGCAGTGAGTCGGGTATGCCTTTGACTAATTTTTTCAGAGCTAGGATCGTATAACCGGCGATAAATCCAGCCAGCATACCTCCCAAAAATCCTGAACCTCCGATAGTTGCCAGCATCCCACCAATCATACCAGGTGCCAATCCTGGACGGTCAGCAATACTATACGCAATATACCCTGCTAATACAGGAACCATCAATGCAAAAGCAGCACTACCCCCTGCTGTACTTAAAAAAGCGGCGAAAGCATTATAGTCCGGGCTATTTGGGTCAGCCGCATGAATACCAAACATAAACGAAAGCGCAATCAATATACCGCCTGCGACTACAAAAGGAATCATAAATGATACACCATTCATAATATGGCTGTATATTTTAGGCTGCTTTAAGCGTGTTTTTTCTTTTGCTTCTTTAAAATTACTGTTGCTTTGATTCAAAACGACACCTTTTCCAGCAATCGCATCTTCAATTAACTCTTGTGCATGATGAACTCCATTTTTGACAGATGTTTTAATCACTGGACGATCGCCAAAAACATCCATATCGACTTTGACATCTGCCGCCACAATAATACCATCAGCTTCAGCAATATCTTCAGGAGTCAATTGGTTTCCAACACCTGTTGATCCATTGGTTTGCACTTTAATGTGTACACCGAGTTCCTTGGCCGCATTCTTCAATGCTTCCGCTGCCATAAACGTATGGGCGATTCCTGTAGGACAGCCTGTAACTCCAACCACTTTTTTGCCAGCATACTTTTTAGGACGATGAAGCGCCTGCGCTTCTTGCTCTTCTGCCTGTTCAAATAAACGGACAATCTCTTCTTGATCTCGAGCAAGGATAAGTTTCGCTCTAAATAGTTCATCCATCAAAAAGGTCGAAATTTTGGATAATGTTTGCAAATGCTCTGATGAAGAGCTTTGATCGACTGCAATCATAAAAAATAAATTACATGATTCGGTACTATATTCAATACCGCTTAATGATCTGCCCATAATAATGGCAGGGGACTGTACTCCAGTAGACTTGGCATGTGGAATGGCTATTCCGAATCCCACTTCTGTAGGAACCTGTTCTTCACGTGCCCAAATATCCTTTTTGAATTGCTCGATATCGCTTAAATAACCGTTATCGTTTAACTTTTGCGATAATTCATCTATTAATTCGGCTTTGGTCGTAGCGGTGACATCTAATATGATATTTTCTGGTTTTAAGACATTAGAAATCTTCATGATGGATCTCTCCTCTTAAATTTCTCCCAGTTTATAAAGGGATGCTTTACCTGTAGAACCGAACAGATCCATTTTTTTCTTCACCAGTTCTGTTGCTGCTTTGGTCGCCTCAGGCATCAGTTGATCCGGTTCATATGCATTCGGATTCGCATCGAGTGTCGCTCTTAATTGGTTGTAGAAAGCTCGCTTCATATCGGTTGATAAATTGATCTTCGCTATCCCATGCTTCACTGCTTCTCTAATCTCTTCATCAGGATTATCTGATCCACCATGCAGCACTAACGGAATTTTTACTTTTTCATGAATTTGTTTTAAACGATCGATTTTGATCGAATGGTCTTTGGATTGAGGATAAATACCATGTGAAGTACCTACAGCGACAGCAAGTGTATCGATACCTGTTTGTTCTACAAAAATCGCCGCTTCTTCTGGATTCGTATACAAAATCTCGTCTGCCCCACCTTCCGAGCTGCCTTCATTACTCCCAATCGTACCTAGTTCACCTTCTACAGATACATCGACTAGATGAGCCAGTTCAACCGCTTCCTTGGTTGCCGCAATATTCTCCTCAAAAGGTAAATGAGATGCATCCATCATAACGGACGTATATCCATTGCGAATCGAACGCGTAATATCTTTGATCGTCGCTCCATGATCCAGGTGAATAACAAACGGCACTTTAGACTTGGATGCCGCTTCTCGCACATAAGCTATAAACCCATCAGTGACTAGATCAATTTCATTCGGGTGAATCTGCATAATTGCAGGCGAATTCTGCTCCTCTGCGGCTGTAATGACCACTTTGACGAACTCGCTATTGGCTACATTAAATGATCCGACTGCAAATTTATTTTCATACGCTACTTTAAGTAAATCTTTCATATTAATTAACATTTGAATTCCTCCTAGATTTATTTGGAAGACCAGACTTCCAAAAATTCATCGTAATTGGTGATATGGAGTAGTTTTTCTGTCATATTGGTCTGTTTAAACACATCGTAAATTTCTTCGAAAAATTTGGTGTTATTCACCTTCTGATTTTTCGGCGGAATAAACAGAAAAATGATCTGCGCCATCTGATCACCCCATAGCATTTTCTGCTTATTAATCGCTACCAGTACACGTAATTTTTTGTTATCTCCACAATCAAATGGATGGGGCATCGCGACCAAATTCCCAATATTGGTACTCGACATTTTTTCTCTTTCCACAATACTGGTATATAAATGCTGAATATCGCCTAGTTCTGTAAGTTTTTTTAACAAATCAATTGGATTGTCTTCATTTAGGAAAAAAACATCATCTGGTGATAAATAATATTTGAGTAGTCCACGATTTAACTGAATCGAAATATTCTTCATATCATCACTTGTAATCATTTCACTTACCAAAATGATATTTTGTACATTTAACTGCTGTTGTTCCGCAATCTCGCTCGTTGTGATAATCGTTTCAATTCCTTCGGGAAGAAGATGTATTTCGTGATTAGCTAATAGACTATCGATTCTAATATTCGGAAAATAGAGATTAATCTTACGCTCCAATAGCTTGCCGACTAATAGATTTTTGCCATAAATAATTGCAATACGTTTTCTGTTATCTTGAGAGTTCTCAATAATGCCCATAATGTGTAACGTCAAGTAACCGATTTCATTTTCGGGTATTTTGATATTCAAGCAAAATTGCAATTCTTTTGCCAACACAACTGCGACATTATAAGCATTGGTATATTCTGATTTTATTTGGGCAATAAAAGGATTTTCGACAGGGAAATAATACTTTAATGGGTATAATGATTTGGTAATATGAGCTAATAATCGATCAAGTAACTCTTGGTTTTTGTAGCTGATGAATCCATATTGCTCTCCAACTTTTTGGATCACTGATTTGATTTTTTGTTCCATTTCATTTACGTGTTCATGCCCAATTTCTTCATTTTTTTTGGGTAAGATCTGCAATGCGATCAGCAGGTAACCTAAATACTGATACTCATATTCATCAAAAGGGATATCCATTTCTTGAGCCAGACGGATCAGAATAGATTGGGCTATTTTTAATTCTTCAAAGCTTGTATGATCCAACCTCATATCCTGTTCAGTTATTTTTTGTGCAAGACTTACTCGTTTAAGACTGATCAAAACATTCACACAGATCGAGAATAATTCTTGAAAACTTAGCAATAAATTATACTTGGCAACCTCTTCTTCAATACAAGCGTAGATAAAATGAATAGAAGATTCGTTGAACCAATCGCCAAAATAGTATTGCAGTGCTTCGTCTATCGGCATGTGTTTGAGACAATCGGTAGTGACTAGTTTTTTGAGCAAAATCCGTTTCTCAACTTCGCTTCCTTTAAGCCGGATACCTTGGAAAATAATCGCTTCAATTTCGATGTTCTGCTTTTCTGCTTGAATCGTTTGCACTAATTTTTGCACGTCTTTACGGATCGTTTGAGTCGAAAAATAAAGCGTTCTAGCCAGATCCTCATACGTAATAAAATCAGTCTGCGATAACAGTGCTTTGATAATATGAAATGCTCTTTCTTCGTCATCATCTTCATTTTTATACAGGCTGGATAAATCCCCGACTAATTTGTATCCTTTGCGAGTATTGCCAATAATCATTGCTTTATCTAAATAATTTTCATTCATTTCTTTGATGTCATTGCGAATCGTTCTAGTCGTTACATCAAATAGATTAGCTAATTCGCTTCCACTCACAAAATCATGCTCAGATTGTTTTAAATGCTCTAATAGCTTAATGTAACGTTTTCTCATTTGGCTTTCCTCCTTACACACATACTAATGCAAGCGCTTTATATCCACCAAGCCTATACTCTTTCCTAATAGTTAGGAAGTGATCGTGTATTCGTTTATGATACCCACTTTTTTTAAATTCTAAGTTAGTATTCTATTTAAGAATCGTTTGGGAAGGAAAACAGAACAAAAAAAACCAACCTTCTAAAAAGGTTGGTTTGTGTGTATAGTACCACTACATCCATGACAATAAGCGCGATCCTTACAACACTACCTACTCCAGACACTTAACGGTCTGTGCTAGTTGAAAATGTAAAATACGATTGTACTAACCTAAAATCCAGAGCCACAACGCCAATCCGGCTAGGGTAATTAACAATGTTGGAATCGTCAGGATGATGCCTGCTTTGAAATAATACCCCCATGTGATCTTCACACCTTTGCGGGATAACACGTGCAGCCACAGCAATGTGGCAAGTGATCCAATCGGGGTCATTTTGGGACCCAGGTCGGAACCAATGACATTGGCGTAGATCAATGCTTCCTGAATGATACCTTCGGTATGTGCGCCCTGGATGGCTAGCAGGTTAATCAACACGGTCGGCAGGTTGTTCATCACCGATGATAATACAGCAGCGATGATGCCCATCCCGAGCGAAGCAGCCAGCAGACCATGCTCTGCTATGGCATCCAGCCAGCGGCTCAGATGATCGGTTAACCCTGCATTACGCAGTCCATATACGACGATATACATGCCCACCGAGAACACCACAATCGACCATGGCGCTTCCTTAATTACCCGTTTCAGATCAACAGCCTCGCTCTTGCGTGCCAATAAAGCGAACAGCAACGCAACGGAGCCAACGATAACCGACACGGGAATCGGCAGAAACTCACTGGATGCATAGGCAACCAACAACAGCCCAAGCATGAACCAGGCGATTCGGAACATCCGTGGATCACGTATCGCTTCCTTCGGGTCACGTGCCGCGGAGATGTCGTAGCGAAGGGGTATGCTTTTGCGATAGAACAAAAACAACATCCCCGTACTCGCTACGATTGAGAACAGATTGGGCACAACCATGCGTACCGCATACTCCACAAATGTAATGCCAAAGAAATCGGCCGATACAATGTTAACCAGATTGCTGACGACTAACGGTAACGACGTGGTATCGGCGATAAATCCACTCGCCATTACAAAAGCCAACACCATGCGCTCATCAAACTTCAATGCACGCACCATCGCGAGCACAATTGGCGTCAGAATGAGCGCGGCACCGTCATTCGCGAACAAGGCAGACACCGCGGCTCCCAGCAGAATGGAGTAGAAGAACAGTCTGCGACCGTCTCCTCCAGCCAGCCTTGCCATATGAAGGGCAGCCCATTCGAAGAAACCCGTCTCGTCGAGAATGAGAGAAATCATAATAATGCCGACAAAGGCTAGCGTTGCATTCCATACAATCGATGCTACATCCGAGGCATCATTTAAGCTAACAACTCCACATAGCAGGGCAAGCAATGCCCCGCCAGAGGCAGTCCAACCGATACCCAACCCACGAGGTTGCCAGATCACCAAGGTGATCGTCACTACAAAAATCAGTATTGCTACGTATACCATAGAGCCTCCTGCTGTACCCTGTATCAATATATTATTTCGTTAATTCGATCTTTTTTTGTAAGATTACACCGCTATACGCGCAGAATAACCAGACGATATATTTATACAGGGCTACAGGAGCAATGTCTATCTTTATTTTCTTCTATTATAAAAAGTGTGGTAAATTATGGCGTTCCAATGTTAGATTTTATTCTTTGCCCTTATCCTTCGGTGTATCCTCCACCATCTTGAACATGCCGAGCAATCCTTGCAATTGTTCCGCCATGCTATTCAGATGTGCCGAGGATGATGCGATCTCTTCTACCGATGCCAGTTGTTCTTGCGAAGATGCAGACACGGATTCTGTATTCGCAGCCGATTCCTGGGTCACATTCGAAATATCACTCATCGCCTTGGCAACGTGGGATGCACCACTCTCCAGTTGCTTTGTTGTTGCGGACAAGTCATCCAATGTATGAACCGCATCTTCCAC
Organism: Paenibacillus sp. W2I17; assembly: GCF_030815985.1. NCBI lineage: Bacteria > Bacillati > Bacillota > Bacilli > Caryophanales > Paenibacillaceae > Paenibacillus > Paenibacillus sp. W2I17. The sequence continues at coordinate 4,100,322 of NZ_JAUSXM010000001.1, forward strand.
TGCCTCCCGAATCTGAGCAAAGGATTGTCCTGACGTATTCACGGCCTGAATTCCTTCTCCTACCCGAGTCTGAGCTGCATTCATGGCGATTAGAGCGGCATCCATGTCCTGACGGATATTATGAACCACCTCACCAATCTGCGCTGCCGAACTCCCGGATTCTTCTGCCAGTTTGCGTACCTCACCAGCTACAACTGCAAACCCACGACCCGCATCCCCCGCTCTTGCCGCTTCAATAGAAGCATTTAATGCGAGCAAGTTCGTTTGTTTGGAGATGGATGCAATGACATCAACCATGCTACCAATCTCAACGGAACGGGCATTCAGAGATTGAACCACAGTCCCCAGCTGCTCCACCGTTTTCTGAATGCTGTTCATCTGCTCCACAGCCTGTCCTGCTGCCGCATTACCAGAAGTAGCTGCTCCGGACGTATTCCGCATATTCGCCGTAATCGATTGCACACGCTCGGACATCATTCGAACATCTTCTGCCATTCGGCTCATCTGTCCCGATCCGTCTTTCACGCTGTTTACCTGCTGCTCTGCACCTTCAGCCAGTTCCTGAATGGCCTGTGTTGAATGTTCAATCGCTTTGGTAGTTTGTTCTGCACTGGCAGACAACTCTTGAGAAGAAGCTGATACCTGCTCTGTCGTTTCCTGTACACCCAGAATCATCATTCGAAGGTTATCGACCATACGTTCAAAATACTTGGCAAGTTCTCCGACTTCATCTTTACGCCCTGTTTCCATTTTCACGGTCAAGTCACCTTTACTTACGGCTCTGGCAGATTCCTGCAGTCGTTTAATTGGACGCAGCATGGAGCGTGTAAACCAGATAATAAAGAGGAGCGTAAGGAACGTAGCCGCCAGAATAACAATAAATGTGGCCATGCGGATATCCTTACTCGCATTAGTTATTTCACTCTTGAACATCGTGCCGGCAATTTTCCAGCCTGTTGCTTCATTTGTTGAGAAAATTATCATCTTCGGCTGATCGTTGAACACGTAATCGAATTGACCTTCTGGACCTTCATACATCTCATCCAGCAAGCCACTCGTTTCCGGCGTACCTGCATCTGCTACAGGGGATACGACATAGTTTTTGTTTGCATCCATAATAATGACGTAGCCTTCTTTGCCCACCTTAATGGATGCCTGCTCTTGCAGGTCTGTCAGGTCTAGAGATAAACCGATGACACCGGATTGATCCTTTAATGTTTTGGAGATAAACACAACTGCAACGCCATCGGTATTAACAGACACAGCTGATACAACAGCTGTACCTGGCTTTTCCATCGCAAGCTTGTACCACTCCCGCTCCCTAGGATCATAATTGGCCTCTTGAGCATTTCCAGTCTTGGCCTTACCACGCACCATAACTCCCTCTTGGGTTCCTACAAAGATGTTCAGAGCATCGGGATGCAAGCCCAGATATTGCTCCAGCTTCACCTGAAGCTCCGGACTATCGTTCTCCCCTTTGACCAGGCTCGGATCAAGGGCATCCGCGAAATAGTTAATGTCATGAATCTTGTTATTCACTTGGCTTTCTACAATTGTATTGGCAGTACTCACACTTTGCATGGCACTATCCACTAATTGTCCTTGTACGCCATCTTCAGCCATCGTTAGTGTGATCAAGCCGACTGCCAAGCTTGGCAGGAGTAGAACGGCCAGGAAGGAGACCAATAGTTTGTTCCTTATATTCCAGACAAAACCTTTCTTTTTCTTCTTTTTATTTTGATTATGTTTTGGTTTGGCAGGTTTCGCTGCTTTCATTGGTTTATTATCCTGAGTTTCACTCATGTCTTTCTCCCCCTCAAAATGTAAAAATGCCCTCTTTCTTTGTATGTATGGATCAATCTAAAAGGCTTATCTTATATATCGGCTAAATGAGGGTATTTATTTGAGAGAAAAATGTGCAGGCACGCCAAACAAGCCACCTCTGATCAGAAGCGACTTGTACAAGGTACAGGTTACTAATTATTCCATGAATTAGATGAAGTATTGGAGTATGGACCGTCTGGGGGATGTGCCGAGGGTTTACCAAAATAGTAGCCCTGTGCAAGCTCAATACCTATGGAACGACAGAATTCAAACTCTTCCATTCGTTCGATCCCCTCGGCAAGGACTTGCCCTCCAAATCGACTCGACATCTCAACAATATGAAGAATTTGCTGTTGTTTGGTCGAATCCTGATCACAACGGTCAATAAGACTTCGATCTATTTTGACAAAATCCGGTTCTAACCTATTCATCAACTCTATTGTCGAATATCCGGCACCCACATCATCCAGTGCAACCGACATTCCACGGGAACGATATACCTCAAATATTTGCTGCAAGATGGGCATATGCTGAATCTGCTCTGTTTCCACGACTTCAAACACAAAATCTTTAGGGTCCAGCGAAAGACGTTCAATCGCTTCAAACGTATGTGTCAGACAATATTCGGGATTATATATGGAGGAAGGCAGGAAATTTACGAAGCGTTTGACACCATGCGGCAGAAAAAGGGCACTGGTCTCAATAGCAGTAATACGCGCCAATCGATCCAGAAAAGAATGTAGTCCGGTCTCACGCGCAACTTCAAATAATTCATAGGAACTGAAGGATTTTCCATTCTCAGCAGGACGAAGCAAAAACTCATATCCGATAATCTGCTCCGATGCATCAACGATAGGTTGCATATGACTGCTGAATTGATGCTCCAGAATAATCGAAACAAGCTCCGCATGCTTGAAACGGGACTCCTGCATGGTTAGACTAATCCAGCTTTCTTCATTAACCTGTTCGTAAATAGGCATAATCTGAACGGTTAGGGAATCACGTAATATCGGATCAATTTCGCCGATCTCTTCTATTAAGCTCTGAACCGTCTCAAGATTCGAAAAATCCATCCACATCATGTCATCCGACGTCTCGATAAGTCTTCCCGGCGTTTGTAGCGCTTCCAGCAAAGCGGGGGAAATGGGACGCAAGTACAAGGTACCTTGGCCCTCTATAGCATAGATTGGACTGCAGCCACTGCAATTCATGTAGGACCCCCCTTGCCAATTTAGATTCCATGTCCATTAATGTTCACTTGTATATACCCAAAGTTTGTAAATATTATATCATGGGTCTTAAAATTAATCTCTACTGTTTTGATGACTTCCTGTATGACGGTTCTTGGAACAAATATATTCAAATTTGCAGAAAAAAAGACCGACAGTCTGATGACTGTCGGTCTCCCTCAACTTATAAAACTTTAAGAAGCGGGAATCACAATTTTCTGTCCAACTTTCAGGTTATGCACATTTGAGATTTGGTTAGCTGTCGCAAGCTTGCGCCAGTCCACACCATATTTTAAGCCGATACGGTACAAGTTATCGCCTTTTTTCACCACATATACCACTTTGCCGCCCGCTGGTTTCTCAGGCTGTGGCTTGGTCGTTGGTTTGGTTGGAGTAGTCGGATCCGTAGGTTTAGTTGGCTTTGTAGGCGTAGGAGCAGGCTCCGTACCTGGTTTCGGAGTTGTTGTTGCTTCTCCAGTCAATTTCATGCCGTATTCAGCAAAACCATCATCATTTGTACCAATGAAAGACATCGCCGGGTTTGCTTCAACCAGATCTTTTGCATCCGGGGAAGAAGCAAACACAACTTCAAGATCGTTCAGCGCTGCTGCGGTTAACCCAGCAGATGGTTTAATTGGTGCCAGGGACCAGTTGCCGTCCGCTGCCGGGTTAATCGTTTTGTTCTCACGGATATAGTCGATGATCACTTGACGGTTCTCATCCGGTGCAGCCAGAACGATACGTTTACCGTCCGGGTTAGCCAGCTTGGACGAAGAAGCACGGTAGTTATTCGTCGCTACGATGAATTTTTGCGCTGGGTCAATCGGTTTACCGTTAAAGCTCAGATCCTTGATCCGGCTTGCGGATGCATTTACAACGGTTGCTTTGCCGTCATACTTGGCTGGTTGTGTCACATCGATCTGATACGTTACACCATCGATAACATCGAAGTTGTAGGTTGGGAAGTCGTTGTTGATCAGTTGTTGTTGTCCACCTTTAGCCGGGTCGATCTGGTTGAACTGGCCTGCAGACCATTCCAGCCACTCTTTCAGTTCTGCGCCGTTAACCATTACAGCATGTACCGTATTTGGATATACGTACAGGTCAGCAACGTTTTTGATCGCAATGGTGCCTTTAGGAATATTCGTGTAATACGAAGCGCCTGAACGTCCACCGGCTTTGAACGGTGCACCTGCGGACAATACAGGGATTTTCTCATATTCCGTACCTTGCATATGTTTTTCGACATACCATTTCTGTGCATTCGTTACGATCTGAATGGATGGATCATCCTGAACCAGAGCGAAGAAGCTGTTGATAGGTGCAGTCGTTTCGCCCACCGGACCACGAACATACTCCAATGTACCTTCATGCTCTTCATGAACCGCATCAATGATGTCCTGATCCGCATCTACTAGTGGCTTTTTGTTGGCTGTGTCATAGATTGGGCGAGCTTCCGTTTTGGAATCCACCACTTTCCATTTGCCATCAACCAGTTCCAGATCCAGGTCGATGATACCAAGATGATCACCCCAGAACCCTGGCTCTACAGCAGGAACGCCATTAATTGTACCTTTCTCCAGGTCTACCCCTTTTTTGCCCGCAAAATCAGCACTTGGGAATACTTTGTGAGCATGTCCAAACAGAATGGCATTAATGCCTTCTACCTGGCTCAGATACAGTACGGAGTTCTCCATCAGATCCGTTTGAGGGATATCCTCAAATCCGGAGTGAGGGATGGCTACAATAATGTCGGCACCTTTTGCTTTCATCTCAGGAATGAATTTTTTCGCGGTAGCAATAATATCCTTGGCGATTACTTTGCCTTCAAGGTTGGCGCTGTCCCACTGCATGATTTGAGGCGGCACAAATCCGATCACACCTACTTTGATCGTATGTTCTTTGCCAGTCTCATCCGTTACTTTTTTATCCAAAATCTCATACGGTGTGAAATAGTTCTTGTCATTTGTCTCATCATCATCACCATCGTCTACATAGACATTGGCATTAATGTAAGGGAAGTTCGCTCCCTCCAGCGTCATGTCCAGGAAGTCCAGACCATAGTTGAACTCATGGTTACCGATGTTACCTGCATCATAATCGAGCAGATTCATCGCTTTATATACAGGGTGAGTCTCACCCTTTTTCAGTGGATCAATCTTCGCAACATAGTCTCCCAGCGGGTTACCCTGAATCAGATCACCATTGTCGAACAGCAAGCTGTTCTTGGCTTCATCACGTGCTTTTTTGATCAGTGTAGCTGTTTTGGCGAGTCCATACTGGTCTGTCTCTTTGTCGGAATAATAATCATAGTTAATCAGATTGTCATGAATATCTGTGGTCTCCATGATCCGCAGTTTAACTTTGGTAGCATCCGCAGCCGATACAGGTACCGGAAACACCGCAAGCACGTTTAATGCAACCAAAGCGGCAGTCAGGCTTGATAATACTTTTTTTCTCATTTTCAAAATAACCCCTCCCGGTTATGTACATTGAATCATGCATTAATGGGCAAACGAAGAGCGCAGAAAAAGATAGATTTCATGGGTTGTGCGTACTGACGCTCTGATGACATGCATCGGAATTTCAGGTAAGTTTATCTCACATGAACATCTATTTATGTCTGTGCTTGTCGTTTACATTCCAAATCATAACGCAATGATCAGCCATTGAAAAGCATTATTTTTACATTACCCGCACATACCTAGGCGAGTTTACATTATCATGCGTGATTTCGACAATTTTTTCAACATTTTAGTAGGTATTTAGTGCTTATTATCTTTAAAATACGTATATTACATGTGTCTTACATGTATATCCAATTCAGCGTTATTCATCCATACCAAAAACCGTGAAACCATAATGGCTTTCACGGTTGGATTAAACTCTGCACGTATTTTCGCATAAGGACGCTACTTTGCAGAGGTTATTTTCATATTCGGATTATTGTTCCCACACATGATGTTCATGATCTTTCCCCGTGTATTCAATACGAGTCGGGGTGATGTCCAGAATGACGTAATTAGGATCATTAGGTCCATCGAACCACGCCTTCAGTTCGTCGTTCCACACTTGCTCACGCAAGCCTTCGTTCTTTGTCACTTCACAGGTTCCTTCGATCTCAACTACTTCCTTGGAACCACCAGCCTCATAACCAAGTAGCAGGCTAACATTCGGATTATTCTTCAGTTCCTCTACTTTGTGTGTACGGCGGTTCGTTGCCAGATGAATGTTCAGTCCATCGTTGAAAAGCGCCATATAGCGGGATTTCGGTTTACCATTCTCCACAGTCGAGAAGCTGCAAAAAGGGTTGTTTTCCAATGCTTTTACAATGTTTTGTTCCAATTCAGTCTGGTTCATGGGAAGTGCTCCTTTCGGTTTTGGGAGTATATTGGAAGGACTATGTAGAAGGCCGTTGCGGGTACGGATCGTTCTTTGGATCGCTGTTATCCCCAGATTTTTTTTGATTCCCTTTTCTCAAGGGAAAAATCCGGTGATAAAGGCGAACGCTTTGCTTCCTCAGAATCGATTCCGTCCCCTCCACTACGTCTACTGTTCTTCCGATTAAGGGTGGATAATAAAAAGTACAAGAGAAGTGTAGTTGTTACCATCTCTTTGTGTTTAATGACAGTTCATTAATCCCTTATTACTAGAGAAAGCTGCAAATGCTTTTGTAATAAGCCTGTACTTATAGTGTACCCACCTCACCTATGGTGAATCCATGAACCGATACGCAAACGTGACCAAATTGGAAAAGTTCTTTATAAAAATGTTTACATAAAGGGGTTAGCACGATATTTCTTCTTGGCTGATTTAATTCAGATCTCCAAGATAGATTGATGAAGAACCCGATTTAAGAAGCAATTCACCAATGGTTTTTGGATATAAACGAATCTGGGACAGCTCTTCAAGTGCAATCCATTCCACGGCGACTTGGTGGTCGTCTGGATTGGAGCCTTCAAAAATAGTTGCAGCTGGATCTAAGAGGCTGCACGCAAAATAAAATTCAACCTGGTGGATATCTGCATCCCACTCGGCGAATTCATGATTTTTACCGATATACTCCCGGATATGTAACAGCTCTCCAACGTTCACAGCCTGACCAATCTCCTCCAGACATTCGCGTGCGACCGCATCCTTGAGCTCTTCACCTTTCTCCTGTCCTCCACCCGGGAACACATAAGCGGTACCATATTGGTCTTCCAGCCGGATGACCAGCAATCGTCCATCCTGCACAATGACAGCCTTCGCCGAATTGCGTATGGGTTTCATTCTGTTCATTCACTCCTTTTCATTCCAAAATTTCAAAGTTCAATCCGAACAACCTAATACTACGATTGTTCTGCTGAACAGGCGTATCATCCCGTGGTATGCGCGGATAACTTAATGCATTCCGATTCCAACACGTGACGAATCTCTTGCGCAAATGCGAGAGCGTTTGCTCCGTCACCGTGGATACAGACCGTCTCTGCCTTAATGGGAACCAACATACCATCCGTGGATGCAACCACGCCATCTTTCACCATCCGAAGCACTTGAGCAATCGCTTGTCCCGATTCTTCAATGAGGGCTCCAGCTTGGCTGCGAGGAGTTAACTGTCCGTCCGTCCCATAGGTTCGATCTGCAAACACCTCGCTCACACTGCGCAGACCGATGCGATCCGCAGCGTGAATCAACTCACTGCCCGCCAGACCATACAAATACAGTTCAGGCTGTACTTGATAGATCGCCTCCACGATGGCTTCAGCAAGCTTCGCATCTTCTGCGGCCATATTATATAAAGCACCGTGCGGTTTCACGTGATGCATTCGCCCTCCGCTTGCCCGAACAAAGGCATCCAGCGCTCCGATCTGATATACCACCATGTCATATGCTTCCCTTGGCGTAATCTCCATTCGTCTTCTGCCAAACCCTTGCAAATCCGGCAACCCGGGGTGGGCTCCAATTGCAACCCGATGCTCCAATGCCCTCTCTACCGTCATCCGCATCGTAGCCGGGTCCCCTGCATGAAACCCGCAGGCAATATTGGCTGACGTAATTAAGGGCAGAATGGCTTCATCCGATAGCGTGCGATATACACCATAACTTTCGCCCAGATCACAATTGATATCCAAAGTTTTCGAGGTATTCATTAAGTGCCCCCCATTCCTGCCATTCTTCTGCGTATCAGTTTATCCATGAGTTGCATATTGATTTCCTGTTCCATGTACAACTGCCGGGCTTGATCATGCGTAATCTTTTTAAAGAAAATTTGGGTTCCTGGCCTAGCCTGAGCCAGGATAGGCATATCCACCCGAGCTACCTGTGCAATGACAGGATAACCTCCAATCGTCTGATGGTCCGCCATCAAGATGATTGGCTGACCATCCGGTGGCACCTGCACCGTGCCATAGGTAACGGCTTCAGACAGCCGATCCAAGGGCTGATCCAGCTCCAGTCTGGAGCCTTGCAAGCGATAGCCCATCCGATCGGATTGCGAAGAAATCACGTATTTTTCGGCATAGAATTGTCCAAGACTTTCTTGGCTGAACAGCGAACTATCCTTGCTCTCCATCACACGAATAACAGGTTGCCCATAATAGTCAGGTCTTTCACGTTCAGATAAAAGCCACGCAGGCGCCAATATTCGGTGGTCTCGCTCACTCTCCTTTACCTGCTGCTCCATACGCTGCATCCATACTCGTGCTTCGGCAGAAGGTTCACCATTGGATAACAGATCCTCCACGCGCAAGGCTCGCCCATCCAAACCGCCAAGACCTGTCTTGAGATCTGTACTTCGACTTCCCATCACTTCAGGCACAGCTATTCCGCCCGCAATCGCCAGATAACCACGCAAGCCATGACGACATTGGCCAAACTTCAGTACACTTCCTGCCCGCACCAGCACAGGACGCCACAAAGGTACAGGCAGATGATCCACCGTTGCCGTCAGATCGGCTCCACATAATGAGACTAGCTGGCTCTCCTGAAATCGAAGCTCTGGCCCCCTCATCGTCATCTCCAGTACTGCCGCATGTCGGGAGTTGCCCACAAGCATATTGGCTGCTCTGGCTGCAAAGGTGTCCATGACCCCTCCAGGATGAATACCATACCGGCGATAGCCGGTTCTGCCTTCATCCTGAACGGTAGATAACAGACCAGGGCGAATCACTTCGATACTCATCGTTCGCCCTCCTTCCGCTTCAACGCCAGATAGTCCTGCATCGTAATCTGTTCAAATCGAACCCGATCACCTGCTGCCAGCAAACTCGGTATGTTCTCATCCGGCCGAAACAACCGGAGTGGCGTTCGTCCAATACATTGCCATCCTCCGGGTGTGTCCACTGGATATATTCCCGTCTGTTTGCCACCAATACCTACTGTACCCGCCTCAACCCGAAGCCTTGGCGTTGCACGTCTGGGCGTAGTAATCTGTTCAGACAACCCGCCGAGATATGGAAAACCCGGTGCGAATCCTATCATATGTACGAGATAATCCCCGGATGTATGAATCGCAATAACGTCCTCTGCGGTCAGTCCATGTTCACTGGCAACGTAGTCCAGATCAGGCCCCCACTCGCCACCATAACATACGGGAATCGTGACCGTTCTGGGTTTGCCTTGGACGGATTCCTTCATTTGATTCAACTGCTGAAGCAGAATACGGCATAACTTGGGGTACGGGGAGATGAACGGATCATAAAATACTGTAACGGACGTATATGAAGGCACCCATTCGATCATGGCTGGCAGAGTGCTTCTTTCCAGCAAAGCACATACAGACATCACTCTGCGCTGCACAGCGTCAGACAATTGATCCCCGCAATCGATGGTAACCGCTGTCTCACCCAGCGGAGATAAGATCTCCTCCGTCCATGCATACGGCTGTTTGGTCATGTGCCATCTCCCCCTTTGTCCACAAAGTTTGCTAGCGTTTTAACGTCAGAGCATCCATCTATTAAGACTCCCTGGACGAATCCAAATGCACGCTGCAGTTGTACAGTTCGCATTGCCACGTATCATCTTTCTTGGCAATCCGGGTAATGGATGTGTTGGACAGCTTCACGCTGATATCCAGTTCAGGCACCAGACCTCGCAGTGTATTCCGTAGAACGGCTCCGTGACTGACAACGATCACTCTACCATCGGGGTGCTGCTGTACAATATCCTCAAGCATCGCACTGCCTCGAACAGTCCCTGCATCCGCAAGCTCCCGTCCCAGATCCAGGGTACTCCAGTCCACTCCCCACTTGGCTATACGTTCTGCTTCCGTCGTTCCTTCGACCTGACCCCCGCCCATCTCGCGAAGTCTAGGGTCCAGATGAATCTCCTGAATACCCAGGCGATCACCAATGATGCGAGCCGTCTCACTTGCACGTTCCAAGTCACTTGCATAGATGGCATCCCAGGATTCTTCGGCCAGCCTCGCGGCAAGTAATACCGCCTGTTCCCTACCATCCTGATCCAGCGGATTATCCGTCTGTCCCTGTGAACGTTTTTCCTTATTCCACGCTGTACTTCCATGGCGAATCAATGCAATTTGAGTCATTGTTGTTCCTCACCTTTTTCTATATGAAGTTCTTCTTCTGTAAAATGTTTGCGTGCCTTCGGCTTGGCAAATTTGCCGCCATTATATTGAGCAGACCCGTTTCTCGGAATCGAGAGACTGTCCCAAGCTGTTTCTTTGAGCATTTTCGCGGCAAATACAATCTGCCCGACATGATACGGATAATGCGCCAATTGCCGAATAATTGCCTCCATAACGGTATGACCTTCATTGCGAATGTATATGATATGAGACAATTGTTCCGGGGTAAACGAACGAATGGCTTCGAGTAGGCATGTCCAGCCTTCTTCCCATTTAGCGAGCAACTCTTCCCGGGATGCAATATCATTCACGAATTCAGCATCTCGCTCACGCCACGGTTTCTCACCATCTGTTGTCAGTACGTCCGTCCAACGGGACAGCATATTGCCCCACAGATGTTTTACGATTACCGCAATGCTGTTCGCGTCTTCATTCCAGGATTGAAACAATTGCTCGGACTCCAGTTGTGCCATGGCTTTTTCCCCGAGCTGCTTGTAATACAGAAATTGCTTCTCCGCTGTCTCCAGAAAAACCTGATTCATATCCATCCGTTAACCACCCTTCGGAAAAGTAATATGACCCCTGATCACGTTCAGAAAGATACGTCACATGTTATTTTATTCAGGAAATGAAAATGTACCGTCTGCATTCGGTTCAAATGGAATGACTTTGCGAACCGCATCCAGATTGAGCTCTCCATAGATATGTGGATATAGTTCATTCAATTCGTAGAGATCCTCATACACCAGTTCTGGCTTCAATGCCTTCTCATCAATACTAAGTAATAACAGATCTGTGCGGCCTGCATAATATTGCCCGGCTACCCATGGGATCTGTTCCTTAGTGGAACAATGAATGAATCCGTCTGTCTCCAGGCTATCTGGTGCATACTCAGTCCCCTTTGACACTTGCTCCCACAACGAACGGGAAATAATACTATAGATCATGGTTCCGCCTCCTTCAATTTCTACGATGTACCCTATATGTCATTGGAAGTATTATAGATCATCCCGGATACGGGAGTACAATTTTTGATCCGTAAATACACCTTTGATCTTCAACTGTTTGCGTAACAAACCTTCGTACGACATGCCCAGCTTCTCCATTACGCGTGCAGAGCCTATGTTGCCTGCATTACATTTCCCCTCAAGCCGATTGCAGTCCAATTCCTGAAAGCAATAATCCACGATGGGTTGCATCGCTTCTGCTGCGAGCCCCTTACCCCATTGACTGCTGGCTATCGCGTACCCTAGTTCAGCACTCTGCATGGGTTCGTTGAGATGAAAAATGCCACCCCTCCCGATCAAGGTCCCTGTTTCCTTCAAAATAAAAGCCCAGATATGTACCGTTTTCCGTTCATAATTATCCAGTACCCGCTGAATATATTGAATTGAATCCTCCACCGTCTCATGGCAGTTCCACAAGCTTTGCTGACTCACTCGCGGATCAGAGGCAAATGCATAATATTCATTGAGATCATCCATCACAAGGCGTCTCAGCTTTAACCGCTGTGTTTCGAATTCGGGCAATTCGGCAAAAAGTTTTTCTACATTCATTCAGCACACCTCCATGATTCACTTGAGTTCATGATCCAGCCATCTTATTTCTCAGGAAATAACGATCTATTATAACCATGCACAGAATACCGACCGTATATCGAATCAGATCGATTACCAGAAAACCATGTCCCAAAATAAGAGCACCTAATACGGTAGAGCGTATCTCAATCAGCCAAGGCGTCTGAATCAACTGTGAGAACTCAATCATCCAGCTGAATACACAGCTCAAACACATCGCCCATACCAAGCTGCGATGAGGCCACACCATGCGTACTCCGAAATAAATCATGCCTGCCCAACATGCATCCCCGAAATGTTCATGCACCCAATTTGGCAATCGTTCACCATAGTGTCTGGATGCGAGCCCTGCCGCCATGGTCATCATGACTGCGAAGAAATAGATCAGCCTGTCTCTGATAAGTACGCTTTTCAATCAATCACACGCCTTCATCAAGCACTTGTAAAATAAATTGCGTTTTGGCAGCGGTATACGATTCCCTATCTTCCTTGTTCTCATCAGCAAGCTTCGCCTTCAGGACGGCGTAAGCTTCCACCAGATCTGGGCGTTTTCTCAGCACATCCCGAAACCGAATTTGACGATCCCAGCGTTCTTCTCCCGGGCGCATCAGATGCAGGTGTACAGCTCTCTTGCCATCCTTAACCCTGACCCAGAATCGTCTGTACTCCCGTCCATCCAGTTCAGGCGGAACGTAATTCCAGCCCACCGGATTCAACTGATCCGCAATCAGATCCATGTCGTCCCATGACTGTACCTCTGCCATCAGATCAATAATGGGTTTGGCGGGTAACCCTGGAATGGACGTGCTTCCGATATGTTCGAATTGATGGATATTAAACTGCTGTAAACGGTGTTTGAGTTGCCGGATTTCTTCCTGAGCCTGCGCATCCCAGTTGGGGTTGGCCGGAGCAATCTCTACCGCCTCTGTCGCCCAGGCAGGCCAGTTTTCCGGTTGCATTGGATCTTTCATTCAGGTACCTCCTCTTCACCATGACATTTTAAATGGTAACCTTCTCTGTATTTTTCATAGGTGCTTTGCTTCATGCGCTTAATCGTAGTGCTCCGTTGAAATGTAAGTATGGAACTTAGGGATAAAAGAAGATATTTCAGGTAAGTCAGATCACTAGAGTTAGAGTCTGAGCTTATAATCGAAGCTTTCATATTCATCCAATCCCCTTATATAGTTGTTAAAGCAGAAGGCATTTCAGATACATATTTCTATATATCCAAAAAAGGAGCGTATGTCTACGCCCCTTGGTTGTCTGTTACCTTGATGATATTGATGATTTTAACGTGTCATGTACTGATTTTATCTTTGAATTGATGCAAGCACTTCATTATATAAATATTTATTTTACCGTAACAGGGATCGTCACTTTTTTGTTGCCCCACTTGGCTGTTATGGACGTTTTACCTTTGCCTACAGCCACGATCTTGCCATTTGTTACTGTCGCTACGCCCGGCTTTGTGCTGCTCCACACCGCACTGTTGGTCACAACAGTGGTCTTGCCCGTATCATACTGGGCCATCACACTCAGCGTTGTACTTCCCTGTGGGGACAAAACCAGTTTTTTCTGGCCAGTAATCAACTTTTTGAGTAGAGGTACAACGGTAACCTCTGCCTTTATTGTCTGATTTTGATAAGTTCCTGTCAAGGTGGCTTGTCCCTCGGTCAGCGTCTTAACGGCTCCATTTTTCACGATAGCTACATTTGTATTGGAAGAGGTCCATATCACTTGTTTCGAAAGGTTGATCGTTTTGCCGTTTGCGTAGGTGCCGATCACCTTCAACGCTTTGGACTTCTTGATGTTCAGCTGCATTGTGGCAGGAGTGACTTCAACTTTGGTAATCTCGTCCGTCACGGCAACAGGAACTTTTACAATCGTTGTTCCGTACTTGCCTTGCAGCAATACTCTGCCGGGTGTAACGCCTTTGATTTTACCGTTTTCCAGCACAGCCGAAGAAGTGGATACGGACCACACAATCTCAGACGTCACATCCTCTTCCTTACCATTCGCACGGGTAATGCTTACTTTCGGAAGGGTGCTTTCACTGCCTTTAACAAAACTGTAGGATTTCGGTGAAGCTTTGATGCTTTTGATCTTCTCCTGAACTTGGACAACCAACTGGGCTTTAGCCCCGTCTACCTGTGCAAAAATGGTTGCTTCGCCCGCGGCCACAGCCTTGACTTTGCCTTTCACCATCGTCGCAACCGCTGCATTACTGGTGGACCAAGTCACGCCTTCGGTAACATCCTGCTTGTTATCAAAACCTTCTACGGTTGCCATCACCTGAAGCTTAGCTGTCTCGGAAACACTCATCTTCTGCGGGCTGCTATTGGTAATTTCAATCGATGTCACGTCACCGGTAGCCGCCAAAGCCAACGAAGGGACCAGTACGGTCAATGCAATCATTAGAGCAAGTGTGCCTCGAAGCGCCAGTTTGATTCTATTCATTTCAATATCCATCTCCCATAATCCAATATTTTACTTCTATTATATTATATCGGATACGAATTGCATAAAGTTGAATAACGTGAGTGAGAGTCTTGTAACAATTCATGATTTTCATTGTATAATATGGGAAGGTCGCGTAATACTGTTTTAATAAACCTAAAAAATGGGGTGGGATATGTATGATCGAAAAGAATTTGCTTGATATGGTTTCACCTAAAAATAACCGTAAACGTATGAAAGCTATCGTCACTTCGACATCCACCAAGATTCGTCCTGAAGACGAAATGGTTCTATTGATGAAAACAGCCCGCAATCGTTTCAAAAAAGCCCTTGAATCTGGACAAATTGAAATCATTAACGAGCGTGAATGGAAGCTGCGTTAACATTTAAGAAATAACTTTATTTACTTACATAAACGAAGAAATTTTAATCAAAGAAGTAAGCTATATCTGAGGTTCAAGCACTTACCAGCTCAGTTAAATTCAGCACAAAATATTAGGAGATCGGTTCGTTAAATAGTGTTACCGTTTAAAAGGGGATGTCCATCGTCACATACAACATGACGTGTGGAACATCCCCTTTTTGAATTACTAGAGCGTTACCTAACCTCTCTAATTCACTTTATCCTGCTCTGGCAAAATCAAGCTCTCGGCCCCGCCCATATAGGGCCGCAGGGCTTCCGGAATGTGAATACTTCCATCCTCCTGCTGATGATTCTCAAGCAAAGGAATCAGGATACGCGGCGATGCCACCGCCGTATTATTCAACGTGTGACAGTAGGCCAACTTGCCTTCGGCATCCAGGCAACGAATGTTCGAACGGCGAGCCTGAAAATCATGCAGATTCGACGACGAATGGGTTTCTCCATATGCACCGCGGCTCGGCATCCAGGTCTCGATGTCATACTGTTTGTACGTTTTCTGCGACATATCTCCGGTACATACGGCGACAACACGATACGGCAGTTCCAGTAATTGCAGCAATTCTTCGGCGTGTCCCGTAATCTCCTGTAACATGCGCTCCGATTCTTCCGCATCAGGAGCACAGAGAATGACCTGCTCAACTTTGGCAAATTGGTGCACACGATACAATCCGCGCACATCACGTCCGCCGGAGCCAACCTCATTGCGGAAACACGTCGATACCGCGGCCAGCTTCACAGGCTCTTGAACATCAACAATCTCATCCGCATAATACGAGACCAGCGGCACTTCAGAAGTTCCCACCAGCCACTTGTTCTCCCCTTCGAGTTCATAAACCTGATCTCGACCGGTTGGGAAGAATCCGGTGTTCACCAGTGCGTCCTCCCTGACCATCAACGGTACTTCCATCGGTGTAAACCCGTGCTTCAGCAGCAGATCAAGCGCAAGTTGCTGTACTGCCCGATGTAATAACAGGCCAGCGCCTTTTAATACATAACTTCGCGTACCGCCAATCTTAACTCCACGAGGAATATCGATCAGATCATGCAACTCCCCAAGTTCCACGTGATCTTTGGTGTTATACTCGAACGTTGGCACCTCTCCCACACGTCGCAGCTCTACATTATCCGCATCCGACGAGCCATTGGGGGTATCCGGTGATACGATATTGGGTACCAGCCATTGCAGCTTGGTTACTTCCTCCTGCACAGGGGCAAGCTTCGCTTCCACCTGTTCCAACTGTTCATTGAGCTGTTTCACCTGAGCGCGCAAACCCTCGGCCTGTTCCCGATTCCCCGCTTGCATTAGCTTACCAATATCAGCAGATAACGTATTGCGCAACCTGCGACCTTCTTCAATTTCCTGCAAAAGTGCTCTACGTTCTTCATCCCGCTCTAACAATGTGCGAATGTTGATCTTGATTTTTTTCCCGTCTGCTGCAGCCTGAACCTCTTCTGCATGCGCCCGAATCCATTTCATTTCTAGCATGGTCACCGTCTCCTTTGGCTGTAAAAATACAAAGAGCGCCCTCATCCCTTGGGACGAGGAGCGCTCTGCTCGCGGTGCCACCCAACTTGCTGAATCAGGATATCCTGCTTCCAGCCTCTTGGTCCGCGATAACGGGCGGTTCCGGTTAACTTGGGGAAATATCGCTCCCCTGGCGAAAACGCCTCCGAGTTGGATGCTCTTCAACGGCATGGTCCGATCTGTAATTGTTGGTCTCAGTATATACGAACGCCGGACCTAATTGCAACCTTCTGTATCGATCAGGAATTCATGGCACAACGTAACATGTCCTGTTATGATAGACTTTGTCTTCAAGATTGCGCTTTATTGTGATCCTCAATTTATGTATATAAGTAAAAGGAGTTCTTTATGAAAAAATTACTTTGGATCGGATGTCTGTCCTATTTCCTGATTGGACTTGCCCACGTTGTGCTCGGTTCCATTCTGCCGGTTGCACTTGAACATTATGGCAAAGATTATAGCCAAGGCGGAACGCTGATCTTCGCTCAATTTGCCGGATTCCTGGGTGGTGTATTGTTATCTCCATGGCTGAACAGACGCTTTGGTAAACGGGGAGGCCTGTTAATCGCCACAGCACTGCTCTGTATCGCAGAATTATCCTATATGCTGCTGCCCCCATGGGGCTGGATGTTCGTCATCGCACCCGCAGCTGGCTTCGGATTCGGAATGGTTGAAGCTGTTATTGGAACCATTATCATCGCTGCAATCAAAGACAATACAGCCGTTGCCATGAGTCGACTGGAAGTGTTATTCGGGATCGGCGCGATGGTCATGCCGCTCATTGCCAGTGGTCTGATTGCTGCCGGATACTGGCGCCTTTCCTTTCTCGTTGTTGCGATCTGCGCCGCGCTGACCTTTGTTTTCTGGGCGAAAGGATCATTTGGAGAGCTCGATAAGTTTCTGGAGCGACAGAATTCAAATCATGCTTCCTTAAATACGCACTCTGCTGGGACATCGGGTGAGATGCATCCCGCATCTGCAAGTACATCCAGTCCAACCTATCGTGGCAGTAACAGGACTCTTCTGGTATTATTCGTCCTGTTCTTCTTCCTCTATGTTGGCACAGAGATGAGTCTTGCGAACTTCATGCCGGCGATCCTGATTGAGAAAATGAACATGAAGGAAGCCGGAGCAGCGCTTAGTGTCACCTGTTTCTGGATTGCCATGTCCGTGGGACGACTCTTCGCCGGGTATATCGCAGAGAAATTCCAATACCGCGTCTATGTTCTGTACAGTTGTCTTGCATCTGTTCTTTTGTTAATGGTATTTCCATTTACAAACCAAATCTGGTCTGCATTTCTCATCATCTTACTGCTTGGACTTGCGATGTCAGGGATATTCTCCATTGCCCTTGTCTTTGCCAGTAAACTGCTGCCCGGAACAGAAGAATCCACACCCAGCATTTTGATTGCCTCAGGTGGGGTTGGCGGTGCCATTCTGCCTTTGACTACGGGGTGGAGTCTTGATCATCTGGCGGTTAATCAGTCTGCATGGATGCTTGCCATCTTTGCAGTTGGCCTGTTTGTCATTAGCGTAATCACGTATCAATGGCAGAACAAACATATAGTGAATTCTGCGACTTAACAGTTATGTGTTGATCCAGTCCTGAGGATTAGAAATACCTATTAAAGAAATTGAAATGTCCACCGCCATGACCTGACGGTGGACATTTCTTTGTAGCGTTACTCTGTTCTAACGAACCTAGCACACGCTATTCCCATCCATTTCCGCATGTTTGAAATCTAACGAATCCTAGAGACGTTATTATAGATAATTAACTTCAATTAAATGCCTCGTTGGAGGTTTTTTGCATAATAACGCCGCTGAGATTCGTTAGATTTTTCATTCCTTAAAAACTGGCCTAATACGGCGTTCTCGATTCGTTAGCGCTGTAATCATGGTGGCAAGTACCCTATCTCTGCCTCTCTGATCACCTTTCATTAGAGGTGAGAATAATATCTATTCATTTGCGTAAGATTGCCCAGGAAATACTTAGGGCCAGCCAAATCACACACTTTTGTTAACGACAGGGCACTACAGGGCCATTGCCTTTGATGAATTTACCAAATACATATCGGACGAGCGGTCCCAGAATGATTAACTGATATGGAAGCGCAAGGCTGAAGTTACGAGCAATGGTATGGAGATACGTACGGAGTACGGATGACCCACTTAATTGATCCGCAAGATATGCCGAGATCATTCCATACAAGGACATGATCAGAACCATGCCAATCACCATAAAAAATGATATAGCAAGCACACCCATAATCTTGTTGGACTTGTCAAAGGGCAAGGAAAAAGCAATCTTTCTCGCTATAGGTCCAACGATGAAAGACTCCACCAGAAACGCGATGACAAAACATACTATGAATTGAAGCAGTATCTCAAGCGGGGACATCTTACCGAGTAACCCACTGTGCCATAGATTGAAGAACATCATGATCAAGACCATTCCTGTGCACATCATTAATCCGAAAATAATTTGTTCCTTCTTGCTTGTTGGCAATTCTCTCATCCTCTCTGTTTACCTTCGTAATTATAGAGATGAGGAAACCCTCCACATAAGTGAACATTCTGTGAACAATTATGATTTTCCCAAATTAAAACCGGATTTGACAACCATGTAGTACAGCCCTATGATATCCCTTAAAATGGTAGAAAGATTCATGGTATAAGGAGGATTTGGATTATGAGTTTTCAAAAACGCATTGACCACGTCGGCATTGCTGTGCGTGATCTGGAGACCACGCTGCGTTTCTATACGGAGATTGTTGGTCTTGAATTGAAAGACCGGGTAACCCATACCAACGGCGTCATTCAGCTCGCCTTCCTTGGCTTCAATGGAAGTAATGAGACTGAGATTGAGTTAATTCAAGGATACAGCGACAAGCTGCCTTCCGAAGGTACGGTACACCATTTTGCGATCCACGTGGACGATCTTGATTCTGAGTACAAACGCATCCAAGCCACCGAGGCCGAATTTATTGATGGAGAGATTATTACACTGCCTAACGGTTACCGCTATTTCTTCATCTATGGACCTGAAAAGGAATGGATTGAGTTCTTCCAGCGCTAAGAATTGGAGTTGATTTCATGAACATTTTAATTACCGGCGCAGCCGGGAAAATTGGAAGGGACTTGTCCCAACACTTGTCAGAAGCATATCACCTGCGACTAACAGATTTGAATATCGACAGACTGCATACGTATCAAGAAACCGACCATGAGATCATGACACTGGATGTGACAGACCCTGAAGCCTGTCAGCATGCTTGCGAAGGCATGGATGTGGTAGTACATCTGGCGGGAGACCCTTCCCCGAATGCCGGATTCTTTGAATCGTTGTTGGACATCAATATCAAAGGTACATTTAATGTATTCCGTGCAGCTAAGGACCAAGGTGTGCAAAGAGTCATTCTGGCGAGCAGTGCACAGACGATTGAGGGGTATCCCATTGATGCTCAAGTCTATCCGGACATGCCAACACGCCCACGGAATTTGTACGGGGTTAGCAAATGTTTTGGAGAATCGCTCGCTTCCTATTTTGCGTATACCGAAGGTTTACAAAGTGTAGCAATACGTATAGGTGCATATGATGATTTTCAACCGGACGGACCAGCGCTGGAAGCAAGGGATATGAGCGCGTATATTAGTCCGGCTGACTTGTGTGATTTGATGTTCAAAGCCATTACAGCTACCAATCTGGAGCCTTTCACCATACTGCATGGGATCTCGAATAATCGGTTTAAACGATTGAATCTGGAAACCACTCAGAAACAGGTAGGTTATGCCCCAAAATCCGATGCTTTTGCACTCAGCCAGATTTCCTTATATGATTCGCCACGATAATTATTGAAAATAACACATCTAAACAGGCTGATACACATATGTATAATGGCCTTCTTGATTAATTCATACGTGTCCCCATCCAGTTCCTGACTGGACACGTTCCACCCGCTGGCCTATAATTACACCTAGTAATGCCCGTAACTTCATAGTTTCCCAGGGGAGTCGGAATTGGCCGGCTGAGAGTGTATCCCACCAAGATACTAACCCTTAGACCTGATCTGGATCATGCCAGCGTAGGAATCGGAGTATATCGAAATGGCACAGCCCTATGGCTGAACGCCACCTCTCTAACGCCTGCACGCGTCCCGGAATACGGGACGCTTTTTTAATGTTCTTTTATATAGCCAGAGAGCTAAAAAAAGTGACGTTATCCAGATCTCAACTGGTATAAATCTGTCGATTTATGCAAGATGATTTGATATGAAGCCAAGGAGTACCCCGTGCCAATTGGCCGGACATACCGAAGGAGAGAACCACAGATGAAATGGCGTAAAACGATGGGATTGTTGCTCTTATGCGTGCTTATGGTGACTGTAGCCGCATGTGGTGGCAAAGAAGCTGCCCCAGCTGGGCAGAACGGCAACACAAATACGGAAAGCAGCAACGAAGGTGACACTGCCGCCCTGAAAGATATTAAAGTGGTGCTCGACTGGACACCAAATACGAATCATACCGGCCTGTATGCGGCTGTAGATCAAGGTTTTTATAAGGCCGAAGGCTTGAACGTGGAGATTGTACAACCAGGCGCCGGTGGCGCAGATACGATGGTCGCCTCCAATGAAGTACCGTTTGGCGTAAGTTATCAGGAGAGTGTAACTCAAGCCCGCACACAGGGTGTTCCTCTCGTCTCCATTGCAGCAGTTATTCAGCATAATACATCCGGGTTCGCTGCTCCGGCAGATCGGAATATCAAATCACCGAAAGATTTTGAAGGTAAAACCTATGGCGGTTGGGGTTCCCCAGTCGAAGAAGCCGTGATGCAATCCATTATGGAAGGCGACGGAGCCGATGTATCGAAAGTGAAAAACATTAATATGGGTGACGCCGACTTTTTCACCGCAGTAAAACGGGACATTGATTTTGCATGGATTTTCTACGCATGGACGGGTATTGAAGCCGAACTGCGCGGGGAACCAATCGACATGTTATATGTGAAGGATTATTCAGATGCACTGGATTATTACACGCCTGTCCTCGTAACCAACGAGCAGACGATCCAAAACGACCCCGAGTTGGTGAAAGCATTCCTGAAAGCCACCTCCGAAGGGTATCAATACGCAATTGATCATCCCGAAGACGCAGCGAACATTCTGATCAAGGCCGTACCGGATCTGGATAAAGACCTCGTACTGGCAAGCCAGAAGTGGCTCAGTCCAAAATACACGGATGACGCCCCGCGTTGGGGTGAGCAAAAACAGGAAGTGTGGCAGAACTACACCGACTGGATGTTTAGCAAAAAACTGCTTGATGAACAGATCGATGTGAGCAAGGCATATACAAACGAGTTCTTACCCCAATAAAATTTCTCATATAAAACGAACTTAATATTTACACGAGGACGGAGAGGACAGAAATAACGTGAAAAAGCGAAGCGGTCGCCTTTATCACCGGATTTTCCCTTTAGAGAAAGGGAATCAAAAAAATCTGGGGATAACAGCGATTGGAAGGTTATTCTGTCATCGAAGTGGCAAGTGTAACAGTCATTAGTTCATTTTATATATCACGAAAGGAGCCGTGATCTCTCATGGCAAGCACATTACTTAGCATTCAGGTTATTCCGAAAACGCCAAATGGCGAGAACTCTTATCCTTACGTTGATCGCGCCATTGAAGTTATTCAGCAATCCGGCCTGAAATATCAGGTGAACGCGCTCGACACCACGATGGAAGGTGAACTGGAGGAACTGCTGGAAGTTGTACGTAAAATGCACGAGGTACTTGTGGAGGCTGGCAGCCCAAGCATCATCTCCCAGATCAAAATCGCCCATAGCCCTACTGGCTTCAGCATGGATACCCTGACGGAGAAGTATCGCTAATGCCTGCCTATTTCAAAAGTGTATGGCCGCCCATTGTGGCGGTTATTCTCTTTATAGCGATATGGCAGGGAGCCGTCTCCCTCTTCCATATTGAGAAATGGATGCTGCCTGCACCATCCGACATCGCCCGCGAAGCGGCAACCCAGGCCGAACGACTTGGTATGCACGCTTCCGCAACCATTCAGTTAACGCTGATTGGATTCGCGGCTGGAACAGCGGTTGGATTACTGATTGCAATGGTGCTGCATTTGGTTCCTTTTCTCAAGTCGGCCCTGTACCCTCTACTTATTCTTAGTCAAAATATCCCAACTATCGCGCTCGCGCCGCTCCTGTTAATCTGGTTCGGATTCGGGCTGTTGCCCAAGCTGATTACCATCATCCTGGTCTGTTTCTTCCCCGTTGCAGTGGCGGCTATGGACGGCTTGACCCGTACAGATGCAGCGATGATGAACTATATGCGCATGGCTGGTGCGAAACGTCATCAGATTTTCTGGAAGCTGGAGCTTCCCCATGCGCTGCCATCCGTGTTCTCCGGTGTCAAAATCGCCGCTACCTATAGCGTGATGGGTGCCATCATCGCCGAATGGATTGGTGCAGACAAGGGTATTGGTTATTATATGATGCTGCAAAAGTCGGCTTATCGTACGGACCGCCTATTCGTGGCGATCATGATTATTGTCGCGCTCAGCTTGCTGCTCTTCCTGTTCATTGCCCTGCTGGAGAAGCTGCTCGTGCGCTGGCGGCCACAGAAGCGGTAGTAAAGCAAGTAATCTGTATATTAGGAAGTGATGACCATATGAATCGGCAACAGGATGAACAAGTCCAGCCTGGACGAGGAGCAAGTGTAATGGAGCCAAAGCATGGTGAAAAGCTTCACCATGCTACCCCTAATCGACCTGCTGCTCCTGCTTCGATTCCACCTGCACTGGACGTCGTTGATGTTCATGCATCATTCCGTGAACGGCGCAGCAAGCTACCGGTTCTGAACGGCCTGTCCATGACTGTGGAGCAAGGCGAGTTTGTTGCTATCGTTGGACCTTCTGGCTGTGGCAAGAGCACCCTGTTCCATATCATCGGCGGTCTGCTGAAGCCACAGGAAGGCCAAGTGCTTATGAACGGTCAGAATGTAACGGGACAGCGTGGCAAGATTAGTTATATGCCACAACAACCCGCTCTTTTCCCTTGGCGCACCATTGAAGACAATGTACTGCTCGCTGGAGAAGTAGCTTCAAGTGCTCCCCCCCGGACCGAAGCACTTGCAGAAGCTCGTAAGTGGTTAAGCAGCGTGGGTCTTGCCGGGTTCGAGCAGGCATACCCTCATATGCTGTCGGGCGGAATGCAGCAGCGTGCTGCATTTCTGCGCGCCCTGCTCAGTCCGCAGGAACTCATGCTGCTGGACGAACCTTTCAGCGCGCTGGATGCACTGACACGTAGCGACATGCAGCGCTGGCTGCTCGATATCTGGGAACAGAACCGCCGCTCGGTGCTGTTCATCACCCATAATATCGAAGAAGCATTGCTGCTAGCGGATCGGGTCTATGTATTATCCAACCGACCTGCAACGGTGTTGCACGAGGTGCATGTTCCTTTTGATCGCCCAAGACGAGAAGAAATTACGGAGGAATCCGCATTCCTTGCGCGTAAACGGGAGATTGCTCAGTGGATGCGAGAAGAACAGCAGAAAGCCCGCCTATCTTGATAGTGCGGGTTTTTAAGTTATTATTTTCCTTTATTGGGTGATCCACCACAAAAAAATCTGCGTAACATAGTTAAAATATAAATGACCACAAGGAGGAATTCCCTCGTGCATTCTCAAGCTTTTGCACCATTCATTGATGCTCATATTCACTTCGATCAGTATACCTCTGACGAACAACGCGAAATGCTCCTATCTTTCCCGTCTCAGCAAGTCGAGGCAGTCATCGCCGTGTCCATGAATCTCGCTTCTGCCCAGGCTAATCTGGAGCTTGCAAAACAACATCCACGTAATATCTATCCGGCCTTCGGTTTC
The DNA here is from genome assembly GCF_030815985.1 of Paenibacillus sp. W2I17. Lineage (NCBI taxonomy): Bacteria > Bacillati > Bacillota > Bacilli > Caryophanales > Paenibacillaceae > Paenibacillus > Paenibacillus sp. W2I17. The sequence continues at coordinate 4,124,823 of NZ_JAUSXM010000001.1, forward strand.
CATCCGGAACAGGAACTGCCGTCCATTGCAGAAATGGACCTGTTCTTCCAATGGATCGAGAAGCATATGGGACAAGCTACAGCCATCGGAGAGGTTGGCCTTCCCTATTACAATCGTCAGGAAGCGGAGCAGACAGGGCAGCGCTTCGATCAGAGCGGGTATATCAAGCTGCTTGAACGTTTCATCCAACTTGCCAAAAAGCATAACAAACCACTTGTCCTTCATGCGGTATACGAAGATGCGGATATCGTCTGTGATTTGCTGGAGCAAAATCAGTTCCGCCGTGCTCATTTCCACTGGTTCAAGGGATCTCGCGAAACCATTAGACGCATGGCTGATAATGGATATTTCATCTCTTTCACGCCAGATATTCATTACGAAGAAGAGATTCGTGAACTCGCCCGGCAATATCCATCAGAACAAGTGATGGCCGAGACCGACGGACCTTGGACCTTCCAAGGACCATTTCAGGGACGAATGACACACCCCGCCATGACCAGACAGGTTATCCAGGCATGGAGTGAGATCACCGGCATGGGAACCGAGCGGGCCGCCCGTCTTTTTTATCAGAACACAAAGCGTTTCTATGGCTTAACTTGAGTACATTTTAGGTAGCAGCAAGTACTCTCGCTTGCCCTGCCAACACAGCACAAAGAAGCCAGTCGGTTTCGCCCCGACTGACTTCTAGTCTACTATTATATATCAGTTGAACTAAATTTTTACACAGGAACGTAGAGGACAGAAATAACCTGAGGAAGCAGAGCGGTCGCCTAAAAGCTTTCTGAAAGAAGGCTACTTCGGAAGCATACGCTATCACTAGATTTTCACCTTCACAAAAATTGGATCAAAAAATCTGGGGATAACAGCGATCGGAAGGTTGTTCTGTCATCGGAGTGGCAAGTGTAACTACCTTTAGTTCAACTTAACGCTTCAAGAATCCTTTGCCTTCCAAGAACGGTCTCACTTGCAACCTTGTCGGCTCAGTCAAGCGCTTCGCCATCAGTTCGGACCATGGAGTCGTTCTTTCACCGTTAGTCCGTTCTTTCATGTAGGCTGTCGTTGTCTCATCATACTGCTCAACACCTTTGATGCTCTGCTCGGCATTATAACGATTACGATGCAGAACTGCATTAAGTGGCAACCGCGGGCGAATTCCCGTTTCCTGATCTGCAACACCAATACACATGCCATACACCGGATATACCCCTTCCGGCAATCCCAACAGCTCAGCAACTTCCTCAATCCGGGTACGAAGCCCGCCAATATATACGATTCCGAACCCTAGTGACTCTGCTGCCAGAGCGGCGTTCTGGGAAGCCAGTGCAGCATCAATTGTGGCTACCATGAAATTCTCGGTTGAATCAGCATACGATTCCTTCTCAGGAAGATGACGTTTCGCAGCATCACTCAGTCGATACAGATCAGCACACCATACGAGAAACACCGGACATTCATTGACATAGGCCTGATTGCCTGCCAATTCAGCCAGCTTGGCTTTTTGCTCTAAATCAGTCACAGCAATTACGGTATATGCTTGCACACTACTTGAAGAGGAAGCCATCTGCCCAGCCGCTACGATGGCTGCAAGCTGCTCATCACTTACCGGGTCTGGCTTGAATTTGCGTACAGAGCGGTGTTTCATCATCAACTCAATGGTTTCATTCATGGCTGTTCACTCCCAATCCTCGTAATACGAACTCAATTGTCTGCTCAGCAAGCTCGTCGGTATTCATATCCTGATAATCAAAGCCAAATCGTGAATTCTTGGCCCGTTTGTGCGCCAAAGCCACACCCATAACCTGAAGCATCGCATAAGATACGGACTCGACCTGGAACAATCCCTGGTCTTTTCCTTCTTGCAGCAGTTCCCTCACTCGGGTCCATACAGGGTCTAGAAAACGAAATACGGTAGCTGTACGATGTGTACGCAGTGTAATTTCAAGCTGCACAATATCGCTCATCTCCCGATCCGTCATCGTGAACTTCACAACTTCACCAATAATTCGGCGGATACCTTCCACAGGCGAGGACATCGACTCTTCCGCCAGCGAGTTCATCATATGCCCAGGGAAAAAATGCTCAAATAATGCTTCGAACACCTTTTCTTTTCCGCCAAAATGATAAGACACCAACGACACATTGGCACCTGCCTCATCACATATTTGACGAACACTCGTCCCGTCATACCCTTGCTGTGCAAAAAGCTTCTTGGCTGCAAGCAATATCCTCGTTTTGATATCCAACTCCGGTTCCGTCATTCCGTCCCGCTCCCTCTTGTCCGTTCATCTCATTCGCTCCAGCTCAAGGACTGCAGCCAGCGATTCATCTGTCTATTATATTACACCAAGCACCCCGATGAAAATCATCGGGGTGCTTGTCCTATCTATGAAGCCATAACATGCATCTGCTGTATTAGTTGTTTGCTTGAGCAGGGCTTGGAGCCATAGCTGGCATGCGTTGTTTTTTCAACAACGTCACGACCAGGGACAACGCAACGGCAACCAACAGCACAATCACGATAGAGCCCGCAGCAGACTGAACTCCTGGGCCCCCCAACTGCACGCTCAGAATACCCTGAACGGCGTATGTTGCAGGCAGGTACTGCCCAATGCCGCTATAGAAGCTGTTCAGCAATTCACGCGGTACCATTGCACCGGAAGATACCAGCTGCAAGGACAGTGAGATGATGTTGAACAGACTTCCTGCAGGTCCGAAGCAGATCAGGAAGAACTGGGAGAAGAACATAAACGTGCACAGGAAGAGCGCCTGGAACAACCAGAATGCAACGAATCCTTGTGCAATCTGTCCTCCCAGTGCCACGATCAATGATGATCCCAGCAAGGAAACGACCAATGCAGAACCCACGTTAATGACTACTCTCGCGCCAAACAAAGTCAATCGGGAATAGGTAGATGACAGCATACCCATAGCTGTCTGGAGGTTCATCCCCATGATCATGGCACCTACATAGGAAGCCAGTACCATCATCATCGGCACCATCTGATTATTCATCCCGTTAACCGGGTTGATGGACGTTGTCGTTCCTTCCACTCGGGTAGTCAGGTTAGTAGCGGCTTCAGCAGCCTGATCGGCAGGCGTACCTGAAGCGGTTAACACCGTCTGTACTCCTTGTGCTGTAGCTTGTTTGTTAATCGTGTTTGTCACACTTTGTGATACACCTTGCATCATGCTTTTAATCGTAACCGGGTTTGCTTCATTAATGGTGTATTTAATCTCGGCGGTGGAGCCAGCCGTCTGAAGCAATTCGTTAAATCCAGCCGGGATATCCAGCACCATGTGTACTTGGTGATGATTCAGCTGATCCAACGCTTCAGCCGCACTCAGATTGGATACGGTATGAAAAGGCAGTGTTCCTGCGAGCGAATCCGCAATTCCTTTGGACATTTCGCCGTCCTCGTTCACAATCGCAACCGTCAATTCTTTCGTACGGTCATTTACTCCAGAATATGCGGTCATCCAGATCACGCTAAAGATCACTTGGAACATAAGTGCTGTTACGATCCCTACAATCACTGGCGGTTTTTTAAACAATGTACGTAAAGCCTGTAACATAAAAGGTGTCCTCCATTACTCAAATAGTTCTAATTTGATTTAAACAGTTGTTTGAATCAAACGATCGTTTAAATTTTATGTGAATATGTCCATATTGTCAACTCATTTTTGAAAAATTCAGAAAACGTAAGCTTTATTCATGAATACAATCGATCTATTTTCACAAAAGAGCATTATGCTATCCTTTCTCCGTAGAAAAGAACATCTATACCAACGATTCAGGCTTACTTTCTGGCGACTCAACTGTATTTTTTCTCAACAAAAAACACGGTCCGCCGCAGCGAACCGCACATTTATTCATCCTTACTTCATTTACAATGAGGCGTTGAATATATCTCCAAACAAAGTTCGGTCAGTTATTTCTCTTCAGCTTCATCCGTTGCAGACGTAGGGAATTCAGTACAACCGATACGGAGCTGAACGCCATCGCTGCCCCTGCCAGCCATGGAGCCAAGAAGCCAACTGCCGCAATAGGAATACCAATAACGTTGTAACCGAGCGCCCAGAACAAGTTTTGTTTGATGTTCCCCATCGTGCGCCGGCTCATCTCAATGGCATCTGCAATGCTGTTCAGATCACCACGCATCAACGTAATATCCGCCGCTTCCATCGCTACATCCGTTCCTGTTCCGATGGCCATCCCAATATCAGCAGTAGCAAGTGCCGGAGCATCATTAATGCCGTCACCTACCATCGCTACTTTCAGGCCACTCTCCTGAAGTTTCTTCACTTCCGCAGCTTTACCTTCCGGCAGAACCTCAGCCAGCACTTTACCGATCCCTGCCTGTTCTGCTACAGCGCGAGCTGTTCGCTCATTGTCTCCCGTGATCATGATGACATCAATTCCCATCGCCTGAAGACGCCCAATGGCTTCTCGAGAGGTATCCTTGATGGTGTCAGCCACAGCCACGATCCCTGCCCACTGACCATCCACTGCTACCAGCATCGCTGTACGCCCTTGTTCCTCCAGACGGTTCATCTGCTGAACGGTTTCCTCAGAGACATTCACCTGTGCATCCGCAAGCAACCGACGTGTGCCGACCAGTATTTCCTGCCCTTTTAATGAAGCTCGCACGCCATATCCCGGTATGTTCTCGAACTTCTCTGTTGGGGTTAACTCCAGACCCTTGGCACGAATACCTGCAACAATGGCCTCTGCCAGCGGATGCTCAGAACTCTGTTCGGCCGCTCCTACACGCTCAAGCAGATCGGATTCCGTCCAATTCGGAGCCGTGACAATATCCGTAAGCACCGGTTTACCTTGGGTTACTGTACCTGTTTTGTCGAGCACCACGGTCTGAATCTGTTGTGCCGACTCCAGATGTTCGCCGCCCTTGAACAGAATGCCATATTCAGCCGCACGTCCTGATCCAGCCATGACAGAGGTCGGCGTTGCCAGCCCCAGTGCACATGGACAGGCAATGACAAGCACGGCAATCGCTTTTTCAAGGGAACCAGCGAAGTCACCTGGACTTGCAAACAGATACCAGATCAGGAATGTCAGCGCAGCTATGCCAACAACAATTGGAACAAATATGCCTGAAATGACATCTGCAATCCGCTGGATCGGTGCTTTGGAGCCCTGAGCTTGCTCGACTACTTTAATAATCTGGGACAAAGCCGTATCCGATCCCACTCGGGTCGCACGCAGTCGTAATACCCCGTTTTTGTTCAGCGTAGCACCTGTAACGGGATCTCCCGGCTTTTTATCCACGGGAAGGCTCTCTCCACTTAGCATGGATTCGTCTACTGAGGATTGCCCTTCTTCAACGATACCATCCACCGGGATGCTATCACCCGGCTTCACCAGGACCAAATCACCCACCGCAACATATGCGGCAGGAACTATCACTTCCTGTCCATCACGAATGACACGAGCTTCACGTGGAGCCAGTTCAATTAAGCTTTTGATTGCCTGTGAAGAGCGACCTTTCGCCACAGCTTCGAACCATTTTCCCAGTAAAATTAACGTAATTAGAATCGCACTTGTCTCATAATAGAGTTCTACCGAAGGCATGGCGGCTGTGCTCGTTCCCATTGCCCCATGATCCATGGTTGTAGAAGGTAAGTACCCACTGGATAACGTCAGATACAGACTGTAGAAAAACGCTGCGCTGGTACCAAGTGCGACGAGAACGTCCATATTGGCACTGCCGTTACGTAGCGCTTTGTATGCTCCCACATAGAATTGCCATCCAATCACGAACTGTACTGGCGTTGCCAGAATCAGCTGGAACCAAGGGTTCATGAACAGATCTGGGACATAGATTCCGGATGTAAACGAGAAATGCCCCACCATTGCCCACAGCAAAGGAATCGATAACAACGCAGATATCATCCATTTCCACTTTTTGCGTTGCAGCTCACGTTCACGAACCGATGTGGTCTCTTCTTGCGTCAATTGCAGTTCAGCACCGTAGCCCATCTGCTTGATCTTGGCGGTAATATCCGAAGGTTTCAATGTGCCAGCGGCATATTCGATATGCCCTGTTTCCAGCGCCAGATTCACATTCGCCTGAGATACCCCAGGTAATCGGGAAAGACCTTTTTCAATCCGGGCAGAACAGGCAGCACACGTCATACCCGTAATGTTCAGATCAACCGATTCGGACACCGTAGCGTAGCCCAATGCTTCCACCTTATCTCGCAAGGCACTCACGTTGGTTATCTTCGGATCATAGGAAACGGTCGCCTGTTCAATGGCAAGATTCACATTGGCCTGCTGCACGCCTTCCATACGAGACAAGCCCTTTTCGACTCGCGTTGAACATGCGGCACAGGTCATCCCCGTGATGTGCAGTGTTGTCTTTAGTCCTGGTGCGTTTGCCATAGGTGGTATTGGGGTGGGTTCGGATAATCTATCCATTGGTTTATTCGTTGAGTTATCCATCATATCAGCTCCTTTCATATCGATTCAATTTATCGCAACATACCCCTAAGGGGTATATATCAGACAGAAAATTAGGCTTAAACCTGACTCGTGGGAAAAGGGGTTTGCCCTCATTGTGCCCATGAGCATGTTCGGTTTAAGCCTGTGATCCCGTTAGACTACATCGTATCCCTGATCTTCAATCGCAGCTTTGATCTGATCCACGTTCACTTTCTGCTCATCATATTCCACCGCTACTGTTCCCGCTGCCAGATCAACCTTACCACTCGCACCGGTATTCTTCACAGCTTCTTCAACCGACTTCACACAGTGATTGCAAGACATTCCCGTAACGTTCAATGTAACATTAGACATTCTAAATTCCTCCTTGGGGTATATTAAAATGATAAATTAAATAGGTGAATTGATATAACTTACTTCATTAACTTCCGCATCGTAACCAGCAGTTCGTCCACAACCTCATGTTCACCAGCCTGAATACGCTCAACGATACAGCTCTTCATATGGCCTTCAAGCAAAAGTTTGCCTACTGAATTAAGAGCAGACTGAGCCGCCGCGATCTGCGTCAGCACATCATCACAGTACGTATCCTTCTCGATCAATCCCTTGATCCCGCGAATCTGACCTTCCACACGGTTCAAACGAGAAACCAGGTTACTCTTCATCTCCTGCGAATGGTGACTCTTGCGCACATGCTTCCCATCACTGCCCTCGGCATGACAGGATACCTCTTCTTGAACTGTAGCCAAAGCTTCCGTTGAATCTGAAATGGAGGATTGTAAAGGTTCCTCGGGATGGCTCTGATGATCCATCATGAACACCCCTTTTCTCTCGTTCTTTTCTAAGAGTAACATACCCCATGGGGGTATTCAAGAGTATTCTGATATTTTGATAAAAATGGATGAATCCTTCCTAATTAAATAGAGCGATGCATCTTACAAGGTATACTCCATCCTGCTGCTGCGGACGACTAGACCCATCTGTTCATAGAAAGCCTGTGCCCCAGAATTAAAAGTCGACACGGACAATTCCAAGCTGTCTGCCTGAAGTTCTCTCCCTAACTCGATGAATGCTTGTAGTAACTGTTTGCCTGTTCCTTGACCCCGATGCTTGGTATCCACTACAAATTCATGGATGTACAACATCTTGCGATCCACCATCAATGGGTTATCCTGAATTACACTTAACTGCGCGCTCCCGTAACCCAGAATCAAACCCGTTTCGGAAGACTCGGCAACATACAGGTAACGCTTGTCCGTTTCCAGCAGTTCGGTGAACTCCTTTTCCTCCATTCTGGTCTCTAACGCTCTGTATAGGTCCGCCCGCGCCTCGACATGCATCTGGTGCAGGTCATCCATCAACAATGACACGCCAGAGTAGTCCCTCATTTCTGCCTTTCGGATGTTAATCGTACCTGTACTCATCCCATCACTCTTTCATCTAATGAATTTTACATTATTATACAACCAAAAAGCAGATACCATAAGGGTACCTGCTTCGCTAAATTTATCTTCATTCCATCAAGCCCGTAGGATGCTCATGTTGTTTATTTTTTCGAAGAAGCATTTCCTTCATTAAAAGCAACAGGTGATGGCTTCGCTGCCCATTCGTCCGCCTGCGGTTCAATGTCTACTCCGCTCAAAATCTTCTTTTTTTCCATCAAGGAATCCCCGTCTTCATCCAGTTTGTTGCGAATTTCTGCCTCGTCCTGAGGTTGATTGTTCTGTGTCATCGTAGAATCCTCCCTTATGTGTTTATCTTCAATATGATGTTCCTTTATATAACTTACCCATTTTTTGCTTTATCATTCTCCACTAGGGACAGACGCCATAGCTAACGAATCGCACACACCTTATATGGGCAAATATGGGCGGAATGAAAATGTAACGAATCTCAGACACGTTATATTACGGTAATTCATCAGAATGGGTGGATAAAAGGGACCTTTACAGTCATTAGCGTGCCTACGATTCGTTAGAATTTCACACTTGCGATTTCCGCCCGAATAAGACGTGCTGAGTTCGTTCAGTCGAAACAGTACACCATTCATAACCTCCTTTTCTCAGGTCAGCTCGCAATCACAAATCACCTAAAAAACTTATCGTCGATACAATTTCCCAACTCTTTTAGGCGCAAAAAAGGGCATTCCCCCAGGCCATTTTCATGACCTTACAGGATGCCCTTTTTCCTTATAGTCCACCCCAGGTGGACGTTTAACCGATTTATTTCTGGTTTCGTATTACGCCTGATCTTGGCGAGCAAGCGCGGCTAGTGCGCGTAGCGCTGCATTAATCTCGAGCTCCACCGCTTGTCCCACCGCATCCGTATGCGGATCATACTCGGCTGCCAGATCACTGTCCGCGAATCCATCGATCGCGACAATGGCTCCGGCGCGAGCGCCACGCAAGGTGCTGACGATGTAGAGCGCCGCAATTTCCATCTCAGCTGCAAGTGCTCCAGCCTGCTTGTACTTGCGGTGTGGAATCTCTTCCACGCCTGCAAAGAACGCATCCAACGTTACGGTGATACCAACGCCCACTTTGCCTGCAAATGTTGCAACATCCGCGCTTTCTTGCTCGCGAGCAGCTTCGATCAACGCTTGTGTCACCCCAATGTCCGCTACCGCTGGGAAACCATCCGGCACCAGTTGGCGAGTCAACCCGTCCGTACGAACAGCGGCTGTACTCACAATCACACTGCCTGCCGGATAATCGGCTGTATACGATCCCGCTGTACCTACACGAATCAGAGTTGTTACACCCGCGCGAATCAATTCCTCGAAGCAGACAGCTGCTCCAGGTGAACCTACACCATGGCTGACCACAGCGATCTGTACCCCTTCATACAAACCAACAAATGTACGATACTCTCGACTGAACGCCAGTTCTCTCGCCTGCTCCAGCTTACGGGAAATCTTCTCCGCACGTGCCGGATCACCACAGACGATGGCGTATGCCGGCATGTCTTCCGAATGAATCTGCAAAATAGGCATCAACATATCAATCAAACTCCTTCTTCGTCCACTCGTCTTCCGGAATCGGCAGATCCTCACCCGAGAAGCGTTGTTCCTTGAACGGATCGGCAAAATGGTGGAAACCATTCACTTCCCAGAATCCGTTACGGTCTTCTGTCATAAACTCCAGACCACGTATCCACTTGGCACTCTTCCAGAAGTACAGTTGTGGCACAACCATACGCAGCGGAAAACCATGTTTGGGTGTTAGTGGCTCACCGTTATATTTGAATGCAAGCAATACATCATCATGCATCAACTCTTCGAGCGGTACATTTGTCTCATAATCATGATCTGCATGGATCATGACGTATTTTGCCTCTGGTTTAACCCCCAGAAGTTTCACAAAATCGGAGAAGCGAATACCTTCCCACGACGTATCGAATTTCGACCAACGGGTAACACAGTGAATATCACTCACCGTGTTCACCTGAGGCATCGCCTGCAACTCAGCTAGGGAGAACACTTTCTCCTCTTCCACTTCACCGAACACCTTCAAGTCCCATGTGGAAAGGTCATATTCCGGCACTTCCCCTTCATGCAGAATCGGGAATTTCTCCGTCAGCATCTGTCCTGGCGGCAGCCGATCTCCGTGATCGTTGCCTGTTTTGGGTGCCGGAGTTTTACTTTTTTTCAAACGTTCAGCCTTGTTATGCAAGTGGAATTCCTCCTTCTTTTACTGTCTCTAACATAGACATTCAGGAATTAACGCGAGCTTCCGCCCGCTTTCAGTGCATCCTGTGCATAGGTACGGTCTTTGAAAAAGAACATCGCGACCAGCGTTACAATATACGGCAGCATCAACGTGAAATGCGTTGGCAGGGAGAATCCTTGCAGACGAATACTTAATGCTTCCATGAAGCCAAACAGTACACTGGAGCCCATCACGCCAAGCGGATTCGCTTGCCCCAACATCGTTGCCACCAGCGCGATAAAGCCACGACCAGCAGTCATGCCTTCGGTAAACATCGTTACCTGACCGAGCGACAACTGAGCTCCAGCCAGAGCACACAACACACCGCACATCAGAACGGCACCATACTGGATGCCACGTACCTTGATCCCGATGCTCTGTGCTGCAATCGGGTTCTCACCGACGGAGCGCAGGCGGAAGCCGGATACACTTTTGAACAGATAAAATTGTAATGCAATCACGAGCACAATGCCGAGGTAGACCAGAGGGCTATGTCCCGATATTACATCGCCGACCCACGGAATGTCCTTAATCAGCGGAATATCCCACTTGGGAAGTCCCACCATGTCTTTGTCGTAGTATGCACCTTTTACATCAAAAATCGCACGCAGTGCAAAGGTCGTCACCCCCGCAGCCAGGAAGTTGAGCGAGATCCCGACCACGATGGCGTTGGCCTTCAGATTAATGCTTATAAAGGCAAAGAGCGCCGAGAATAACATCACAATTATAATGGAAAAGAGTACAGCCAGCAGCACATTGCCAAACAGATAATTGCCGACAATCGCGGAGAATGCACCGATCAGAACCAGTCCTTCAAGACCCACGTTAAACAGACCGACACGAGAACATAAAGCCCCACCGAGCGCTGCAAGCAGGATTGGAGTCATAATCCGCAAGGTTGAGCCAAACATGGCTGCATCAAACAGTTGTTGCATTGGACTTTTTCTCCTTTCTCCGCTTCAGGAATGAATAACCGATCTGAGCTGATACAAATAACGTCAATACAGCTTGGATGACACTGCCAACTTCCAGCGGCACATCCGTATTCCGTTCCATCCCCATGGCACCTGTCTGTAGCGCAGCCAGCAAAATAGCTGCTACAGCTGTACCGAGTGGATGCGAGCGGGCAAGCAGCGTTGCCATAATGCCGCTCCATGCGTAACTTGCCGATGACAACGAGCCATCAAGGAAACGGTACTGTGTACCGAGCACTTCCCCCGCACCCGCGAGTCCAGCAAGTCCGCCACTGATGACCATGGACAGCATCATCATGCGAATGCGCCGAACACCACCGTAGGTTGCAAAGGACGGGTTGCTGCCGAGCATGCGGATCTCGTAACCGGTCACCGTTTTATGCGTGAACCAGTAGATCAGAATAGCCGCTACAATGGCAATAATGAAGCCGGCATGCAGCCCCATCCCTTGGAACAACTTCGGCAACCAGATACTCTGATCAATCATGGGTGTCTGAGCCATTGCTGCAGATCCTGTGCGGTCCTTGAATGGATAGGAGACCATGTAGCCCCCGAAATAAATGGCAATATAGTTAAGTAGTAAGGTTGTGATCAACAAGTTCATGCCGAAACGTGCATCCAGCCAGCCTGCAAACAGGGACCAGATTCCCCCTGCAACAATACCTGCCACAATAGCAACAATACACACAAACCAGCCTGGTCCTGGCAGATAGAGCGCCGTGAGCGCGGCACTAAGCCCGCCAAGAATCATCTGGCCTTCGGCTCCCATATTGAAGAATCCGGCACGGAATGCCAATGCTACGCCAAGCCCCGCCAAGATGATTGGTGTGGAACGAGCCAACGTATTGGTGAAGAAGTAGAAGTTGCCGAAGGCCCCTTTCCACATCTCCGCATACGTATCCACCACATTACCGCCAACGATCAGAATCGCTACAGCCCCTGCAATCAGACCGATGAATACGGCAAGCAGCGGCTGCACGAGTCCGCGAAGTGTTTCTTTTACCCGATTCATATCCGCTCTTTCCCTCCTGCCATTAACAAGCTGATCTGTTCCTCAGTCGCTTCCTCTGCTCTCAATTCTCCGGCAATCTCACCTTCATACATGACAATAATCCGATCAGATAATTGCAAAATCTCCGACAACTCGGATGAAATGAGCAGAATGCCCGCGCCCTCGCTACGTTTGCGCAGCAATTCGGCATGAATCGTCTCCATCGCTCCGATATCCACACCACGTGTTGGTTCGGCTGCAATCAGAAACGGTGTATCCTGTGCAAATTCACGGGCAGCAATCAGCTTCTGCAAGTTTCCTCCGGACAAAAACTGTGCCTTGGTCTCCGCAGAACCTGTCTTGATGCTGAACTGTTGGATCCAGCTCTCTACCATCGTTCTTGCTGCCTTGGCTTTGATAATACCGCGTGACTGCAAGCGATGATGGTGTCCCATTAGCCCGTTCTCACGAACGCTCGCATCCTTGGCCGCTCCCCACATGTAGCGATCTTCCGGAATATGAGCAAGTCCATGCTCCCGGATGCGTCGTACAGGCCAGTTGGTTGTATCCTGCCCGGAGAGTACAACGCGACCACTATCCGCCTTACGTAGTCCGGCAATGACCTGAATCAGTTCCGACTGGCCGTTACCCGAGATACCCGCTATGCCAACAACCTCACCTTTTCGAACCTCCATATGAATGTCCTTGAGCGCCGAACGATCCTTCGCTCCGGACAGATTGACCCCTTCCACCTGAAGCACCGCTTCCGCTGGAACCGATGGCTGCTTGTCCATACGCACAAGTTCACGACCAACCATCAGACGGGATAGTTCCTCCACATGTGTATCCTTCGCTTCCAACGTACCTGTCACCTGACCATCCCGAAGCACCGTGATTCGGTCGGCTACATCCATAACTTCTTGCAGCTTGTGTGTGATCAGTACAAAGGTTTTGCCCAGCTTGGCGAGTGATTTCATGTTCGCCAGCAGTTCCTTCACTTCAAGCGGTGTCAGTACCGCCGAAGGTTCATCCAATATAATGATGTCTGCGCCCTGATGCAGCACCTTGAGAATTTCAACACGCTGCTGCATGCCAAGCGGGCACTCGGACACTTTTTTCCACGGGTCAACTGGCATGCCATATTGTCTGCCAAGCTCATTTACCTGGGCTGCTGCCTTTTTGCGGTCAAATGCGCCTGCCTTAGCCGGTTCGCGTCCGATCACGATGTTCTCCGCCACCGTAAAGGAAGGGAACAGCATGAAATGCTGATGCACCATACCGATGCCACTTGCCATCGCCTGGGACGGCGTGGCAAAGCTCACCTCACGTCCACGGACTTTGATTGTGCCTGATGTGGGCTGTTCCATACCGTACAGCATACGCATCAAAGTTGTTTTACCGGCCCCGTTCTCACCTACCAGGGCATGAATCTCTCCCTCACGCAAATTAAAACGGATGTCACGGTTAGCGGTGAAGCCGCCGTATTTCTTCGTAATCTGCTCCATCTCCAACAGCATATCTCGCGTTCGCTCCCCTCAGTTCAACTTAAAAAGGTTACACTCGCCACTACGATGACAGAACAACCTTCCGATCGCCGTTATCCCCAGATTTTTTTGATCCCTTTTGACACGGGAAAATCCGGGGATAAATGCGAGGTGTATGCTTCCGAAGCAGCTTTCTTTCAGAAAGCTTTTAGCGTTGCTTCCTCAGGTCATTTCTGTCCTCTTCGTTATCGTGTAAACGATAAGTTGAACATAGACTGGTCATTTAATAGCAGCAAAACCGGCTGCCTGATCGGGCAGCCGGCTGATCATTTCCATCATTCATTCATTGAAAAGAACATTCAACACTATTGTTGTAATGGATCTTTGACTACGATTTTGCCGGATACGATATCATCCTTGATTGCTTTAACCTTGTCGATCACTTCTTGTCCAACAAAAGCATTTAGCGGAGATTCGCTGTCACGTGTAACGTAAGTCAGGCCTACACCGTCTTCTTTCAAACCGTAGTTAACAGCGCCTGCTTTGAAGTTGCCTTCTACGAAATCTTTCACAGTCTCATAAGCAACCGTATCGGTTGACTTCAATTGAGACAGTACGATATGTTCCGGGTCTTCAACCGTACGGTCCGTATCCTGACCGGAAGTGTAGAATCCTTTTTCTTTCGCTGCTTCGAACACGCCGAGATCACCTACAGCGGATGCACCAGCGATGAAGTCAGCGCCTTTGCCGAATTGCACCAGCGCCAATTCTTTGGCTTTGGCCGGGTCATTAAATCCACCTACATAGTTCACGAGGAATTCTGCATCCGGATTCACGGATTCCAGTCCAGCTTTGAAACCTTCCGTATATTTCTTGATCAAGGGTACATCCATTGCTGCAATCATGCCGACTTTGTCTGTTTTGGTGGACAATCCAGCAGCTGCACCGAGCAGGTACGCCCCTTCATATTCACGGAAACCAACGCTACGAACGTTAGGAAGATCAACGGTTGTATCTACAATTGCAAAGGACTTGTCCGGATTCTCTGCTGCGACTTTCTTCAATGCATCTTCTGCCTGGAAAGTTGCTGTAATAATCAGATCATAATTCTCGGCAACCGCAGCACGCAGATTTTGTTCAAATGCTGCCGGGTCTGTCGATTCAATCGTCTTGGTATCTACTTTGAATTCTTCGCCTGCTTTTTTGAAACCTTCATCCATCTGTACAAAGAAAGGGTTAACCCCTATTTTTTCGGGAAGTACGAGGGCCATCCGAAGAGATTTCTCCGAATCACTGCCTTGGGCGGATTGTTCGTCTTTGGAAGCCGAATTCCCACAAGCTGCCAACAAAATAGCCAATATGATGATCGATAAGACGAACGATAAACCTCTTTTCATTTTGAAAATACCCCTTTTCAACATTCTTTTTTCTTATCCTAGCGGATACTGTCGATCCTTGTCAATAAATCTTTGAGCGTATACACTCAAATAGAATATAATTGACAATTCGCTTTCTACCAAGCTTTGGAAACCGTTCTGTATCAAGCTTTTTTTCGTTGACATCCAGCGCGTCTCCGTGCTAAAGTCAATCCAATTATTCTATTCTTATAGGAATTGTCAGAATTATAACCCGAAGCTGATTATTTTCCAACCCATTTTAAGGAGGCTATTCATTTGAAAAAAATCACCCAGATCACGTTGGCGGCCCTACTCGCCGCTCCGGTAACACTCGGCAGCCTTAGCTTGCCCGCTTCCGCTTCTGCAGCATCTGCAACTCCGGCTAAACCCACCACCTCACAAAGTGTCAAAGGACCGGTAGCTCAGGCGCCAGTAACCTATACGGAAAGCGCAGCGGATTTTGCTCAATTCTTGCAAGCGAAATACAACATTCAATTGCCGCAACAGATTACCAAAGGTGATTTCATTCAAGCCATTGCAGCCATCACGGAAGCAGCTCAAGCAAGCGACAATGAAGCCAAAGCTCCAGTCTTTACCGATCTGTCTTCTGGTGATTCTTCATATGATGCTGCCGTATCCTTATACAATAATGGGGTTCTTACCGGTACAGAAGTACGTGCCAAGGATCATCTGAGCACTTATGCAGCGGTCTTCATCGCGGTGAAAGCAGCCGGATTCAAGGAACTGGCTTATACATATCCTGCTGAGAAAACAGCCAAAGCGCTTGCCAAAGTTGGCATTAGCCCGAACCGTGTTCAGGGACAAGCCGCACAGGAACTGGCTGCGGCGATCGATACAGGCCTGATTCCCGAAAGCCTATACCCCGCTCTCCTTAAAGGTGGCGTAGCAAGTAAAGATTTCGCTGATATCTTGCTTGGACGCGTACTAGTCAGTCAAGGGAAGTACAAACATGAGATTGGGCGTTCCGGCGATGCGGACATCTATTCCAAACTATACGCTGCATATCGCACAGCCGATCTAATTGAATCACCTGAGCTGAGAAAGATTGTGGATCAGGCCCTGCGAGATGATCTCGTAACAGGTTATAATCTGAAGGATAGCCGCTTTGATTCCAACTTTATCGATGAACTGACACTTACCTACGGCCACGATAATATTCAACATGCTGTACAGTTGGTTGGTTTGTTGCATAGCGAAGGTATTGATGCTGATGTACAATTCCAGCCAAAGACATCTGCCTTCATTTATTTGAAGGAATGGGGCGAGCCAAAGGAAACACCTGATTATAAAGTGACACAGATCGAGAACGGCAACTATATCGCTTCTGCGAAAGAATATGATATTCAGTTCGAGTTCAACAATGTGGCAGACAAAGTCCGCTTCAATGACATTGTGCTGAAATATGCCAAAAAGAATAGTGACAGTACATCTCCACTGATTCTCAGTTCCTGGTGGCAACCGCTGTATTATTCACCAACTGCATTGGCGAACTACCCTGTCATTTCCAATAATAAGATCGCGCTTGGCAATTACTATGCTCAGTCCTTCTCTCTAAAAGAGAATGCCAAATCCATTCGGGAAGGTTTCCTAAAGTTGGCACCTGATGCGGACATTACGACGTATGACTTCTGGGTGGATCAGCCTTTCTTCAACTATCTGAACGGTGGATCTGAATAAAATAAATTCCGTCTCCAACCGAATTAAAGCTCGTATTTTGGCACCATAAGCAGCCGTCCTTTACCGAATTTTACAGGGGTTTCGACCCCTAGATTCGTAAAGGCGGTTTTTTGTTCAGCATTTTGCAAATTTCTTCTACAAAATCATTTTTCTCATGCAGGAATTACCAATATAAGGTCGAATCCTTTATGTACACAAACACGCAATCATATTGCATATCTCCGCACGAACAGGAGTTACTCCATGGTATATGACGGTATTCTACTAGGCTTGATCGTTGGATTTTTTCGGGGCGGGTTGCGGCATGGGCTCAACCAGTTTGCAGCACTCAAGCTGCGAAGCGGCTGGATTTTCCCTGTATTGTTGCTAATCCAGTTCTTTATTTTCTATCTCCAGGAACGATTCGAATGGGTGGCATCCATTAATGGATATCTCTTTGCTGCCGTCTACATTACAGGGCTTGCTTTCCTGTGGCTCAACAGACACCATACCGGTTTCATGCTCATCTGGATTGGGGTATTTCTCAATTTTGCCGTGATGGCTGTAAATGGTGGGCGCATGCCTGTTTCTGTGGAAGCCTCCGCTGTACTGGGGCCCTATTATGTAGACATGCTCAGGGAAGGCGGCGCCGTATCGAAGCATTTTATGATGGATGCATCTACAAATCTGCCTTTTCTCGGTGATATCATCCCACTCTCCAGCCCTTATCCACGGACTCAGGTGATCAGTATCGGTGATGTGGTCATGAACGTTGGCATATTCCTTTTTATCCAATACATGATGGTGAATCGGGACAAAAAGGCTGTGCAACCTGCTAAAACTCATCAGGCTTGAAGAAAACAGGTAGACTCCAAGGAAGGGAGGTCTTCTCCATGAAAAAATTTGAAGGTGTGAAATATTCCCGCATTGTCATCAACGCAATCATCGTGGCTTCTGTCGTTGTAGCGTTAACTTCGGGATACAAGCTGGGCGGCTAGTATCCATACCGCCAAACAAGACAAACAGGCTGCCAGCGGCCTGTTTTTTCTTTCTGGATTTTTGGCAGGCAACTTGGTATGTTATACATCTATATAGTATATCCCTATAGAAGAACACCAATTATATACACATCAAGAGTAGACTAAACCCAAGCAGGAGATTTTTTATGAACTTTATTCGTAACCTTATCCATAAGGCAGATCGAAGCAGTCTGTATGTTATTTTGCTTAGTTGTACCGGGATCGGTGTTTTTCTGTACATGAACAAGTGGTCTTACCTTCATCTAACCACGGCGGATTGGGTTATGGTCTACACCATGCTGGGTGCGGCTTTAATTCTGGATTATTTCACATTCCAGATTCCACCCAAAGGCAATCAGCAATCCATGGATTCATCGGTATACCTTGCCTGTATATTCATGTTTGGCGGAGCTTTCAGTTTATCTGTACTGCTTCCTGTCTCCATCATCCTGTTAATCAAAGAGCGCAAGCTCACCTGGTGGAAACACATTGTCAATTTCAGCATCTACAGTCTCATGATTACGGGAGCAGCTGCCGTGTTTGAGTGGACTGGCGGGCAATCGGGAACTCTGGACGGCTATAACCTGATACCTTATTTTGCAGCACTCGCAGCCTACTTCATCATCAACACGATCACACTTGGCTTATTCTTTCACTTCTCAACAAAGGATGCATTACAGCAGATGAAGCGGGCATTCGTAACCGAATCCCTGCTGGTTTATTTATGTACGCTGATTCTGGCGCTTGTCCTGACGATTCTGGTTGTACACAATGGCGTACTCGGTCTGTTGTTATATCTGAGTCTCAGTATTCTGCTCTCCCATGCATTCAAGCAGTTGTTTGTCATGTATCAGACCATTGAGGAGAAAGCTAACACGGATCAGCGCACAGGCCTGTTCAACCATAGTTATTTTGAAAGTATGTTGGAAAATGAACTGACTACCGCTCGTACGCAAGGAACACCGCTCTGTCTGGGGCTTATTGATATTGATGATTTCAAAAAGTATAACGATCGGTTTGGCCACCTTCAAGGTGACAGTCTGCTGGCCCTGCTGGGGGATTTTCTAATGCGAAAGACGGAAGGCACACCTGTTACCGCCTTTCGTTATGGAGGGGAAGAGTTCACTTTGCTCATGCCAGGCATGGAACTGGACGAATCCTACAGGTTCATGAACAAGCTGCGTAAACAACTGAACGACACGCCGTTTGAAGGCGTTGAAGTGTTTCCACACGGTTGTCTCTCCTTCTCTGCTGGCGTCGCGCCCTATCAGGTAGATATGTATAACAAATCCCAGCTCGTGGATCAGGCGGATAAAGCACTGTATTATGCGAAGAAACAGGGCAAGAACAACGTGCACCGCCACGGCAGCAACGATGGTATGGAACATGAGATTGATCTGGTACAGGACGTTCGTGACATCGAGCAGCAGCTCAATCTGTTCAGATACAAGGATATGGATACGTTTAAACATTCCAAACGGGTCTACAAATATGCACTGGATATCAGTGAATTGCTCGCACTGGACAATGCGGAAAAACGTCGCTTCGTGCTGGGAGCACTCATTCATGACATCGGAAAACTGGAGATTCCTTGGTCCATTCTGAACAAAAAGGACAAGCTCACCGCAGAAGAATGGGAAACGATCAAAGGACATGTCACCTGGGGTAAAAAAATGGTGATCACGAACGATCGCTTCGCCGATCTGATTCCGTATATTGAACTTCACCACGAGCGCTATGATGGCAAAGGCTATCCTTACGGCCTGAAGGGTAACGAGATTCCCCGGCTCTGCCGGATGCTGACCGTAATTGACTCCTTTGATGCCATGACGACAGAGCGGCCGTATCAGGAAACCAAGAACGTGGAAGAAGCGATTCGGGAGCTACGCTCATGTTCGGGTTCACAGTTCGATCCAGAGCTTGCCGAGTTGTTCATTCAATATATTGAGAAAAGAACCGCTCAGCAACAGTTGCAGTAGATGAATGGAGCTTCTTCTATAAGCCCTAAACAAGTCAAAGCGCTATCCCCGGTCTGATCGGAGATAGCGCCATTTTCATTTTCATGGAATGAATCGTACACCAGACAACTTCATTCTCGTGCAGATTCTACATTAAGATTTGGTATTCAGCTCATGTGAAGTCTGATGCAGCTCTTTAATCATCTGCTGCAAAAACATGTTGTCTTGGCGACTGATACCGTGCTGATTGTCTTGAACAAGCATCTGATGAATGTTCTTTTTGAGCAATTCACTGCGACGTTCCAATACTTCTTGACTCATGTTGTTGCGTCACTCCTTAACATGTTTTGTAATGAATTCACGTTCTATATTAAGTATAGAGGACCTTCTCTGATAGGGAAAACGGACTCAGCCTTCCTCAGCTGGTCACACCAACCCTCACCTAGCGTGACAACATTTCACCCCTTGTCGTTCTTAGATATCCTTCTAAATACTCCCTGATCCTCCCCAGCTTTCTCCAACGACACAGACTAGGGTCTTGGACAAGCTTGCGTTATAATGGTCCCATCCCTGTATAAATAAAGTACCTAATTAAGCTAATCCTAGATCAAAGGAGTTCTGCATTCATGTCCTATAAACAAATTAAATGGATGATTCTGCTGATCCCCACATTCACGGTTGGCATCTGGGAATACATTCGCCATCAGTTTCTGATGCCGTACCTTTCGATGGATGCTGGAAACTGGTTAACACCCGTCATCGTTTACCTCGTCAGCGTGACACTGCTCAGCCGATTGTTCCACATGCTCGAAGGTGCCAGGGCTGCTCTGGAGCAGGAACGTGCAGCGAAAGCAGCTCTGGAAGCTCGTGACCAATTGGCACGGGAACTTCACGACGGCATATCTCAGTCTCTTTTCCTGCTGTCAGTGAAGACCGATAAAGCAGGTCGTAGTCTGGTAGGGAGCGGACATGAGCATGAGATCCAGGAGATTCAAAAAACCGTGCATGAAGTCAATACATATGTAAGGCAAGCTATTGCCCAGTTGCGTTTTGTTCCTTCCTCTACGGTAACATCAGAAATTATTTCACTGCATGCGCAGGTCGAAGTGCTCGTCAAGGAAACGGTACCTGGTGCACAGATTCATTGGGACCTCAGGGGTGTAACGTTCTCTGCCAAGGAACAAGTGGAACTGCTCGCCTGTATCCGGGAGGGTTTACTGAATGTACGCAAACATGCGCAGGCCACCCGGGTTCAGGTTCACGCGGAAGGTAACCCAATTGCCTGGTTCATTTATATTCAGGATAATGGGAATGGACTAAGTGGAGATCCTCTTCATCTGAAGGATCGGTACGGACTGCGAATTACGAAAGAGCGTGCTGCCGAGATGGGTTGGTCTTTTACCCTCGATTCAAGACCGGAGCATACACGAATGACGATAGGAAAGGAGCATACTTAACATGGAACATGTACGTGTATTGGTTGTTGATGATCATGCGCATGCGCGTGAAGCGATCTGTAGCATTTTATCCGAGGACAGCCTGTTTGAAGTGATTGGTACAGCTTCGAATGGACAGGAAGCGCTGGAGATCACCGGGCAATGGATGCCCGACCTGATCCTGATGGACGTGCAGATGCCGGACATGGATGGGCTGGAAGCCACCCGTCAGATCAAGCTGCAATTCCCTTATGTTATTGTTGTTATGGTGACTGTATCGGATGATGTGACCTTTCTGTTCGAAGCATTGAAACAAGGCGCTCAAGGCTATTTGCTCAAAAATCTAACGCCTTCCACCTGGCTTGAATACCTGCGCGCCATCGTCAGTGACGACGCACCGCTCAGTAAGGAACTGGCCTACCGGATTTTGCAGGAGTTTCCCGCACCGCGCAGTGAAGATGTGCAAGATAACCCGCTAACGGCGCGGGAACTTGAGATCCTGCAATGGGTATCCGCGGGATATACCAATCGGGAGATCGCCGATCAACTCGGTATTTCAGACCAGACGGTGAAGAATCATCTCAAAAACATTTTGCAGAAGCTCCAGCTTGAAAACCGGGTACAACTCACCCGCTACGCGTTAGAGAGCGGGCTTGCAGGACGTAAGCTTCGCAAATAAACATTGTTAATTCGGAGTCAATGATGCATCCGACATAGGTGAGAAATGACATAGCATTCATGCTTTTGTCACAATTATGTAGACCAAATCGTTTTTTTATAGCCCAATGTAGTCATACGCAGTCATTTTGGACAAAGTTATAATGGGTTAGATTGTGTTTAAAGGCCATGAATGACTACAAATCTATAACCTGAGGGTGATGATTTTTTGATTTTTACACGCTTTACCCTGAAATGGGGCAAACGGCACTGGGCATTGGTCACCTGTCTGTTGCTCGTGTGCTGCCTTGTTATGCCACAGTGGGCATCTGCCCATGCTTATATTGTTAAGGCTTCGCCAGGAGAAAATGAGATCCTCGTAGCTGCTCCGGAGCGGCTGACGCTGGAGTTCAACGAATCCTTGCAGACGGCCTTTTATGATATCAAAATCACTGGACCTGACGGTAATCAGGCAGACGATGGAAATGTAAAGATTGATGTGGATCGCCCTCATATTCTGGAGACTGGCCTGCAAGCTGGACTCGGGAACGGGACTTATGCCGTTAACTGGAAAGCTGTATCTGCCGATGGACACCCGATCCAAGGGGCATATGTTTTCCATATCGGTGAACCGTCCGGTTCTCCTGCCGGACTGAGTGATCTTACATCCGGTTCGGGTTCAACAGGCGGGCCGCTGAAATGGATCGTATCCCTGACAGACTGGATTCAGTATCTCGGATTGTCTGTCATTCTGGGGACACTTGCATTCTTGCTGCTGCGAATTGCACCGACATCCATGACAAGAGAACCTATGGACGTTCCGGGTAGCTACAGATTGTTATGGATCAGCTATGCTGCTGCTTCCTTTGCCGCTCTGGTCAGCCTGCCACTGAATACGTTATATGAATCTGGTGTGGCTCTTAACGAATTAAGCTGGGCACTGATTGTAAGTGCGCTCAAACTGACGTCTTTTGGCCAGATCTGGATGTTACAGATACTCATTGTAATGCTGCTGGCTGTCACGATTCTCTCCGGATATGATCGCGATCGATCCATCCGTGCTCGCATCTGGTCTTCTTACGGGTCACTCGTGCTCGTGCTTGGATGGCTGTTCACTCATGCCATGACGGGACATCCGGCTGCGGCGGATCAACGTGCTCTTGCGATTGCCATGGACTTCGTGCATCTGATCGGTGCTGCTTTCTGGATTGGTGCATTAACCGCCATGGCGATATGTCTGCCCCCACTGGCGGATAAGCTGCCTTCGAAGGTACGAGGAGAAGTTTACTGGGTTGCTATTCGCAGGTTTACCGCCTGGGGGATTGGCGCCGTAGCCGCTCTGGTTGCTACAGGGATATACAGCAGTCTGATTATTCTGCCTGCACCTGTGCTGACCTCCTTGTTCACTACAGCCTATGGCCTTGTCCTGATCGGCAAGATCGTCCTGCTGATTGTGATGCTTGTCTTCGCGTGGCGTCATGCCAGATTGGCAAGAGCAGCAACGGGAAGCAGATTATCCGGCAGCCTGAAAGCCGAGCTTGCTACTGGTGCTGTGATTCTCGCTCTTGCTGCCGTACTGACACACCTGTCTCCGGGACAACCAGCAGCGGTCGGTCCGTTTCAGGAGACAAAGACTACAGAAGACGGCTCGTCGATCACACTTCAGGTGAGTCCCAATGTAACGGGAGAGAACCAATTTGAAGTCGATGTGAAACATGCAGATGGCAGTATCGTTAATGATCTGGAACAGATCACCCTGTCACTCACACATCTGGACATGGATATGGGGATCTATGAGATTACCATTCCGAAAAATAACACTGGTGTGTACAAGGCTGAAGATTACATCTCCATGCCTGGACGTTGGAATATCAAGGTACATCTTCTGACCAAAACGTTGGATGCACTGGATGCCGAATTTGAGATCGACACCGCCAAGCCATAGTTATACAAAGATCAAATTGAAAAGTGACCCAATCTAAAATTAGTGTTTCTATAAACTGCAAATGTAGTGAAGGGAATGAAATTGATTCTGGAGAAGCGAAGCTAAAAGCTTTCTGAGTCTACACGAGAACGGAGAGGACAGAAATAGCGTGAAGAAGCGAAGCGTTCGCCTTTATCCCCGGATTTTACCCTTTAAGAAAAGGGAATCAAAAAATCTGGGGATAACAGCGATCGGAAGGTTATTCTGTCATCGAAGTAGCAAGTGTAATCTGCTTTTAATCACTCGAAAGAACAATTCGTAACCGAAACGGCCTTTGCAGAACGTAGACACTCATTTAAGAAAATGGGCCGCATCATATATGATAAGAACTGAGAGGGGTTATTTATTTTGAAGAAAACATCATGGAT
This sequence comes from Paenibacillus sp. W2I17, assembly GCF_030815985.1. NCBI lineage: Bacteria > Bacillati > Bacillota > Bacilli > Caryophanales > Paenibacillaceae > Paenibacillus > Paenibacillus sp. W2I17. The sequence continues at coordinate 4,148,938 of NZ_JAUSXM010000001.1, forward strand.
TTCCAAACTAACATCCACTATCGCAACAGGTACCGCAGCATTCATGTTATTCGCCGGATTCGCGAGCGCTCACGTTACCGTTAGCCCATCCGTTGCACAGACAAGCGCATGGCAGACGTACACGATTAAGATTCCATCCGAGAAAGAACTGCCTACAACCAAAATCACCATGAAAGTTCCGGAAGGTGTTGCATTCAAGCAATATCAACCACTGGCAGGCTGGAAAATCACTACAGAGAAGAACGATTCCAATGAAGTAACATCGATTACGTGGGAAATTGACGGCGATAACGAAGGCATTCTGGCAGGACAATTCCAGCAGTTCAACTTCGTTGCACAGAACCCTAAGGCGGAAGCTGAAGTAGCTTGGGATGCCTTCCAATATTACAGCGATGGCAGCATCGTAGAATGGACAGGCCAACCAAGTGACGCCAACCCGCACAGTATCACAACGATTAGCGAAGATCCGGCTGCTGGTAATGCTGCGGCAGGTGGAGGTCATGCCAACGATGGACATGATAGTGCAGGTACAGAAGGAGCTACTGGGGATAATGCAGCTACCGACGATAGCAAAGCAAACGATGACACTACGTTGGGTGATGCACTCAATGACACCGTTACAGGTGAACCAAACAACACGGATACAGACCCGGGTACGCTGAAGCTTCAACAAGCAACACTCATCGTATCCATTCTGGCCCTGATCCTGTCCTTCCTGGGAATCGCGTTGGCTACACGTCGCAAAAAACGTTAAGAACTAACTTACAGTTTTACGAAAACCTGAGAAAAATTCAGATAACAAAAAGCCTATGGCATTCGGGATCAAACCCGATGTGCCGTAGGCTTTTTAGCTATCATCATCTTGATTGGCTACCCATGTTCTTTACAATCCGTGGTTTAGAACTAATCATGCCGCTCCACGGTCACACTCTTATCCACGCTGATTGCCATCCGCAATATGGCATCAGCCTTACCACTCTTTAGCGTTCCTGATCCGTCTGGATCATGATCTCAATGTATTGCAGCAAGCTTTTCTTCTGCTGTTCAATGGATTGAATACGTCTGGACAGGCCCGCAAAAAACTCTTCAATCTGCTGTCTTGTATGATCTGCGGACTGGCCTTTCCAATCGTTCAGGCGACTGTATAGCACCCGCGCTTCTTGCTCATCGGCTTGCAGACGGGCAAGCAGCTGTGTCAGTTCTTTTTCCGCAATTCGAAGATCATTCAATTCCACTAGCAATTGTCCACCCACTTGCGTTCCCCTCCCCCATGTACGTGATATCGACATTAACCAACCTGGTTCCTAATTAAAATGAACCGGACTCTCGTCCGCCTGCCGGAAGGCATCTGCTTTCTCATCAATAAAGTTCAGGAACTGGCTGGTATGTTTCATATGCCATGTGCTAAGTTCTTGAATCGACGCGTCCAGTTGGGTGACAATCGGCTCCAGCCTGCGACTGCGGCTTGTATGCAGGTATTGAGCCATGCGGCTTCGTACCTGGTTTAGCTCAGCATTGCATTGTTGTGCATTTTGCTTCCACCGCGAAGCGACACTTTTCAGTTCTTCCGGCGTTACCTGAATCAGACCTGAAGCCGCAGCAGCCGAAGCCATACCTCCACCGCCGCCAGACTTGGAACGTAACGGACCGAAGTTCTTGCTGAACGGTCCCATGTGATCCATAAGGCGTGGTGAATAGCGGATTCTCTCTCCAGTAATCGGATCGTACAGGTCATTGGATATGTAACCATTTTTGAAATCATATTGATCCAGACTGTGATAGTTTTCCCCGCCAAATGAGTTCTTGGCTTTATCGATAATACTCACGCCGTCATTCGCCGAGTCATAATCGGAGTTGATGTAATAGGTCGATCCCACATGCCGGTCATATCCTCCCAACGTTCCGCTGGCTACCAGATCACTGGGATTGGCATAGTTCACAACCTGTCCGTCAAATGCACCCGCTTCAGCCCGGCGCCGCATTTCTGGCGTCAAATTACCCATTACAGATGGTGCACTAAACGTCACGGCTGGAATTCCTGTATAAGCAGACGCATATTGTGCATTTCCCCCGCCCAAGGAATGTCCGGTCATCGAGAAGTTCAGATCCTTATGCTTGTTCTGCATGTGATTTGCGTAGTCTTCGGATTGATACATCTGATTGGCCCAGCCTGTAGGGGAAACGGTTTTTTCAATATCCTTTACGCGATCACCCGTCCAGTTCTCCACGTCTCTTACCCTGTCACCAGCCCAATCCTCCACTTTGGATATTCCCGTGAAGTCCTTGACACCTTCGACACCTTTGTCGAGCCAATCCGGCGTAAGATTATTGACAAAATTCCCGGCCTCCTGCTGGCCCTTACGAATCAATTCTCCGCCCCCAATGCGGCCATCCATGACAAAGTCAGGTACAGAGCGATCCAAGGACGCACTTCCTTCTGTACCACGATAAGCAATGACAGCTTCCTTGGTCTCGGGATTATAAAATGTTACAGCATCAAAACCGGAAAATTTATTGCTTTCCGTCCCCTCAAGGACCTCCCATCCCGGAAGTTCCGTTAATTTGTCTCCAGCCTTTTGATCCTGGTAGGCTAGATCAGACATCGTTTTATATGTTTCATCATCAATATTGGACCCGTTACTCAATAACTACACCTCCCTTTATTTGTCGTATGGATTATGTCCCTTGGCCATCATCACTTCCTCAATCTCAGGGCTAATGACCAAGTTCTTGGTTACCTTCTTTTTGTAGTCGTACGAAATGCCAAAGCTCTGATCTTCATGATCTTTCACATGCCCTTTCAGCCCAATCTGGGACACTGCCATTTCCGGCAACAACTCTTTGCTTGTAATCACAACATCCAGTTCAAACTTCTGCTTGAAGTGCTGAATTACGGTTGCTTCAGCTTCTTGGTATAGAGCTTCCTTCTCACTTGCGTTCATGTTCTGACAACCTCCCAAAAATATAGTAAACACCATCATTAGTGTGAATAAACCCTTCAACCATCCTGCACGTTTAATACGGATCCCCCCTCATGGTAGAATCGAGGCATTCACTATATGTGAAGTACACCCTATTCATCTGTTACCTGCATCATAGTACAAAATCAACATGAGCCATATCGGCTAACAGGATCGTTTTCATGTAACTTTCTTCCTATATGATTCAAATAGGACACTTTGGTGTACATTACCCACTTTCCTAATTCTTGCATCAAGTACATGATAATTTTCCCATCCACGACAAAAAGAGCCTGCTCCTCGTAGGAGCGGCCCTCCTTTTACATACATTACTCTTATGCCAATGCCATCTGCAGCGCAGTCAGCGCAATCCCGATAACAAATCCGGTAACGGCTCCGTTGATCCGAATCCATTGCAGATCCTGTCCAACCTTATCCTCAATCATCGAAACCAAAGTGGCATTGTCCATTTTGTCCACATTTTCGCGTACCAGTTTACCGATTTTGGAATGGTTTTTCTCCAGCAGTGTTGTGACACCATTTATGATCTTGGCATTCATGCCTGTCATCAACTCGTCATCTGCCCGCAGATCAACCAATACCCGCTCAATGGCAGGCAGTGCATACGTATCTACATACTGTCCATCTTCCATCGCAGCGAGCGCCTTGTCTCTCAGTTCGGTGAGTTTGTTCAGCACCGTTTCCTCTGCGTTCCAGCCCTCCAGCATATTGTTCTTCCAACTGTTGATTCCATCTTGCATAGCCTCGCTCATTGCCAGACGCACCGTCTGGGTACGTACCATATCAAGCACCTTGTACCTTAGAGCGCTGCCTTCACGTTTCATATCCTCTACCCGATCGAAGAGATATCCTTGTAAAATGCCACCCAGACGCTCCTCGTTCATATAACCAAGGAACGCATTCATCGCAAACTGCATCAATCCGTTCATCTGAATGCCGCTGATGGCTTTCATGCCGCTTTCACCCAAAAACATGATCGTCTCGGGTTTAACCAGCCACTCCTCGGCTTGCTTTAATCCGTAGTCCAGCGCTTTGGCGTCGTAACCCCGCTCTGTCATCTGGTGGGCAGCCCGTTCCAGAATCGGACCCAGATCAAAGGCGCCCGCTTGTGACTTGATCTCACGTGCCACGAGCGGAGCAATCTGCTCTAACGGCAGACCCGCCAGAATTCGCTTGCAGAGCGTATCAATCATGATCTTGATCCCGTCACTGTGAAGCTCACGGGTCAACGTATCGAGCACCGTCTCTGCTGCTTTGAAATCTGCAATTTTCTCGGTAATGCTGTCTTTGTTGAGCAAGTTATTCTCTACTGCCGAGACCAGACCTTCCGTCATTTTATCGCGATTTTTCGGCAGCAATGCCGTGTGTGGAATGGGAATGCCGAGCGGGTGACGGAATAATGCGGTAACGGCGAACCAGTCCGCAAGTCCACCCACGAGTCCCGCTTCAAATGATCCTACCAGCAACTTGCCCACAGGAGCGCCCTGGAACGGCAAGGATGCAGCAAATCCCGCTCCCATTACTACGAGAGACCAGGCAGCTGCTTTTTTGGTTTGTTTAGGTTTAGCCATTGTATTCTTGCTCCTTTATCGTTAATCGTACGGTCCGGTCTGTACCCGATTCCGTACTTCGTCTGTTCTTATGTAAACTCTCCAATTACAAAGTCTTGACTTCCATGTTTCGTATACTTCATCTTATCACCCACAAGCGTCAAAACCAAACCTCTGGTTGAAGAAAAAGGATAATAGCGGCGTTTACTTCGTAAAATGGATCGCTCCCTTTTCCAAGACCAGGCAGATTTTAGTATAATCAATCAAGACGGCCCTTCGATATCGATTGGCTGCTGAACAGCAGGGTAATTACATAGTGGAACAATGAATCAATAAGAGGAGGAATTTCGGACCATGAAACACGTGCAGGACACAACCACGCTCTATAACGGAGTCAAAATGCCATGGCTGGGTTTTGGGGTATTCAAAGTTAAAGACGGAGACGAAGTCGTTCATGCTGTCAAAACAGCCATTCAAGCTGGTTATCGCAGCATCGACACTGCCAAAGCGTATAACAACGAAACAGGTGTCGCTCAGGGTATTCGTGAATCTGGAGTAGCTCGTGAGGATCTGTTCATTACCACGAAAGTATGGAATAGTGATCAGGGATATGAATCCACGCTGGCTGCCTTCGAAGCAAGCATGGAACGACTCGAACTGGAGTACCTGGATCTCTATCTTATCCACTGGCCGGTTAAGGGCAAGTACAAAGACACATGGCGAGCGCTGGAGAAACTCCATAAAGAAGGACGCATCCGCGCGATCGGTGTGAGCAACTTCCAGATTCACCATCTGGAAGACTTGATGATCGATGCCACGATCAAACCAGCGGTTAATCAGGTGGAGCTTCACCCACTATTGATTCAGTCAGAGCTTCGTGAGTACTGCAACAAACATCAGATTCAGATCGAAGCCTGGTCTCCGCTCGGACAAGGTCATCTGATGGATCATCCGTTGCTGAAGGATATCGCCGCCAAATACAGCAAGTCCCCCGCACAAGTAATTCTGCGCTGGGATCTGCAGAACGGCATCGTGACGATACCGAAATCCGTCACCCCTGAGCGTATTCGCGCGAACGCCGACCTCTACGATTTTGAGTTAACTTCGGAAGAAATAGAGCAGATTAACAGCCTGAACGAGAATAAACGCTTTGGTTCTGATCCAGACAACTTTAACTTCTAATATAAGCAGATGAATTCGATTACACCCGCCTTCGATCTTGGAAGAGCGGGTGTTTTGGTATGTGATGTTATAGGCAAACTATTCGTTGTTAAGAATGGAGGCGAGGCTCATTATCCTATTCAGGGCCGAAAGAAAAAAGTTTTTTTGACCGTTTAGAACTATTTTGCCTCCTCATCAGTCTAACGAGTGTCAAAGCGAACTCAAGCACTTATATAGAATCCAGGCCTGGAACGAGCGGTGACTTGAATATATAGGTTGATCAGGGGGGATCAGGAGTGATTAGACTGAACCATAGAAAGACAAAAGAAGAACAGTTCAGCGAGAAAATAACAGAGATTCAAAATAAATTATATCGACTGGCATACTGCTATGTTAAAAATGAACAAGAAGCGCTGGATATCGTATCCGAAGCGGTCTACAAAGGGTTCATCGCTTATGGAAAGATAGAGTCCATGACTTATTTTGATTCCTGGATGTCACGAATTGTGATTAACACAGCGATAGATCATATTCGACGTAACCAGCGAGTGACCTATATGGAGGATCATGCGCAGGAGTTTGTGGCTCCAGAGCGAGGGGCGTCGCTGGAAGAAAAAATGGATCTATATGATGCACTGGACCGGCTTATCCCCGAGGAAAAAGCCTATATTATATTAAAATTCTTTGTGAATCTGCCTTTTCGAGAGATGGCTGAAGTGCTCTCCATACCGGAAAATACAGTTAAGTCCAAATTCTATCGTATTATCAAAAAATTAAAAATTTATTTGATTGAAGGAGAGGTTGAGAACGTATGACAGGAAAAGATCGTTACGAAAATATTGAAATCCCTGCTCAACTTACTGACGTTATTCATCATGCACAGAAAAGAGCCGCTGCTCGCAAGAGTTCATCTCGAATGATTCGTTATGCCTCAGTTATAGCGGCATGTGCTGCTTTTCTCTTCATAGTCAACATTCCTACTGTCGCAAACGCCATGGTCAAAATACCTGTGGTCGGAACGATTGTTCAGGTGTTGCAATTTGGCGATGGCGGCAAGATTACCGATGGAGTAACTGTGGGATCGGAAGCAACCGAAAATACGCTTAAAATCAATTTTAGCACCGACGAGCAAGATCAGACTAATGATGCACCCCATTATAATGTGGTACACAAAGAAGCACCGAATCGTATCCTCTTCACTTTTAGCGGTGCACGTTACATGGATATAGAGAAAGTCAAAGCCGACTTCATGACCCAGCCTTTAGTGAAAGATGTTTATGGTTCCATGATTTTAGACGACTCTTCCGTCGGATTCGTAGTTGTACTAAAAGAAGGGGTACAGTATGCCGTAACGGAATTCAAGAACCCTGGATACCTGGAAGTGAAACTGACTTCCGACGGCAAACCGGTCACACCTCGGAAGGTATACTCTCTCCGTACAGAATCAATGCCTTTTGGAGAATCGATGGGTATAATTAAAGAATCCTATCCGGATGAGGACATCTCTTTCCTCAAAACGTCCACTGGTGAGTTTACAGCAGTTATTGGAGAATATCTTACCGCTGAAGAAGCTGAACAGAAGCTCAAAGAACTCGCCCAGCAACCGGATTATCATGAGGAGTTTTATGTGGACAGCTGGATGAGTAACGAGAATCCAAAGTGATCAGTTATTGCCAAAAGTGATGCTTATTCAAAAGGGAATGATCTATCCCTGAATTGGGTATAGACCTTAGCATACTTAATACGCTCAATCCAAAAAAATCCCGATTCGGATGCCCTGAGCATCTCCGATCGGGATTTTCACATATCAAAACCTATTCGCCTTTGGATACCAGCTTGAAATCATCAAAGTGGAAACCTGGCGCTACTACGCAAGTTACCAGTACAGGTTCATCGCCCAGCGGGCGCGCTGTCTGCCATACGCCGGCAGGAACGAGCACCTGTGGTGATTGCCCCGCAGCAATATCCATCCCCAGAACAAGAACTTCCTCGTTCTCCGGGTTCTCCCCGTTGCCGCCCAGCTTCAGTTCAACCGGACTGCCGCTGTGCCACAGCCAAAGTTCATCGGACAGAACCGTATGCCACTCGGAGATTTCATGTGCGTGCAGCAGGAAATACGTGGAACTTGCCGAGAATCTTGGGCCGGAGTATGTATCCGGCAGAACGGACTGTGGAATCTGATAAGATGCCTTCCATTCTTCCTTATACCAACCGCCTTCAACGTGAGGCTGCATATTGAGCGCAGCAACCAATGGCGATAATTCATGTGTCGTCATAACCTGTTTCCTTCCTTCCAAATCATATTGGAGACACTCCTTAACCAGAGTTTCGCCTCTCTCCCCCTACTCTAAAACATCATTCAAGTTTTGTCACCTTGACAGCACATATGGGTCATGCCAGATTCGTTCTCTCGGTATTTAACGATAGGATTAAAGAAATATTTCATTTCCAATGATAGCGTTTACAAAAAGATGGATGTTCCGTTATGATATGGATATCGTTGTTAATCCGTGAAGCAGAGGGGAGCTGTACCATGAGTCTCATAGAGGATCGGATTGGACCCAAATATCGAATCGGTGAACATTCATTTACCATTGAACATATGCGAAGACATGATGGGAACGGTATGCCACAACCTCACGCTCATCCATTCTACGAACTGTATTACTTACTTGAAGGCGAACGAGTGTATTCCATGAATGGTCAGATTCTGTCCGCCCGCAAGGGTGATTTCATTCTGATTAATCCACACGATGTACATACCACCTCCAAAGGAAGTATCCCTGGCTTCGAACGAATTCTAATCGGTTTTTCGCCTGCTTTTGCAACAGGGATGGAACTTGGCATATGTGGTCTGCTGCCTTTTAATTGTTCAAGACTCCTTCGCCTGCCTGAAGCGGAACAGCCCGAGATGGAACGTATATTGTGGCAGATGCTGCAAGAATGCAAAGAGCGACGCCCTCACTATGAGATCGCCGTAAGAAGTCTCCTTGCCCAACTTTTGATCCGTATTCATCGGGTAGAGGAGGACATCCGGCAGTCATGCCCCAGTCCCTTGCATCCGATGCAGGACAAAATCAGTGAAATTGTCACTTATGTGAATAAAAACTATACCGAACCACTTACGCTGGAGGGTGCAGCCAATCGTTTTTATATCAGTCCATCCTATCTGAGCCGAATGTTCAGCCGGTTTACCGGGTTTCGGTTTAGCGAATATCTGCGTGTTGTTCGTGTCCGAGAGGCACAACGAAGATTGCTGTCCACACAAGAGCGTGTCCAGATGATCGCAGAGAAGGTAGGATTTGAGCATACGGCTCATTTTAACAAAACATTCAAACAGGTTACCGGTACAACACCGCTGCGCTATCGCAAGGAACACCGGTAGATCATCAGATAACTTCATATAAAAGCCGAGTGGGTAGCCTCGCTCCAGAGATTACGTACTCCTTATATCAAAAGGCATCGCGATTACTGGATCTATGGCTACGCCACTACGGCTGAATTGGACCAACTTGTATAAACCCTACTACATACTTTTTATCTGCGAATGATCACGCCACTTCGCACCTCGGGACCCACAGAGATCTGACGACCGTCTGTGTCAGCATCGACTTCACGACATACAATGCCTGCCGACTCGTGTCCGGTCACCATCAGAAGTCGGCCATCTGCGCCTTTGCCCTGAATGCTCTCTAACTCTGCCCCTTTGCACTGGTGCAAATGAACCAGCGGACCTTCGGTGATCTGCGCCTGCAATTCAGCGATATGCAGATGTTTTGCATGAGCACATTGGATACCACTGCGAGCTTGCACGCTGTAACGCTGGATGATCACCCCATCCAAAGGCAGTTCCGGCAATCCACTCACAAGCAACGCAGTGTCGGCACCGGCACAGACTACATCCGATATTCGAATATCCCGGAACACTGGCGTCTCTTCGCTAATCTCCTGAGATAGATCACTGCCTCGGGCAGACCCTTCCTGATTTGCATAGAAAAAGGAAAACGAGATGGCTTCCATAATGATATCTTTCATATATATGCGCTCAATCTGAATGTCCTCAACCACTCCGCCGCGCCCACGTGCGCTTTTGAAGCGAAGTCCAATGTCTGTGCCGATAAACGTACAATCCGACACACGCACATGCCGCACACCACCGGACATTTCACTGCCAATGACAAACCCGCCATGACCGTGATACACCGTGCAATCCCGAATGGTGATGTACTCCGATGGCAGACCCAGTTCACGACCTTCGGCATCCTTGCCTGATTTCAGACAGATCGCATCATCACCGACATCGAATACACTCTTCTCCACCACCCACATGACGACAGGATTCAATGTCCAGCCCATCTCCATTCTGAGAAAACCACGGATTCCGCACACTCACGTTACGAATGGTGACATGCTCAGATGCCCAGGGATGAAGATTCCATGCAGGTGAGTTCTGGAACGTTGGACCGTCCATCAATACCCGTTTGCATCTGCGCAAGCTGACCATGTTGGGGCGTAAAAAGTCTCTGACTTCTTCATAGGCAGCGGTATCACTTACCTGCTCCTGATGCAATCGATTCGCAATAGTGCCGCCTTCAAGTGCAGCTGTGGTAGGCCACCAGATTTCTTCATCTCCACCGGATTGCTCTACAACACCACCAGAAGCGACCAATCGGTTCCATTGTGAAGTGGTCATTTTGGAGCGTTTCACCGGACGCCATGCCTCCCCGCCCCCATCCCATATCCCCTCACCAGTAATCGCAATATCCTCCAGTTGATCACCATCGATCGGGGATTGGCAACGTACCACCTGCCAGCCTTCGAAGCTTGATGCAATTAATGGGTATTGATCAAAATCTCGGCTAAATGTAACCAGTGCCCCTGCTTCCACATGTAGCTCGATCCGGCTGCGCATTACAATCGGACCTGTGAGCCATACCCCGGCAGGAATAACGATTCTCCCACCTCCTGCTTCAGCACATGAAGCGATGGCAAGTCGGAACATCTCCGTATTATCTGTTACGCCGTCTCCAACAGCTCCATAGTCTGTAAGCTGAAAATCCTGAGCAGGAATGACAGGCAAATTGGCTTCATAAGCTCGAACATCGGACTGGGCACTTGCTCCAGTCGACATTGGGGAGTGATATGTATTCATCGTGCAGAATCATCCTCTCTACATGTAATGGAATCGTTATGGGATCAATACATCGCTTTTACTTTCCTTACTTACGTTCAAACGGGTGTTCTCTCACTCCATCATATCAACGGCATGACGTATAGGGTTGAGCTTTCTTGCCATGTACACGTGGAACTTGATGCTATTTGTTTTGTTAATCAGAGTCATAAATCAAACATCACTTCCAGTATACTCTATACAACTATTACAAAGGTTGGAAAACAACTAGGAGAATAGATTCATTTTTCTGTCAGGATTCGTCACAAGGGATTTAATAACATGACAGATATATAACACATTTTCTGGCTATAGCCCTAGGAAACCCATTACTTATGTCATGTTTTATCACAAACCAATTGCCATAAGCAGGATGACTATGTATGATTAAATAACTAGTTTCAATTTATTCCTTATTATCCCTTTTACACACAGACGTTGCAGAAAGGATGGGGTGTACTCTTGATTGAATTTAGGGGTGTCCAGAAGCATTTCGGTCATTTTCATGTCCTCAAGGATATCCATCTTCACATTGAAGAAGGAGAGGTCGTCGTCATTATCGGACCTTCCGGCTCCGGCAAAAGCACATTACTCCGCTGTATTAACCGCCTGGAGACCATTACCGAAGGTGAACTTGTCGTCAGTGGGATTCCTCTACATCAGAAAAAGGTGGACATTAACCTCTTCCGCCGTGACATCGGCATGGTATTTCAACACTTCAATCTTTATCCTCACAAAAAAGTCATCGATAACATTACCCTTGCACCCATGAAAGTGCGCAAACAACCCAAAGAACAGGCAGCCGCAACAGCAATGAAGTATCTGACCCGGGTGGGCATTGCCGACAAAGCAGACAGTTATCCCTCCCAGTTGTCAGGTGGACAACAACAACGGGTAGCCATCGCCAGAGGACTCGCCATGGAGCCCAAAATCATGCTTTTTGACGAACCTACCTCTGCTCTCGATCCCGAGATGATCGGGGAAGTCCTCGATGTTATGCGTTCCCTTGCCCATAATGGCATGACCATGGTCGTTGTTACCCATGAGATGGGATTCGCCCGCGAAGTTGCGGACCGGGTCATCTTCATGGACGAAGGCCGAATTGTAGAAGAGGCCAACGCTGCCAAATTTTTTGACAACCCCAGAGAAGAACGAGCACAGCAATTCCTGAGCCGTCTGATTCATCATTGAGAATAATCCAATATTCCATTTTGAAAGGGGTCTTTATTCATGAAGAAATTATTGAAATGGCCATCATTTATGCTTGTCCTCATTCTCTCCCTTGTATTGTCAGGTTGTAGTACAGGTACAGATACACCTTCGACGAGCGGTGGTGGTGGTGACGCCGAGGCGAAAGGCACAATTGAGCGGATTAAGGAACGCGGCAAGCTCATCGCCGGTGTGAAATACGATACGAAGCTGTTTGGCTTGAAAGATCCCGCAAGTGGCAACGTTGAAGGATTCGATATTGATATCGCCAAGGCACTCGCCAAACAGATCCTTGGAGATGAGACAAAGGTCGAACTGAAAGAGGTCACTTCCAAGACACGTGTTCCCATGCTGCAAAATGGAGACATCGACATCATCATCGCCACGATGACAATTACGGATGAGCGTAAGGAACAGGTCGATTTCAGTGATGTTTATTTCGAGGCAGGCCAATCCCTGCTGGTGAAAAACGACAGTGCGATTACCGGCCTGGAAAGCCTCAGCGGGGTGAAAGTACTCGCGGTGAAAGGCTCCACATCCGCTCAGAACATTCGCGAGAAAGCCCCGGATGCTGAGGTGCTTGAATTCGATAACTATCAGGATGCATTCACTGCTCTCAAAGCAGGTAAAGGCGAAGCGCTGACCACAGATAACATCATCCTCATCGGTATGCAACAGACGGATAACAGCTTCCAATTGGTTGGTGGCAATTTCACAAGCGAACCTTATGGTATGGCCATTCGCAAAGGCGACACTGCCTTCGTGGAGGAAGTCAACACGCTGCTCAAAAGCATGAAAGACAGCGGGGAATATGACACATTACATGAGAAATGGCTGGGCTCCAAGCCCGAGTAACCCGAATTAAGATAGGTAAGCGGCGAATTCGTCTGTTGGATGCGAAGCATGAGCAGACGTAATCGCCGTTTCTACATCTGGAGAACGGAGGCTTCGCCTATATGGGCACATTGGATTTCAGCGTACTAACGCGACACTCGGATCGTTTTCTGGAAGGGTTCCTGAATACGATTCAAGTGAGCATTATGGCTCTCATTGGCAGCTTTATCCTTGGCGCGATCCTGGCTATCTTTCGGATATCCCCTGTGAAACCGCTGAACTGGATTGGCACGGCTTTTGTGGAATTTATTCGAAATATCCCATTGCTGTTGGTTGTGTTTTTCTTCTATCTTGGACTGCCTGCACTAGGCATCTCGCTGGATGGATTTGTCTCCGGCACTCTGGGTCTGACCATCTACACCGCCGCTTTCATTGCCGAAGCGATCCGAGCGGGCATTCAGACCGTGCCGCGTGGACAACTGGAAGCAGCAAGGTCTTCAGGCTTGTCCTATGTACAGGCCATGAACCTGATCATTCTGCCCCAGGCCATCAAGATTGTACTGCCGTCCATTGGCAACCAGTTCATCAATTTGGTCAAAAACTCATCCATTCTTGCCGTTGTCGCCGGTATGGATCTTATGTATTTTGCCGACCTGGTTAACTCAGATACGTTCCAACCGCTAAGTGTGTACACCATTGTTGCGCTGTTCTATCTGGTAATGACACTACCACTTAGCTTCTTGGTGCATTATATGGAGCGCAGGTTTGGACAGAGCGATGCAGAGGCGCGCAGCACCAAGGGCAAACCGAAAAAGAACAAACCGGCAGGTCAGGTCACCATGTAATGCTGCGGTGCTTGAATTGCTCTATACACAGTCCATGCCCCATCTATTGATCTTCAATATTCCATTCCTGCATACAGAAGGAGGCTAATAAAATATGGACTTTAGCGGGGCCTATGCGTGGCCCAACCTTCGTTTCCTGCTTCAAGGATTCCTGATTACCCTGCAGGTAGCAGGGCTATCCATTATATTCAGCTTTGTGCTTGGCACTGTGCTGGGTACGATCCGGTATACCCGTATCCCTGTTCTGTCACAGATCGTGGCAGTGATCGTGGATACGATCCGGAATCTGCCGCTGCTGCTCATCATTTTCTTCATTCACATGGTACTTCCACAGCTCGGGATTAAAATGTCCGTCTTCTGGTCCACAGTTGTTGGACTGAGTCTGTTTGAAGGCGCGATGATCGCCGAGATCGTCCGTAGCGGTCTGAAGTCCGTTGAGCGCGGTCAGGTGGAAGCTGCCCGCTCCTCGGGCTTGAGCTACATGCAGACCCTCGGTGGCATCATCATGCCACAGGCGCTACGCCGCATGTCCCCGCCGATGGTCAGCCAGTTCATCTCACTCCTGAAGGATACTTCACTGGCGATCATCATCTCTCTGCCGGAACTGATGCACAACGTGCAGATCCTTGGCGGTCAAAGTTTCGATTATATTATCCCGGCCCTGCTGCTCGCAGCCGTATTGTATTTTGTGATCAACTACGCGCTGTCCATTGTCGCAAGGCGACTTGAGGCACGGATGAATTGATAATCGGAGGGAATAAGGCAACCGAAACCCCGTGATTGATCAGATATGATTAGGCATGAAGGAAAGAACCTAATAGATGAAAAGAATGAAAGCGCCCCAAAGACTCTAAACCCACCTATGTAGTAGATTTGGAGTCTTTGGGGCTACAGTTATGCTCATCAATTCACAAGCTTCCCACCAATTTCTAACGAACTGAGGGAAGCTTATTTAGCTATTTTGGGGATAGTTTCTAATCTAACGAATCGTAGACGCTCTATTCTTCCGATTCATCCCGCTTTTACCCCCTATTTAAGCGTTTGGAGTAAAATAGCTTCACTGAGATTCGTTACATTTTTCATTTCAGCTTATATCCCGGAATTAGACGTCTCAGGTTCGTTAAAACTTACGCCACCGCGAATTAAATAAACACCCAATCCCACTATTAATGATTCACCCGATTCGCCCAATTCGTCCACAATCAGCTCATCCGCTAGATCGCTGCTCCGTTGCGACGTAATTCCGCCTGTAACAGCTCGATCGGCAGTTCCACCGGGTCCAGCTTCATCTTCACTGTTAGTGCAGCCGCTGTTCCCGCGGCCTCCCCGGTAGCCATACAGCTTGGAGTCAACCTTGTCGTTGCATGCGCCTCATGTGTGGTGGAGATGCAGCGTCCTGCCGCCAGCAGATTGCGGATATTGCGAGAGATCAGACAGCGATACGGAATATCGTACGCCCCATCTCCCTCTATAAAGGCAGCCACAACGCCTTGACCCGAAGGGTCATGAATATCAATCGGGTAACCGCTTCTAGCGATCACATCGTCAAACTTTTGTCCTACAACTACATCCGCCTGGGTCAATTCATACTGCCCAATAATCCGTCTCGATTCACGAATACCAATCTGCGGCGCTACTGCCGAGATCGAAGCCCGTTCGAATCCAGGCACATCACGCTGCAAAAACTCAGCGATCATCAGCACCTGCTTCCGCCCTTCCTGTTCCGCAGAGGTCAGATCCTCGGCATCCGTCGCATCAAGTCCCTGCACCCGCGTACAATTAATCAGCACTTCATCCTCTGCCGGTCCGGTAAAAAATAATACCTGGTCGCGATTAATCGGCACACCTGCTTTTTTCCACTGGGAGTAGAAGCCGCTCACCCCGGTTAACGGAATGCTGTCCAGCTCCGAGAAGGGGGTCTTGGCATAGAAATCCTCCGGGTGCTCCAGCATGTATTGTTTCACTTGTCCAAGATCCACACCACGCATACGGAATTTCATGGTCATTGGCTGTGACTGATGGTCGCCGTCTCGTCCCTTTGCCACTGAAG
This sequence comes from Paenibacillus sp. W2I17, assembly GCF_030815985.1. Taxonomy (NCBI): domain Bacteria; kingdom Bacillati; phylum Bacillota; class Bacilli; order Caryophanales; family Paenibacillaceae; genus Paenibacillus; species Paenibacillus sp. W2I17. The sequence goes on from NZ_JAUSXM010000001.1 coordinate 4,164,738, forward strand.
CACCCGCAAGATAAGCCAGATCCGCATCACCGCTTGCATCCACGAATACGTTCGCATGGAACTCCGTTCTTCCAGACTTGTTGGTCACTCGCACCGCTTCCACCCGATCCTCTACAACGACCACCTCGTCCACAAAGCTGTGCAATAACAGCCGGACACCAGCCTCCTGCAACATCTCTGCTGCAACCACCTGAAAGATGGCTGGATGGTACGGCGTGACGGTATGCACAAATCCAACCGTATCGCGCAAATGCCCCGGGGAGCCGCCACATGCCTGCAAACGATCCACAATCTCCTGCGCAATGCCTTTAATGACCTGCTCACCGCGCTCTGTGTGGAAAGTCATCCAAGGATAAACCATAGCAGCGGTTGACATCCCGCCCACGAATCCATATCGCTCCACCAGCACTGTTCGTATACCCTGCCGTCCAGCCGCAATGGCTGCCGCTATACCCGCAGGGCCCCCTCCCACAATAACGACATCTGCTTCTTCTTTTTTCATGCTCATCCGTTCACGCAAATGTTGTCCCTCCTTCCGTTCTATACACGTATTACACGGCTTACTCTTTCAGTCCCGTCATGGCAACCCCCTCAATGAAGCGCCGCTGTGCCAGAAAAAAAACAATTAACAGTGGCAAGGTCGCCATGACGGTGGCGCTCATCAGATATTGCCAGGCTGTACCCACTTCATCTGTAAACAGGGATAATCCAAGCGGCAGCGTCATTAGATCACGCGAGTTAATGAAGATCAACGGATCAAAAAACTCATTCCAGATCGTCAAAAACGTAAAGATCGTCAGCGTAGCCATACCCGGCTTGGCAATGGGCAGCATAATTCGCGCATATATCCGGAATCGGTTGCAGCCGTCCATCATCGCCGCTTCCTCCAGCTCAGTTGGCACCGTAATGAAGAACTGCCGCATCACAAAGATGCCAAATACACCACCCGCGCCAAAGATCGGCAGCAAAATTAAAGGAAGATGGGTATCAATCCACCCCAGCTGCCGCATGAACAGAAACATCGGTATCGCCGTCACCTCATGGGGAATCATCATCGCACTCAGCAGGATGAGAAATACCACATTACGTCCTTTAAACGGAATTTTGGCAAATGCGTAACCAGCGAGGGAAGCAAAAAATACTGTTCCTAGCACAACCAACGCAGAAATGTAGATACTGTTCCAATAAAAACGGTGAAACGGAATCAATCGAAAGACATCGATGTAGTTCTGAAATCGGAATGGTTCCGGTATCCACTGCGGTGGATAGGTGAATATGCTCTGGGGTTCCTTGAATGATGTCGATATCATCCAGATAAATGGCACAATCATAATGAGGGAAATCAGGGTCAGCAACAAATACGTCCCCAGAGTACTTCCTATCTTCCGCCCCGAAGGACTAGGCATCGCCTTCATTGAATACCCACCTCTTTCGGAGCTGCCATTGCAGCAGCGTCAGAATTAGCACGATAAAGAACAGTACATATGCGAGAGCAGAAGCATAGCCAAACTGAAATAATTTGAATGCTTTTTCCCAGATATAATAAACCAATACCTTTGTGCTGTTGCTCGGCCCGCCCTGTGTCATCACATAGATCTGCCCGAATACTTTGAGTGAACCAATCACGGTCATAACTACGGTCAAAAATACGGTTGGCGTGATCATGGGCAGCGTGACGTGAAAGAAGGTTCCCCTTTTGCCCGCCCCATCTAATGTTGCTGCTTCGTACAGTGAACGCGGTACCTGCTGAATCGCTGCAATGAACAGCACCATATTCAGACCGACATTTTTCAGCACACTTGTCACGATAACCGCTGGCATTGCCAAATCCGGATTGTAAAGCCAGGCCGGACCCTTGATGCCCAGCATCAACAGAAGCTGATTAATCAATCCAGACTCTGTCGCATACATCAGCTTCCACACGATGGCCCATACGATCAGCGAGGTCATGACCGGAACAAAGATCGCTGTTCGGAAAATTCCGATGCCCCGCAGATTTCTGGATAGCAGCAACGCTAGCAGCAGGGCGAGCACAATATTAAGCGGCACCAGCCCCGTTGTGAAATAAACCGTATTGGCGAGCACTTTCCAGAACATCGCGTCTGTCATAATATTCCGGTAATTCTCCAATCCAATAAAATGAAGGTCCCCCAGCAGCGGCCAATCGGTCAGGCTCATGTATAACGCGAGACCCATGGGAAATAACAGCAGCAGGGTAAACCCAAGCACCATCGGCGATACAAACAGCCAACCTGCGATCTGGGCCTCTCTGGCGAGCGGCCCCCCTCTTTTGCGCTTGCGTGAATGGGTCACAATCAGGCCTCCCCCTTTTAATCCAATTTCCTCCGAAGCTGAACTCTGCGACGATTCTATATAAGGTGAACTATACATTTACACAAGAACGTAGAGGACAGAAAAAACCTGAAGAAGCGAAGTGGTCGCCTAAAAGCTTTCTGGAAGAAAGCTGCATCGGAAGCATATGCTTATCCCCGGATTTTCCCTTTATATAGGGATTCAAAAAAAATCTGGGGATAACAGCGATCGGAAGGTTGTTCTGGCATCGGAGTGGCAAGTGTAAATATTCTTTAGTTCAACTTATATAGTTCGGACGGTTCAGACTGTCCACCGCATTGCGGAACCCGTTCACAGCCCTTCGTAGCTGTTCCTCCGTGTTGCCTGTCACGACTGCCCCAAGCATGATCGCCTTCACCCCGGTATCGCGCAGCACCCGAACATCCTCCGGCACCAGCTTTCGCTGGGAAGGAACCAATACCGGTACCTGGGCTTGCAAGACCAGCCGGCGATACTTAAGCACATCCGCAAAGCTGAGCGGTGTACCATATTCTTTTCCAGGTACAATGGATGCCTCCAGAGCGGTGAAGCCGAAGTGCGCTGCCGATGTTACGAGGGAAGCATCATATTCTTCATTGATCGCAAACGTTGGGTCCAGCCCCAAGTCATTCAACATGAAGGATGGCAAGTGATGTGCATAGATGGAATAGAAATCAAAACCCAGCCCGGAAAGCCCCTCCACATCCTCCCTTTGTGCTCCATCTATACTGCCAGAAGGTACGACCCCAAGCGGACCACCAAACTCACTGCGGATCGCCCGAAATACCTCGGCATACATGTCTAATGGACCAAAATGATTCCCACTGGCGCGATGACCGACATTATAATGCACCTTCAGTGCATCAGCGCCCTCTTCCATAGCTGCCCGAGCCAAAGCAATATCATTCTCAGGTAGACTGACCACCAGCGACAGCGGTTTCTGCTCAAGTAATTCTTTGAATTTGCCCATCGTTCTCACCTCCGGTTTCGATCGAATGATTTAGGGTTGCAACACACTTTGGATCTCTTCCTGCATTTGTTTCAGGTTATCCTCAGCTGTCGCTGTCTTTGCAAACAGTCGGTCAAATCCCTGCAATACCGCATTGTCAATATCCTGCCAACGGATATGACCGGGAATTAAGCGCGCTTTTGGCATTTCATCAATGACGGCCTGCACGATATGCTCTTTGCTCGGGTTATTCGGCTGAAGAATGAATGCATCTGAGTTCAGAACAGAGGTACGCGGAGGTACAAAGTAGGTGGCTGTCGCCTGAATCCCCTGCTCACTGGCAAAATACTTCAACAGTTTCTTCGTTTCCTCTGGATGTTTGCTGTCGTTGAACATGGCATATCCGGCCTGCCCCAGCATCGGCACACTGCCTTGAGAACCGGAAGGCATAGGAGCGATGCTCCATTCAAAATCCGTAATTTCCCTTGCTTTGGAAACATAGCTGTAATTATCAAAGAACATGCCCACATTACCCGCATCAAAGCTGACCTGTTCGCCCGCCTTCGGGTGTGATTCATCGGTGAACATCATGCGTTCCAGTAATTCAAAGGTCTGTACGCCATAGGCATCGTTCCAAGTGAACGTTGTCATGCCTTCGTCGAATGGACCGCTTCCATTGGACCAGGAGTAGGAAGAAAGCACCGCCCAGGTCTTCCAGTCGCGAAAAAAGTTGGCACCATAGACTCGGTTGGTCGCATCCTTGCTGGTAATGGCTTTGGCGGACTCTTCGAACTGTTCCCATGTCCATTTTCCTTGGGTGGCAAGTGAGTTTGGATCAGTCAGACCGGCTTGGTCAAACAGCGTTTTATTGTAAAACATGACCACCGGAGGTGTAGAGAAAGGTAGCCCCAGCAGTTGATCGCCATCACGGAACAAATCCAATGTACTTGGAATATAATCATCCAGCTTAAACTGTGCATCATCCTTGAACTCGGATACATCGGCCAGAATATGGTTGGACTTGAATTGTGGCACCATTCGCTCCGATACCCAGGCGAGATCGGGAAGGGAGCCTCCGGCGGCAAGCACCGAAATTTTTTGCTGGTATTCTGCGAAAGGTACGGATTCCATCGTTACTTTGATGCCTGGATTTTCCTTTGTGAAGTCATCGATCAACTTGTTGTATACATCCATATGCGCCTGATTGCCCCACATCATGAACTTCAGCTCGACCTCTCCATTCTCTCCGCTTGCACTGCCAGATTCACTGTTAGAATTGGAGCTTGCGCACGCGATTGAAGCCATCATCATGAGTACAAACACCAGTATCAGTCCTGCTTTTTTCATGTAAATCCCCCTTATGGACGTCGTGGTATACATGTGCAACCAAAGTATAACGAAAGCATCGTTCCCCCTTAAATCACGTCAACTACAGAAATGGTATGGTTTTTCAAGAGATACTGAATCGGTCTCGATATTCTCCTGCGGTCCATCCCACCTGCTGCTTGAACACCAACATGAAGTGTTTGGGGCTCTGATGCCCGGATAACCGTGCCACATCATAGATTTTGAGACCCGTGTTGATCAGCAGCCACTTGGCTCGCTCCATACGCGCCTCAGTGATGTATTCGGAATAATTGATGCCTATTTCGTTCTTAAACAACTGGCTCAAATAAGTAGGGTTCAAGTTAACAAGATCTGCTATCGTCTGAAGTCGCAGATCTCCATCAGGATGTTGCTTGATGTGCTCCTTCACATCTCGGATAATCTTCCGTGTATCTCCACCAGCGTGTTCTGCTTTCCCAGATGGCTCAGGGATAGAAAGAGTTGTAATACCGTATCTGCGATCCAGCAGCAATTGAATCTTTTGTATGCATAATGCCAGTTCATAACGATCGATTGGCTTCAACAGGTAGTTCAACACCCCAAACTCCATCGCTCTGCGTGCATATTCAAATTCACCGTAGCCGCTAATGATGAGCATTAGCAATTCAGGGTACATGTCTCTGGCTTTGCTTAACAAAGCTAGTCCGTCCATTTCACGCATACGGATATCCGTAATTAACACATCCGGCACCTCACATCTCAGAAAATCCAGTGCCTCGGTACCGCTCGACGCTTCGCCCGTTACCTGAAACTGAGAAGACACTTGTACGATCAACTCCCTTAGTCCCTGACGGATGACCGTCTCATCCTCTACAAGCAATACTTTATACATGCGCTTCAATCCCCTTTCGGTAGAAGTTGAATGGATATCGTGACCACCAGGCCCTGCCCGGGACTCCCATCAATGCTTAGGCTGCCGCCTTCTCCATACATGAGGCGAATCCTCTGAGCGATATTGTTAAGCCCCAGACTGTCCCCGGCATGGCAACGTAATGCCTCATTGGAAGGCTGTTTTGATATGGACTCATTTAACTCGTCAATCTTTGCCTGAGTCATACCCTTACCGTTGTCTCGTACACTAATCAGCAGTTCGTGGTCGAATTTCAAGGCAGATACCCAGATTACTCCTCCATTTTCCTGCCCTTCAATGCCGTGGTAGACGGCATTTTCCACCAGCGGTTGCAGTACCAGCTTAGGAATCAAATACTCGGTTATCCCTTCTTCGATGTCATAGATAATCTCCAACTTGCCGTCGTAACGTACCTGTTGAATGCGTACATAGGATTGTACAAAAGCCAGTTCTTCTCCAAGTGGAACCATCCGGTCCACCTTATCAATCGTATAGCGCAGCAGCTTGCCAAGCGCCGTCACCATGTCCGACACCTCAGCATGCTTCTGGCGAATGGCCATCATGTTAATGGACTCCAGCGTGTTGTATATAAAATGGGGATTCATCTGGCTTTGTAACGCTGACAACTCTGCCTCCCGCTCTTGAATGCCCAGCAGAAACACCTCATTGAACAGTCGATGAATCTCTTCCATCATTCGGTTAAAGCCCCGGCTAATCTGTCCGAATTCATCACTGCTGAAGTGTGCTACCCGCTGGCTAAAATCTCCCTGCTCCACCCGAATCATGTGGTGCTTCAGTCGAATCAGCGGCCGGGTGATACGATAGGATAACAGAACCGCCAAAATCGCTATACCCGCCATACATAACACTGCGAACCATATTGTAAAGGTGAGCATCTCACCCGACTCCTTTTGAATCACAGCAATAGGTGTAAGACTGATCACCGAAAGCCCAGAATAGCTGGAATGGTGTTGTACATAGAGATAGGGCTGCCCATCCAGAATAACTTTTTGGTTTCCTGCATAGCTTTGAAGCTGTCCATGCATTAGCAACTGGTCGTACGCAGACATTCCTCCGGTTGAGGTCCGTTCGAACAGCAGACGCTGTTTGCTGTCTACAATCATCAGGCTTGCATCTTGCTCATAATTCAGATTGGATAACAGTTGACCGAAGGCCTCCAGCCGGATATCAATCAGAATGTAACCCAGTCGCTGGAGCGTACCCGGATCTCGAAGCACTCTGCCCACCGATATATACGATTCTTGCTGACCACCCGTGTAATAGCTGGGATGATGCGGAGGAAGCAGGCGCCATGTCCCTTCCGAATCTTCAAGCTCTGCAAACCAATCATCCTGCCTGCTGTCCCATACCGGCTTGACCGCCAGCGAATCGAGATTGGAGAACAAAATGCCGCTGTTGCTGATCAGGTGAATTCCCCGAATCTCGGGCCGGTCATAAGCTTGACCCGATGTGTAAAGCTTCATTTTCAGATAATCCTCAGACCTCGCCCATGTTCCCGACCCCATTGAAGCGTTGTATTTGCCCAGAATACCAAGCACCATCTGATCGTAAAGCGGCAAGAGCGACAACCGCTCATAGTCCTTCAGCAGCCGATTCAGATTAGAGTTAATCTGGCGAACCATATCAATGGTGAACTGCTCGGTCTTGCGATCCATCGTCTTCGAGAAATGCTTGCAGTTCATCAATCCCTGCAAACTTAGCGGCAGCAACGTCAGCGCCAGGAACAACAGGAGCAACTTGGTGCGCAGGTTTACATTTTTTCCGAAAAAAATGCGTACCTTGTCCATCATTTCCGTTCATCCCTCCCTCTCCCGATCATTGTATGAGCCCCCTTCACAGATCAATCTGGATATAACTGGGGTCATCATATCCAGTTTTAATGATCATCCGCTATCCTGCCAATCCTGGAATTGGTACGGAATTTCAAGTTATCCGCATAGGTTTCAGGGTGAACGCCAAAAAGCCGACTGTATCGCTACAGTCGACTACGCTATTTCTATAGAACACTATTTAGACAAAAAAACCGACTGCATTATGCAATCGGTTGTCTGTTCCTGAGATGGCTTTTATATTTGAATCGATTATATTCATTAATAAGCTCGTCCAGTACCATGGACTGTCGGAGGACTTGGTTGTCCTGCATGCCATGATTCTCCGCCAAACGACTCAACTCTTGCCTGTTCCGTTCGATTTTATCTGTGATCTGTACCGGTTCACTCACAGCATGCACCCCCTCTTTGTATAACATTTTAGGATACATTGCCAAAAAATTCATATTATATTCCTTTGCAGAATAAAATATTTATTTACATAGAGATACTTTCAACATCAAGCATTTTGCATAGAGAGTTGACGTCTATTCTTTCCTACAAGATGTGGGCAAAGAAAATTATAACATGTCTACATATCGTATTCGAGAATACGCGAATCCTTTACCGTTAAAGGCGTTATGGATATATTATCCATTTTTCCCTAAGTATCTCTTGCACCTTTCTCTCGCGAGAAGTTAATAATTTTATCGAAAAGTAATCTATTTGTATAGATAATTTTCATCACCGTTCTGCATACCAAAATAACGAAGTCTGTAGCCCTCTCGATAACGAGCACGCAATAGATTAATGAAGGAGTCATTCTCAAACTTAATGTAACCTGTTAAATAGAGTAAGATCAGATATTCCTCAAAACATTGATTGCCAAGAGTCATCTCACTCTCTTCCATCCCATAAAATACATCGATTTCAAGAGTTAATAGAAGAGAAAATCCTCGCACAGTGGAATTGATTATCCATGCAAATTCCAGTGGCTCATGGATATCTTCATCCTTGTTCAGGCTAATTAATTGCTTGGTTCCCCTTTCATCCTTAAATACATAAGCTGCAACCGCCTGATCAAATCCCGCATGAGGGTCGTTGCGCAAGTCGGAAAACTCTTCTAAATCTACCTTCTCAGCGTAGTATTTCTTGGTTAGTCGATCATGAATTTGCTCTAAAGTGAATGGATTAGGGATGTTTAACGTTATATATTTGTCGTAAAGCTTCTGAATATCAATCTGCAATGATAAATCCTCTTTTCGTTATGGATGATCTAATGGATAGTACAAATAAGCGCCCCATCTCCATATCCCGGAAATAAGACGCATGTTAATGAAAGAATTTAATATATCTTAGCTGTTATAGTCTTCCTTCGCCATGCGTTACAGACATTATTTGTGTAATTCCATCACTATTAAAATTAGCTAATTGACTTACATTAATAATCATAATACTAAGCAAAATTATATAGTAGATTTTCTTTTTTTTCATAGGATTTCTGAACCTCCATCATGATAAGTTTGTACTGATGCTCGATTTCAGTGGTACCCATGTTTTTGTACTTCTCATACAAGGAAACACAATGAATGATATCTGTTTGATTGTTAAATCGTACAGACTCTCTCAGACAGTGAATAAGTTGCTTCAAACCCTCTGGATATTCATGACGATTTAAGTGATAAAGAGAACGTTCCAACAAGAATGCAGCATAAATTTCATTTTTCATCTGCTCAGTATATCCTTTTAAACAGTTAATTTCCGAGTTAATTCGATCGCTGAACTTATACAAAATATCATCAATATTTCTATCGAACTTATTAGCTGCCTCCAAAATATTAATGATTGCAGGTAAAATTTCCTCTTCATTTTCTTCAATAAATTCCATATAAGCAGGTAAAACACTCTGGTCACCCATCATCAATTTATATAAATAAGTATTGGCTTCCGCCCAACCAGCGAATTTATCAATAAAAATTTGATCCTCTTCATCCGGTTCAGAGACTTTAGCAAGCTTGGCATAGACTTCTGTATAGAGCAAAGCTTCTTCATAACGTCCCTGCTTCTCACATGCCGATGATTTAAGCAAATTGGAATAAGCTCTATATACGAATAAAGGATAGGCAGTGAGTCTATCGCTTTTATCTATTTTCTTCTTTGTATACGATTGTAAAATTTTTGTTTTCTGATCTAATTCTTCAGCCAGATTAAAAACCTTGTCCCGATATCGAAGTGAAGCATACGTATTCGCCAGGTCTTTTATCGCATCCAGTTGCCGTTCCTCATCCAGCCGATTAATATATGGCTCAAAGTGCACAGCGGCCCGCAGGTTATCATGTTGATTCTGACCAAGCGAGAGGGTGAAGATGCGATACTGGCACAAAGCCAGACGTTCCGAATGTTGGTATTTCTCACACTCTGCCACACATTCGTACAACATCCGTGCAGCCTTCGTCTGTCCACGTTCAAGCATGCCTTCCGCCATCTCGAACAACTCCGAGATATACGAGCGATCATCCGTCACTTCCTGGATAACCTTATGAATACATTCCAGCTTGTCCAATTCAGCACAGCGTTGCAGGAATGGTTCCAGTCTCCTCCAATGAGGTGCCGATTCCACGAAACATTCAGCCCCATAAATCTCGTAGAAATACCCCTCTTCCAGCTTCATGCCTTGGGTAATCAGATCCAGTTGCGCCATAGCGATGGGCCGAGTCCCCTTAATAATTGCACTAAGCGTTCCAGCGTTAACTCCCGATATATCGGCAAAATACTGCAGGGTGTACCCCTGTTTCCTGATGTAGTCCTCAATATATGAGCGTATCGTAGTTGTAGGTTCCATGTATCCCACCTCCACAATGAAAATCCATAATTTTGAATTTATATGATAAGCACAATTTTAATCCTAAATTTTACAGCGGTCAATAAAAATCGTGGCAATTTCCTTCACATTTATGCAAGGAGGCCTCGCTGTTCCTGCTTATAGAAAAAATCCATTAGAAGAATCCGTGAGAACGTGATACATTTAATCCAACTTACATATCCTACTATTTCAATAGGATTATACGACACAGGTACTATCAATTCAGTTCGAGGAGAAGGTCAGATGAAATTTGCCTTGTTTAGTCTCATGATGAATCTGCCTAATGCCGTAACCGGGGAAGCTCTGACAACTCAGCAGAAATTCCACAATATATTAGAGCAGGCAAAGCTGGCTGAACGACTGGGATTCGATGCCTATGGAATCGGTGAACGACACGGTGCGCCGTTTCTGTCCTCATCGCCACCTGTCGTATTAACGGCAATAGCCGCAGTAACCACACGCATTCGGTTACTAACCACCGTCACTGTTCTTAGTATACTTGATCCAGTCCGGGTTGCCGAGGATTATGCCACGTTGGATCAATTATCGGGCGGACGGCTGGAGATGATCATCGGGAAAGGCAATGACCCTCGGCACTATCCGCTGTTCGGCATAAGCGAAGAGGAACAATGGGACTCACTCGATGAACGCTATCATCTGCTAAGACGGCTGTGGTCTGAAGAGAATGTAACCTGGCAGGGAACGTATCGCCCTCCGCTTGAGGGAGTGACCACGTGGCCCAGGCCGCTTCAGCAATCCATCCCAATCTGGCATGGTAGCGCGTCCAGCACGGTCTCGACGGAACTCGCTGCCAAATATGGCGAGCCGATCTTTACGTCGAATTCTTTTCACCCCCAAGCCAAATACAAAGCGTTAATTGATCATTATCGGGAACGACTCGATTATTATGGTCATGATCCGCAGCAAGCAGTGATTGGCTCTGGTGCCGGCAGCCTCTATCTTGCGGATACGGGCGAAGAAGCCATTCGACGTTATAAGCCATATTATGAAGCGTTCCATGCCACCGCCGCCGCACAGCATAACCAGTCGCCCTTCACCGATCTGGAGGATAACATTGCACGAGGCCCTGCTTTAATCGGCAGTCCAGAGCAGGTCATTGAGAAAATTCTGGACTACCATGCCGCTTACGGACATCAGGTGCTGAGTATCAGCGTAGATGGACTGACGCATAGCGAGCAGTTGGAGCAAGTAGAGCGTTTTGCCAAGGAAGTTGCCCCTGTATTACGCCGCGAACTGCCCAGTTCGGTATGGAATGAACCCCCGCTCTTGAACCAGTCTCTTCCCACTTCCACATCGCATTCTCCTGATTCATGGCCCCCAGCCATCTCACCGATCTTCCAGGTGTAGTTCTCAATTCTCCATTCATCCACAAGCCTTTTGCACCCACACCCAGGGCGATACTTGCGAATCGCCCTCTCCCTCCCCCAAGATGTCCTTCTCTATGATCAAGATTTAATACCTTCAAACAAGGAAACCAACGAACGCTGCACGAATTCAGTATCTAACGGTTCGCCAGTTACCAACATGCGATAGAACATCGCTCCATAGACGAGGTCTATGCACAGTCCGATGTCACAATCCTTTTTCAACTCTCCCCGTTCTACACCTTTTTCAAAAATTCCCCACGCTTCACGCCTACGAGGTTGGATGTATCTGGTTCGGTATTCTTCTGCTAGACCTGGATCAGACTGACCCTCTCCAACAATTTGTGTGATCACTTTTCCTTCCCGGCTGATCAAAAAATCAACCAGATTGCTCGCATGAATGCGCACATCCTCAAATACCGATCCTGTATCCGGTACAGGCAATCTTGCCGTTGCCGCAGACATGTACCCATCCATAATGACAGCTCCTTTATTGGGCCACCATTTATATATCGTTGCTTTACTCACCTTAGCACGTTCAGCAATTTTTTCGATCGTAACCGCTCCGAAGCCGTGTTCCAATAATAATTCATAGGAAGCTGCAAGAATTGCATTCTGGGTTTCCACATTACGGGGACGCCCTCTTTTGGCTGTCATCATAAGCCCTCCTTGGTGTAACAAATGCATCTCTAATTCATAAAAACTGTACGTTCATTATACTAAAATACCGATACATTAAACAATTTCGTTCTTACCTTACTTCGACATACAAAAAATTCCTATCGCCTATTTACAATACTAAACGTTTAGTTTATTATATGACTGTAATTAGTAAACGAAGCGTTTAGTAATTAGTGAATCCATAAAAGTACCGCAAAGGTTTGGACGCCTGATCGGTCATGGTTTGAGTGGAACCATTAGGGCACTAAGGATCATTAACATAAAAATTGGAGGATGATAATCATGCATTTGCAAAACGATGTGAAGACAACCCCGGTTCCAAGCTGGTTGATTTTACTTTTGGCCGCGGCATGCGGGCTACTTGCGGCAAACTTGTACTATGCTCAGACGGTTATAGGACCGATCAGCATGACAACAGGGCTTTCCTCTGCTGCTGCCGGACTGATTGTGACGTTAACACAGATCGGTTACGTGATTGGCCTGCTGTTCATCGTACCGCTCAGTGACATTCTGGAGAATAAACGGCTGATCACTTTTTTCCTCATCATTCTGGTCGTTGCATTGATTGCCGCCGCCTTCTCTCCCAATGCCATATTATTTCTGGCTGCTTCCCTCTTCATCGGTATTGGTTCCGTCGTTGCACAGATTCTGGTTCCCTACGCCACCTACCTCACTTCGGAGGAGCAACGCGGACGGGTGGTCGGTAATGTGATGAGTGGCCTGCTGCTGGGCATTATGCTGGCTCGCCCTGTCGCAAGTTTTATTACGAGTCTGCTCGGCTGGCAAGCGGTCTTTGTCTTCTCCGCAATCATTATCGTATTGTTAACCTTGCTCCTGTCACGCGCACTTCCTGCACGTCAGCCCCAACCGGCGATGAAGTATGGACAATTAATCCTGTCATTGGGTTCCCTGTTAAAAACATTTCCCATGCTCCGCCGCCGAGCCCTCTATCAGGCCAGCCTGTTTGGCGCCTTCAGCTTGTTCTGGACTACAGTTCCCATGCAGCTCGCCAATGAGTATGGCATGTCCCAGCAAGGAATTGCATGGTTTGCATTGGCTGGCGTCGGAGGCGCCGTTGCAGCACCGATTGCCGGAAGATGGGCGGATAAAGGCTTTACCCGCATATTAACCGGACTCGCCATGGTTATCGCGGCTGGTTCTTTTGGGCTCGCCTATCTGTTCCAGGGTCACTCTACCGCTACCCTTGTACTTCTTGTGATCGTTGCCATCACGCTCGACATGGCGGTCTCGGGTAATCTGGTGCTGGGGCAGCGTATTATCTATTCATTAAGTGAAGCAAGAGGACGGGTAAACGGGATCTTCATGTCGATCTTTTTTATCGGAGGCGCGATTGGATCATCACTTGGCAGCTGGTCTTATGCGCATGGGGGTTGGAGTCTCACTACTCTGATTGGTCTGGTGATGCCTTTGCTGGCACTCGTATACTACTTAACCGAAAAGAAAGCTGCCGTTATCAGCAATCATCTATAAGTGCGTGTTCAAAAAGGTCGGTTTTCAGTACCTTGAACAATCTCTATAACGATTCTTTCATATGTAAAGAAGGGCAGAGTGATCTCTAAGATCAGCTTCTGCCCTTTTCCCTTATTTCATGACACTGAATTTTTTGGTCGCTGCCCTAACTTGATCATCCTCGCCCCACACGATGACACCTACCACTTTGGTAGCTTCCAATTCCATCGAAGCAATCTCAACTGCATATTGTTCAAAGGCATTGTTGAGCGACTGGCCTGTCTGTGAAAAAACAACATGGCTCAGTCCCCCGCTGTCATCTGAGCAGAGTTTGGCCAGATTGATCAGTTGATTCTCCCCGGCCTTCAGAATAACAGTGCTATATCGGATGCCCGCATGCTGAACGCCGCTATGATCCAGCACAGGTTGATCAGAATATAACCCCGGCTCATTCAGGGCTGCTTGTCCCATTAACAGGGCAGCCACATTAGCGGCGGCGCCAGGTTCCAGATTTTTATCCAGTATAATAGCAATTCTTTTCATATGACTGTATTCACCCTCTGTGTATTTTGTGTAAAACATACCCATGGCATATTGATTCCCTCGCGCAATACTTTGTAGGTCACAAGCCCGTAATGATCAGCGCATAGCTGATTCGTGAGCGCAATGGACTTCTCCGTGTTGTGCATGACCTTCCTGCAAGCTTCAGGGTTGGACGATACGGTGCTGTTCTCTCTATAGGTTGTATCAAGTTCAGATAACAAGTATGTGGTTGCTGGATGATGATAGATAACATCGATCTGATCTGGACATACCGCATGGAAGCCGGATAGAACCAGCGCAGGAATTTTCTCCACAAAGCTCTCAGACACCGCTAGTTCAGAATCCATGATGAAGCTGTTGAGCTTGGGATACGCCCCGGGGACCAGCAAGCAGGATATGATCCCTGATCTCAAGTCTTCCGCAGCCGCTTCAAATTCAGGGTATGGCTTGATACGTTCCGAGTTGCCTAATTTCTTCGCGATATGCATGCTGCAAGTCAGGAATCCTTCATCGTCTCCCAGCGTTCCCAGTATGGCATATTTCTCTTTAACGATCTCCATTTATTTCTATTTCCTCCTTTTTATTTCTAATCCGCTAAAGATCGTATACCAAAAAATTCCTATTGTCAATTAACACTTTAACGCAACATAAATATGTATTTTGGTTCATATTTTTAACCAAAAAGTGTATTCAAAATGGAAAATATTGAGCTATAATGTTATGAAATGAATTTTTACTATTTTTAGTATTTTGTTGAAAGGGGATATACGAGAACGTATGAAAACCATTGTATACATATCTGATTTCAGGCTTCCAACTGGATTAAACTTCGTTAAACCTTTGCAGAAATTGGCGTATCACAAGAAAATTCTGATTATTGAACGGCATAATTTGCATCATGATGAGGTGCTCAGGGACTTCTTTGATGAAATTAGATATGTCGATCATCTGGAGTCCGTAGATGCCATCAGGGAGCATATGATGCAGATCCGAGAATCCCATTCCATCTCTGCCTTGTTAACGCCGGGTGAGAATGCGATTGAGATTGGTGGTCAACTCCGTTCCGAGTTCGGTATCCCCGGTATGCAGCGCAATCAGGCTGAGGCTGTTCGCAACAAATGGATCATGAAACAAATGCTGCATCAACGTGGAATTCGGACATCCCAAATTGCAATTGCTCTACATGAACAGGACTATATTCGTTTCACTGCTGTACACGGCTTCCCGATTATTGTGAAGCCACTCAGCGGATATGGAAGTATCAATACGTTCAAATTGTCCAGCATGGATGAACTGGTACATTATCTTCACCATACAAGACAAGCACAGCAAAAGGATTTGCTGGAGGAATTCATCCACGGTACGGAGTTTCATTGTGATTCCATTGTGTCTAAAGGCAAGGTTGTATTTGCATCTGTTTCCCAATACCTGTATAACTGCCTGGATATTGCGACGAAGCAGAAACCTCCAGCCAGTATTACGTTCCCTGAAGGCACGGTAGCTGATTTTATCCATCACATCAAAGAACTCAATGAACGGGTCATTGCAGCCTTGGGTATCAATCAATCCGTAACACATGCCGAACTTTTTCTGACTCCGGAAGGAGAAGTGGTGTTTGGAGAAATTGGTGCAAGAATCGGGGGATCACATGTTATGCCTCCTTGTATCAAGAACACCCATGGCGTTGATTTCTTCGAAGCCGTCACTGATCTGGAAGTTGGAATATATGAATTTAAGCAACAGGAGACGAGCCATAAATTCACAGGCATGATCTGCTTCCCTTCACGCGCAGGGGTAATTCAACACATATCCGGGATAGAGGATTATGCCGATATCCCTGGCATCATTGAGTTCAATGTATCCTATCAAGTGGGGCAGCGGGCCGGGGACGTCAACGATACCATGACCCGATCAGGCTATGCTATCGTGGAGGGTGATTCGTTCGAGGAATTGCGTCAAACCCTGCTGGATATGTACGATCGCTTCAAGATTGAAGTGACGGTTGCTGAAACCGTATAAGATGTACGGATCATCCTCACTGTTTTTGGTCTGGAGTGACGGTTATCTTGGGGAGGGCTGGAATTATTGTCTTTATTCAAAACCTACGCGGGTCTGAGCCGCGATATCTATTATCTCTGTTTAGCCAGAACGATTAACAGCACGGGAGATTTTGTATTCTCCCTGATTACCTTGGTGCTTACGTTACAGATGGGCATGAATGTGGTCAGTGCAGGGATCTTTGTGTCCATGGCAGCCCTGATTAGCGGACCCGGTGTACTTCTCGGCGGCTATTTAAGCGATGTTATGGGCAAAAAAACAATTATTGTCATCGGGCAACTGTTGTCTGCCATCATGATTATAAGCTGCTCTTTTTGGTCAGGCACCATTACCGTTGGTTATCTTCTGATTGCAGTCATGTTTTTCATCAGTATTACCCGGCCTGCTTATAATGCACTGATTATTCAACTGTGTACAGAGGAGAAAGAGCGAAAGTCCGCCTTTTCCCTCATGTATCTGGGGGCCAATCTGGGTATAGCCATCGGACCACTGATCGCCGGTTTTTTTATCAAGGATCACGTCAACATTGTCTTTATAAGTATCGGCACCG
This sequence comes from Paenibacillus sp. W2I17, assembly GCF_030815985.1. Classification (NCBI taxonomy): domain Bacteria; kingdom Bacillati; phylum Bacillota; class Bacilli; order Caryophanales; family Paenibacillaceae; genus Paenibacillus; species Paenibacillus sp. W2I17. Next base: position 4,181,633 of record NZ_JAUSXM010000001.1, read on the forward strand.
TGTTTCTGATATCTACCTTTATCATCATCAACCAGGTTAAGATCGGCACACGCAAGGAATTGGCATCAACAAGCAGCGAACATGCTGGACAACAAGAACAACAACGATCGAGCCAACCGCCTTCGCCGTTATTCAGACTACTGCTGAAAAATCCACTCGTTGCCTTCTTCATCGTTGTGTCATTTCTTAACTATTTTATCTATATGCAATACTCATTTAGCCTCCCACTCCAGATGAATCACTCGTTTGGCGAGAACGGGGCAGCCTATTACGGCTCTGTCATGACCATCAATGCCATTAGCGTCATTATTCTTACCACCGTGATCCTGTCCGCTACACGCAAATTAACTGCCCTAAACTCCATAGCTACAGGCGCACTCTTCTATGGAATCGGATTTGGAGCCTTGAACCTGCTCGGAACCTTCCCCCATTTTTCCATCGTCGCCTTATCCACGGTGCTGTGGACCATTGGAGAGATTCTCGTACAGACCAATATCAATCTGTATATTGCTTCGCGTGTACCCGATACACATCAGGGGCGGTTTAATGGCTTGCTGTTATTCGTAGGTTGCCTGGGTTATACACTTAGTCCATATTTGACAGGCATTTTCATCAAAAGCATGGACATGGAAAGTGTATGGATCATTATTCTGGCTGTCAGTCTGTTCTATGGGTTGTCTATGATCATTCTCTGGTATATCGAAAAAAGCTCAACAAGAAGAAACAAAATGAAACCGCTGGATCACTCAAAAAGTATCTGAAACTCAGGGCAGGGCAGCCTATTCTGCCCTTTTTTCACTTTATTTTCACACCAAAATAGGCAAATGTGCATTCGCATCATACTCAATCAATTGCTGACCCGTATGCAATCTCTGTACTAGATCTGGATTGGCAATAAACGGTCTGCCGAACGCAGCCAGATCTATGCTTCCCTTACCAATCGCGTGCTCCGCGGTCTGAACATCCAAATCCCCCACACCAATGATGATTCCATCCCACCGACTTCGAATCCGCTCGTGAAAAGTCTGCTCCCCTTCCCATGCTTTCGCATAATGGTCTATTGAGGGATGCAAGATCGTAATTCCCGTCTCGCGGAACAAGTTCAGATATGCATCGATCATTCCAGCTTTGTCTGCCCAAGCATAGGATGCATCATCATCCTTTTTCTCCGAAAATCGTACCGATATGCGATCCACAGGGATCTCTTTTTTCACAGCCACAATAATATCCCGCAGGAACCGCAATCTACCCTCAGTATCTCCTCCATATTCATCTGTTCTGTGGTTGGTCTTCTCATTGATAAACTGGTCGATCAGATACCCATGTGCAGCATGCAGCTCAATCCCGTCGAACCCCGCCAGAACCGCATTGCGGGCAGCCGTCTGAAAATGCTGAATCGTATCCGCTATATCCTGTGTACTCATCGCTTGAGGAACCTGATACGGTTTATGTAGCTTATGCACTCTTCCCTCTGCCGCAAGGCTGGAAGGTGCCACTGGAGTGGTTCCGATCAGATCGGAGTGGGACAGCCTGCCAACATGCCACAGTTGAGCAATAATGGTGCCGCCATGTCTGTGAACAGCATCCGTTACCCTTTTCCAAGAAATCGTCTGTTCATCTGTATATAAGCCAGGGATGCCATAAGTGCCTTTGCCTGCCAGATTCGGGTTAACGCCCTCGGTAATAATCAGCCCCACACCATCTCGCGCACGCTGCTCATAATACGCCACCATCTCATCCGTCACGGTCCCCTCCTGATCATCAGCAAATCCCCGGGTCAACGGTGCCATCACAATTCGGTTCCTTAATTGCCACTGATGAATCGTTACCGGGCTTAATAATGTTGAACGTGTATACATGTTATCCATGTCATATCCCTACTCTCTTTGTCATTAAGGATATTGTACGGCGGCTCCGATATATCGTAAAATGATTGAAATATATAGTTGTATCTCTCAGAGAGATACCTAACATCAGCATCTGCGGAAGTAATTAAAGTTACCCCACGTTCAGGAGGATACAGCATGGAACTTTCCGATATCGATATTGTTCTCGCGGTGGCGCGTTCAGGCAAAATCTCACAGGCCGCCAAAGAACTGAATTACGCGCAATCCAATGTCACTACGCGCATCAAAAAACTGGAGCAGGAATATCAAATCCAGTTGTTCAACCGATTTCCCAAAGGTGTTGTACTGACCTCCAAAGGAGAACAGTTCGTCCAGTACGCCACACGGATTCACAACCTTTTACATGATCTGAAGCAGGATATGACCGATCCCGGTGAGCCTTCCGGCACGCTGAAAATCGGCATTGTAGAAACGGCGGCATCCAGCCGTTTTATGGAGATTCTGAATGAATATCAGATAACCTACCCGAAGGTGTCCATCTCACTCGTCAACGCCACTTCACCCAAAGTACTGCGCAAGAAAATACAGGACGATGAGATTGATGGTGCTTTTATCAGCGGGGCTTGTGTGAAAGAGGGTCTGAAGGTGGAATATGAGATGCAGGACACGGTTCATATCATCTCCAAGAAGATGGATACACCACCTGAAAGTCTGTGCCAAGTATCATGGGTTGTTTTCCCCGAGGGATGTCCTTATCGTGAAATGACCGAAGAATTTTTGCAGGAAGAGGGACTGTCCGCACGTAATATCATCGAAGTGAGTACGATGGAAAACCTGCTTAGCTGTGTGGAGTCTGGAATTGCTTTTACCATTATGCCGTGCAACGTTATTCACAAGAAACCGGATGATTTCTCCGTATTTGATCTGGCAGATCGTTTTACCCATACCACGACAACCTTTGTCCGCGGTGAGGATCGGTATGTCAGTAGTGCGCTGGATCAATTCATGAAGCTGCTGAATCAGAAGTGCATTACGTTTTGATATAGATAACTTAGTACCCCTCTTTCAACCGCTGATCTTCTTGATTACTAAATGGACTAAAGCACATTGATCGAGACCATAAAAAACAAAGCAAAAGGCACTCATACAGAGTGCCTTTTGCCTTCCTTCCCTTTATACCTATTCAATTAACACCTTACTCCACCTTGAATCGCGCAGCCGATTCGGCCAGCTTTTGCGTCAATTGATCGATCGTATCAACCATGTTGGCCAACTGCTGTACTGTTGAAGATTGCTCCATCATGGTTGCTGTTACCTCTTCAACCGAAGCGGATACCTGCTCTCCTGAAGCCGACAAACTATGGGCCGACTCCAGTACATCATCCTTGTTCTGTAACATCTCCTGCATCTGTCCTGCCATCGTAGCGATCTGTTGATTAATGACCGTTACCTTCTCCAAAATTACATCAAATGCCTGACGAGTCTGCAAGACAAGCTCATCCTGTCTGGATGAGATGGTGTGAATTTCGGCAACACTTTGGTTGTTCTCGGCGACATCAGCCAGATTCTGCTCAATAATACTGGAGATTTCCTTGGATTGGCGGGAACTCTGCTCTGCCAGGTTGCGGATCTCCTCAGCTACAACTGCAAATCCTCTGCCATGCTCACCTGCCCGTGATGCTTCAATGGAAGCATTTAATGCAAGCAGATTGGTCTGCTTCGCAATCTGGCTGATGGCTTCCGTGATCTGACTAATACTGCCCGAACTGGTTTGAAGTTTGACGGTAATCTCCGAGATTTTCTCCACTTCCCGTTCGTTCACCTCATTGATACGCATCAGTTCATTCACGACTTCATTCCCGTTGTGGAATACAGATTCGATCTCATCTGCTCTCGCCTTCACATCCTGCGCACTGCTGTTCATGGCAGCCACTTTATCACCGAAGCTGTTGAATTTGCCTGCAATCTGTTCGGTATCTTCGGATTGGGCCTCCATCGCCTTCGCGATCCCCATGGACGTCGCCGATGTCTCATCAATGGATCTTGCCGTCTGTCTGGATGTCTCCTCCAATTCCTGCGTGCTGGCTTGAAGGACATGGATTGAATTATTCATATCGGTAATGAGATTCCTGTTCTGCTCCACCATACCATTAAAGCTCTCCGCCAGATCTTTGAATTCACTGTTATATCTGCCATTGGCCTTAACGGTCAGATTGCCTTGAGCAAGCTGTTGGAAGAGCCCGATCAGACGAATGATAGGTCTTGTAATACTACGAGAAATCAGCAATCCCACACCAATAGCCAGAACAACTCCGATCAAGGTCACGATAACCATCTGACGTTGGATATCCTCTATTGGGCGCTTGATATCGTCATAATCATCAATGATGACCACAGATAGATCTGCACCGGGAATCTGATTAACGCGATAATAGATGTTATCTCGATCCATCGAAGTGATTTTCACTTTGTCAGTGGCTCTGGCCTCGATGATTCCCATCGCTTCCTTGTCTGCTTCCAGCGTTTGTCCCACAATGGAAGGGTCCAATGAATCATACATGATGATGCCGCTCCGGCTCAGCACTTCAACTCTGCCTTCGGCATTGATTTTAATGTCTCCCAGTTGCCCCAGGAAAAAGCTGCTGTCCACCGACATGGCGAACACACCCAGTATATTCCCCTGTTCATCGGTGATAGGCTCCGAGAATACAATAATGAGCTTCTTGCCAGTCTTAGAAACGACCGCGTCACTGATGAAGGATTTCCCCTGTATAGACTCCTTGAAATACTCCCGATCTCCCCGTGACTGCCCAATGACTTCTGGCATGGTTCCCGCCACCATGGTTCCTTCCTTATCAAATACGAACAGGTCCGGCTTGGAGCCTTCCGTATCGGTTATACTGTCAGTGAGAATCGTATTTGCTGTATTGAAGTATGGATTCTCATCTGTGAAAAAGGTATCATCTGTCATTTCGTTGGTATCACGCAACTCCAAGAGTTCCTTGAAGGTATTATGCACCGATATGGCATGACTCAATTGTTGTTGAAGCTGCATCGCTGTCCAAAGCCCTTCCCCAAGGCGGTCAGCCATCACATTCATTTCATCCTTGCTTTTCTTGACCACAACATCAGATGAAATCATATAACTTGTGGTCGTTGCACCAAGCAGAACCAAAACAACCAATACACTGATCATGAAAGGCAGCTTGATTTTAAGCGACATATTTTTGAGCTTATGCCCTGCCCCTTTTCTTTTCCCCATTTCCTTCTCCCCACTTCCCTGAACCATCTGCATCTGAACGATGTACATACTTTATCGGAAAAATCCATAGTGAAATTGATCAATTAGGGAGATATTGCCACTGTTTTTCTTTTTTTTAATTCTGATAGCAACATAAAAAAATGGCCTGTCAGATCGACTATCCATCTTTGGAATGGATGTTGCCGTTACCTAACAGACCGTTTTAAATTTGGTAATGATTCAATTACGTTTACTTACGCAATCTTCGAGAACTTAGCGCGTGGTGGCCATTCTGCAGGAATGTACTGCGCGTATTCTTCATCTGTTCGATCCGTCGCTCAGCCAGTCGATCTGCGGCAACATAGGTTGCGATGCCCTCGGTACGTGAGCTTTCGAATATTTTCTCCAGATTGGAATAGATCTCTCCGATCTTGCTCCATGCTCGATCCGCATTATAACCGTTTAGCTCATCCGCAATGTTAATTACACCACCTGCATTGATAACATAGTCAGGCGCGTAAACGATACCCATATCATACAGCTGATCCCCATGACGGGTCTCCAGCAGCTGATTATTGGCACAGCCCGCTACAACCTTCGCCTTGAGCGTTTTGAGCGTATCGTCATTAATCGTGCCGCCCAGTGCACATGGTGCATAGATATCACACTCCACACTAGTGATGTCTGCGGGATCAACTGCTGTTGCGCCGAAGCGGTCCACAGCCTGTTTCACCGAGTCCTTATGGATATCCGTAACGATCAGATGTGCACCTTCCTCATACAGATATTTGCACAGATGCATCGCCACATTGCCAACACCTTGGACCGCTATCGTTTTACCCTCCAGCAGATCGGTACCAAATGCTTCTTTGGCTGCTGCCTTGATCCCCCGATATACACCCCAAGCCGTTGCAGGCGACGGATTACCGGATGAACCATAACTCGCCGAGATGCCTGTCACATAATCGGTTTCCTGATAGATCAGGTTCATGTCCTCTTCCGTTGTTCCCACATCTTCGGCTGTGATATAACGTCCGTTCAATCCTTGAATATATCGTCCAAACGCCCGAAACATCGCTTCGTTTTTGTCACGCCTTGGATCTCCGATAATAACGGTTTTGCCACCGCCCAGATTCAGTCCGGATACCGCATTTTTATATGTCATACCACGGGCAAGGCGCAGGGCATCTTCAATGGCTGCTTCTTCTGAAGCGTAAGTCCACATCCGTGTGCCTCCCAGCGCAGGGCCGAGTGTTGTGTCGTGTATGGCGATAATTGCTTTTAACCCTGAATTTCGATCCTGGCACAGAACCAGTTCCTCATAATCGTGATGCTCCATTGCTTCAAACCAACTCATGTGCTAACCGTCTCCTCCAACCATTTTTGCGATCCAATCGCATTGTTCTCTATTCATTGACCATCCTCTATTGTACCCATGAATACCCAGTTTGTGCAAAATCACATCGCAATGTCAGAGAAGCATCGATCGATGTTTCTCATATGGCGGGAGCAAAGCTGTCGAATTTCAGATTATAATTTTATCGTCTATCAATAGAAAAACCTCTCTCCCTTACAGGAGAAAGGTACACTTCCCTCAATAGCCTCATCTTAATCGCCCCAAGTAGGCCACTTGATCGTTCACATTTAAGGGAGCGTCTCAACCACATTGATTGGATGCAAATCGCCATCTACAGCAAATGAAGCCTGTCCCGTCTCCTCGGAGACAACCAATACAACCGCATCCGTCAATTCACTGAGTCCCAGTGCTGCCCGATGACGAGTGCCTATTTTTCGTTCATGCACTTCCGCTTGCGACAACGGCAGCACATTACCAGCGGATACAATCTGATTGCCACGAATCAACACAGCCCCGTCATGTAATGGCGCACCAGGAATGAATAGCGATTCCAGCAACGCATGCGTCACTCTTGCATCCACAGTCACGCCTGAGTGAATGATCGACTCCAACGGAATCTCCCGTTCAATCACAATCAACGCCCCATATCTCCGGTCAGATAGATGCTGTACGCTCGATGTTAATTCGGCAAACTTCTCGGTAAAAGGTGACAGATAACAATCCAGATAAAACGAAGAGGCGAGCACCTCGATCTGCTTGATCTCCGCTCGAATCTCTGCAAATTGCCCCAGCAGACAGGCACTGTCATTGTCAAATCGGGATAACGTCAGATTCATACGTTCTGCTACACGATGGAGGTCTGCCTTAAGCTTCTGCCTCATCGAGGAACTGTCACAGTCTGCTTGCCGAGTCATCATTCGCCGCCTCCTCTGGTTGGGTTGGGCTTCACGCCGCATCATTAGTACCCATACCTTCCCCTCCGGAGGATATATTTATACAATGGCAGGGCTGTAGGAGCTAATCATGGGCTTCATTGTAACTGATATAACAAGCAAAAAAGAGCCTGTCCGCAAAACTCCACGGTCAGACCCTACTCGCATTATTTGATGTCCTGTCTATTTCACTTATTGCGCTTTGCCGTATGAACCTGTCTTAAATGTAGTCGGGTCATACCATTTGTACCCTGCCGCAGGTGCAGCCCACGGCTCAAGTTGCGGCTCGGTTGATGCAGCCGGAGCTTCGATCGGAAGCAGGCTTGTGGCTGTATCCAATGTCAGTCCTGGCACTTGTGCCAGACTGGTGTAGCTCTCTTTGACCGCGAGCCATTTCACAGTATTCACAAGGAAAGTTGCATCATCCACTTCTTTGAATCCATCGTAGGTCTTCTTGGTAGCACCCGTCTCTTCACGCAAATATTTCGGAGTAGCGTCTTCCACAGGGGAAGAGTCGCCAATAAATGCGGCTTTGCCCGCACCAACCTTTGCAATGGCAGCATAAGCACCTTCAGCTCGTCCACCACCATTGTATACACCCTGATCCACGGCATTGCCCCACTTGGACACACCACTTGGTACATACACCAAGCCTTTGGCCTTGTTAGGGTCTATAATCGCAATGGTCGATCCCGCATGCATGGCTACAGAATTGACGCCAGCCGTAATGCCGAAGGATTGTGCAGGTGCAACGATATCCGATGCATTTACATCTCCAAGGGCGTTGTAGCGGAAACGGACACCAAAGTTCGTCGCGAGCCAGTCTGAACTCGTCACACTCTGCATCGCTGGTGATTCGGCTTCAGCCGAAGACATGCCTTTGGCTGGATTCAGGAAGGCACCGCGGCGATAACCGTTGAATACTTCGGAAGAATCCCAGCGGTTTTTGTTGCGGTCTGCATTATAGTGGTCGGAGATGAAGAAGATACTTCCTCCGTTCTGCACGTACTGCACCAGCGCAGCCTGCTCAGTCGCTTTGAACGGCACGTTGGCTTCGCCAATGACAAAGACGTCGTAATCTTTCAATTTATTATAGGTGATGGCTTGCTCACCGAATGTATACGGGATACTGCGTTCCAGCTGATCCACGGCAAAGCCTGCGTTTCGCAAACCGTTGGCAAAATCCGAAAATGCCCCATCAATAATCCAGTCGGCAGCACCTGCTGTCTGGGCGTGGGTATTATCGAACAATACTTTCTTGCCGGTACCGTCCGGCAGTGTTGTGCCCGGGTTCGGTTCTGGATCAGGATTGGTTGTTCCGGAGGAAAGTGTGATGGACGTTGGGTTTTTGACTCCTGCATAGCTGTTGTAGGCACCTAAGGTTCCGGTTACGATGATCTTTTTGCCTACAAGACTGGGGTTGGACGCCAATCCATATTGCGAACGGAAAGATGAGGGAATCTGTACATCCAATAATCTGGCGTTGGTCCGCTCTGACGCTGAATCTGCAATCAGAACATTAAAATCATTGGCATAGGGAGATGTAAACTTCGCGGTAAGTGACCCGGTAGCATGTCCAACAATGATTCCTTCAACCGTTGCTGTTCCTCCACCGCTCTGGGCAGCGATGGCCTGAGATACCGTAAGTGGTGCTGCAGCTTGTACCGGACTTTGCGAACCCGGCCCCAGCAGTGCGGTTGCCATCATGATAAAGACCAGGAATGCCCCGATCCAGTGCTGCCATAACGCCTTTTTCATATTCCCTTTCTCCTCCTCTAAATTACCTGATAATGGGTTATCCTCCTTTAATTTAATTGTTCATATGCTGAATTCCTCTTTCTTTTTGTAAAGTTTATGAAAAAGTTTAGAAGTTGAGTCTATTGGCCCATACTGATTATCATTAGATTTCCATTTACCGAAGGAGTACAACGATGATGAAGTTGGTATTTTTGATACTCTTGTTGATTGTTCCGCTGATTATGGCTTATGTTGCTCTTCGTTCCCGAATGATTACCCGAGTGTTCCATATTCTTGCGCTACTCTGTTTCTACAGTGCGGCAACCGTTATCGCTGGTGATGTGTATGCGACGAATGCTCATATGACCACATTCACCACCGAGATTCACCATTTCCTGTTGAATGGCTGGTTCTTGTATCCGTCCGCATATCTCGGTGTATACATTCCCTATGTGCTGTGGATGAGCCTATTTTCAGAAAAAAGTTAAATTCGATGCGACTTGGGATTGCATTTTGCCAGCGTTCATTGCATAATGAATATATAAACGTGATAATGATTATCATTCTTGAACTTGTCTCTTTGTAACTTTCTACTGCATATAATTTTACGATTTTATAGATAAAGGGGAACGAACATCGAATGAATACAACTCTGCAAAAGGCTGATCTGCAGCTTGACGATTATTTGGATCTTCTGAACCTGGCAACCAATCTGGGTGATACGAGATGGCAAAAGGAAATTATCCGTAAGCTGGCTTATACTTATCCCGCAGTTCAATGTAAACAACCACAATAATATGCCTTATACTTACATAGCCCAGTAACCCATTCTTTACACGAATCGGTTACTGGGCTATTTTTGTTTTACTATATAATTGAACTAAACATTTACACGAGAAACGGAGAGGACAGAAATAACCTGAAGAAGCGGAGCGTTCGCCTTTATCCCCGGATTTTCCCCTTTGAAAAAGGGAATCCAAAAAATCTGGGGATAACAGCGATCGGAAGGTTGTTCTGTCATCGGAGTGGCAAGTGTAATATTATTTAGTTCAATATATATAGGAGGGGAATAGCTATGCAATTGGAGACCGAACGACTCATCATCAGGGATATTCTGGAGACAGACTGGAAAAGTATACATAGCTACACATCCATGACAGAAGTTACACAGCATACAGCGTGGGGGCCGAATACCGAAGAAGATACACGAGCTTATGTGGAATTTGTGTTGGACATGCAGCAGACAAAACCACGAGAAGGCTATGAACTGGCGATATGTTTGAAAAGTGATGGAACTCTCCTTGGCGGAGTAGGTATTCACGTGATGGAGAAAACCAATGCAGAGATCGGTTACGTCCTTAATCCCGCCTATCAAGGAAAAGGTTATGCCGCCGAAGCAGCCAGTGCTCTACTAGGCTTTGGCTTCAACGAACTGGGCATTCACCGGATTTACGCCAAATGTCGTCCGCACAACACAGCTTCGGAGAACGTCATGAAGAAGATCGGCATGCAGCGAGAAGGGCTATTACGGGAGCACTGGTTCTACAAAGGCTCCTTTCATGACTCTGTGATCTATTCGATTCTCGCCAGTGAATATGGCACGGCCAATGGAGACCCAATGCTACATATGTGATTTTCCGCATACATCAAAAAAGCTGACACCGATTATACGGATGCCAGCTCTTTTTATTATTCTCCGTAACGACCCCAATCGCCAATGGAGGTGAAGCCTCATTTGGAATCTAAATCAAATTTGTTCCTCGGGGATGCAACCGTTGTTCTTCCCTCAACTCGGAACACCGGAACAAGCTATGTTACAACCGGCACAGCTCTACCGGACAGCTCGGGAATGTAGGACATCCACACATACAGCGCAGGGCTGCAAGATCACGAATCATCAGTTTGCCGTCCATCATATCCAGCGTACCTTGTTCCTTCCATGCCCCCAGCATCCGCGTTACGCTCTCCCGGGTAGCTCCAATCATCTCGGCAAGATCGGTATGGTTCAGCTTCATGTCCAGCACAATGCCATCCGGTGTAACCCTGCCATACGAATTGCTGGCACGGATCAGTGTCGAAGCGAGCGCACCCGCCTTGCCATAGAGCAGCAAATCACGGAATCTCGACTGGGTGATCCGTTGCGACAGTGCCATCCATTGCAAGAATTTCAAGGCAAGGTCGCCATGTTTGCTGAGTATACTTTCCAGATCGCTAAGCGAGATAATGGCCAGTTCCCCTTTTTCCGCCATCTCTGCACTGTAGCTGTGATTCAATCCGCCGACGCCGCCGAATTCACCGATGAGATCGCCGCTTTGCTGAATGGATAAAATAATTTCCTTGCCATCCTCCGTCGACTTGGTCATTTTCACTCGTCCCGAACGAATGTAGTACAGATATCCGGCTTCATCGCCTTCGAGAAAGAGACTATACCCCGACTTCACCCGTTTGGGCTGCATTTTTGCTTCAATCAGGCCCCATTGCTCAGGTGTAACGAACGAAAGGATTCCGCCTGTTTCCCGTGTCATTTTGCCCGCCTCCGTTTGTTTCTGCTCTGTTCTTTGGGTTGTTCTTTCTACAAATACTGTACCCATAACCTTCGTCCTCCTCGGTGATTCCTTATGTATTCATCATACCGCGAAAGTAGCGCGAGGGTTATCGGGGGATTACCTGATCATTAACGAGAAACTCCCTGAATTTGCTGTGAGAAAAGTCACATTTCACCGATATGCCTCATCCTTCGCATTTCTTCAATCCCTTGGTGCACCTGATTCAGGAGTCCTCCACTGCCCATGTTCAGTAAATTATAGAACGGAAATAGGGGTTTTCCCTGAATTACAATGTACGAGAAAGGGTCTACAATAGAATTAACATTGTAATACCCTTACTTTAAGATGATTCTAAAAGGTTAATGATAATAATTCCACGTTACGTACGTTATAATTTCGATAAAGGAAGTGTCCTCTCATGCATGATGAACTGCCATCTGGCATTCAGGAGATGATCGACGGCCTGCGCCTGAACACATCCAGCGACTTCTGTGGACTTGCCTGTCTGAACGGTACGATGCTACGCTGGAAGTATACCTCTGGGGCTAGTAATGAACGGGTGAAACGCATGGAAATGCGCCCCGGACAAGATCTGGTCGGCACAGCCCTTCGGACTGGACGCACAGCTCGATCTGATGCACAATCCACCGGGGAGCATACACCCGGTCGTTGCCCGTTAATGCTTGCTGAGCGGCTGGTAAGTGCCATAGCGGTACCTGTGTTCCAGGAAGGAAGCGTGCCTGGTGCCGTGCTGCTTGTTGGCAGCAGACTGCCTTGCACCTTCTCATCGGACATGATCCGGCAGACGGAGCAAATCGCTCTACATCTTCAGCCGAAGGTGTTTGGATAAAAGTTTGAACTAGAGCGTGAGAGAAGCTATTCGGAGATTAAAGCTCTGAATGGCTTCTTTTTTTGTTATGATATAGATAGAACTAAGGAAGCGGACAGGGGGAAATCATGTGATTCAACTATTAGTTGTAGACGACCATGTTGTCGTGCGTTCCGGGCTGATCGCCTTACTTGAAGGAAAGAATGATATACATATCGTTGGAGATGCCGCAGATGGCGATGAAGCCATTGCCAAGGCTCAAGAGTTGAAACCAGATGTGGTCTTGATGGATTTCAGCATGCCACCAGGCAAAGACGGTCTGACCGCTACCGCTGAATTGAAGAAATTGATGCCAGATGTCTCCATTTTGATACTAACCATGCATGACGATGAAGAATATCTGTTCCGTGCCATCCACGCGGGAGCATCCGGATATATACTCAAAAGTGCGCCGCATGAAGAATTGCTTGCTGCAATTCGTTCCGTAGCAGAGGGTAGCGCCTATCTGTACCCCAGTGCAACCAAGCGGCTGATGAGTGAATACCTGGACAAAGCCAAACAGGAAAACGCCGGACCGTATGACACGTTATCCGAGCGGGAGAAAGAGATTTTGTCCTGGATTGCCAAGGGTTACGCCAACAAGGAAATCGCCGAACATCTGATCATCAGTGTCAAAACGGTTGAATCCCACAAAAGCAATCTGATGGAGAAACTTGGCCTGCGTACACGACCGGAACTGGTGAAATTCGCCATGAAAAAGGGGTTGCTGAACTTTGAGTAGTGCACGCAAGAACAGATTAAGTGGACTCGCAGACCAGCCCGTACGCCTCCTGCTGAACGAAATCGATGATCACATTACCGATAATGAATTTCGCAGCAGGTTGAAGGGTTCCCTGCATCAACTGAGTGATCTGAAATTTGCCTTGGATGAATCCTCCATTGTAGCCCTGACAGACCGCAAGGGGAAAATCCAGTATGTGAATGATAAATTCTGTGAAATCTCGCAGTATGAGCGCGAGGAACTGATCGGTAAGGATCATCGAATCATTAATTCCGGATACCATGGCAAAAGCTTTATGAAAAACCTGTGGGAAACGATATCCTCAGGTAAGGTATGGAACGGGGAAATTCTCAATCGTGCCAGAGATGGCAGTCATTATTGGGTCAACACCACCATCGTGCCTTTCCTTGATAACGACGGGGAGCCATATCAATACCTGGCTGTACGCAGCGAGGTCACCAAGCTGAAATCCGTCGAAGCCGAATTGCAAAAGATGATGTCCCAAGTGATGAACATTCAGGAAGAGGAACGACGCCGGATCTCGCGTGAACTGCATGACGGGATTGGACAGAGTCTCTTCTCTCTGGTGATTCAGATGGATCGCCTGCTGGCAGACCAGCCTCACCCCGGGGTTGAAGCACTTCGTAAGCAGGTCACGGGTATCATGGAAGATGTACGCGGTATGGCATGGGAGCTGAGACCATCCGTTCTGGATGACCTGGGTGTTGTTCCGGCGATTCGTACGTATATCGAGAATTACACCCGTCACTACGGGATCGAAGTTGATCTGGAATGTAATTTGCGCAAACGATTGGAAATGAACCGGGAGATAGCCATCTACCGAATTATTCAGGAAGCCTTAACCAATGTCGCGAAGTATGCCGATGTTGCCGAGGCACGTGTTACTATAGAAGACGCTGAGAACATGACGATGGTTATTATTGAAGACCAGGGTGCTGGATTCAGCGAAGCAACCGCAGGCAATGGCGTTGGATTGTTCAGTATGGAAGAGCGTGCCCGTGGTGCAGGAGGAACGTTGAGAGTTTCTTCCGAGCCTGGCGAAGGGACCACCGTTACCCTTTTACTGCCCAAGACAGCACAGGGATAACCGGACATGCTTTGTATCACACTTTGCGCTTCACTCCAGCTTATCTATTATTTAACGGCTGCTCGCTATTGGACTGTGCGAGTGGTCTTTTTATTTCCGATTGGTCGAAATGACAAAATGAAGGCTCAAAATCGGTTAAATTCAATAATCATGATAAATAGATTGACTCCAGTTACGATTCGTCATTAAACTATGAATGCCACATACACATTGTATGTTTAGTAAAATTTCATTGTTCATTTCATATAGCGAGAGAAAAGGATGGTCAACATGTCAGAGAAACGCTCCTCCAAGGGTGGGGAAATTCCACAAATGTACAATCTGGACGAGATGGATCGCAAAATCATCGCCGCGCTTCACCATAACAGCCGAATATCCTATACGGATCTGGGTACACAGATCGGGTTGTCACGTGTAGCAGTTCAGGCGCGCATCAATGCGTTATCCGAAAAAGGAATCATCGAACGCTTTACCGTTGTGATCAACCCTGGCAAAGTTGGGCTTCAGGTCTCGGCCTTTTTCAATGTCGATGTTGAACCGCCCTTCCTGGATGAAGTCGCTGAGAAACTGGATGAAGAGCCAGCCGTCACCAGCCTTTATCATATGACAGGCCCAAGTACCCTGCACATGCACGGTATTTTTGCGGATATGGAAGAGATGGAGCAGTTCTTGCTGGAGAAGCTCTATAAGATGCCGGGTATCGTCAAAGTGGAATCACAGCTATTATTGAAGCGTTATAAAAGCCGGATGGGCATGAGACTCTAGGAGGAAATCAGCATGGGTTGGAAAGATTACAACGGTCTCGTCATCGGAATGGTACGAACCGGAATTCTCGGATACGGCGGTGGTCCTTCGGTTATTCCGTTGATCCGTTACGAAGCCGTTACGCGTTACAAATGGGTCAGTGATGAGGAGTTCGGCGAGATTTTGGCTATCGCCAATGCCCTGCCGGGTCCCATCGCGACCAAGATGGCTGCATATCTCGGTTATAAAACCAAAGGTGTGCTGGGCGCGATCGTGTCCGTACTCGCTCACATTTTGCCGACAAGCATTGCCATCATTGCTCTGCTCGGTTCCATGTACGCGCTACGCGAGTCGAAAGTAGTAGCCGGCATGGTAGCCGCCGTTCGGCCAGTCATTTTTGTCATGCTGGGCATGATGGCTTATGAATTTGCCATGAAAGCCTGGAAGGGACTCGGTAAAGTTTTTGCCGCCCTATTCGGCGTAATTGCCTTTGTACTATTGCAGCTGCTGGATATCCATCCGGGGATTGTGATCGCGGTTTTCCTGGGATATGGTGTCTTTCATCTGGATCTGGTTCAGCGCTTCAAGTCCAAAGGCGAGTCCGATAAGGGGGTGTCCTAAGGATGCTCCAGACCTGGTGGGAATTATTTTGGGGATTTTTCGTAGCAAACATCTTGGGATATGGGGGCGGTCCAGCTTCCATTCCGCTTATGCAGGAAGAGATTGTGAACCATTACCAATGGATGACCACAGAGCAATTCGGTGATGTACTGGCGATTGGTAACGCCCTTCCCGGGCCGATTGCAACCAAAATTGCTGCATTTGTCGGGTACCACGTAGCAGGCTGGTTTGGGGCATTTATCGCAAGTTTTGCCACAATCGTACCTTCCGCGACCGCACTAATTATATTACTTCGTCTGTTGAACAAACATCGTACTTCACCAAAAGTCAAAGGCATGACCCTACTCGTGCAGCCTGTTATCGCTGTACTCATGATTCTGCTTACATGGGAATTCGGTCAGCTATCCACCAATTCCATCGGCATCTGGCAGACGTTGATCATTGCAGGCATCTCGCTCTGGGTCATGACCAAGACCAAGCTGCATCCGGCCATTCTGATCGTAATCGCTTTTGCCTATGGTGCACTGGTACTGTCTCACACAATGTAGTAGTAGAACATACAGGGAACGTCACAGAATCTCTTGGATACATCTGCAATGGGTGTATGCAGAGGTTCTGGACGTTTCTTTTTTTAACTGTCTTAATACTTAGACAAGCTTTATGAGGAAGGATGTCAGTGTCCAATTATTTGGTCTTTAGGTCCTCTTTATAAATTGTAAGGAACATCAGACACGTTATTTACCACAATCACCTGACACAAGTACTATAAAAGACTGTAATTTCCGATATAACGTGTCTCAGATTCCTTAGATTTCTACAAACGCTCCAAATCCCTGAATAAGACATTTCAGATTCGTTAGCGCTTGGAGACACGCTCTAGTTTATAGACCAAAAAACGGTGATACCAGCTATTAGCTGGCATCACCGTTTTTATTTGCGCGTTTCACACTCACATTTGAAAAATATCGTTTACTTCGCTTCAACCACTACCGTCACTTTGGTTTTCACACCTGCAAATGTCACCGTAATTGTTGCTTTACCTTTGCCGTTCGCCTGGATAATTCCATCTTTCACCGATGCTGTTGCAATACGGGAAGATTTCCAGAGAGCCGGTTTGGATACATTAGCTTCACTGCCATCAGCATACGTTGCAGTAGCCGCCACGGTTACCTTTTCACCAGGTTTCATGGTCAACGTTACTTTATCCGTCTGCAAATATTTCAGTGTATCCACATCTACAGCAATCGTGACAGACTTGCTACCGTATTTTGCTGTGATTTTGGCTTTACCTGAACCTGTAGCTTTGACTTTACCTTTGGTCACTTGAGCTACTTTGTAGCTGTTCGTTTTCCATTCAGCTTTGTCCGTAACATCACGCTCGCTACCGTCGCTCAAGAAGGCAGTTACCGTCAGATCAGCTGTATCGCCTGATTTCAGGGAAAGAGCCAGCTCGGAAGCTTCAATACGTGAGATGACATCCACTTCAACTTGGATCGTCACTTTTTTGGAGCCGTATTCTGCTGTGATGTTGGCTTTACCACTGCTGTTACCTGTGATCACGCCTTTTTTCACATCCCGCTACACGTGAGTTGCTGGATTTCCAGGTTGCTTCGGATGTTACATCCAGCGTGTTGCCATCTTCATCCGTACCTGTCAGAAGAATGGTTTGTGTTTCTTTGGCAGACAGCACAACGAAGTTCACATCTGCTTCCAGTCCACTAGCCATACCTACTTCAACAGGCAGAGTCAGTGTTTTACCTTCAATTTTCGCAGTAATGGTTACTTTACCTGTAGCAACACCTGTGATAACCCCTTTGCTATCTACCTCAGCGATTTTGTCGCTGCTGCTGCTCCAAGTTGCATCTTCAGATACATCTTTGGATGTTTCACCATACAACGCCAGCACTTTGGCCGAAGTCGTTCCACCAACAGCTACCGATGCTTTTTTCTTGTCCATCTCATACTTGTCTGCTACGTCTACATTCACTGTGAATTTAACCGTTTTACCGCCATAAGCTACAGTGATCGTAGCCGTACCGGATTTGTATGCAATCAGATCGCCGTTTGATACATATACGACATCTGGATTGCTTGAAGTCCATGTTGCTTTGGAAGTTACATTTTCTGTACTGGCATCAATATATTCGGCATTGGCTACCAATGTCTTAGACTTGTTATCACCGGTAACACTCATGGCGAGTTTGTCATTTACATCTTTAATATCCAAATATCTTGCCGTATCTACATCCACAGCAACTTCTACGGTTTTGCCACTGTAGGTTGCTTTAATCGTTGTTGAACCTGCACTAATCGCTGTGACCTGTCCCTTGAATACCGTTGCAACCTTCTCGTTGCTGGATGTCCATGTTGCCTGATCGGTTACATTCACATCGCTGCTGTTTGGATAAGAAGCCGTTACAACGACATTAGCCGTTTTGGTTGTATCACTCAAACGGAAGAAAATACTTTGTTTCACCACACTCAGTTTGCTCGTCAGATCCACATCCACGTCAACGGATACTGATTTCGTACCGTATTTGGCTGTGATCTTGGCAGAACCTGCCGAGTATCCTGTAATTTCGCCTTTAAGAACGTCTGCGACCTTCTCATTGCTGGATGTCCACTCCGCCAGATCGGTTACATCTTTGGTTGTGCCATCTGGATAAGTAGCCGTCACTTTTACACTTTCACTTTTGTTCAACAACAGGTTAACCTGCTGTTTATCTACATCTACACGTTTAACCACTTCAACGTTAACATCCACCGTCACGCTTTGGCTGCCAACTTTCGCAGTAATAACTGCCGTACCTGCGCTTTGTCCAGTTACTTTACCATTCACAACGGTAGCAACCTTCTCATCACTGGTGGACCATTCTGCGGTACTTGCTGCTGCACTATTTGTTTCATTGTCACTATACGTTGCTGTCAAAATAATTTCTTTCGTGTCTCCCGTACGCAAGTCCAGACTTTGCACGTTTTTCGAAAGAGCTTTAACCTTCTTCGTCACTTTCACTTGAACGGTCTGACTCTGACCCTGGTAAGCTGCGGTAATCGTCGCTGTACCTTCCTTTTTGGCTGTAATTGCACCATTATATACAGTTGCTATCGAAGTATCACTGGTACTCCAGGATGAACTGATCGTTACGTTTGTCGATGTATTATCAGAATATACACCTGTCACTGTAACGGAACTGGAATCACCAACTTCGAGCGACATCTCATTCTTGGAAACCACAATTTTGGACAGTTCTTTGTCTGCCGCAGCGGCCAAGCCTACGTTGGAAATACTCAGCATCAACACCAGCATCATCACCATGTACTTGGTCAATCTTGGCTTTAACATCATTTCCCCCCGATTATCATCATTTTTTTCCTTATGTTTTATGTCGGCAAGTTCTTTCCAGATGTTTAGACTTTCAGGAAATTTTCAGGGAATTCTATGGAAATTAATTTATCTTCTATTCCTGTTTCAACCGATCATACCTGCGAATATTACGCATACCTATGTATATTGACTGTCTTGAACTTCTTTTAACAGGATTGGAGGAAACATAATGCGTCAGCCTTTTGATTACATCGGGTATTGGGAGGAAACATATCGTTCGGGTGAAACTTCCGGGAGGGGTTCATACGGGGTTTTGGCTGAATTCAAGGCCGAGGTCGTGAACGGACTGATTCAACGTGAAGGGATTCATCGTGTCATTGAGTTTGGATGTGGGGATGGCAACCAGTTGCAATACATGAATTATGAGGATTACCTGGGCGTGGATGTAGCGGCTTCTTCAGTAAAGCGTTGTGCTTCCCAATTTGCCAAGGATTCGTCCAAGAGTTTCATGCTGTATACACCAGGCCTATGGATTAACCGAGGTTTCCTGCAAGCCGATCTGACGGTCTGTCTGGATGTGTTATATCACATCACGGATGAAACAGATTTTCGCAATACCCTCTATGATATTCTGCACTCCTCAACAGCATGGGTGGTGCTTTACACCCGTTTGAAAGAAAACGGCAACCCGGGGATTGATACAATCCAGGACCGTAATCTGTTTGAATATCTCTTCGACTACCCTGATTTCAAAGTTCATGAGATTATTCCGCAGCGCTATCCAGATCAATCTTCTGCCGACTTTGTCATCCTGAGACGCACGCCTTCGAAGTGAAAAGTGATTTTTTCAGTAGAGCATAGCTAAGTCTGCACCCCAACTGGACCCGTAAGAATGAGTATTCATAGGCCAGATATTCTTTTGTCTTCATTCGATTATGTACACCATCCGCCTGTCCGCTCACCTTGATTTTCTATTCAAAGCTCAAGCTTAGGTATACTCCGTCTCCAATAGAAGGGATATCGTTCCTAATACTGGAGACAGCCGCACGCGGACAGGTGATGATGGTTTGCTTATAACTCGAAGGCTCATAACACTACTACCTTACTAATCCGTTCTCAACCTCAGTTCCTCTTGTACATAGTTCTCAATTCTTTTTTTTAAAATAAACCCGCATGTCCACGCAGCTTCGCCAGCGCTTCCATATAGAAATAATCGCCGTATATAATCGGCACATTCAACCCTCGCCCTTCGCGGGTAATGCACCGTTCCCTGCATGATCAGACCTTCTTCCGCTGCCGAGTCGCCGGAGCTATAGTGCTCATGCAACCCGCGGACGATACGCTCTCCCGCGGCAGCATAGGTCTCCCCGCGCGGCGACAGCTTCGCCAGCTCTAGCAACCCGCTCGCGGCAATCGCCGCAGCGGACGAGTCCCACGCCACCTGATGCTCCGCAGGTGCGCGGAAATCCCACACCGGCACGATCTCTTCGCCAAGCATGGCGAGGAAGAAATCGGCCGCACGCTCCGCTGTCTCCAGATATCGGGCTTCGCCCGTATACCGGAAAGACAGCGCAAACCCGTGCAACGCCCAGGCGGTGCCCCGCGCCCAGGCGGAACCTGGAGCATGGCCCTGTCCGCCATGCTCTCGCAGCTTCTGCCCCGTGTGTGGATCGAACTCCACCACGTGGCAGATGGACCCGTCAGCGCGGATGAATTCGCGCGCCACGGTGTCCGCATGTGCTTCCGCCAGCCAGCGGAAGCGAGGATCGCCGCTCTGCTCGGATGCCCAGTAGAGCAGCGGCAGGTTCATCATGCTGTCAATGATGGCTACGCCGCGCGTATCCATTGCTGACGAGCTGAAGTTCCAGGCGCGGATGAACTCACCGCGCACGTGGAACCGGGCAGCGAGCAGGTTGGCGGCAAGCATGCCACGCCGCCGTCCATCCATGCTGCCCGTCTGGCGGTAGTTGGCTACGCCACTAAGCAGCCAGATGAACCCCAGATCGTGATCCACCGATTCGGGATCACGCAGACAACCCTCCAGTTGCCGCTCACAGCTTTCGGCAATGCGATGTAGCGAAGCCGCCGCTTCACTTTCCGGAGCATCCTCATAGACCAGCCATAACAATCCAGGCCAGAAACCTGCTGTCCACCATTCCGGATCATTCCGGTCATACGTCCCTTGTGGGGCAATGTGTGGAAATGTATCCTTAATCCGCTTTGCATTCCGAATGGTTTTGGCAGCTCCCTGTTGCCACGCTTCCTCGAGCCATTTTACCGACGTTGATGTGTTCATGAACATAATCCCTCCTCGATTCAATACCAGACATCTAACACTTTTAACTATGCTTCGAGATGTTTCGAGATCTAATGATCCTCGACCTAAACGCCTTCATGTGTAACCTCACCCAATCGTATCGTAAACGTGAGACTTCGTGCTCCGTTCACTTCAATCCGCGCTTCCTTCAGCAACCCATTACGTGAAGCCACGGCTTGCTCCTCCAGATGAATAACTGCTCCCTGATCCAGCGCTGTAGATTCTACACAGGCCCCCCGATACTCCGTTCGTACGCTATGATCCGTGTGGGTAATCACCGCCTGTTCACGGCCATCATGGAACATCAATGGAATGAGTGCACCTGCCGCCGCAATCTCACCTTCGAATTCATACGTTATAGTCAGCACATCCGCCTGTTGCACATAATGAGTACGCAATGTTTCAATTCCGGGTAATGGACCGACCCACGTCACGGCAAAAGAATTCTCCAAGGCATTCACACCATCTTCTGCCGCTTTTTCCGCCAGATGCTGCTCCACTTGATTCCGGGTATCATGGTCCACCTTCTCGTACACAATGGAGCCTCCTCCCTGTGCAGGGTCCAATCCAACGTCACGATCATATGCACCACCGGATGGAATCCCCTCTGCAAGACTGTGCCATACCCCATCTGGTGTCTTCCAGGCAGGACAGTAGCTGAGCGGACGGACCGCCCCTTTGGCAAATTCCGTGAATCCGGCCTGCATATGGCTGGCAGCGGACGGACCAATCAGACCAGGTAACCCCGTCTGCTGAATCCTTACCAGACCAGGGATCGTATACGGATCATTCATCGCCGTGTGTAATACCAGTTGCTGGCCAGGTATGGAAGCAATCACAGTTTCAAACCACCCATCGGTCTGCAAAACCCTACTGCCCACCTCGGAAGGAAGATACACTTCGCCCACATCGTCTCCCGGATCACTGAGACAAGCGTGGGCCAGCGCTGCTGCCGTCCACAGGTTGTAACAGGTGTGGTTGGTATAGATTTCATACCCATGCCTATCTTCTGGCGCGTATTCATTGCGCACGATTTTCAAGCGTCCATCATCCATCTTCCAGCGCTCAACAGCAGCAAAACACCGATTGGCCGCACGTGCAAAAGCACCCGCCATCACCGGATCTCCCGCATGTAACGCTAGTGTTGCATGTGTGGAGCATACATAAGCCGCCGCTGCTTCATTCCACTGGTGCTGGGAGCTGCGACCACGCGGTGGAATCTCACCTAACGGCGAGAGCGTCAGTAGCGAGCTGAAGGCACCATGGCGCAGCTGCTCACGTAACGTATCGGCAGTGGTTCCCTCGTAACCTGCTTCGAGCATCACCCCAAGGTGATAACGGGTGGCAATATCATAGGAAAATGGACAATTCGGACGGTCCAGCGGTCCATCCTGATACAACCCAAGGGCCGTAAACCGGGGCACATGATAGGCTTCCAGATAACGATCCATCCACGTTGTATCCTCACTCGCCAGCTGTTCATGCCACCGCAGATATTCGCCAGAGATCATAATGGCGTTCCAGTTAATCATACGATTGGGATTGTTCATCTTGCTCATCGTAAATACATAGTCTTGTTCAGGACTGATCGTCTTAAGTGCCTCAGCCCAGATCTGTGCTTGTTCAGGCAGATGTGACTTCAACAACATATAAGCTCTCATCATGAGCACTGGATAAAAATCAGGGTGGTTGTCAGGTGCGCTACCATTGACTATGGCATCAATGCTCTGTGATAGTGCTGCCGCTGCGGATTGAAGCAGATCTGTACGCCCTGCATCAACCAGAACTGCCGCAGCCATCGCATAGGCCGGTGTAGAATAATACCTCTCCACACCCGAGAACGGATCGATAATTGCGCCTTGGCTGTCCTGATATGGTGTGTAAGCGCGAACAACACTCTCAACAAGTGCCAACTTGCGCTCCCTATTCCAGCCGTCTGCTGGAGGGGGGCCCGCTTGTTCTGCCAATGTACGGTAATGTTCGAGTTCGTCTTTCCATGGATACGTGGACGCAGATGTATATTTACTCACGCATGCTCACCTCGGTTTCTCCCATTTTCGATTCAATGATGAAGCGTACCTCACATACCGTTTCAAGCGGATTAGGACGTTCTGTCCGAACATCCGTCTCATCGATCACACCTGTCCATGATAGTGACGTCCGATAGAATGTGACTGGGACATTGTCATGATCAACTGTGTTCATAACCTCCGTAAAAACCTGCCACTGGTTCGCATCATACGTCATATGGACCGTTCCATGTATGCCTTGCCAGCGAAGATTACCGCTCTTCACCACCTCAGGCTGTACTCTGCTCATCCATCGCTCCACTACGCTCGAACATCCTGCATCTGAAACATCCACCGAAGAGAATCGTTCTGCCGAAGACACCATCCTGCTCTTCCATTGAAAACGGTCAATGAGACGCAATTCCGCTCCATTCCAGCTCCTGTCAGAAGCCATCTTCCAATGAAATTGGCGCGTATAACGAGCCAGTGAAGCAGCTCCAGAGTAAGCGGATGTCAGATCCAATGTTGTATTCAGCTCACCGCCACCCTCTGCCAGCTTTGCCTCTGAAACATGGGCTTGCGCTTGTCGGCCCGAACTTTGCTCCTGGCCTTCAATGAGCGGAACGTTATGCCCGGATGAGGAGATGTGTAACAACTGCTCTCTGCCTGGTGCAAAATACGCTTGGGTATACAACCCTGCTCCTGGATCACACAGAATATTCTCACCACCGCAATGGATAATGAACTGCCCCAGATCATTATGGTTGTGAGGTTCATCGTTATGCCCGCCTTTAATGGAAATAGCCACATGAAGGGGGCCGCCATTCGCATGTTTTGTATCCGGAGAATCAAGTGAGCCTTTTGCAATCATCCAGCCCAGATTTTGAAAAATAAATCCCCGTTCAGCCTGCGCAGAGGCACCTTCATCACCGTATACTGCCGGATCGCTCCACATCACGTTCCGCAATAGATGAGCCCAGCGATGACAGGGATCATCTGTAAGCAGTGGAATATGAAGCGGCAGATCCACCTGCAACCCGACCCGGGATGCGAGCAGGGAGAGTAATCCGGAAGGGATCTCTTCCTGCTCGGCACTGTCCGAATAATTCACGAATGTGCCACCCGACAGATGAACTCGCAACGGGAAGGTTGCGATGTCTGCGATTTTGGGACCCGCCAGCAGATCTAGTTCGCCCTCACTATACTCACGAAGCATCTCGGCATAATAGGTGAAATAACCAAAGCCATATACCCAATATCCAATGCCTTCGGCACAGCCGCCATCCTCGCCATATCCGCTCAGGAATGCGTTCATACAGCTGACCGTATGGGAGATCGATTCCCGTAGCGTGGACTCATCCTCGAGCAGCAACAATGCGGCCATGCCACAGCAGCCACCACAGACTGCCGACCAATTGTGATCCGCTGTCTGCCAGTGGAACTTCCGTTGCTCCTGGTAAAGCGGGATGAAGATTCGCCGTTCTGCTTCAGACCTGATCCGTTCTATGACAAGGCGATCCAGCCGCTCGGCGTGAATGGTCACAATCTCAGCCAGCATATGTACCGTCTCTGCGGCGAACAGATCGATGTTTCCATTCACCTGGTTGACCTCTCCCGTACCCAGATGCGCGGGCAAACACCACGTATACTCACCACACACTTCCCACAACATTTCTTCCAGCGCCTGCAGTGCATCCGGCCTAGCTGTGTCTAATGCGAGCATCACCACAGCAGCAAGCCTGCCCCTACGATCGAAATAAACCTCTTCATAGGCTTTCCGCTCACCCATATCGCTGAACTGTCGATATAAACGGAACGACAAGGAAGGCATGGGTTCTTTCAAGGCGCGTTCACCGTAAGCCTTCAAGTCTGTGTATAACGTGGCCAATTCAGGCCGGGATAACTTATCCAAGAGTCTGTTGGCACTTAAGGAACTCAATGCTTTGCTCTCAGTTCCTCGTTGGTTTATATTTTCATTTTCGACTTCGTGAATGGAATCTTCCACTGGATTCACCACTCTTCGTTTATGGATTGTCATGCCCATATTATAATGTAATCGATTTCATTTTACCGGATATGATAGCACTTTTGAAGAATTATCCATTACAACCCTTTCCACGATGTTACGTCCTTCTCCTTCCCAACACAAAAAAAACGAAGAACCTTCGTCAGGTCCTCCGTTGCATTCTGCCTGTCACCACAGGCTTTTATGGCTATCTCATATTCTTAACTTTTCTATATCCTCAACTGATCCTGAATACCTTTAACGCTGCTGCCCATATCGCAACTGTCCGCTGTTGTTATTACACAATCGCAAGCGGAGAATTCTGTACAACAGACAACCATTGGCGTGCAATCAGCTCATGACCTGCTGCGGTTGGATGTACGCCATCCCATAACCAGTACGCTGCATCCGCCTGCTTCAGAGCGTCATTAAACGTCTGCTGCAATGGTACCCACACAGCTCCAAATTCTTCAGCAAGACCTTGGGCCAGCTTCTGATATTGACCGATGTACTCTTCCCAGGCTTCCCATTTCTCCGCGGTCGCTCCGGTTCTCAGAATAAACGGCTCCATCAAAATCAGTCCCGTATCTGGCATCACTTCCCGAGTTTCTTCGAGCAAATGGCGATACGCCCGTCCGAAACGATCCGTTACCCCGCTAGGTTCACCATTCATCGTGCGCCAGGCATCATTAACCCCAATCAGGATGCTGATCAGGTCCGGTTTTAGACTAATGGTATCCTCATTCCAGCGTGCGTACAGATCCGATGCCCGATCCCCGCTGATGCCTCTGTTATAGAAGGTCTTTTGCTTGCCCGCCAGTTCCATACCCAGTTTGCTGGAGATCAGATACGCATATCCGTGTCCGAGAAAATGATTCGGATCATCATTGCGTGATCTTCCCCCATCTGTAATCGAGTCTCCCTGAAACAATATAACGGATGGACTAGTACTCATGATTGAAATCGTTCCTTCCTCTTGTGCAAAATAGAAACACTGAACACCTCAGTCTCCATTTTATCCCTTTCGGCCACAATAGAAAATAGCGTTTTCATCACTGAGTGTCGCCATCTTATGAATCTTTTGGTTCTTTCTCCACATGGCCTCCGCCCTGATAGGCTGTCTCATCCTGTTTGTCAGGTATGCCTCTAAGCTTTGCCTCTTCCCACAACTCGGCTGCATCATCCTGTGGGCGGTATCCAATCTTCTGCGCCAGATAGCCAATATCATAGTAATTATCTGTATTCGCTGAAGTCCCGTACAGATTCAGATACTTCATATCTGAATCAGCTTCAATACAGCACTCAGCGAGCTGGACCATGTCCCTTGGTGATATCCAAATATGAGCCGATCGCTCCGAGTGCGGATATGTATCACCCGAGAAGTTTCCAATCCGAATGTTGAATGAGGACAGGTCATATTTGTCAACGTAATAACGTCCCAGCAGTTCAATATAACATTTGCTAAGTCCATAGAAGCTGTCCGGCCGGTACGGGTCATCCACTTCAATATCTTCACCTGTAGGATAGAAGCCTGTTGCATGATTGGAACTTGCGAAGATCACCCGCTGAACACCATTCAACCGTGCTGCTTCATACACATTGTAGGCTCCAGTTACGTTGATCGGCAGAACTTTGCCTAGAAAATCTTCCTTATCCTTGGCCCAGGCAATGTGCAGAACGGTGTGAACCCCCTGCATTAGTTCCATCAGGCGTTCCCCATCTGTCACATCCATGGCTACAATGCCAGCTTCCTCGTCTTCACGCAGATCCGCTGCAATGATGTCATACGTACCCTTGGCTCTCAGCCCCTCCAGCAGACTGCGACCAATGACTCCAGCAGCTCCCGTAATTAACAGTTTTCGCTTCAGTTCACTCATGAATCCAGCTCCCTTCGCTCAAATTGGCTATCTATCCTCTATAGAACAGTATTAACCGATCAGGCGAAGGAATTACCGGATTTTACAATACAACCTATATAAGTTGAACTAGCCATTTACACGAGAACGTAGAGGACAGAAAGAACCTGAAGAAGCGGAACGTTCGCCTAAAAGCTTTCTGAAAGAAAGCTGCATCGGAAGCATACGCTTATCCCAAAATTTTCACCTTTATAAAAGTGAATTTAAAAATCTGGGGATAACAGTGATCGGAAGGTTGTTCTTTCATCGAAGTGGTTAGTGTAAATATTCTTTAGTTCAACTATCCGATCCAATATCGCAAAATCATCATAGCTACAATACCGACCAATACGGTTCCCAGCAGACTGCGCGTCCAGATCGCTACTGCAATCGTAGGCAGGGATGCCCACAGAGCTGCATTATGCGTAATCGGCACTAACTGGTTGCCTGACATGAACAGTTCCTGACCAATCAGCGCTGCCATAACCGCTACGGGTACATACTCCAGCCAGCGTAACAACCACATTGGAATCTGTATCTTGCTGAACAGCATCAGTGGCAGTACACGCGGGATAAATGTTAACAGTGCCGAACCCATAATAATCCAGAATACATCCCATCTTACTTCCATCGTTCCATGAACACTCCCATCGTTGCCGCAATGACCGCAGCCACAATGACACTCATGCTGCCAAGTGAAGCCATGCTGGCGAAGATTACACAGACCACGGCGATAATAGCCACATTAATGTGTATTTTTTTGTTTTTGCGATGCACCAACTGGAGTACAACCAGTCCAATAAACATTGCTGGCAGGGCATAATCCAGACCCAGTCGTTCCGGGTTAGTGATCCAGCGTCCAAAGTACGCTCCCGCCATATTAGCCACGAACCAGTTCAGATATGCGGTAATATTCAGACCGTGCATCCAGCGTTCACTAAGCCTTTCCCTACC
This sequence comes from Paenibacillus sp. W2I17, assembly GCF_030815985.1. NCBI lineage: Bacteria > Bacillati > Bacillota > Bacilli > Caryophanales > Paenibacillaceae > Paenibacillus > Paenibacillus sp. W2I17. Next base: position 4,209,881 of record NZ_JAUSXM010000001.1, read on the forward strand.
AATCGCACGTGTCATCGCCACGCCGAAAGACTCATCGGTAAGCAGTGAACCAATCCACATATTTTTAAGCGGGTTCAGATGCCGAAAATACGGTGATACAGCTGCACTGAGCAGCAAATGACGAAGATTCACAAAAAATATGGTGAACATGATGGCTACTGCTGATCCATTCGATGCAAGCATGCCTGCTGCAATGAACTGAGCCGATCCTGCATATAAAATCAGGCTGAGCAGTGCCGTTTCCGCCAGACTCAGACCTGCGGTCATTTCAATGACACCCGCCGCAAAGCCAATACTTAAATAACCAAGCAGGGTTGGGATACAATCTTTGACCCCTTGCATGAATGTAGCTTGATCCTGGACCTCTTCCATGTTCTCCTGTCCAGATATCTGTAGTGTACTTTGGTCCAACTGCCGTACAACCCCTCTCCAATTTCGGTCCCCATAAACCGATATATATGGATGTAGATCCATCCAGGTCCATTCTTCATGAAAACAACTTCTTTGTGTATTCAACATGACCAGTTACATGCCTTATGGATTTCACATTTTGCAAAATTCACTTCACATTAATTCAGAAATATACCACAAGATGTGCACTAAGGGAGAGACAGATTAATTTTTATAGAACAGATGTAATCCTAAATACCTATAAAATCAAAAAATATTTTCACAAAACGCATAAATTATGTTGAATAAACGCGAAATTTGTCATACGATAGCACCAGAAACTTCTGGAAAGGATGGAATGAAATATCTTTTACCAGTTGGGCTTGTCCACTAGATATGGGGATGGGTTACACAGAGGGGGAATGTGTATGAAAAAAATTCGTAAACAAGGGATCAAAAGAACAATGCAGATGAGAGAGAAACTAATTTTGTCATTTGCCATTGTATTGCTCATTCCAACCATTAGTCTGGGCATTATCTCGTTCCAAACAGCTGATGCCAAGGTTGAAGAGAAAATGTATGAGAACGCGATCAGCAGTGTTACTGTGCTCAACCAGACCATTGACCAGATCATTGGTGCAACACGCAAAAATGTTGATTTCCTTGCAAGTCAGCTGGATGCAGGCAATGTCGGACCCAATCAGGGTGACGAAACAGATACCATCCGTACCTTGCTCGACGCTTATAAGGAAACGCATGATGACGTGGAACTTGCCTCCCTCGGTACCGATCAGGGCGTGTATATTAACTCCCCTGTAACTGCGGTGAACAAAGAAGGATATGACCCGCGCGAACGCCCGTGGTATCAGGCTGCTACGCAGAACAAAGATGTCCCTACCGTAATCACCCCCTACTTATCAAGCAATACCGGCAATGTTGTTGCTTCGGTAGCTCAGACCTCAGCGGATGGCCATGGTGTCGTCTCTGTCAGCCTGTCGCTTGAAGCCCTCTCGAAGACGGTTAACTCCACGAAGATTGGCGAGAAGGGTTATATCTATATCATTGATAATGCCAATAAAATCATTGTACATCCTACCGAAAAACCGGGGACCGAAGGAACCATGGCACCCTATAAAGATATTTTCGCACAGAAAAACGGAAGTCTGACCTATACACTAAATGGAAACCAGGAACACGCCTTTTTCTCCACCAATGAAACGACGGGCTGGACCGTGGTTGGTGTCATCGACAGTGGGGAAGTGACGGCATCTGTCCGTCCGATTTTATACACCACACTTATTGTTGTAGCGATTGCAATTGCGGTAAGCTCCATCATTATTTTCTGGATTGTGCAATCAATCACCAAACCACTGAACCGCTTGGTGAAGGCATCTGACGAAATTAGTAATGGTAATCTGACCATCGAAGTTGCTGTATTGGGACAGGATGAATTCGGCAAGCTGAGCACCAGCTTCAATAAGATGAGCGAATCCCTGCGAACCGTTATTCAGGACGTGCGACACACGGCTGACGAGTTAACCGCCTCATCCACACAATTGGCAGTCAACTCATCGGAGACAACCAAAGCAACAGAGCAAGTCGCCCTGATCACGGAAGAATCCGCAGCTGGACTTGAGAAACAAGCAAGTAACCTGAAACATACGGCACTACAGATGAATGAACTTGCTGAAGGTGTGGGACAGGTAACGAACAGCACACAGCAAGTATCCGAAGCTGCCATGCAAGCAAGTGAGCTCGCAGATAAAGGGAATGCGACCATGCAAACGGCCGTATCCGAGATGAGTTCCGTCAGTCGCTTTGTGCAAGGTATGGCAGACACCGCTGGACGACTTGAACAGCATTCCACATCCATTGGTGAGATGGTATCTGTCATTACAGATATCGCTGCACAGACCAATTTGCTTGCTCTCAATGCTTCTATAGAAGCGGCACGTGCAGGTGAGCATGGACGTGGCTTCTCCGTTGTTGCCAGCGAAGTCCGCAAGCTCGCGGAACAATCCAGCCTGTCCGGCCAGAAGATTGTAGAGATGGTCGGAGCGATTCAACAGGAGATTTCAATGGCCAATCACAGTGTACAGATCGGGCAACAGGATGTAAGCAACGGCATTCGTGCCGTTCAGTTTGCAGATGAAGCTTTTGCCCAGATTAGTGAGGCTGTCGGGGTCGTCAATCATCAGCTTGAGAACATTGCAGCCGCCTCACAACAGATGTCTGCAAGTACAGCTGAAGTGGTGCAATCCATTGATCAGATCCATGCCATATCGGAAACCAATGCCGACGGAACGGAGAACATCTCTGCTGCTACGGAGGAGCAAGTGGCTTCCATGCAGGAGATATCATCCTCTGCTGATTCCCTTGCCCATCTGGCTCACAAGCTGCAGAAGCTGGTAGAACAATTCAAGCTGTAGCCGTTGAACTAAAGATTATTTACACCGACACTACGATGACAGAGCAACCTTCCAATGGCTGTTATCGTGTAAAAGATTAGTTCAACTTATATAACAAGTAGTCTGTAATACCAAAAGCCCCTTTGCCATCATATTGGCAAAGGGGCTTTTGGGTTATGAAGGGCCATGAAATTTAGAAAGGAAATGACTCTCCTATTCAGCAGATTGCTTTTTATCTCCGTGATATCCTTGATCTCCGTAGGGCTCTAACTGTTCAAACCAGCGATTCAGACATTTGGCGAGTGCATCTTTGGGATCGTTATACGGGTTATCGTCTTGTTTCAATGTCTCCAGCACCTCGATCACAAAAGCATTCTCTCCATATTCATTCCATTCAGCCTGCAATCTTCGATTCAGATGGCTACCCATCTGTAACATAAACCGTTGTCCGTTAATGGTTTTCAGGTTAAGTGTGCTGTCGATATAAACTTTGCCGTTACGTTCATTCCGAATCTGGTAGACGCCCGCTTCCGTTTTAACTTCTTTGGCCTGTTCCTGTAATTCTTTGCGACGATCCATCTTCTCCTGCTCCCCCTTTGCTTTGCGCTCCGGTTTTCCAACTTCGGCGCTCTGTTGATCTGCGTGGCTTCCCAGCCAATACTGACTGCCGTCTGGCTCACGTTCCAGCAAACCATAGTCGACGAGATACCTCCGTATTTCCACGTAATCATCATAAACTTCCTTCAGCAGCTCATTGACCTGTTTCTCGGAATATTTGCGCTCTGTCTCGAATCGTTTGGCAATTTCGATGAGCACAATATATTTATGCTTTTGCTGCATATGAAACGTCGTCAGTGGACCGCCAGTACCCTCTGGAAAATACTTGTTTAGCACCTTCTCCCGATCCTGTTCTGTAATATCAAATGAGTTCGGATGGATCGTATGTCCATGCCTTGTCACAGGTGACACCCATTCGGCTGGACCCTGGGTATCCTTACTTTTGAGAAGTTCCATTAATGCCAGGAATATTTTAGCCTGCCGTTCCTTCTCCTTCAATACAAAACGATGATTCCGAATCGTGGAAGCACTCCCGATGCCAAGGGTCTTCTGTACTTCAGCATCCTTCTTGCCTTCATAGAATTGTGCCAGCAATCCACGCTGGACATCAGACAATCCGGTTACGCTTTTATCCAGCTCCAGCAAATATTCAAATACCGATCCATGAACTTTCTCAATATGCACTCGCATATAACGGGCTGCCTCATAGAGCACTCCTTCTTCAGGGTATATAATCCCCGCTTCCGTCCTGTATCCGCAGCAGACACATATATAGGCGGGACCCTCCTCCATATAACCACGCTTGATCTCTTCCAATGAAGCTGTTTGCAACCAGGATTCCGATGATTTCATGTAAAAGCTCCTTTTTATCATTGTTATGGTTAGTTCAACCGTATAATAATCAAATATTTTATAATTTTGTTTGTTTATTTATAGACATAATATAGTTTTGTTTTTTATATGTCAATATAACGGAAAAGGATGCTGTGTTTAAAGACATAATGGATGCCTCTTGTTCAACAGAAAAAAGACCGCAGGGTCGCAACCCTGCAGTCTCATTTCAATCCCTGTTACAACTTAAACCGTTCAATCATACTTTGCAGATCTTCAGCCATACGTGACAATGCTGCCGAAGAAGCTGCAACCTCTTCCATTGTAGCCAACTGCTCTTGAGCCGCCGCTGATCCATCTTCCGTTCCAGAGGCAATTCTGTCCGACAGAACCATTGTATCACTTACTGCCTTGTTGATATGACTCATGCCCCCATCAATCTGACGGGAAGCCGCGGATACTTCTCCAGCTTGTGCAGCCACCAACTGAACCGCAGTACGAATGTTATTGAATGCTTCGCCCGCTTCTGTAACCATCTGCGAACTCTTCACCATACCTTCTCCCGTACGGGCAAAAGTGGATTGCACCGCATTGGTTTTCTCCTGCATTTCATGCATAAGCTCATTAATCCGCTCGGCTGAAGCGCCTGAACTGTGAGCCAGTGTCTTCACTTCGTTGGCTACGACCGCGAATCCGCGCCCTTGCTCGCCAGCTCTTGAAGCTTCAATGGATGCATTCAATGCAAGAATGTTCGTCTGCTTGGCAATGGCCGTAATCTCGGCCACAATCACAAGAATCTCTTCGTTTTTCGCGCGCAGATCCTCAATGACCACAGACATGGCTTTGCTCTCGTCATTCACCTGCTGAATATGGTTAACCGCTTCTTCTACTGTAACCATACCCGCTTCCGACTTGGTGGATGCATCCAGAGCGATACGAGCGGTGTCTTCAGCACTTGAAGAGATCTCTTTGACTCCAATGGACATTTCGCCCACAAGTTGACCTGTAGCAGCAAGACTATTGTTCTGCAAAGTCGTTCCCGCAGCTGCATCCTGCATCAGTTCGGCCACCTGTTCTGTGGCTTTGGATGTCTGCTCGGAACTTGCCATCAGTTCTTCAGAAGACGCCGCCAGCTGGCTGGACGTATCATGTACTTCTCCAAGCACACTACGGAGTGAGGTCGTCATCATATCGAAGCTTTCCCCGAGCTGTCCGAACTCGTCCCGGCGCTGTAAACCTACCCGAACGGTGAGATCCCCGGCGCTTACTTTGGATGCTGCCTGCGTTAATTGCAGCAATGGCCGGTGAATGCTGCGGATAATGAATATAAGCAGAATCAACCCGATAACCAATGCAGATGCCACAATTGTAATTGAACGGATCAAAATAGGCATTACGGCCTCACTTGCTTCGGAAGGAACCATCTCACCAACAATTTTCCAACCTGTCACCGGATTGGTGAAATACACAGCTTCCACTTCGTGACCATCATATGTATACTTCACCGTTCCACTTTCCTTCGTATACATCTCATTAATGTAGCTTTCATCCGACTGTGTACCGGATTCGATATTGTAGTGGAACAGGAATTTGCCCCCGTTATCCAGCATGTACAGTTTTCCTTCTTTACCAATACGTATCTGATCAACGGATTCTTTCAGATGATTTAGACTGACATTGGCTCCGAATACCCCTTTGCCGTCAGCCAGCTTGACCGCTGCGGTCACAACCCATTCGCCCGTCGAAGCCGACTGGAACGTATCCGAGATTACCGGTTCATCCTGGGACATACCCATCGTATACCATGAACGTTCTCGAGGATCATAATTCTGTTCCTCGGATTCAGGGGACTTCATCCAGCTACCATCTTCGGCACCTGCGGTAAGTACACCCAGTTCCTTATGATTCTGAGACATCCGATCCATCTGCCTTTGCAGTGCAGGGGATTTAGTAATAATATCGTTTGAAGTAATACCCGCCGCCATCTGAGCTGCGTTATCCTTCTCCATATCGAGCATTTGATTTATCTGCAGACTAAGCATTTCTGTTTTTGCCTGTGCGGAACGGATAATCTCCATTTTAACCTGGTCAGCAGCTTTTTGATAAGACAACCATCCCACGGTAATGCTCGGTACTATCAGGAACAGGAGCAATGCAGCAATCAGGCGTTTTTTTACGGTTAAAGTAAACCAATTTCGAATCCTTTTCTTCATTTAACTATCCCCCATCATAATCTTCACCCATCCTTTTATCGGACAATCGCTGTAAAAATATTATGTATAGATACTAAATTAGTACAAATTTAATTTAAATGATCTGATCTGATTATATGGATTATATCCGCTTATTCGTTTTGACCCTCTACGCGAGATCGTTTACAATGCTCATAAGCTGGCTATTCATGAAACGATTGGAAGGAGAGGATTCAAATCTTACGTAAGTCAAATGAAAGACAACGTATTTCCCCGGTATATTCATCCATGTTCCGCATTCTGTTAGCGCTCATCCTGTGTGCAGGCCCGATTCTGGGACAAGCTGGTATTATGGCATCCGCAGCGCAGGCGACGCAAGCAGTTCACATTGAAGTGAATGGTGAGCAACAATCCTGGAAGAACGCACCACTTATAATCAAAGGTTCAACGTTTGTTCCACTGCGGGATGTGGTCACATCGGTCAAAGGCACGTTGAAATGGGATAATCGCACCAAGACGGCTACCATTACCGTTGGCAGAGACAAGCTGATACATCAGGCTGGCAGCAATTCCATTAAAGTAAATAAGGTCGATCTGGCTACAGGTGTGAATTCACGTACCGTTAACGGTACGTTGATGGTACCTGTCCGGGCAATGGCTAATGCAATCAAGGCAGACATCAAGGTCCAACGCACAGCCACGGGGCAGATGAGTGTAAATATGGTCACTGATCAAGTCAGCTTGCTGAATAGCGAGGTTGCCAGCGTGGATACATATCTGCGCGAGATCAACTATCCAGGTATGGCTCTGATCGCCCGCGATGGTGAAGTACTTCTAAAGCAAGGCTACGGACTTGCCGATGAACAGACGCTGAATCGCCCGGATCAGAAGACCCGAATCGCATCGCTGAGCAAATCCTTCACGGCCGCGTCCATTCTGAGTCTCGTGGAGGATGGTAAGATTAATGTGCAAGATCCAATCTCCAAGTATATCTCTGGTATACCAAAGGGAGATCAGATCACGCTGCATATGCTGTTATCCCAGACTTCAGGTCTGCCATCCGCATTTGGTCGGGGTGAAGGAACTTCTATGGAAGAGACTGTAGAAGAGATTCGTCACAAAACGCTGAAGTTTGAACCGGGGAGTGCCTATCTATACAGCAACAGCGGTTATGTTTTGCTTGCATACGTCGTTGAACAGGTATCTGGCATGAGTTATGCCGACTACGTGCAGCAGACGATACTGAAACCACTTGGTATGAAGAATTCGGGAGAGGCCTCCCGTAAAGTGCACACGATTAGTGGTTTTGTTCAAGAAGATAACGCATGGGTAACTGCGCCTTACTATGTGTCTCAATCCGGATCAGGAACCATCTATTCCACGGTGGACGATATGCTGAAATGGGATCGTGCGTTGTATACAGACAAGATTCTAAGCCAGGATACGATTGAACAGATGTATGAGCCTTACTCCGATAAAAACTATGGCTACGCCTGGATTCTCAAAGAAAACGGCATGAATCGTACCGTCTTCCACAACGGTAGTGGTGGCGGGTTTGCTACAGCCTTTTCACGTAATCTGTCCGATGATATCACGATTATCCTGCTCGGCAACCACGCAGGTATGGACATGACTTCACTTTTGGATGAAGTTGAGGCACAGACAGCCAAAGCACTGCAATTGCAATAATCCATAATCAATCGTTTATACAGAGCAAAGAGACGGTCCTTTAAAGGATCGTCTCTTTGCTCTATATATGTTTTCATTTTAACGACTGACACTTCCGTTTCGCTGAACCTACAATTCATCTCTTCTCCATCCTGCAAAAGGCAGATTTACTCATATTCTTATCACTGCCTAGGAGACATCTGCTCTTTCATCATCTGTCTGCTTTAACGTTACAGGAAGTTTCCCCGCAAAAGGAATGCGCCCCATCAGCGCCTGAGCGACGCTATCCATGGCAAGTGGCCGGCTCTCGTAAGCCGCTACATAGACCTCGGCATCCGGAAGCGCCAGCAGATCATAGGGGCTTCGCAATGCCACAACAGCCAGTGGTTTACCCAATTGCTGTATCCAACCAATCAGCCTACACTGTGGATCGCCGGAGGGACTTCCCGCATTGTAGGTTCCCACCACAATCTGCCGAATGTCATCTGCTTCCGCTGCCTGAAGCAGACGTGCGGAACGAATGGCAACTTCCTCGGGCGTGACCGTCAGATCGACAACATCCAGACCATACATGGATAAGGCTGAGCCCAAGGTGAACGTCTGAGTCAACTGTTCGTCGGCAATTGTCGTCACGGACGTGGCAACCGTTATGACCAGCGTGCGTTCCGGCTTCAAAGGCAGCATATTCAACTGATCGCGCACCAGTGTGATACTGTTCTCGCTAATACGGCGGGCAACCTCTTGGTGTAAAGAACTGTTGCGCTCCGACCAACTGGATAGAGCAGGAGCATTTGATACTAAAATATTCACTTCATCAACACCACCCGTTTCACTCTCCAACAAACCACGCTTCGCCTTGTACATCAGCAAGCGAATCACCGACTCATCAATACGTCTCTCGCTAATCCGCCCACTCCTCACAGCTGCTAACAATGCTTCAAATGCCTCTGCCTGAAGCTTAGCCGTATGGCTAATTAACACCAGATCTGCCCCGGCCTCTACCGCCATTACGGCTGCATCGACAGTGCCATAATTCACGGCAATAGCATCCATCTCCATGCAATCTGTCACGATCATGCCCTGATAACCCAGTTCCTGGCGAAGCAGACCGCTTAATACGGTTTGCGATAGCGTTACGGGCAGACGCTCTGGCTCCAGTGCAGGGAAATAAATATGCGCCGACATCATGGCATCGACACCTTCGGCGATAGCGGCTCGGAATGGAATCAACTCCAGGCGCTCTACCCGTTCACGATCATGAGTGATGATCGGGAGGTCCAGATGGGAATCGGTATCCGTATCCCCATGCCCCGGGAAATGCTTGGCTGTCGCTGCAATCCCAGCATCCTGTATTCCCGCAATGGTTCTGGCCCCATATTCTGCAACGGATTGTGGAGATTCGCCGAATGATCGTACACCGATGACCGGATTGGCCGCGTTATTGTTCACATCCAATACCGGAGCAAAGTTCATGTTAATGCCCATGGACTTCAGCTCCAACCCACTGATATATGCCGCCTGATACGCATCGTCAATGGAACCGGCAGCGGCAATGGCCATTGGTCCGGGCATCAAGGTTATCCCTTCGGTAATTCGAGCAACCATGCCGCCCTCCTGATCAATGGATATCCAGAGCGGCACATTACCGCTGCTTTTGGCAATCTGCTGTAGCCCTGACGATAACTGCTCTACCTGCTCTGGCGACTCAACGTTGCGCGCAAAATAGATCACGCCACCGATGGGATACTTTCGGAGAAAGGGTTCCACATCGCCAGCAGCTTCGGTGCCATGAAAACCACAAAGCAGCATTTGCCCGATTTTCTCACGCAAGGTCATCTGTTTCAGCTTCGACTGGTATAACTCTTTTGGCCCACTCATTTCTTACCTCCCTCCGATAACAAACATCCGTTCATTCATATAACAAAAACGGCTTTCGCCGCTCCTTCCATTCCGCTGCCTGTACATTCCACGCTTCGATTAAACGAACGAAGCCCGCGCGGTCATGAATGGTTTCCCTGACTACCTTCCCCCCTGCCAGCAGGTCGATAAAGTACCTTGAACCTGGCTCTGGCGGCTCCAGCCAGCAGAATTGCTCCGGATAAAGTGAAACCAGTTCATGCAAAAGCACTAACCCTGTCTCTACCGCCCGAAATTTCCTGCTGTCCGTTACAAAAATCCTTACACCACCACACAGTTCACCTGCATGTTTGGAGAATGTTGGCGACATGTACACTGGATGCACATGCACACCTTCCAGCTTGTATTCCCGAAATCGTTCCGCCAAACGCTCACCCTCAACCCAGGGTGCCCCAATCCACTCGAATGGGCGGGTCGTGCCCCTGCCCTCCGATACATTAGTGCCTTCGAACAGGCACGTACCCGCATATACCCGCACACTGTCCAGCGTGGGCATATTGGGAGAGGGTAACATCCAGGGAAGACCACAATCCGCAAACTCCATGGAGCGCTGCCATCCTTCCATGGTAACCACGTCCAATTCGCAAGGTACATCCATCTCGCTGTTGACCATCAGGGCGAGTTCACCTATCGTCAATCCGGTACGTACAGGTACACGCCAAGCGCCAACGAGTGATTCATACCCCGCGTTCAGCACACCGCCTTCCACAACGTTTCCACCCAGCGGATTGGGACGGTCCAGAATCAACATGCGTTTGCCTGCTCCAGCACAGGCATCCATCATATGGAACAAGGTTGAGGCATACGTGTAATAACGGATGCCCACATCCTGAATGTCGAACAGCACCGTATCCACTCCAGCCAGCATTGCAGGCGTAGGTTTCTTGTAATCTCCATACAGGCTGAACACCGGAATGTCCAGACGTGGATGAAGCATGTCTCCGAATCTGACACCCGCCTGAAGCTCTCCACACAGTCCGTGCTCACAGGCATAAAGCGCTGTAAGCATGGCATTAGCCAGTCTGGCGCACACATCTATTGTCGATACAAAGTCCGGTGTAATACCAGTCGGGTTTGTAATTAGACCGATTCGATTACCCGTTATCCATGGATGCGATAACCCTCTGGACAGAAGGTCAACTCCCGTTTTTACAGCCGGGATCTGCTCGGTCCCATTCAACTGACCCATCACACATTCCCCTGGCTGATCCAGCCTGTATGCTGGTGATCATTACCGCCTGTTACGACAGGCTCTTCTTCAGGCTCCAGCACATTAAGAGCAACCTTATGCTGATAGATGGCAAACATACCTCCAAACAGCGCTCCGAAACCAACGACAGTCAGCATTAGCAAAGCAGTTAAGCACATGGCCTGAAAACAAGCGCCCATCGTGTACCCCGGGTGACGGAAGAACAGCTTTACACTTTCCCCCATCGCCTGAACGATCCCCATGTTTTTTTGTAAAACAAGCTGCCAAGTATAGAACTGTGACATCAGCGCCATGAGAACAAAGAAAGTCTGGAATACACCCACTGCTGTACCTGTAATTCCACCCTGTCCACCGTAATACCACCAGGTTGACAATAGAATGAAGCCAAGCACCGCGAAAAGCACACCCACCGATCCTCCCGGGACTATTCCCTTCAACGTTCCGATCCAAATATCCTTAAGTCCATTGCGCCGTTCCTTACGTTCCAATCTGTGATGCACGGCATAACAAACACCGAACAGGATGGGCATATATATCAAGGCCAGTAGCAGCACCGCGATCGGCAGCGGAGCAAACATCAGAATGGGAACCAATACGATGGAGCTAACGACACTGTACAAGGCCACCGGAATAATATCCCGATAGATTTCCGCGCCCGACTTAATCAATACTTCACTCAGCTTACGCATTTTTATTTTCCCCTTTCTCACCGTTCCTTCTTCACCAGGCATCGTCTCTTACTCACGTCCAATCGCAAGCTCCGTCTCTGGATCGAAAAAGTGCGCCTTACGCAGGTCCAGCACAAAATTTTTCTCCATACCTACATAAGCATGTGTTTCCGGATGAACCTTGGCCGTAACAGTACGGGCACCGGAATGGAAATACACCAAATTCTCGGAGCCCAGATGTTCTACAACCTGAACTCGCGCCTGCAGCATATGGTCTGTCGGGATATTCGGAGCGACATCATCACCAAAAATATGCTCTGGACGCAGACCCATAATCACCGGCTTGCCTTGATGACTCTGAAGACGAGCGAGTACACCCTCTGACAAGGTGAATGATGCACCGTCCACGACAACCTGCGTGCCTTCAATCCGGGCATCAATGAAGTTCATCGCCGGGGAACCGATAAATCCGGCAACAAACATATTCCGCGGACTCGCATACAGTTCCTTCGGTGAAGCCACCTGCTGAATATCTCCATGATTCATGACCACGATGCGTTCCCCAAGTGTCATGGCCTCTACCTGATCATGCGTCACGTACACAATCGTGGCACCGAGACGTTTATGCAGCTCACCCAACTCCACCCGCATCTGTACCCGCAACTTGGCATCCAGATTGGACAGTGGTTCGTCGAATAAAAACACCTGCGGATCCCGGACGATCGCCCGTCCTACCGCAACACGCTGGCGCTGACCACCAGACAGCTCGCGTGGTTTGCGCTCCAGCATCGCTTCCAGTCCCAGAATGGAGGCCGCATTCTGCACCTGTTCATCAATATAGGACTTTGGCTTTTTCAGATTTTTCAGGCCAAAGGAAAGATTCTCACGGATGGTCATATGCGGATAGAGTGCATAATCCTGAAACACCATCGCGATATCGCGATCCTTCGGATGCAGATCGTTAACAAGCCGGTCACCGATCACAATATCACCGCTTGTTTGCTTTTCAAGTCCGGCAATCATCCGAAGTGACGTTGTCTTGCCACAGCCCGAAGGACCCACAAACACTACGAATTCCTTATCTTCTATAACAAAGTCCGAGCCGGCCACAGCCGTGAACGTTCCTTTATGATCGTCTTTGAATTCTTTGCGCACTTGGCGAAACTCCACGCGTGCCATAGGTAGATCCCCCTTTACGTTGTCGCTTGTCCTGAACTAACAGCTAACCTTTTACTGCACCTATCGTAATGCCTTGTAGGAAATAACGTTGCAGTGAGAAAAACAGAATGATCATGGGTAGCGCACCTATTGTAGCCCCGGCCATCATTGCGCCGAAATCCGTTGATTCGGCAAATACGAACGAAGCCAGCCCTACCTGGATGGTACGCATCTCGTTGGAATTGGTAATCAGAAACGGCCAGAAAAATTCATTCCACGAAGCTACAAACGTGAAAATTGCCAGCACCGCGATTCCCGGCTTTGCCATCGGCAGAATGACTTTCCAGAAGATACCGAACTCACTGCATGCATCTATACGTGCCGCATGTATCAGCGATGTGGGCAGCGTAGACATAAACTGTTTCATCAAGAAAATGTTGCCCACACTAACGGCAGCAGGCAGAATAATGGCCGTATACGTATCCCCTAGGTCAAACACGTTGACCATCAGAATGTACAAGGGAATCAGCGTCACCTGTGCCGGAATCATCATTGTCCCAAGCAAAGTCCAGAATACCGCCTGACTACCCGGAAACTTTAGTTTGGCAAATGCATATCCCGCCAGGGAGGCGAAGAATACATTTGTTACGGTCAGAATGATCGAGATGAGCAGCGAATTGTATAACCAGCGCCAGGCATCGGTTTTGGCAAAAAAGCGCTCATATGGTGATAACGACAATTGCTCCGGAATCATCTGTGGTTTAAACGAAGCCGACATCGCACTATCCTGCACCGAACCAACGAGCATCCAATACATCGGAATGACCGTCACCAGCGCCCAGACCACCAGCAGAATGGATGCAACAACGAGCAGTATCTTTTTCTGTGTTGATTTCATGGATTTCATTCACCCCCGGATGCTTAATGCAACGTGCTCTAATAGTGCGTGTTTTGAAATACCTCTAATACTCAATATCGCTGGAGAAATATTTGAACTGAATGACGGAGATGACAATGATGATAATCGCCAGTACAAACGACTGAGCCGAAGCCAATCCGAACTCATAGAACTTAAATGCCGTCTCGTAGATCAGATAAGCGATTGTTGTTGTCGCAAAGTTTGGTCCACCCTGTGTCATCAGATATACCGAGATGAACACCTGGAAGGATGTAATAACACCTGTGACGAGCAGATACAGCGTCGTTGGTTTGAGGAGTGGCCATGTAATCTTGCTGAACTGGGTCCAGCCGCTGGCATGATCAATATCCGCCGCTTCGTATAGTGATTTCGGAATACCACCCATGGCTGCCAGATACAGAATAATGCCCGCTCCGTGCGATCCAAGCCAGTTCATCAGAATGAGGGAAAAGAGTGCCGTTCCCGACTGGCCCAGCCAGATTACTGGGTCAAGGCCGAACAAGCCGAGAAAACGGTTGAGCAGCCCCGAATCCGTCGGATCAAAGATCGCCAGCCATACAATGGATATGGTCACCCCGGAGGCTACCGCAGGCAGATACATGGTAGCTTTGAAAAATGTCTGCCATTTGCTTTTCATTTGATAGATGAAATAGGACAGTACAAATGTAATGAGAATATTGACCGGGACTGTGCCTACGGTGAAGATGACTGTATTTTTAATCGACTTCCAGAACGTCTCATCCTTCACCAGTCGCTCGTAGTTATCCAATCCAACCCACGTCGAGTTCATAATATTGTATTTCTGGAAGCTCATCACAAGAGCCGTCAGAACAGGATACAGTGTGAAAATGAGAAACAGCAGGACAGGCGCCAAAATAAACAAATACGCCCACCCGTAGTCTCGCCAAAACCGGGCAACCCGGGAAGTCCGGGGCACGGACGGTTTTGGCGCAAGGGCGGTCTGCATGGCGAATCCTCCTCTCCTAATCAGTGTGGTTTTACGTTATGTTTGATTGTCCGAGTTATTGTCCAAACATCTGCTGGCCCTTGCTCTTGAAGTCTTCTGCGATCTGCTCTGGTGATTTTTCACCCGAAAACAGCGCCTGAATATTAGGCTTCACAACCTGTTCCTTGAATTGTTTTTGCTGGGAAGCTTTGTCGATATCCAGTTCCAGTACAACCGGCATCGCGATACTCTCTGCCATGACTTTTGCAGCAGCCAGATTATCCGGCTGACCAAGCTCTTTTCCTTTAAACAGTTCCACTTGGGACTGTCTTACGAATGGAAGCGCAAGTTCATTGGCCGAGTTCCCTGCTTTGGCACCACTAAGCGCCTCCATCACCAGGAACGTATTTTTGGCATGCTGTTCGCCTTTGTCCTTCTTCTGTTTGAAGGCTACATACCCTTCGCCGCCCATCGTTGTGGCCGCAGGTTGATCATCATTATGTGGTACAGGCAACAAGACAAAATCAATCTTCTCTCCTTGCACTTTGCCATCATCGATGTCCTTGTTGCGGTTCTGAATCATCACATCATAATAAGGAATCGCTTTGGAGATAATCGCCGTTTCCCCCGCGTAGAACATATCCGTCCGTTTCGCTGGAGCGAGAGCCGCCGTTTCCTTCGGCATATACCCTTGATCCATCAGGTTTTTGATAAAAGAGAGGGTATCCAGAATGCGACCATCATTCCATTGGAACGTGCCGTCTTTATCAAGAACATCGATCATCCCGTTGTTACGAGACAGCATTTCAATGAAGTCAAGCGAGGTTCCGTCGGTAACCAGTGCATATTGCTTGGTCCCGCCATCCAGCGTTTTGGTCAGCTTGGCAGCAGCATCGTTGAATTCGGACCAGGTCCAGCCATTTTGCTGAATGGACTTCCAATCAATGCCTGCTTCCTCCAGAGTGCGTTTGTTCCCACCCCAAGCCCATTGGAATTGATACAACGGCAGTCCATACTGTTTCCCCTGAATCTGGCCTAAATCAAGCGTACCCGGCAGGTAGTCGTCCTTGATCTCAGGTGTCAGGTAGCTGTCCAGCTCAAGTGCCAATCCCGTATTCACATATGTGCCGTCTACACTATGAAAGTAAAGATCCGGCGGGTTGCCCGCGTTCAGAGCGACATCGAATTTTTTGGGCCCTTCCGCCCAGGAGAGCATTTCCGTCTTCACGGTAATGTTCGGGTGTTCTTTATTGAAATCAGAGATTAGATCCTTCAGTTCATCTTCATATGTGCCATGTACAGGATAGGTCCATACCGTTACCGTATCGTCAGCATTTGGGTCATCTGAAGCAGCACCCCCGCTATTCCCACAGGCAGTAACCAAGACCATCATCAACAACATCGTCCATACCAGACCCTTCTTTTTCATCCCTTCATCTCCTTTGCATGTCATCATCCGATTCTTTCATTGCCTACCATGCTACCCCTTTTGTGATCGTTCAGCCTTCAAACGCCATCCACCTATACACGCGGCAGTAAGGAAAAGCACCTCCCCTGTAGATTGGGCCTGCCAGTCGCAGGCTAAATCTCTTAAATGCAATGTTAACGTCAACTTAATTGACATTAACAGTATTAATTCCTTCCAAAATTGTAGATTGAATTCATTATATGAGTTGTAAAATAAAAATTCAACATTATTTTTTATTATAAAATTTAATTTTACTTTTTCTTTTCATGCAACTATACTATGTAAAAAGAAAACCCAAGCAAGCGAGGTGAGCCACTTTGCGAGTGTATGTAGGCGTAGATGGAGGCGGTACCAACACTGATGCAGCAATCATTTCTGAATCTGGTGAAATTCTCGCCCGACTCAGCGGCGGTCCCACGAATCCTCACAGCGTATCCACTGAACAGGCCATTTCCGAACTGCAACGAGTGCTGGAACAGCTATTTAATCTAATAAGTGATTTATCGACAAATTGTGAGGGTATATGCCTCGGTATGTCAGGTGTAGATACGATCCAAGAACGGCAACTTATAGCCGAAGCAGTAAATAACTATATGAAGAGTCTTAATCGACAGGCATCAGAAGGTTGTCAAGTCTGGGTTGTATCCGAAGGAGAGATTGCTCTGATGGCCTCTCTCGGACATACGCACGGTGTATTGTGTATCTCTGGAACAGGGTCCATCGTGTACGGATTTACGCTGGAAGGAGAGCGATACCGTGCAGGAGGCTGGGGTCATCTGCTTGGAGATGAGGGGAGCGGCTATCGTATTGGGCAGCGTGCACTCCAAGTGGTTATGCAGAGTTATGACGGTGTTCTTCATCCAACCCGCTTAACCCCTCTTCTTCTAAAGAATCTGAACCTTCGGGATATATCAGAGCTAAAGACGCGGGTGTATCAGACGGATTGGGGCAAAACCGAGACCGCATCCATCGCCCGTTTAGCTATAGAAGCAGCTGAACTCGGAGATGAGGCCGCCCGGGCACTGATCATCGACGAAGCCTCACAATTGGCGGATACCGCCAAGGCGCTGGTTGCCCGTCATCCCGAATTTGTATCCACTCCGGTTGTCCTGTCCGGATCAATGTTTCGATACGCTGCACTTTTCCGAAATACATTTATTCAGAAGTTATCAGGATATTATGGAGAGTTGGACTTTGTATATCGTGAAGATGCCCCCGCTCCAGCGGTTGGCGCAGCACAACTGGCAAGAAAACGCCGTTCCCTGAATGAATCATTTTAAAAGAGAGAAGGAGGCCATACGAATGAATCACATGCTGAATTCACTAATAACAGAACAACCCAATCCACTAACGGATCATATAGATGAATTGCCTTCGGCAGAAATTATGGAGCTAATTAATAAGGAAGATCAACGCATTGCGGAGCTCATTCAGCTCCTGATTCCGGTCATTGCTCAGGCTGCGGATCGGATCTTGGAGGCATTTCAGTCTGGCGGCAGGCTTTTTTATGTAGGCGCAGGTACCAGTGGAAGATTAGGAATACTTGACGCCTCGGAATGCCCGCCTACCTACGGAACCCCGCCCTCCATGGTGCAGGGTATTATTGCAGGGGGATTCCGGGCAGTAAAGGACCCGGTTGAAGGTGCTGAAGATAGTGAGGAGTTGGGAGCTGCGGACCTTGATGAACATGGCTTAGACAAAAACGATGTTGTGGTTGGCATTGCAGCCAGTGGACGAACGCCGTATGTGCTGGGTGCGATGAGACATGCCAAGGAGATTGGGGCTACGGTGATCAGCCTGAGTAATAATGCAGGCACGCCGATGACCCTGTTGGCTGATGTGAGCATTGAGGCTGTTGTCGGCCCAGAGGTTGTCATGGGTTCAACACGTATGAAGGCAGGCAGCGCCCAGAAAATGATTCTGAACATGCTCACGACTACCGCCATGATTCGTCTGGGCAAGGTTTACCGTAATTTCATGGTTGATCTGAACCCTTCGAACGAGAAGCTTGTCCATCGGGCCAAACGCATGATACATCTGGCAACCGGAGCGAATGAAGCCGATATTGAAGAGGCTTTTACCGGTGCAGACGGTCATGTAAAAACGGCAATCGTCATGCTGATGGCAGGCGTGGACGCAACGGAAGCCCAGCACAGGCTTCATCTGGCTGACGGATTTGTCCGTAGCGCCATTGCGGGGCCTTCCTGAGCCGTACAGGGGTATCATTAGAGGTGGTAAGAGAGGAGCCCAACATTAGTCTGGGCTCTTTTTTTTATTTTTTTATTGTAAAAGCGGATATAATCCGTCAAAAAATCCCCTCCTGCATAAACAGAAAGGGATTCATATGGTTTTACTTCACTTGTGCTCCAGAATAGCCTGTCGGCTCTTCTCCAAATACTCCACCGACTGGTTGTAATCCCGACTGGCAATCGCTAGATACAAAATATCGATCACGTTCAGCTGTGCAATCCGTGACGAAGTTGCTCCGCTCCGAATATCGCTTTCGGTGGAAGTAATCATCAGGGGTACATCCGCCATACTACTGAGTGTATTACTGCCCCACTTGGTAA
Source organism: Paenibacillus sp. W2I17 (assembly GCF_030815985.1). NCBI lineage: Bacteria > Bacillati > Bacillota > Bacilli > Caryophanales > Paenibacillaceae > Paenibacillus > Paenibacillus sp. W2I17. Next base: position 4,228,784 of record NZ_JAUSXM010000001.1, read on the forward strand.
TGCTGATTGTCGCTGCACCGCCATCATGAGCATGCTTGAGACAGGAGATTACGTTCGAAGTCTCCCCTGAATACGAGATACATACCACCGCATCATCTTCACGAAGCGTCGTTGCGGACGAAATCTGCATATGCGGATCGGCGAACGAAAAGCTTGTGCGATTGATTCGCATGAACTTGTAATGTGCATCCAGCGCAATCAGGTTGGAGGCCCCTACTCCATAGAAAAAGATCCGGTTCGCCTGATGAAGCACGTCCACGGCTTTTTCTACCAGACGTGGGTCCAGAATATGAACCGTATCCTTCACCGACTGAATATTGTTTGTGGACACATGTTGAATAATGCTCTCCATGGAGTCCTGGGGACGAATCTCTGTATATTGATATGGCTCACTCGTCTGCAAATCTCCGGCAATCTTCAGCTTCAGCTCCTGAAAACCCGTTACACCCAGTGATTTGCAGAGACGGATAATGGCAGCTGGGCTGCCTCCACTCCGTTCAGACAACTGGGCCACCGAGGATTGAACAGTTTCTTGCGGGTGATCGAGAATATAAGCTCCGATCTTCCGTTCGGACGGGGTCAAGTCATCCATTAATGCACGTAAACGTACAAGTCCACCTTTCATGCCTTCCATTCGCTCCTCCTTTCCGTACTTCATTCATGTACAAGCATTTTATCTTATAATTCCACTCGCGTCTAATCGAATTCCTCGCCCTTCCATAACTGAACTCCAATTAAAGTCAGGCCTCACTAGAGTGTGAGATCGCCTGAGATTACGGCGTGTTTCGCGCCGGTTACGGCCGGGAGTGTATTAGTTCTTCCCATAAGTGCCTCATGGCCAAGTAAAGCAAATCCAATGGCTTCCCGAGCATCATCGGGTATACCATAATCTGTTGTTCGTTCCAAACGGATATCCTCAGGTAGTCTCTGACGGATCATCTCCATTAACGTGGCATTGGAAGTGCCACCACCGCACGCGAGCATGGCCGATATTTGCACCTTGGTCAGAATAAAATCCTTCACTCCACGCACGATGGTCTCCGCGGTCAGACAGGTGGCAGTAGCCAGCGTGTCTTCCAGCGTTAAGGAACGTGATGCGGCCATCTCCATCAGTCTCACTGCATACGCTGTTCCATATACTTCTCGCCCGGTACTTTTCGGTGGAAGTCTTTTGAAATACTCATCCTCCAAACACAGGTCTACCAGACCCTGATCGACCTTCCCCTGTGCGGCAATACTTCCATTCGGATCATAATGCTGCCGCCCATCCGTTGCCTGCCGCACAATGGCGTCCATCACCATATTCCCTGGTCCCGTATCAAATGCCGAAATACCTTCGCTAGAAGACTCGGAGGGAAGCACCGTCACATTTCCAATGCCGCCGATATTCTGCACCAGCCGTCCTTCCGTCGGGCTGCGGAACATCAGAGCATCCGCATAAGGCGTAAGCGGGGCACCTTCCCCACCAGCCGCCATATCCCTTGCCCGCAGGTTGCCAATCACTGGCAGTCCAGTCCGTTCTCGAACAACAGCACATTCACCGATCTGCAATGTCGATACCACATCAATACTTGCTCCCGTTGGCCCTGGAAATGCAGATGCTACAGGAGCATGCCATACTGTCTGTCCATGCATGCTGATCACATCCACCTGCTGCGTTGAAATACCGGCAGACTGCATCAGTTCCGTAACACTATGCGCATACCACTCCGATACACCAAAATGCGCGGCCGTCAGCTCGTCGACACGCGCCGTCTCCGGTGAACATAACCGGATCAGTACGTCTCTCAATCCATTCGAATACGGCACACAGACGAAATCAACCAGCTCGATCTGCTGTAATGCCCCGCTCATATCGGTTTGAATACGCACCAATGCCGCGTCAGTTCCATCAAGTGACGTTCCTGACATTAGTCCGATGACCAGATGCTCCTGCTTCAAACGATACTTCTCCCACATCGGATAGCTGCCTGTATCCATCCACTTCCAACCTCCTGCAAGACCCGATGAACACGTCATCCTGCCATAATTTCACCCAGTATATGATATTAAATTTCACAAGTCAAACATTATATGAAATTTAATTACATCATTGAAAATAAAAAGAGAGATATTCATCCCATTTGCGATCACACATCATGTTTTCTTCCATCAATTGATAATTAGATATCAGAAGAGAAACATTTTTACATTTTTACCGTTTATATTATGTAGGGATATTTTGGAATCAAGAAAATGATCTAATATTAGTCGAGGTGTATAATGAAGAAAACCATTTTACTACTGTTTTTGAGTCTGTTCTTACTCTTTTTGCTCCCTAATCAGGGAAATGCCGCTGCAAGCACGTCGAAAATCTTTATGGATGGAGAGGAATTAGTCCTCCCAAGTGATGTACAGGTGACGATCATCAATAAAAACGTGATGATCCCGATTCGTGTCGTTGCCGAAAATTTGAAATTCAAAGTCGATTGGAACCAACAAGCACGCACTGTAAAAATTCAGCAAGATCAACAGACGATTTCCCTAACCGTGGATCAAAAGCAAGCCATGGTTACTGACAAACAAGTCACTTTGAACACAGCCCCGCAAATTTTGAACAAAACGCTGGTGGTGCCCATTCGATTTGTCAGTGAACAAATGGGGCTTAAGGTAAGATGGAACAATCAAGACAAGATCGTATACTTAACAAACACCAGTAAGGGACCTGCTATCGACCCAGGCAACAGTTCTGGAAAAGGGGATTCAACGTCTAACGCCCAGGTTACCGATATCCAATTTGCCAATAATCAGCTCGTGTTATCCACGGATGGGGCCGTTCAGCCGGTAGTAACGACCCTCAAGTACCCTGATCGTTTGGTTGTGGACTTGCCCGGAGCCACATTTGGTGATATCTCCCAACCGCTGGATCAAGGATTCAATGGCAAGCTGGATGTGAGCGGTTATCCCAATGTGACGGAAGTGAGATATTCGCTGTTCAAACGAGATCCGGCGCAAGTTCGCATTGTCGTAGAATTGAATAATGTCAAGGATGTCCAGTACATCCAGAATGTGATTGCCGATAAACTGATTATTGATCTGAATGTAGCGGGAGACAATGTCACACCTGCTCCAGTCACTCCAGTAGGCGATTCAGGACGCAAGGTCGTGGTCATCGATCCAGGACACGGTGGCAGTGATCCAGGGACGATCAGCATCACGAATAAACCCGAAAAGGAATACAATCTGGCATTGGCTCACAAAGTACAAGCCCTGCTGCTCAATGAACCCAATATCGAATTGGTGATGACTCGTGAAGGTGATACCTATCCGACCCGCCCTGAGCGTGTTCAACTCGCCAATCAATTAAATGCAGATGTATTTGTATCTATCCATGGCAATAGTGTGAAGTCCGCCCCCCAAGCGACAGGTACGGAGACATATTATTATCAACGCAGTAACAGCAAGGAATTAGCCAATATCATTCATCAACGTTTGGTGAAAGCCATGGGTCTCAGAGATCGTGGTGTGAAAAATGGCAACTTGGAAGTAATCCGAGACACGACCATGCCTGCAGTACTTTTGGAAGTGGGATTCTTGAGTAATGTACTCGATGAAGAACTGATGTCGTCCGAAGTTGTTCAGATGAAAGCCGCTCAAGCGATAGCCGATGGAATCAAGGAGTATTTGGGCCTATAAATCATCAAATAAATCAGATGAAGGAAGTGATTCTTTGAATAAGAAGCTAGGTTGTGCACTTATATTATCATGCTTGATCCTTATCGGAGTTGGATGCGCTCAGAAGCCAGTGAGCCAATCCGGTTCGAATGAACCTGCTGTTCAGGGAGGACAGGTGCAGGCACCAAACCCATCTGAAACGGAGGTGGATCTGGGCACAATGAATACACAAGTCGTCGATGTATATTTGGCAGATTCTCAGGTATTGGATCTGGAGAAAACAGAGCAGGAAATTGAATACAAGGATGATTCCGAAAAATATGAAAAAACATTTGCAGCGTTGCAAACGAACACTGATTCGGAGCTTGTTTCCCTCTGGGAGCAGGTGGAATTGCTCTCTGTCCAATATGCTGAGGGTACGGTGACTTTGGATGTTCATATACCCGCTGAAGCCAATCTTGGTACCAGTGGAGAACTGCTCGCATTGGAAGCTTTAACAACAACGATGTTTCAATTTGATGAAGTGAACAGCCTGGATATACTGGTGGATGGTGAAGCCGTTGATAGTTTGATGGGTCATGCCGAACTGGAGCACCCCATTCATCGCGAACCCTAAAGATCACACAACAATGGAAAAAGAACGTCCCCAGGGACGTTCCAATCTGACGCATCAATTCGATTCATGCACAATTCACACATATAGCTCGTCACCAGCAGACAGTGAATGTATAACTGTTCCCGGTGACGGGCTATTTCTGAGCAAACCTTCTTTTAATCTGTCCGTCTCTGCCCGGTCAGCATGCACAAGGACCGTATGCCTTGCTGGAACCTGATGCAGCATCCGTTCAACATCCTTCCAGCCCTGATGCACTTTATAACGTATTTTCCGCACATCACACACTCCATACTTGTCAGGAACCCGTAGCAACTTATCAGCAAATGTACCATGAGCAACATGCCCGGTAAGCAGAATCAGATTCTCCTCCCTGTCCGATAATTGACTATAATACCAACGGGCAAGCGAGGACTGCATCATGCCGTCCGGAATAAACCATAGCGAAGCAGCATGATGTTCCAACAGTTGTTCCCGCTCTTGGGTGGTCGTAGGCAGATACCATCCTCGTCCGGTCAGAAAGCCATCAATTTCGTCTTTCAACGAACCTCCGATGACATGCTCTCCCTTCTCCCTCAACCAATACGGAACATGCATAAGCTGCTTCATGCCGTCTACAAGTCCTTGTTCCGCTACGATTGGAATAGCCGGAAATTGTTGCTGTGCCCACAGTATGATCTCCTGTCCACGCCCTACGACAGGCATGGGTAAGAGCACCTTTCCACCTTGAGCAATCGTGTGGCGAATGGCTTGTTCCAGCTGTTCCAGTTTGTCAGCCTGTGTATCTTGGTCCGTACCGTAGGCAGCATCAACGATCGCCAGATCCACCAACCCGACGGAAGATATTGCTGCTACGTCTGCTATGTTTGCTCTGTTTGCTCTGCCTGCTCCATCTGCTCCGTTCGATATGAAATTTCCCTGCTTCATAGGTATCTCCATGGATACGAGTGTGCTTGACGATGTCTCTGATGCAACAGATGTCTGATCTTGTGACGTTATGAATTCTCCAGCCTTTTGCCCACTGTTTATAGCGATTAGTTCCTCCATACCCCACCGCTCGCTGCTCGGAGCATCGGACACAGGATTCTCACGAAGCATGCTTTTCTGCCAGAACGACTCCGCTGGACAATCCTCCTGTAAAAGCATTGATTCGGACGTGTAGTCCCCGGAATAGAAAATCCGCTTGCCTTCCATTTCAACCCCAAACCATACCGATCCAGCCAGATGTCCACTCCGGCCCCACATCACTTTTACTTCGGGAATGGGTTCGAACCAGTTTTGGGATACGACCTCATCTTCCAGATACCGATAACGAATAGCTTGCTCATCTGCTTCATCGTAAGGGAGTTTCTCTCCGACACGTTCTGCAAACCTTCGCCAGTTGGCAAAATACGTACGCAGCTGCGCCCTCGTCTCTCTCGTCGTCCACACTTCACCCTGGTAGCCCATCTTATACAGCAAAGGGATGGCGACCGAATGATCCTCATGGGCGTGGGACAACAGGACCGCGTCCAGTTGCGGGACAATCTCCGGTTCAATCAGCGGATACTCGCCCGTACCTTCTTTTTTCACACCACAATCCAGCAAAAGCCGAAACTGGCTCCCGCTCAGGAGATAGGCGGAACGTCCATGTTCCCCTGCACCGCCCCATATGTTCAGTTTGATCATGATGCATTCCACTTTCTCTTTGAATTCAGCAGTTCGATTCCAAGCAGCATCAGCACCGTCATACCTACAGTTACAACGGCCATCGCCATGCCAAGTGATACCTGACCTTGTTCAAACTGGGCAAAAATATACGTAGCCGACGTCTGCATCGACGGCGGAAGAATCAACAACGAACCTACCAGCTCCCGGGTAGCAATCGTAAAGGTCATCATCCAGCCGGCCAACATGCCGGGCAGGATCAGCGGGATCAGGATTCGCCGCAGAATATACAGCGGCTTCCCGCCAAACACTTGCCCAGCCTGGAACAACGTTCCGTCAATCTGGGTAAAGCTCGATTTTACATACTGCACGGTGTAAGGCAAGAAGAGCACAACGTACGTGAGCACAACCATGCCGTAGGTGTTATACAACGTGACTGGCATCCAGGGTGAGTTCCAGAAAAGAATCAGACCTACGACCATCACGATACCCGGCACCGTATTAGGCAACAGACTGAACAAGTCAATCACACGCTGCATGAATGAAGATGATCTGCCGATCGCGAGCGCAAATCCAGTTCCGATAATAACAGCGACCGTTGAAGCCGCGAGGGATAATCCCAGACTGTTCCCGATGGCCTTCATACTCACCGATCCCCAAGATAACAGCTCTTTGTAATGATCCAAGGTCAGATTATCAAAAGCAATTCCCGATCCCCGTAACTTCATGGTCGAAGCGGCGATGATGGAGAAATACGGAATACCTATCGACAGGATCAACAGGATGGCAAGATACACCCCGCACAACCATCCTGCTCCGCCACGAAGAGAATATCGCTTTGAACGTTGCCCTTTGCCACCGACCAGACGATACGTGAACTTTCTACTCATCGCAGACTGCATATACCACATCACCAGACAGACGGACAGCAGCACCGATGCCAGCGAAGTCGCCTTACCGAAGTCAATCGGCCAACTGGAGATGTACTTATGGATTTCGGAGGTCATGACATAATAGCCAATCTTGCGCCCGAAGGTTGCCGGTGTTCCGAATTCCGCAATCGTTTTGACAAAGACCAGCATGATCCCCATGCCGTAAGACGACAACAATAAGGGTAAAATAATACGTCTAAAACGGTACCCTGCACGTGCACCGTGCACAGCTCCCGCTTCTTCCAGATTGCCACCGATGCGGATCAATGCATCTCGAAGCAGCAGATACAGGAACGGGAACAGGTGCAAGCTCATAATGAGCACCATGCCCCAGAAGCTGAAGAACAGCTCACTCCAGCCTGCAGATGAGGGCACCCATTGCTGGAGATATCCCCCTTTTTGCATAAACAGAATCCAGCCCATCGAGCCGATATACGGCGGAGTCATGAACGGGATCATCAGGATTACATCGACCCAGCGATGCTCGCCCATCCGAGTCTTCGCCATCATCCAGGCTAGCGGCAGCGCCAGCAGCGTGGTTACTGCTACAACGCAGATACCAAGCCAGACGGAATTCAGCAATACACCTGATAGATGATGACCTGTAATCGTGCGAATTGGAGCCATCCAATCCCACTGCCCGTCCGGATATACACTTTGCCAGAAGATCAGCAAGAGCGGCACGCCAATGCTTATGGTCAGCAGAAAGAGGGCCAGAATCACGCCCACTCTCCGAAAAATTCGGTTGTTGTCCATTCCAACAGGTTTCACTACGTTCACCTCACATGACTTTCCACAGACAGCAGGTATTCCTTTTGCCTAATTGTCTTTTTCGTACTATGTCTTATTTAAAAGTCTCGGAGAAACGAGCCGCAGTCTCTTCGCCATGCTCACTCATCCAGTTCCAATCCACTTTAAGTTGTGGAATATCCTTCACATTGGCACGGTTAGTCGCTTCAATGTCTTCGCGGCCCGGAATCAGATAGGCATCTGCAACGAGCTTCTGAGCTTCATCGGACAACAAGTAGTCAATGAACGCTTTGGCATTCTCTACATTCGGACTGGATTTCAGTATCGCTGCCGGTCTTGGGCTGATTACTGTGCCTTCCTCAGGATATACGATATCCAGTGGTTCACCTTTTGCTTTGGAGGAATACGCCATGTAATCCACACCTGCCGCTACGATGCTTTTGGCACCTGTAATGACCGGATCAAGTGCTTCCTGATTGGCGCCTGCCATCGCTACACCATTGGCTTTATAGGCACTCAGCAGATCCCAACCTTTTTCACCGTTCGCGCTCAGGTATCCTGTGATGAAGTCGAGTGCTGAACCTGATAATGTAGGGTCTGGAATGTTCACTGCATCTTTCCACGCAGGCGTTGCCAGCTCGGCCCAACTTGTTGGTGGTGTAGATACCAGTTTGGTGTTATACACAATACCCAGTGCGGAAGCACTGCTGCTGAAATAGTTGCCCTCTGCATCCGACCAATCCTTGTTCAGCTTGTCTGCATTGGCTGCGTCCGGGTAAGGCATAGTCAGTCCATCGGCTTTCAGAGCCTGTGCTGAAGGTAAAGAGGCCAGGATCACAACGTCTGCAACCGGATTGGATTTCTCAGCTTCCATACGAGCCAGAATTTTGCCTGTTGTTCCCTGGAACATCTCGACTTCGATACCTGTTTTGTCCGTAAATCCGCTCACGATGTTATCTGCCAACTTCTGTGGGCCAGCACTGTACAATACCAACTTGCCGCCAGCCGGTTTCGTTGTTTCCGCCGCCGCTGCAGTGTTTCCTTCACCCGCGGGTTGTGCCGCATTGCCTGTGGTTGTGTTCCCTGTACTACATCCGAACAAACTGATACTCATTACCGCAGTTAATAACAGCATTGCGCTCTTTTTCCGTGTGTTCATCCCTAACATATCATTCCATCTCCCTTGATTTCTGTTTGATTTTCACTACTTTAATTGGCCGCTGCTACAACTTCTCTGTGCTTCACACTCGGGTGGTCATAACCGTCCATTCGGCATATCCGCTCAGGGGTTACATAGAGCTGCACCCGCTCCCCTACGCGCAATCTTTGGTTCATATAGGCTGTCCATACGCCCAGCCCTTCCATCTGCACTCGTACTTCATAACGCTCACCTACATAGCTGACACTAAGTACCATCCCTGGATAACACAGATCATCATGACCTGTTTTGTTCCAGGTGACATGCTCTGGTCGCACCATCGATTGATTAGGCGTGAGCCAGTTGGACTTTCCGATAAACGAAGCGACATACGGATCACTTGGCGCCGAGTAGATCGTTTCCGGGTTTCCCTTTTGCAATATCCGTCCCTTCTGCATCACCACTATCTCATCCGACATCGACATCGCTTCAATCTGATCATGTGTGACGTACAGCGCAGTCAGTCCCATGTCCCGAACCAGCGACATCATCTCAATCCGCATCTCTTCCCGGAGTACAGCATCCAGTGCACTCAGTGGCTCATCGAACAGGATCACACCAGGTCTGACAGCTACCGCTCTGGCAAAAGCAACCCGTTGCTGCTGTCCACCAGACAGCTGATGAGGATATCGATCTTCCATGCCTTGCAGGCGAACCATGCCAAGCGCTTCGTTCACCTTTTGCCGCAGATCGGATTTCTGTTTTCCAGCCATCAGGCCAAACGCTACATTTTCGTATACGGTCATATGCGGCCATAATGCAAAATCCTGAAACACCATGCCCAGATTACGCTTGTGTGTTGGTATATCAATCCGCTTCGCCGCAGAGTAGATACACTGACCATCTGCACGAATCTCCCCCGCGTCCGGCTGTTCCAGCCCGGCCAACATGCGGAGCAGTGTTGTTTTGCCACAGCCCGATGGGCCGAGCAGGGTCGTGAACTTTCCATGTTCAAGCGTTAGATCTGTCGGCAGCAGTGCGGGTGTTTGATTAAATGATTTTTGAATTCCTGTCATCTCTAATTTCATAAGCATCCCTGCCTGTCTTCTGTTACTTGATCTCTTGCACTGTTCTCAGTCTAACGTCCGCTTTCGCGAGTTGTATGTCTTGTATGTAAAATTGGAATTAACTTTTTAGATGAATTCTGTTGATGTTCATAGATTAAATCTATAGTAGGTGAACTAAATTAATTTTCATGTTGTCGCTTCGATTACAGCACCATCTTCCGATCGCTGTTATCCCCAGATTTCTTATATTCCCTTTATGAAGGGAGAAATCCGGGGATAAAGGCGAACGCTTCGCTTCTTCAGATTGGTTCTGTACTCTCCGTCTTTATGAAAAACATTAGATCATCTTATATATTGGGGCTAGTAGAAGTGAGAGGAGTGTTAGGGTATTGAATCTGATCAAATTACAAATTGTTGAGCTGATCGACAAGCATCATCACATGACAAGCGTGGCCGAGTTACTGGGGATCAAACAACCTACCGTTACATTTCATATGAAGTCATTAGAGGAAGAGATGGGCGTTCGATTATTTGAATCGCGCAGTGGGAAGACCTTTCTAACCGAGGCAGGACAAGCTCTGCTCCATTATTCCGTCAAAATCAATGCCTTGACCCAAGAGGCAAGGCGGGTAGTGAAAGAATATGACAGCCTCTATCGGGGCACCCTGCACATTGGGGCAAGCTATGTACCAGCTACATATCTGCTGCCCGCCATGCTCAACACCTTTTCTCAGGAATTTCCGGGCATTCGAATCGTCTTATCCGTCAAACCATCACCTGTTATTCGCGAGATGTTAATTCGACATCAGATTGATCTAGGAGTGATCTCTTCCGAGCCATTTGTTGGACCCGCCCTGCAAGCTGAGACGCTGTGTGAAGACGACTTAGTATTGATCTGTTCTCCACAACATGGGTTGGCCCAGAAGGATGCATTAACACCTGATCATATCGCGCAAATTCCTTTTGCCTTACATGGCAATGAATCCAGTACTCGTCGGTTAACCAATCAATGGCTTGCGCAACATGATATTCGTTTGCAGAGTACGGTGGAGATGGATTCTCTAGAAGCGATCAAACAGCTGGTGTTAATCGGGGGGCATGTCTCATTCATGTCTCGGATGGCGGTACAGTGGGAGGAACAGCACGGGCTCATTCAAGTTCTTCCCATTCCGGGAGAGCAGGCACCGCGCCATATCTATACGGTACATAACAAGGATCGCCACCCTTCCGTTCAGGTAAACCGCTTCAAAGAAGTGCTACGAGAGGTGAGTCACGGCTTCCCCATTTTCCATGGCTGATTGCCCTGATCCGCTATAAACTATCGTTTGCCATTCATCAAATCTATGCAGGGTTAACGCAATGTGCACTTCCCTTTAATCGCTTTCATATATTCGGGCGATAAAGTGAGTCTGTACGTTAATCCAGATTAGGAGAGTGATTGGTTTTGAAAAAGTGGAAAAAGGTAACCGCCTCATTGATGCTGAGCATCGTAACATTGGGAAGTGGAATGACATTTCTGGGAGCACCCCAGGCTTCAGCTGCTGCCAATGCCGTTCCTGCATATGAAGTAAAGTTTCTGGCCAAGCCGGAACTTGTATTGAATACAGATGGGACACCACGCAGTGAAGTGATTCAGACACTCGGCCTGAATTCCACGCCAAGAAACATTAACGCAGAGTACTTCGATACGAATTCTCTCGGACTGGATCAACAAGGATGGAACGTCCGTTTTCGTAAAAAAGATGACAAAAACAATTACGAGTTGACCTACAAAAAGCGTTACCCTGTGATCAATGGCGACATCAATGCAGCACTAACTTTGGCTAATCAAGAAGGTTTTGATCAATCGGATGATAATTACGAGGCTGAGATTGATTGGGGATATGGCAAACAAACCCTGAGCTTCTCCAACACCAAAAAAGTCGATACCAATACAACAGGTGTCCAACTTCCTTCGCAGCAAGAAGCCTTGAACATGTTACTGGACAAGCTTCCGGGCAAATTGAAAAACTGGTCTGCCTCCAACTGGGGCAAGCAGCAATTGACTCAATCCCGTGCATATGGTCCAATCACATTCCAACGTTATGAAGGTACATGGAATGGTCAAGAGCTTACACTCGAAGTATGGCCGATCCGTGACGCGGCAGGTACAGGTATTGAGAATATCGTAGAGGTTTCTTTCAAAACCGATGATACTGTAGCCGTATCTGGACTGCGTACCCAACTGCTGCAGTTGTTGGAGAACAACGACTGGCTGATTCCTGCCGATGGCTTGAAAACACAGACGATTCTGGAAAGATATTAATCGCAAGCTCTAATTAAAAAGACAAGTTCCTCTTCCTGCGTTCATCGTAGGAGAGGAGCTTGTCCTTTTTTTTGCGTAGTGACTTAAATGATCTGTTATTTAAGTAATTCTACGATTAACATCGGTTGAGATTTTACTGGTTATTCGCTCAACAGTTTGGATGATGGGAAATATGTATTATTTTCCAAATCGACAACCTATATCAATTCAATTTATAGTGGAGAATTACGCGGTTAAATGATTAGAATTTCTACAGTCTTATAATTCCATCACTTGAGTTTCGCGTGAATAGATGACCCTCGATTTCCCATAGAAATGCTTTAGCGTGCGCAGGCTTCATAAATCTTAATACTATCGGACGTACCCTACCATTCATCTCGTAGTGTATTACGAGATAATTTCTCGAATTTGAGCTGCCTGTTCTTTTTGGATATCCTGCACTCCCGATTTTTCTTAATAAGAGTTCAAACGTTTGCTGACCACTTTGAATATATAAGTTCCCATTACCTATCAGCACATCCACCCGCCTGCCTTCCGCAACTTGTGGAAGCCCTGACTGATGAATCCCTACTGCATGTAACCTTGATCCGAACTGCTGTTTTAGTTTATTGGATCGACTCGTCGTTCGAATACCAAATATCGAAACTAAGATAATAAAACCAAGTATAAACCACATTCTATGTACCCCCTTCGCTTTCTCTTCTGTATATCATTTCATATTATCATATGGATTTCTTATTTGTATGACAATATGCGATAATTGATAATTATTCTCAAATACATCATATGTAATGTTACTATCGTAAGTTAAGGAGGGATTCTGGTGACTTTACAAGTATTTCCACTGATATCTAACGGTGATCATACCCGTGACCTATATGCAAGATTCAAGACATCCGAAGTTCTCGATCAAGCGTCTTTTTTTTCCCCATTCGTATTAACAGACTCACATCTTCTGCTCATCTGTACTGGCGGTGAAGCCGATATCCGTATTGGGCATAGGCAAATCATGCCACAATCGGCAAGATGTATCTGATCCTGCCAGGAACAGCGATAGAATATACCGCCGGATGAGGTACATCCTTTACAGGGCATCGCGATATATTTTGATATGTTGAAGCCTCTCTCAGAAATCAACAAAACCACTTCCGGATCTACTGTAATGGAGGTATACCAAAAAGGGTTACTTCATTCGTCTTATGCTGATGAGTTACCGCATGAACTTTTTCAGGAATGTACCAAAATTGCCTCGCAGCTCCATGAATGCATCTCTGTACCTCAAGAAAATCGTCCATTTCGTATTCAGACTTTGATGCATGAGTTGTTAACCCAGGTGTATGCCCCGCCCAAAGAGAGTACATTAGGGGATTCGGAGCATATCTCTGCTTTGGATCAAACGCTTGAACTTATTGAGCTTGGATATGCGGAGTATCTTTCTCGTGAAGTTCTTGCCGGAGTGGCAGGCATGAGTGTATGGCACTATTCGCGGGTATTCAAAAACCGCACTGGCATCAGTCCCATGGAATACGTGAATAGCATCCGCATGGACCGGGCCAAAGAGATGCTGCTCGTCCCCGGCCAAACCATCAAACATATCGCCTCACAGGTTGGTTTTCAGGACGAGTTTTACTTTAGTCGCAAATTCAAAAAATATGTTGGCGTGTCTCCCTCTACCTATCAACGGCAGAAACGCAGTAAAATTGCTGCTCTCTCCTTCGGAACCACTGGCCATCTGCTGGCATTACAGATCATCCCCCATGCGGCATTGATCGATAACCGACGTGATCAACACAGGAATCTGTTTTTCTCGAATATCCCTTATCATCTGGGACGTAGCAAACGCATGAATCCTCATATCTGGCAAACCAACGTTGAGTTGTTGATGCAAGCGAGCCCGGACCTCATACTCTGTAATGAGTACGAAGCCTATACGTTAAAAAGAACACTGCAGCGAATTGCTCCTACCATCGTTATCCCATGGAAAGGATTGAGCTGGCGGGAACACTTCGTACAAGTTGCCTCCATTGTGGGACAGCAACAAGATGCTCAGCTGTGGTTGGAGCAGTATGATGACAAAGTAGCCCATGCCAAAGAGCAGCTTAGTCATCTAATGGGTAAGGATACGGTCTCCATCATTCATATCATGATGGGTCATCTGTTAATCTACGGGCGACGCAATGGGGGCGCTGTTCTATATAACGACCTGGGCTTGTCCCCTTCACACGATTTGCTTCCAGGGCAAGTCTATCGTGCATTGGATGAACAGGAGTTGCCTCAAATGGTTGGAGATCGCATGTTACTGATTGTGGACCAGGACTCAGAATCCCAGCAACGTTGGCATAAACTACAACATACTCAGCTATGGCAACAATTGATGCCCGTGCAGAACAAGCATGTATATCTGCTAGATGAAATGCCTTGGTTGGATTATTCACCATATGCTCATGATCAAATTATTGATGAAACCATCAAACTTTTTCGTGGCACTCAGCACATTAATCCATGACTGGATAGCACAGAAGGCTATGTCTCCCCCAACATGAGACCGCTACAATATAAAGTGTACTGAGAATCAATATCATTAGAAACACAGGGGGATTATGATGTACAAACAGCATTATGTCAAAATAACGGGGATCCTGTTCATACTCGCCATGTTACTTGTTGCGTGTGGGCAGACACCTGCAAGCACTTCGCAGCAATCTGCAGATGGCGTAAAATCAGCTGCGGGGACAGATGGGGACTCATCCACTGAATCAGCTACTAAGACCGTGGAGAGCGCCAATGGCAGCAAAGAAATCCCGGCACATCCCGAACGGATTGTGTCCATTAATATGGAGGACATTCTCCTCTCCTTGGAGGTACCACTGGTACTTGCTACACCTATTGGCCGGCAAGATTACCTGAATGAGCAACTTGAAGCCCAAGGCGTGGGTGTCGAACCCATTAATGAAAGTGTCAATTTTGAAGCTGTAGTCAGCGCCAATCCGGACCTTATTATTGCCAATGCCAGTTTGGATGCCAAAATTCTCGAACAACTCGAGAAAATCGCGCCTACGATCACTTATGATCGCCGTAATTGGCAGGAATCTATCGTACAGGTAGCTACTGCACTGGATATTGAAGAGCGGGCTGAACAGCTTTTACAAAAAAATAAAGATCAGGTAACTGAAGCTCAGAAGCTCGCAGCCGATATCACCAAGACCAAACCTACAGCTGCATTCCTGCGCCTGGAAGAGAAAGATATGCGTTTGTTCTTCTCGTCCATTCCATCCACGCCATTCCCAGCTTCTAGTTATGTAGGAGCGGGTTATGAAATTGGATTCACTCCCGATGCTCTCGTTACCAAACTCGAGGCGGAGAATCCGGATCGGATGAATGCCAGTATCTCGGTTGAGCTTTTGCCTGAAATCAAAGCAGACTATCTGTTTATCGTGTCTATTAGTTCAGATGGGTCAGCTGAAGCGTTGCAAAAAACAAAAGATGAACTCAACGAAATCCAGCAACTCCAAGTATGGAAAGGCCTACCCGCTGTCCAGAATGGTCATGTCTATGTCCTCAATGCTAAGAAATGGCTCATTGATGGCCCCATTGCCGAATCGCTCAAACGTAATGAAATACTCGAAGTTCTTGGAGTATCTGCTCCATAATAGTAAACATACCTTCTGTTTCATCCACAACAAACAAAAGGAGATTCACCAAATTTTCGGTGGATCTCCTTTATATTTAATATTCCATATGGTCTCATTCAGCACTTCTTCATTCCAGTAATTCTTCATTCACATCAGGCTTCTAATATATTTTAAAGTTTTGGGCTGTTTCGATCCCAAGCGCACTCTGGATAAACGTATTAGCCACTTTCTCTACAGGTACAGGATTAAATCCAATAAAGAAATCCTTATATTTTTCCGCCGACTCTACAAACAGATTAGGACTAACCGAATTCAAACGAATGCCTCTTGGCAACTCATACGCTGCCGCTTTGGCAAACGAATCAATAGCCCCATTGACCATAGCGCTTGATGCGCCTTTCTCAATAGGGTGGTCTTGTATAATGCCACTGACCAGCGTGAAACTCCCCTTGTCGTTAATATAATGCTGACCAATCAATACGATATTAACCTGCCCAAGCAGTTTTCCCTGCACGCTAATCATATTGCTCTCAGGTGTAAGTTCTTCGAGTTTCGCATAATGGGTCTGGCCGGCCGACACAATGACGTAATCAATATTTCTCACCGTTTCAAAGAGAGTAGTAATACTCTCTGTCGAAGTCATATCCACCTGAACATCCCCGGATTGTCTACCTGCTGTAATAACCTCAACGGAATAATCTCTCAGTTTCGCAACAACAGCTTTACCTAACGTTCCGTTTCCGCCAATGACCAGAGCTCTTTTCATTACTGTTTGTCCTCCTTTATAAATAAATGCCGTTAATCAGATACGAATTGTTCTATTTATTAAAACAAAGATTTCATCCTTAATCAAATGACAATTGACCCTATTTTAAATAGATTACACTTATTCTTTTTAACACAAAAAAAAGCCCTTGCTATAAGCAAAGACTCTTCTATATGTTACTAGGAAGCGGGTGATGGGAATCGAACCCACGCTATTAGCTTGGAAGGCTAAAGTTCTACCATTGAACTACACCCGCAAATAAAAAAATCGGGATGACACGATTTGAACATGCGACCCCCTGGTCCCAAACCAGGTGCTCTACCAAGCTGAGCTACATCCCGATATATATGAAAATAATGGCGCGCCCTGAGAGATTCGAACTCCCGGCCTTTTGATTCGTAGTCAAACGCTCTATCCAGCTGAGCTAAGGGCGCAAATATTGGAGCGGAAGACGGGAATCGAACCCGCGACCCTCGCCTTGGCAAGGCGATGCTCTACCGCTGAGCCACTTCCGCAAAACATATGGTGCGGTCGAGAGGACTCGAACCTCCACGGGGGGTTAGCCCACACGGACCTGAACCGTGCGCGTCTGCCAATTCCGCCACGACCGCAAAATATAATGGTGAGTCATGAAGGGCTCGAACCTTCGACACCCTGATTAAAAGTCAGGTGCTCTACCAACTGAGCTAATGACTCGTAATGAAATGGCTGGGGATATAGGATTTGAACCTATGCATGACGGAGTCAAAGTCCGTTGCCTTACCGCTTGGCTAATCCCCATTAAAAAATCATGGGGCGATCGAGGGGAATTGAACCCCCGAATGCCGGATCCACAAACCGGTGCGTTAACCACTTCGCCACGATCGCCATAGAGTAAGCCATTCATCCACTAAGAGAATCTTAGTATTAACAATTTTACTTGTAATATACATTCTATCACAAATTCAGATGTAAATACTAAAAATGGTGCCGGCGAGAGGACTTGAACCCCCAACCTACTGATTACAAGTCAGTTGCTCTACCAGTTGAGCTACACCGGCACGGTGTATATTTAATTAAAAAATGGCGGAACCGACGGGATTCGAACCCGCGATCTCCTGCGTGACAGGCAGGCATGTTAGGCCAACTACACCACGGTTCCAGATCACTTTCTCAAAGGAAAGTATAATTGCGGGGGCAGGATTTGAACCTGCGGCCTTCGGGTTATGAGCCCGACGAGCTACCGGGCTGCTCCACCCCGCGTCGTTATAAAGTTTATATGGTGGAGGCTGAGGGGATCGAACCCCCGACCCTCTGCTTGTAAGGCAGATGCTCTCCCAGCTGAGCTAAGCCTCCATATTATGACCCGTAGGGGATTCGAACCCCTGTTACCTCCGTGAAAGGGAGGTGTCTTAACCCCTTGACCAACGGGCCTTGCTAAAAAATTATCTGGCGGAGAGAGAGGGATTCGAACCCTCGAGACGCTTGTGACGCCTACACGATTTCCAATCGTGCTCCTTCGGCCAGCTCGGACACCTCTCCATATGGCTCCCCGAACAGGGCTCGAACCTGTGACAACTCGATTAACAGTCGAGTGCTCTACCAACTGAGCTATCAGGGAATGGTGGAGCCAAGCGGGATCGAACCGCTGACCTCCTGCTTGCAAGGCAGGCGCTCTCCCAGCTGAGCTATGGCCCCATACACTGTGTATTTCTTGTTGTGGTCTTGCTATGGGCCCTGGTGGACTCGAACCACCGGCCTCACCCTTATCAGAGGTGCGCTCTAACCAACTGAGCTAAGGGCCCTAATATATATCCCTTATTCCTTGGCAAGGGGGGCAAAAAAAATACCCCAAAGGGAAATCGCTTGGCGGCATCCTACTCTCCCAGGACCCTGCGGTCCAAGTACCATCGGCGCTAGAGGGCTTAACGGTCGTGTTCGGGATGGGTACGTGTGGAACCCCTCCGCCATCGCCACCAAACGCATAGCTTACATTTCAGAGATCGTTCTCTGAAAACTAGATTCGAAACGAAACATGCGAATTATCACTTGCTATTGGATAAGCCCTCGACCGATTAGTACTGGTCAGCTCCATGCATTGCTGCACTTCCACCCCCAGCCTATCTACCTCGTCGTCTTCAAGGGGTCTTACATACTGGGAAATCTCATCTTGAGGGGGGCTTCACGCTTAGATGCTTTCAGCGTTTATCCCGTCCGTACATAGCTACCCAGCGGTGCTCCTGGCGGAACAACTGGTACACCAGCGGTACGTCCATCCCGGTCCTCTCGTACTAAGGACAGCTCCTCTCAAATTTCCTACGCCCACGACAGATAGGGACCGAACTGTCTCACGACGTTCTGAACCCAGCTCGCGTACCGCTTTAATGGGCGAACAGCCCAACCCTTGGGACCTACTTCAGCCCCAGGATGCGATGAGCCGACATCGAGGTGCCAAACCTCCCCGTCGATGTGGACTCTTGGGGGAGATAAGCCTGTTATCCCCAGGGTAGCTTTTATCCGTTGAGCGATGGCCCTTCCATGCGGTACCACCGGATCACTAAGCCCGACTTTCGTCCCTGCTCGACTTGTAGGTCTCGCAGTCAAGCTCCCTTATGCCTTTGCACTCTTCGAATGATTTCCAACCATTCTGAGGGAACCTTTGGGCGCCTCCGTTACTCTTTAGGAGGCGACCGCCCCAGTCAAACTGCCCACCTGACACTGTCCCCGCACCGGATTACGGTACCAGGTTAGAACCTAGATACGATCAGGGTGGTATCCCAACGTTGCCTCCACGCAAGCTGGCGCTCACGTTTCAAAGGCTCCCACCTATCCTGTACAGATCGTACCCAAATTCAATATCAAGCTGCAGTAAAGCTCCATGGGGTCTTTCCGTCTTGTCGCGGGTAACCTGCATCTTCACAGGTATTAAAATTTCACCGGATCTCTCGTTGAGACAGCGCCCAAGTCGTTACGCCATTCGTGCGGGTCAGAATTTACCTGACAAGGAATTTCGCTACCTTAGGACCGTTATAGTTACGGCCGCCGTTTACTGGGGCTTCGGTTCACAGCTTCGGGATTGCTCCCTAACCACTCCCCTTAACCTTCCAGCACCGGGCAGGCGTCAGCCCGTATACTTCGCCTTACGGCTTCGCACAGACCTGTGTTTTTGCTAAACAGTCGCTTGGGCCTTTTTCACTGCGGCCCCCTCGTGCTATTCACACTACCGGGGCACCCCTTCTCCCGAAGTTACGGGGTCATTTTGCCGAGTTCCTTAACGAGAGTTCTTCCGCGCGCCTTAGAATACTCTTCTCGCCTACCTGTGTCGGTTTGCGGTACGGGCACCATCACCTGGCTAGAGGCTTTTCTTGGCAGTGTGAGATCATGACCTTCGCTACTATAATTTTCGCTCCCCATCACAGCTCAGCCTTACGATGTGCGGATTTGCCTACACATCAGCCTCACTGCTTAGACGGACATCCATCAGTCCGCGTCACTACCCTACTGCGTCCCCCCATTGCTCATAACGGCTTAAGGTGGTACAGGAATTTCGACCTGTTGTCCTTCGACTACGCCTTTCGGCCTCGCCTTAGGTCCCGACTTACCCTGAGCGGACGAGCCTTCCTCAGGAACCCTTAGGCTTTCGGCGGATCAGATTCTCACTGATCTTTTCGTTACTCATACCGGCATTCTCACTTGTATAATGTCCAGCGCTCCTTACGGTACACCTTCAACCCTTATACAACGCTCCCCTACCCCTGATGCAAAGCATCAAGCCATAGCTTCGGTGGTGTGTTTAGCCCCGTTACATTTTCGGCGCAGAGTCACTCGACCAGTGAGCTATTACGCACTCTTTCAATGGTGGCTGCTTCTAAGCCAACATCCTGGTTGTCTGTGCAACTCCACATCCTTTCCCACTTAACACACACTTGGGGACCTTAGCTGATGGTCTGGGCTGTTTCCCTTTTGACAATGGATCTTAGCACTCACTGTCTGACTCCCGGAAGTAAGTCTATGGCATTCGGAGTTTGACTGAGCTTGGTAACCCTTGCGGGCCCCGCACCCAATCAGTGCTCTACCTCCACGACTCTGTTTTCCGAGGCTAGCCCTAAAGCTATTTCGGGGAGAACCAGCTATCTCCGAGTTCGATTGGAATTTCTCCGCTACCCCCACCTCATCCCCGCATTTTTCAACATGCGTGGGTTCGGGCCTCCAGTGCGTGTTACCGCACCTTCACCCTGGACAGGGGTAGATCACCCGGTTTCGGGTCTACGTCCACGTACTATATCGCCCTATTCAGACTCGCTTTCGCTGCGGCTCCGGCTCTTCACCTTAACCTTGCACGGGAACGTAACTCGCCGGTTCATTCTACAAAAGGCACGCCATCACCCCTAAAACGGGCTCTGACTTTTTGTAAGCACACGGTTTCAGGTTCTATTTCACTCCCCTTCCGGGGTGCTTTTCACCTTTCCCTCACGGTACTGCTTCACTATCGGTCGCTAGGAAGTATTTAGCCTTGGCAGATGGTCCTGCCGGATTCATACGGGGTTTCACGTGCCCCGCACTACTCGGGATCCGTCTCGGAGGGAACAGACTTTCAACTACAGGGCTTTTACCTTCTTTGGCGGGCCTTTCCAGACCTCTTCGCTTAACCGGTTCCTTTGTAACTCCATGTGAGACGTCCCACAACCCCAAAGAGCAAGCTCTTTGGTTTGGGCTTCTCCGCGTTCGCTCGCCGCTACTGACGGAATCACTATTGTTTTCTCTTCCTCAGGGTACTTAGATGTTTCAGTTCCCCTGGTATGCCTCTGCACAACCTATGTATTCAGTTGTGAGTAACTGGAAATTACCCCAGCTGGGTTTCCCCATTCGGACACCCCCGGATCAAAGCTTGCTTACAGCTCCCCGAGGCAGTTTCGTTGTTCGCCACGTCCTTCATCGGCTCCTAGCGCCTAGGCATCCTCCGTGTGCTCTTAGTAGCTTAACCTCGTTCTCCGGTTTCGACTGCTCGCTTCCCTTGTTTTGCTTGCGCAAAGCCAAAAGTCGCTCCCATTCGATACCATCGTACGTGCAATCTACCGTTTTTATTGAAACTTGTTTAACACAAGTTCAGCTAAAAAGGAATGTTCTAATTCGCGTTTGTTTCGTTTCGATATCTAGTTTTCAAAGAACAAGCTCCATGCAAAAGCAAGCTGTTTGAGAGTTTGAGCTCTCAAAACCGAACAACGAGTGAGTGTTTTGCAGCTAAGCTGCATATTTGAATGTTTCCGTTGCAGGAAACGATTCTCCATAGAAAGGAGGTGATCCAGCCGCACCTTCCGATACGGCTACCTTGTTACGACTTCACCCCAATCATCTATCCCACCTTCGGCGGCTGGCTCCTTGCGGTTACCCCACCGACTTCGGGTGTTATAAACTCTCGTGGTGTGACGGGCGGTGTGTACAAGACCCGGGAACGTATTCACCGCGGCATGCTGATCCGCGATTACTAGCAATTCCGACTTCATGCAGGCGAGTTGCAGCCTGCAATCCGAACTGAGACCGGCTTTGTTGGGATTGGCTCCATCTCGCGATTTCGCAGCCCGTTGTACCGGCCATTGTAGTACGTGTGTAGCCCAGGTCATAAGGGGCATGATGATTTGACGTCATCCCCACCTTCCTCCGGTTTGTCACCGGCAGTCTATCTAGAGTGCCCACCCGAAGTGCTGGCAACTAAATATAAGGGTTGCGCTCGTTGCGGGACTTAACCCAACATCTCACGACACGAGCTGACGACAACCATGCACCACCTGTCTCCTCTGTCCCGAAGGAAAGATACATCTCTGCATCGATCAGAGGGATGTCAAGACCTGGTAAGGTTCTTCGCGTTGCTTCGAATTAAACCACATACTCCACTGCTTGTGCGGGTCCCCGTCAATTCCTTTGAGTTTCAGTCTTGCGACCGTACTCCCCAGGCGGAGTGCTTAATGTGTTAACTTCGGCACCAAGGGTATCGAAACCCCTAACACCTAGCACTCATCGTTTACGGCGTGGACTACCAGGGTATCTAATCCTGTTTGCTCCCCACGCTTTCGCGCCTCAGCGTCAGTTACAGCCCAGAGAGTCGCCTTCGCCACTGGTGTTCCTCCACATATCTACGCATTTCACCGCTACACGTGGAATTCCACTCTCCTCTTCTGCACTCAAGTCACCCAGTTTCCAGTGCGATCCGGGGTTGAGCCCCGGGATTAAACACCAGACTTAAATGACCGCCTGCGCGCGCTTTACGCCCAATAATTCCGGACAACGCTTGCCCCCTACGTATTACCGCGGCTGCTGGCACGTAGTTAGCCGGGGCTTTCTTCTCAGGTACCGTCACCTTGAGAGCAGTTACTCTCCCAAGCGTTCTTCCCTGGCAACAGAGCTTTACGATCCGAAAACCTTCATCACTCACGCGGCATTGCTCCGTCAGGCTTTCGCCCATTGCGGAAGATTCCCTACTGCTGCCTCCCGTAGGAGTCTGGGCCGTGTCTCAGTCCCAGTGTGGCCGATCACCCTCTCAGGTCGGCTACGCATCGTCGCCTTGGTGAGCCGTTACCTCACCAACTAGCTAATGCGCCGCAGGCCCATCCCCAAGTGACAGATTGCTCCGTCTTTCCAGTTTCCTTCAGGCGAAGAAAACAACTATTCGGTATTAGCTACCGTTTCCGGTAGTTGTCCCAAACTTGAGGGCAGGTTGCCTACGTGTTACTCACCCGTCCGCCGCTAAGTATCAAGGAAGCAAGCTTCCTATCAACTCCGCTCGACTTGCATGTATTAGGCATGCCGCCAGCGTTCGTCCTGAGCCAGGATCAAACTCTCCAATAAAGTATTGAAAAGAGCGATAAGCTCATTTTGAATCTGACGAGATTAAAAATCTCATTTGTGCTCCAGCCGATTCAAGCCAAGGCTTGTCTCCAACTTTCGCGTTCATTCTGCAAGCAGAATGTTTACTCACTCGTTGTTCAGTTTTCAAAGATCAAACTTGTTTTGTTACCGAATGTTGTTCTCTTCAGCAACTCTTATATAATATCATGTCCGAACCAACTTTGCAAGCTCTTTTTTTTAAGTTTCTTTCGAAGCTTATTTCATTTGCTTGCCGCACCGTGTAAACCGTGTTTTCTTGGCCGGAATTAGAATATATCATGTACAGATTTCAATTGCAAGTCTTTTTTTTAAAATGATAATCACCCCACATCATCAGCACGATATGTAATCTGACGCTCCTGTACTATAGAAATAACTCTCAGCATCCTCATTACGGCACTTCTAATATACTTATCCATTAAACATAACCAGGGAAGCCACTTCCACTACGATTGCAGTGAACAATTGATTGTGTACTAGCCCCGGTTTTCAGAGATCACATTTTTCTTTCCTTCTATAATAAATAAAGTACACTTCTCAGGCACAGCTTACACACTCCGCTTCACTTCTCAGTGCTTACAATATGCGCTTACCAAGTAACGAAGCAATCAGTTCCACACCAAGTCGTGCCGTGTGTCTATTGCGATCCAACAACGGATTCACCTCAACCAGTTCCATGGACGTAACTTGATTTGTGGAAGCAAGCATCTCCAATGCATAATGTGCTTCTCGGTAATTCAAACCACCCGGTACTGGTGTGCCTACACCTGGAGCTTCACGTGGATCCAGACAATCCAGGTCAAAGCTGACATGAATACCATCTGTCCCTTTTCCAGCTATAGCTATTGCCTGCTCAATAACTTGCTGTATTCCCATCCGGTCAATATCATGCATCGTAAATGCTCGGATTCCCAGTCCCTTAATCTGCTCTCTCTCATACTCATCCAGATCACGCAGACCAATATAGACCAAGTTGGACGGATCAATAAACGCGCCTGCTCCAGCAATGTGTGACAGATTGAATGCAGTATGCCCCAAGGATGCAGCCACACTCATCCCATGCATATTACCGGTCAAGCTGCGTTCTTCCGTATTCAAGTCTGCATGCGCATCAAACCAGATCACACCCAAATTCGAATAGTGCGCTGTTAGCCCGGCAAAAGTACCAATTGCTACACTATGATCTCCCCCAAGTACAAGTGGAAAAGCTCCCTCCTCTACTGCACATGATACTTCACTACACACCTTCTCACTGACCTGACGTACCTCATTTAAGTGTTTTACACGATTTCGCTCAATAGGGGCAGCGGGTTCAGAAGGACAATCTACCCGCACTTCTTTGGAAAGCACTAGCCCAAGACTCGCAATCTCCCGCTTCAGTCCAGCTGTAATCAATTCATCCGGCCCCAACTCTGCTCCACCTCTTGCTCCACCGAGTCCAAAAGGAACCTTAATGATAGCAATATTACGTCGCACAGATGTTTGACTTGTATCAATAGAAGTATCTTTTATTCCACCATGGACATCATCATCATTTTTCATGTAGGTCAGCTCCCTCATTGTTGATCAATACCTGCTCAATTCTCTCCAGTGCCCAATCAATCTCGGACTCTTTAATCGTCAGTGGTGGAGCAAATCGAATGGTTGTCTCATGGGTTTCTTTACACAGCAGTCCAGTAGACATCAACCGCTCACAATAAGGACGGGCTGGCTCATGCAATTCAACACCTATAAATAAGCCTTTCCCCCGAATATCCCGTATGGCTGAACTACGAATATCTCGAAGTCTTTTCATAAAATAGTTCCCCAGACGCTCCGATCGCTCGGCAAGCTTCTCATCTTCAAGAACTTTCAGAGCTGCTATAGCCACGGCGCAAGCGAGTGGGTTACCCCCAAACGTAGAACCATGAGACCCCGGCTCAAACAAATCAAGTATCTCCGCATCAGCAGCGATAGCCGAGATGGGCATGACTCCTCCCCCCAGCGCTTTGCCCATAATCCAGATGTCTGGTTCAACACCTTCCCAGTCGGAGGCAAAACGGCGACCTGTTCTTCCAAATCCGGTCTGGATCTCATCAGATACAGTCAAAACCTGCTGGCTCTTACACAGAGCAAAAGCTTCAGCCAAATATCCAGCAGGCGGGATAACGATTCCAGCTTCGCCCTGAATAGGCTCTACAAGAAAACCAGCCGTATTTGGCGTAATGGCCTTTTTCAGCGCTTCTATATCTCCATAGGGAATAATCCGGAATCCAGGTGTGAACGGTCCAAAATCTTTTTTATACTCCGCTGAAGAAGAAAAGGATGTAACCGTCAGAGTTCTTCCGTGAAAGTTACCAGAGCATACGATGATTTCGGCTTGATTCTCCGGTACACCTTTGCAACGATAGGCCCATCTACGTACCGCCTTCACCGCAGTCTCTACCGCTTCCGCTCCTGTATTCATGGCGAGAATCTTCGATTTCCCCGTGAATTGTGAGAGTTTCTGATAAAAAAGAGAAGCTGAGCTGCTGTGGAATGCCCGAGATGTCAGCGTAACCTGATCTGCCTGATCCTTGAGCGCTTGTATGATCACAGGATGTCTGTGACCATGATTCAATGCAGAGTATGCACTTAACATATCCATATAACGGCAGCCTTCAGGGTCTTCCACCCATACCCCTTCCGCCTGTTCAATAACAATAGGGAGTGGATGATAATTAGGTGCAGCATAACGCTCCGACCAATCAATTAACATTTTGGAATCTGACATACACACCCAACACCTTTCCAAAATATTGTATACAAAATACAATAACAATGTATGCGATGCCATCCCCATTTACGACTACATCTCTCTTTTTCCACTCCAGCCTACTCCAAGCCTTTCTCGAATCCAATCCTTTATCAATAGTTAGCGAGAAGTAGACAGTCTACGTTCCAACCACGAGAGTAAATTAGCCAGTGTAAATGTGATTATAAAATAGAGGCCGGCGGCAACAAGCAGCGGAGCAAGCGGCTGGAACGTAACACCCTGAATCGTTCTGGCCGTGTATATAATCTCGGCTATGCCGATCATGGAGACAAGCGAAGAATCTTTAATGATAATAATGAATTCATTGCCGATAGCTGGAAGCATGTTACGAAAAGCCTGCGGCAGTATAATATAGCGAAGTGTCATACCATGTGTCATACCAAGGGAGCGCGAAGCCTCGGTCTGTCCTTTATCAATCGCCTGAATCCCGGCCCTGAACACCTCTGCCATATAAGCCGAGCTATTCATCGTCAGAGCTACCACCCCCGACATAAATGCCGGCAAGTTCACACCTACAACCGTCAGACCATAATGAATAATAAGAATCTGTACCAGCATTGGTGTTCCTCGAATGAGTTCAATATACGCCGAAGCCACAAATTTAAATGGCCATATTCGGGATATTCGCATTAATGCCATGATCACACCAAGTAACGTACCAAACAATACACCGAAGAAGGAAAGTTCAAGCGTGACCCACGCACTTCGTGCATAATCCTGCCAATGTTCTAATAGAAAGGAAAAATCTAAATTCACGGCATATCCCTCACTCGTCCGGTTTATTCGCCGAGCATCTCATTCGCTTCAACGACGAACCGTTCAATATCTCCGTTTGTTTTGAGCTTTTCCAATGTAGTGTTGATCTGATCCAGCAGCTTCTGATTGCCTTTCTTCACCGCGATGGCCGAACCACCCTCGTCTTCAGCCTGTTCAATCTCCACACCTGCAACAACAATCCCCTCTTGGTTCTTCACATACTGTTCAGCCACCGGCTTCTCCAGGATGAGTGCGTCTACACGCCCCGTCTGCAATTCCAGAATCAGTTCAGGTATTTTGGCCAGAGAAGTGAGCTTTGCTCCCTCTATTTCCTGAGCAATCCCTTCCTGAATGGAACTCTTTTGTACACCAACCTGCTTGCCTGATAGATCATCTATGGACTTCAATGCCGCATCTTCACCTTCTCTAACAAGTACAGCCTGCTCTGCATAATAGTAGATATCCGTAAAATCAACATTCTTCTTTCGTTCTTCGGTAGGGGTTAAGCCTGATATTACAAAATCAACCTTATCTGTACCGAGGGCCATAAGAAGGCCATCAAAGTCCATGTCCTCAATCTTCAGCTCGGCTCCCAGATCAGCCGCAATTGCTTTGGCAATCTCGATGTCAAAACCTACAATGGTATCTTTACCATCGATTTTCTTATGAAATTCATAGGGTGCATAGTCTGCACTGGTTCCAAGTACAATTACTTCCTTTTCTGTCGAGCTCTTTCCCGA
This sequence comes from Paenibacillus sp. W2I17, assembly GCF_030815985.1. NCBI lineage: Bacteria > Bacillati > Bacillota > Bacilli > Caryophanales > Paenibacillaceae > Paenibacillus > Paenibacillus sp. W2I17. The sequence goes on from NZ_JAUSXM010000001.1 coordinate 4,256,439, forward strand.
GGATGAATCTGGCTCCGATCCGGTTCCTGTCGTTTTTTCCTGCCCGCAAGCGGACATGATCACAACCACTAACAACAGCATCATTGGCAACAGCACTTTTTTCACACATCATACCCCTATTCTTTTTTTGAATGAGAAACATAATGATTTGTATACAATATACATAAGACAATATATGGACTTATATGTAAGTTATACTAACAAACAATCCGGTTTATCACAATGATTATTTAAACATTTATACGCTTTAATTCCATAAAATGTACTATATATGACACAGCATTTACATCGCCTGAAACATGAAGTTTGCTTGCCCAACTTCCCCCTCGGTGTTAAGATGATAAAAACTTGAAACTCCTGAACGGCGCGTACAGTACGGCCTCACACCCATCTATTTATTCACTATACATAGAAAGGAGGATTCGGTATGGAGGTACCCAAATACCGGTCCTTGAAAGATCACGTATACGATTACATTGCCCAAAAGATTCAGGACGGGACGTTACTTCCCAACCAGAAGATCAACGAGGCCGAAATATGCAAAAAGCTGGACATCAGTCGCACACCTACCCGGGAGGCACTTTTTCAGCTGGCTTCGGACAATCTGCTGCAATACATCCCACGCAGGGGATTTATTGTCACTCCTTTTGATGCAGGCAAAAAACTGGAGTTCTCCCAAGCGATCGGTGTGCTGGAGGCACTTGCTGCCACACTTGCAGCAGATCATCTCAGACCATCTGAACTTATGGAGATGGAAACTCTGGTTGTCCGAATGGACGAAGATATCAGCCAACTTGATCTTACTGCCTACAACAAAAACCAATATCAGTTCCATAATCTGTACATTCAGCGATGTGGTAACGCCACAGTCATTGAGATGTTAAACACATTGAAGAACAGTTTCATCCGGCAGTCGTATGTTAGTGATAATAAACCAAAGCTATCTGAGGTACTGCTCGAAGTTAATGAAGAGCACCGGCAAATTTTAAGTGCTTTTCGAGCCAAAGATAAGAACCAACTGGAAGCCTTGCTCAAACACCACTGGCGGATTATCGACAACGATATGTTGTAGTACGTTCTGTCAAAACAAACTAAAGGCAACCCACACGATTGTGTGAGTTGTCTTTTTCCTATTTTTCCTTTTTGACCTCCAACGGTGCCCTAGCCGCAAAAACAGCATATCCCAACTTTTTGCCGTATTTCGCGAGCAAACGATCATTGGTTTGACTCATTCGCTGCATACGTTCATCCTCAAACCAATTCATATCGATCTCGCGATGCGGATCATGATCAACGCCCCACTTTCCCATGGATCGCGAATGTTCTTTGACATCTACCTTGGTGAAACCACACTGTTTGAGGCGTTTTCTCCATGCTGTGGCCGTTACCAGGGTTCGTATACCGTAAAATTGCTTTAACCTGCGACACATCAATTCGGTCTTCTGGCCTGATAGAACCATCTCCCGATCCACCAAAAGTCCACCGGGCTTCAACACCCTTCTATACTGAGCAAGTGCACTCCGCCATGGAGTGAAGATCGTGACCGACTCCACGAATACCACATCAAAATGATTTTCCGGAAAAGGTAACGATGCTACATCAGCCTGAACAAATCGAACATCCACCCGCTCTCGTCTCGCTCTCCGAACTGCCTTATCCAGCATATTGCGATGAAGATCAATCGCCGTTACTTGATATCCATTTTTAGCTAGATAACATGCAGTCCTCCCAGTGCCGCACCCTATCTCAAGAATATGACTACCCACAGGCAGAGATAAGTTATCCAGCAACTTCAGTGTTGCCAAAAATCCTCCAGGATGGGCACTTCCCTCCCCTAACCGAGCCAGCATGTCATGATAATCCACGCGACATCCCCTCCTCACTCCTCCCAGTGTATGGAGCAGATTCAAAAACGGCTCCTCCCTATTCGATTTTCCGGGTACTCGTCCATACCAATTGCTCTTCTTTTTACTATGATATACAAACCGTTGAATTCAAGCGGCAACCGCATCTAATGAGGAGGATTTTGCATGTACAGAATTAATCCGGTATGTGAAGAAACGGTTTCTCCGCACGTTGGACGTTCCGTTTGTCTCGTTATGAACGACGGTAAGCATATGTATGGTACGCTTAGTCAATGTCGTGATGGCAAAGTTTATTTGAACGGATGTTTCGAGGGACCACGGTTGTGTTCAGTCAAATCCAAACAGCAACTGGTAAGAAGCAGCAAGAAAAACGCTGTTGCAAAAAAGAAAGTTAAATCTTCGGCCTATGGTCCATATGGTTACGGAGGATACGGTGGGGGTTACGGCTATGGAGCGGGAATCGATCTGGCTCTGGTAGCAACATTGTTTCTGCTGCCATTCCTGTTCATCTAAATTCCAATCTGATCGTGGTAAAATTGTAGTCATAATAAAGACCCTTTTTGCTTACAGCAAAAGGGGTCTTTATCTTTTTCATACGATTTCACGTCAATCACACTATATTTTCTGTTAAAAAATGATACAAAAAAAGGCATTCGCTAAAACGAATGCCGGGAACTTCATATTTAATACCCTTACCTTCGCACAGGGTGTCTATTTGATCTTAAAAAAAAACACCTCGTTAGAGGCGGGTAAGCTATGTTAAATCCGATTTCCTTTAGGCATCGTTTTAAGATTACTATTCGAATTCTCAAGCAATGGTAGCATCCTAGTCGTGCTGACCATCTCAGAAGCACATATCGGACAAGTAGGTACGTTATCAAACGCAAAATTGTCCCGCATCCATCCTTTGCACGTATCACTCGTACATTCCCAGATTGCCGCATCAGCTTGTGGAATCTCTTCCAACGGTTTTTTGCGATTATACATGACTTCTACCCCCTTTGTTATGGAAAAACATCTAACCGACGTTATTTCACAGAAGCCTACACTTAGCGGAAGTTTCACGTCCCACCGAACTCCTGCCTCGACAACTAATGGGCCGACTTTTATATAACTGATCAAAAAAAAGAAGCTGCCTTTACCATTATAACATGTTAAAGGCAGCTATGCTTTAATTACAGTTTTACAACTTCTTCTGCTTGAGGACCACGGTTTCCTTGTACAATTTTAAATTGCACGCGTTGACCTTCGTCCAGCGTTTTGAAGCCTTCGCCTGTAATAGCGCTGAAGTGTACGAATACATCTTCTCCGCCTTCAACTTCGATGAAACCGAAGCCTTTATCAGCGTTGAACCATTTTACTGTTCCGTTTTGCATGTGAATTACACCTCCAAATAAAGATTAACATGTTCCTTTGTTCTTTGCAGCAAGCAAATAAAAATTCACACATTGAAAAAGGTACCAGTCATAAACCTATAAGTGATCGCCCTTTACAATATATGAATTAGGTTTTCCACTCTCTACAACTTGTTTTTATTATAACTCCATTTCAGCCAAAAAGCAAATCTTTGTATTTTCTTTTCAAACAGCTTTGGAAATACATGTTATTAACACGCGTGGGGCCAGGGTTTATCAAGCTTATGTGACTGATCACTTGTGTACGGTCTTATGAAAGGATATGCAGATCTAATCCATCTTATACATTTTTTATATAATATTCTGACATGCATATCCAACACAACCAATGAATCATCTTACTCCAGTATAACACACTATGTCCATGCCCACATAAATGCATCCCGATCCCAGGCGATCTGCCCACGATGAAGCTTTCGGAAAGCCTTCTTCACTTCCTTGGACAATGATGTATTGCCGTTTTCGTTCACAAAAACAAACTCTTCACCAAAATGGGTCTTCACATATTCTATGGCAGCTTCCTGATGAAGTGTTCCTGTGAATTTAATCTCCTGTACCATCCATTCTGCTACACCTTGTGCTGTCTTCTCCACTATATCACCTACTGTCTAAACCTAATGTACGGATAGGCAGACCTCGTATCATGAACATATCTGTCTTCCCGCCAGACTGAAGTATACCATGATCCAACTGCTGACGGGAAACTGTATGATAACTACTTCCAAGAATACCCTTAATGAACAACCGTATTGGCTTGCTCACTCCCTTTGGATGGAATGGACGAATTTGTTCGAATGCTCCACACTAACCATGCACAGTAAGCAATCAGTATTGCCAGTATAAACAGATCATAAGGAAGTGTACCTGTGTCCTCCAGATCATTCCCTAGAAATTGAATCAGATTATGTATGAAATGAAACAATATAAGCGGTACGATATTTCCGTTCTTCAGCATCAAAAACGCCAGTACAACTCCCAGGAGCAGCGCATAGATCAATTGTATGATCGTATCCGTCATATCCTGACCAGACAATGCGTTCAGCAGATGTGTAATCGAAAACAAGATGCTGGAGGTCACAACTGCGGCCACTGCACTTTTTTGAAGCAAGGTCTTGAAAATAAGCCCACGATAGATCGTTTCCTCAACAAAAGCTACGAGCAAGGTAAAAAAGATGAAAAAGGCTGTCCGTGACAAGCTCAACTCCCCAAATCCTTTCAGGGCAATTGTACCCAGTACAAGGAGTAGTGGAATATAATACTTTGCGTGGCCAGCTGGGATACTTCGCAAAGATCGGAATCCAGTCTCTCCCCACTTGCCCCTTAACGTCAGATAGATCATCAGAACAATGGCGATGGGTGTAAAGGAAATGAGTACAGGGGAAGTGTAGTCAAATTGCTTTATCGTTGCAATGGCCCCTGCAGCAAATACGGCTAACAGGAGAAGCAGCTCAATAATCACAACGGTGAGCACAGGTTTGCGCTCGGAAAAGGAATGTTTTGGCTTGGATTGCGAATTAATCATACATTTGCTCACCTCGTTTCATTTATGTTTTCCGTTGTCATAAGAACTTATATACCAATATAGTTGTATCACATCATCCGTCTATTGAATATTCCTATTATGGATAAAACTATAAAAGTAACAAAAAAGAGACTTATCCTGACTTCTTTTCCCCTAAAATCAGGTATGGCTTATACCTTTATCTGTCCATTATAGTATTACAAGAGTTCAAAGCTGCAGGGGTGTCACGACTCTTCAGCGTCATATATCTATGAAGTACCCATTAACGATAGTTTCACAATGCATAATGAAATCAGGGGGATACTATGAAAGCATTCTTTCAGCGCTGGGGGCATTTACTGGCTATTCTGTGCATACCGCTCCAAGGCTCCATTTACGTATTTCTAGGCAGCAACACCGGAAGTGATGTATTCTACAATTATGCTTGGATTGACACACAGATTCCTTTTCTCAAAGAATTTATTTATCCGTACATTAGCTGGATGCCCATTCTGTATCTTGGATTTCTCTATTTGGGTCTGACGAACAAGTCGCTATTCTGGCGTACGTTGATTACCTATAATGTTGGTGTCATGGCTGCCAATGTCTGTTTTGCGGTGTTCCCTACCCATGTCCCGCGCCCGGAGATCGGCGGAACTGATCTGAGCAGCGTGTTAGTACAGTTTATCTATACAAATGATGCGCCATTCAACTGTTTCCCAAGTGTTCACGTTCTGACCAGCTACTTGCTGTTTATTGTGATCAACAGACACTTGAACTTTAAGCCTTTGGCAAGGATTTCTTGGTCGGTATGGCTGTGGTTGATTATTGCTTCAACGGTGTTTGTAAAACAGCACTCCTTGCTGGACATCGCCGGAGGCATTTTGTTTGCTGAGGCCGCGTATTGGACTGTACATGTCTTTGCTCTTCGTCTTGGGCAGGCACGAAAAAAAGGCAAGCAGCCACTCACAGCTTCTAACCCAAGCAGTCATGTATAACGACATTTATAGATGTAACAGGCGGGATGATGATCCTGCTATACAGCAAAAAAGAGGGCATAGGCCCTCTTTTTTTGTACTCATTTAATTAAACCTACTTATATAGAAGAACTTTATTTGGGTTGGAATACGCGTTTCATACTATAGGTGGACGTTCATGAAGAAGGTCAGACGGTGGACTTCCGGTTATACGTTTGAATATGCGGTAAAAATAAGACAGATCCCGGTAGCCGAGAAATTCGGCAATTTCCTGGATGGAGAGTTGTGACTCGGTGAGCAGATATATGGCTCGTTTCATCCGTTGATCATGGACATATTGACTGATGGTCTGATTTGTCATGCTTTTGAATAATGCGGCAGCATAATTGGGAGTTTTATTAATCTCGTCCCCGAGTTCTTCCTTCGTCACTTTCTCCCGATAATGCCGCTCAATATATCGCTTCATCCGTTCAACATGATTATGCCTCTCCGGCGGGATAACTCCACGATCAAGCTCCCTGTTCATATAAATCAACACTTCCATCAATAAGGCTTGGCTCATCATGACATAATAAGACGGACGCTCCTGCCATTGTTGATAAATAGCGCTCATGCGTTGATGGATCAGCTCATAACATCCAGGTTTATGCCGCAAAGCCTCATACCGTTCCAGTGCAGGCAGAGTTTCCGTATGGTCGCGTTGCAGTTGAATTACAATCTGTGTGTGCGTTACTGTAGGAATACTCTTGCCGTAATATGGGGTACCACCTGGAATGAGGAGCAATTCCCCCTTTTCCATGATCTGTTTATCACCGTTCACCCAATATACACATTTTCCATAAGTAACCAAGCTAAGCCGCCAAGTTTCTTGAGATTGCACAGCTTCTTCGTACCAACCGACACCATTAATATGTCGTACTTCAAGTGGAGTGACCATAACACACCTCATTATCGGACTATACTCTAATCATTGTACTATAGTTCATACCCTGATTCGACAGAAAACGCTACAATACACATATAAGCTTAAATATGAGGAGGAAATTAGCATGTTAAAAACAAAAATTATTTGTACCATGGGACCTGCTTGTGACTCAATCGAATTGTTAAAAGTAATGATTCAGGAAGGTATGACCGTTGCCCGTCTGAACATGGCTCATGGCGAACTGGAAGATCACGTTACACGGATTAACAATATCCGCAAAGCAGCTTCCGAACTGAACACCTATATACCGATCATGATGGACATCAAAGGGCCGGAAGTACGTATCGGTAAACTGAAAGAAGCATCATGCCATCTGCAAGCTGGTAAAGAGCTGATCCTGACTACTGAAGAAATTCTCGGTGACGCTGAGCGTATCTCGGTAAACTATCCAGAACTGAACCTCGTTGTGAAACCTGGCGATCGTATCCTCATCGATGATGGCCTTGTGGATCTGACTGTACTGTCTGTGGAAGGATCCGATATCCATTGTAAAATCATCAGTGGCGGCATTCTGAAACCACGCAAAGGGGTTAACTTGCCAGGAATCAAAACGACATTGCCAGGTGTAACCGAGCGTGACGTTATGCACATCGGATTTGGGATCGAAAACGATATCGAAATTATCGCAGCATCCTTTGTTCGTAAAGGCGATGACATCCGTGAAATCCGCAGCATTTTGAAAGAACGCGGTGTAGACCACGTTCAGATTATCTCCAAAATCGAAAACCAGGAAGGTATGACCAACCTGGACGATATTATTGAAGCATCTGACGGCATCATGGTAGCTCGTGGAGATCTCGGTGTTGAGGTGCCAATCGAAGACGTACCAATGATGCAAAAAGAAATGATCGATAAATGTAACCGCGCGGGTAAACCAGTTATCGTAGCTACACACATGCTGGAGTCCATGCAAGTGAACCCACGCCCTACTCGTTCCGAAGTTAGTGACGTGGCCAATGCTGTACTTCAAGGTGCTGACGTTGTGATGTTGTCCGGTGAATCAGCTGCTGGTAAATATCCGGTACAATCCGTGCGCACGATGGCTGCTGTTGCTCGCCGTGCCGAAACAATGATCGATTACAAAGAGCAATTCGCACAAAAATCGGCTCAACAGATCGCTGATATTACTGAAGTTATCAGTCAGGGCGCTGTAAGTTCTTCCCTCGTACTGAATGCAAAAGCAATCATCACTTCGACTGAGAGTGGATTCACAGCACGTATGATCTCCAAGTATCGTCCAAAAGCACCAATCATCGCAGTTACACAACATGAAGAAGTATTGGCGAAAATCTGCCTGCTCTCAGGTGTCATTCCGGTTATGGGCGACAAAGTAACAACAACGGATGAAATGTTCGAATCGGCTACGCGTAACGCAATCAAAACAGGTTACATTGAAAAAGGTGACATCATTGTGTTGTCCGCTGGTGTTCCAATCGGTCAATCCGGTAATACAAACCTGATCAAAGTTCAACAAGTCTAATTCAATAGCTGAAACTGAAGCTATACATCTTAGCTGTATATCAAAATACAAAAAATCCACCGAGAGCAGAAATGCATCCCGGTGGATTTTTTGTTGATGATGTGTGCTAATGATTCTGATGTTACAACAAATGAATTACAAATTATAGATTCCGCGAGTAATCAACCAGATCCTGTGACATGGTGTTGATCTCATCCATTGAAGCATTTACCTGCTGTGTCAGGGCAGCCTGATTTTGCGTTAACGTGGACATATTACCAATGTGCTCAAGAATCTGATCAATTAATGTTTTCATCTTCTGCATGCTATCTTCGATATTTACTGTGGCCTCCGAACTGTGATCAGCCAATTTCCGCACTTCACCTGCAACGACGCCAAATCCCAGTCCCAGCTCTCCCGCTCGTGCAGCTTCAATTGCTGCATTCAACCCCAGCAGATTGGTCTGACTGGCTATCTCTCGAATAAACACGGTGATATTCTTCGTATCATCTGCACTGCTTTTCACTTGAATAGCTGCATCGGCAGATAACTCCTGAGCAGTAACCAGATCCTGTGCCTGATCTGTAATCGAGTTGATTCCACGTACCATCTCGCCAATGGACTCCGACAATTGTTTTGTTTTGAGATTCATGGCTTCCACGATCTGTTCCTTATTCTTCTCATGGGTGACATCTCGAATGGTTCCAGCTACACGGAGTGGTACTCCATCCTGATCCCTAATGGTCTCCCCACCCGCGTGATACCACCGATACTCCCCGTCTTTGCGCTGCAAACGATAATCCAGATCGTACGGTGTACGACCACTGTAATCGTTCATATGTCTGGCAAATTCGTTGATCGTCCGATCATGGTCTTCCGGATGAAGTCGGCTGCTCCAGCTGCTGAACACATTCGGGAAATCCTGCTCGTCTTTAAACCCTAATTCTTTACGGAACTGGGGTGACCACCAAAATTCGTTATTTGGATTAACCACATCTCCAGCCACAACGGTCATATCCCACGGTGCCTCCACCAAGGCGCGGTTAACCAGATCATATCGGGTGACGAGTGCTTCTAACTCATCAGACTTGCTCTTCTCCTCATGAATATCAAACATGATGCCCAGAAGTTTGACTGGAACTCCAGCCTGATTTCGGATGACTTGTCCAAGGCATCGGAACCAGCGAATTTCTCCACTTTTTGTAATCATACGGCTGATGACGTTATAGGCAGTTGTTGCTTTTGTGTCATTCACATGTTTCATAATCTCCTGCACCAGGTGGGGTCTGTCATCCGGATATATCGATTTCGCCCAGCTTGCAAATGAATCGGGATAATCCTTGGCATTATGGAATCCTAACATTTGGCGGAATTCATTCGAAAATGCGACGATATTATTGTTATCCAGTGGATCACCAGCAACAATTTCAGATTCCCATAATCCCACATTCATCGCCTGATTCAGCATTCTAAGGCGCATTTCCACGGCTTCGTTTTGTGCTTTCATCATATGTACTGCTTTTTTGATATTACTAGCTATTTCATCGGTATCCTGAAACTCAATGCCATCTTCGATCCATGCGTCATAGTCGCCCTTTTCTGCGTTTGCTACCAGTTTACGACTATACTCCAGTAAATTCTGATGCGCATCTATACGAAGGTGTTTGGTCGAGTCAGTACGTTTACGAAACATGCTCATTTCTCCTCTTAGCTCATATGATATATATTTCGACATTATCAGACATTAAGTGTAGAGCAATGGTCTTAATTTTGTATAAAAACAAGAACCAGCGCTGAATCAGCACTGGTTCTTATATTAATTGCCTTTATTTTTATGGAAATAAATCTTAAATGACTGCCTCTTACCAGCTACCAGCCAAAATTCAGTGTTTTCCCCGTCTCCACCCAAGTTTTGATGCTGCTTAGAATCATCCACCAGCTACTCTGTGCATTCGCAATGGAAGGATGGTTATCTGTAAATTGATCATTGATCAGCGTCAGCTTCGTACACTCACCTACAGTTTCCAACTGGAAGACCACTCTGGATTGAAGCTCGGCATGATTCGCATGGTACGACGGTCCAGGATGCTCCTGATAACTAAGTCTGGATAACGGTTCAAATTCTAATATATCTCCATACACATGGACAGTCTCTGCACCATCATTACCTGGCCCTACATAAGCAAACGGCTGGCCTGGTTGGAAATTGGTACGAAGTTCGCTGCCGAAAAAGCTGTTCCGTGTGCCGTCTGGTGATATTAGAGCATTCCATACCTCCTCCAGTCCTGCATTGATATAGAATTCATATTTCAGTTCCATGGACTCACTCCCTTTATGTATTGGATACGCGATCTGCCAAGCTCGCACTCCTATCCTATCGTTATACCCCAAAGGCCGTATTGTAAAAACGCGACAACAGGTAAAATATAAGCTCTTTATGTTTTCGGGAATGTTATACCATGATCCAAACGGATTGCGCCCATATAGTGCTTTCCCAGAAGATCAGATATACTAAACTGGAATGAAATAACAGGACTGTTCAAGGTAATGCGACTAATTTAGAAAGGAAATGAGATATGAGCCAATCAACAAATATTATGGGTATCCCTTTTCCCAATGTAACGATGAATCAAACGGTTGCAATCCTTGGTGAAGTTGTAGATCAGGAAAGCAATGAACTGTTCCATGTCATTACAGGTAACCCCGAGATTGTTATGTCCTGTCAAAAGAATGCCTCTCTTCGCAAAGTCGTCGATCAAGCCGGGTTGGTCACGGCTGACGGTGCTGGCATTGTGATGGTATCCCGTTTTCGGGGCGGACAATTAACTGAACGGGTAACGGGTTGTGATCTGCTGTTTCGTTTATTAGAGGAAGGCGATCAAAAACACTGGTCATTCTACATGCTGGGAGCAGAGGAAATCGTAAGTGAACAGGCCGTGAAAGTTATTGCGCAACGTTATCCGGGAGTTGTTGTAAAAGGCAGACACCATGGTTATTTCCAGGTAGATGAGGAACAACAGATTGTGGAAAAAATTTGTACTGCTCAACCAGACTTTCTTATCGTGGCTCTTGGCGCACCCCATGCGGAACACTGGATTAACAAGTATCGTCACCAGTTGAACGCTCGTGTAGCCATAGGTGTTGGAGGCAGTCTCGATATCGTGGCTGGCAAAACCAAACGTGCCCCTGCGATATGGCAGAAGCTTAACCTGGAATGGCTCTATCGCCTCCTCAGTCAACCTTCGAGATGGCGCAGGCAACTCATTTTACCCCGTTTTGCTGTGCGGGCATTGTTGTTCAGAGAACCTAAATAATGTGAGATGAGCAGGAGGGATGATTCGGATGAAACAGGTAGAACAAGGAGACAGACCAAGTATGGGCCTGTTGAATCTGAATGAAGGTGACCATAAATATCAACTGACACGCCATGCTCCTTCCGAAGCACTTCGGCCTTTTGTTAAACATTACTGGATCGTATCGTGGGATCTGACTGGACTTGAACCGTATCCCCAACATGTCGTGCCTAACCCTTGTGTCAATCTGATTGTGGAACGGAACAATACGTTTTTCTTCGGACCATCGGGACGTAAATTCTCCTATCTTGTGAGCGGGAAAGGTCGTGTATTTGGCGTGAAGTTCAACCCAGGAGGGTTTTATCCCTTCCTTCGGGTTCCTGTCTCTTCATTGTACGGACAACCGATGAATGTATCCAATATTCTTGACGTCACAGCGGAGTCCTTGGAAGATCGGCTTCTTGGGGCGGGGGATGATGCGGATAAAACCAGTTACATCGACCAGCTATTGTGTGCACACCTTCCTGCTGAAGATGCTCAAGCGAGAATGGTTAATGATATTGTGCAACAGATTGAACAGAACCGAGAGATGCTGAGAGTGGATGATCTGTCTTCTTATTGGAATATGCATACCCGAAAGCTTCAACGCCTGTTCAATCAGTATGTGGGCATCGGACCCAAGACGGTAATCAAGTTGTATCGTCTGCAAAATGCTGCAGAATGGATGGACCGCGGTCTTCACTGTGACCTGATTAAGCTATCTCAGGAGCTTGGATATCATGATCAATCCCATTTCATCCGAGATTTCAAGTCCATTATTGGCAGTACACCAGAGGAGTACTTACACTCTAGACATCCGCATGGTGAGCGCCGAGGGCTGATCAATTAGAAACCTGTCCTGAAAATCAGGACAGGTGAATGACTTCTATGGTATCCCCCGTATGGATTACACCCTCCCGTTCAACCGAGCACACAATCCCACGTTTTTTGCGCGCCGCAGGCACGAATTTTTTGCGCAAACCGTCCTGTTCGTAGAATTGCTCAATCATTTTCCCCGGATGTACACAGGGAAGGTTCTCCCCTTCGCATATTAACCCTGTCCCGTTTGGAAATAGGAGCCGCGTTCCAGCAGGCAGTTCCGTCAATCGATCAATGCCACGGACCAGTATATTGGCACCAAGCCACTCTGGACGCACTTCAGGAATGTTCATTTTCTCAGCAATAAGAGTACATTCTTCCTCAGAAACAATACTGATCTGGCGGCGATTCGCAATCGGTGTGCCACGCTTGTAGATTTTCTGACGTGAGTCCGCCGGACGAAGCAGACCATAATGACGGTCACCCGGAATTCCTGCAAGCTCAATGTCGATAAAAGGTACAACTCGGGTCACAAATGTGGATGGATCATCAGCCATCATGACGAATTGAACTGTTCCCATAATAATCTCCTCCCTTTCCTGAGCAATATTACTTCTTTATTGTTCATTATTACCCAATGAATGGATTGTCGACAATCGGCGTATGCTTACCTTTGTATCCATTTTTTAAGTTCAACATCATAACTCAACTGGAAAACGATAAATAATTTTAATAATACGCAATTAAATTGTTACAAATTAAATTTGCTCTTTCCGTTCTTGTTGCAAACATTTATACTAGGATGGACAAGTAAATAAATTACATATCAGAAAGCAAGGTGTTTCCTTTGATTAGTATCATTTTTGTAGCTCTTGTAGCTGTCGAACACTTCTATATCATGGTGATGGAGATGTTTATGTGGACTCGTCCACGCACAATGAAAACCTTTAATCTCACGCCGGAATTCGCCAAATCCACCAAATCTCTCGCGGCCAATCAAGGTCTTTACAATGGATTCCTTGCGGCAGGTCTGATCTGGGGACTCGTATATCCGGATGCTGCCGTTGGACAGCATATTCAGATTTTCTTCCTGGCGTGTGTGATTATTGCGGCTCTTTATGGAGGAGCAACTTCTTCACGGTCGATCATTATCAAACAAGGTTTGCCTGCGATCATTGCGTTGTTGCTAGTTCTGTTCCTGTAATTTCTGTCGAATGGTGCATGCTTCGATTCATGTTAACTCCTTTATGGTAAGGTAGTGAATAGATAGCAGTGTACAATGACCAGAATCGTTCTGGAATTGGAAGGAGAACATGTCATGGGATTGTTTGACAAGCTTCGGCGGCGCAAAAAGGAGAAAGTACCTGCAGGTGGTGCTGTCGAATCGACGAATTACAGTGAAACCATCGTGGGTTTTGTCCTGCTGGAGCGTGACGATTGTGATTTTGACCTCTTCATCAGGAACATGAAGAACGAATGGGATATCGAGAATGAAGAACGCCCGGAGGAGGGCAATCTCTTTTTCGAAGTGAATGGAATGCAGGTGGTATGTGCCCACATTGCCGCGCCTGTACCCGACCGTGAAGTTGAGGAGAATGCCAAACTCAACATCCTTTGGCGAGAAGCGGAGCAAGTTACCTCACGGCACCAGTCTCAGATTATTGTCTCTGTTCTGAACGCAACAAATGCTATTGATGGACATGTTCTGTTCACTCAAACAGCAAGTGCCTTATTACAGTTGGATCACGCGCTGGCCATATACATGGCTCCGCTTGTCGTTGAAGCCAGTCAATATCTCGAAACCAGCCGTGGGATCAAACATGATGAGTTGCCAGTCTCGCTCTGGATTTTCATCGGACTATTCCAAAATGCCGAAGGCGCTTCAGCTTACACTTACGGACTACGTAACTTTGGTAAAGAAGAGATGGAGATTATGCAATCGTCTGAATCCTTAAGCGATGTATTTGAGATGATGTTCATGACTACAACGTATGTGGTTGAAAACGACGTCACACTGCATGATGGGGAAACACTTGGTTTCTCGGCAGAACAAAAGCTGAGCATTTCCCTTTCCAAAGGTGTAGCAACGGAAGGTAACAGTTTGAAGATTGGCTTCTAACTTACGTAGGATTTTTACTTTATCGTGTCACCGTTGTAGAAGCCGTCTGGAGTTCATACTCTGGGCGGCTTTTAGCTATTTAACCTTCCTCCCAATGACGATATGATAACAATCCCTGAATTTAACTCCCCTAGGAAAAAGTAGTCCATAAGAACCACTATATTGTGAATTCAGTTTTCATTCTCGCTATAAAAAGGTATAATTAATAGGCTTATAGTCTCATATATTACATATTATTTTATTATCGAGGAGTTGCCTACATGTCTGTTAGACGTTTGGATTCAACTAAACCTATTATTGAAATTATCTGGGAAGGTATTGTTTCTCCTGAACATGTCGAACAAACGAATACAGAAATCCAGAGAATAGCTGAACAATTGGGAAATTCGTTTGATGTGCTAGTAGATATGCGGAACATGAAGGCTTTCCCTCAGGACACCAAAGAAAAAATTGTGGAACACCAGAAACTACTGACACAGTGGGGGATGAAGCGAGCTAGTGTAGCCGTAGGTGGTGCGATCGCCAAAATGCAATTGAATCGGATCTCCAAAGAATCGGCGCACCAGACTGAATTCCAATGGGAAACGTATGATGAGGCTTTGGCATTTTTGTTGAAATAAAATTGAAGTGATACGGAGTAAGTATAAGAGAGCTACCTATGCTGTACCTTGCACGCAGAAAGAGGCGTTCCCCATGAGGAAGCGCCTTTTCTTTTGCAGTTCCACTTTGCTTACTCAGTTTTGCCAGTGATCCGACCGCTCATCATTTAAGATTCAAGTTTACTTACACGCACCATCGTTACCGATGTACCATTTAGGCACTCCTCCACAAATCCTAACCGCCTATATAAGCGAATCGCTTGGTTATCCGGGTCAACACTGAGCGAGACTGCTTCAATTCCCCGCCGTTCAACCTCATCTAATGCGGTCTGAAGCAGTAAAGTACCTACTCCTTTTCCACGTGCATCTTCCGTTACAGCCATCCCCATCTCTGGCGTAGCTGCATTCACATAACCGTATCCCGCATTCTGATCCGTATAGAATCTTAATGTTATTGAACCTAATCTCTTGCCTTGCTGGTCAACTGCAACATACCCGAAGTCCCCTTCTCTTCCCCAATCTTCAACGTATTTGGACAGTCCGGGAGTATGAATACTTTCGATTGGAAAAGGTTCATCGCCTTCTCTTCTATGCAGGGATGCGTATAACATCTCCCACAGGAAAGGAATATCCTGTTCTTCAATAGGGCGTACATAATAGTTGGATATTATGGTCATGTTTGCTCCTCCTTCAGCTTTTCAAAAAGGCGGTCCATCTCATTCAGATTAAACTCATTGGTAATCTCGTAGTCTTCAAGTTCGTCTCTCGTTTTCGCCTCATTGTAGATGGAGATGGACTTTTCATTATAAAACGTCAGTCCAAATCCATCGGTAAAGCGACCTTCTTTATTAATAGTAAGTCGCCACTCATAGTAATGCGGATTCCTTTCAGAAACGTCGAATTCCCGTACTCTTTTGAGATCAACATCCTTTAATAACTTCAGCATGTCTCTAATCTCTTTGGGATCTGTAATCGTTATTTCATCATCTTCATTATACGGTTCATTGTCGGAAATTTTCCTAATCGTCAGTCGATCCAATGTATCCAGCATCGTCATATGATCGGTAACCTCTGCTCGAAACGTCGTATGTTTGCTGGGGATATACATAGTATATTGACCAGAGGTATACATACGCACTGCAATAGCTAAAAAAACAATAATCATGGCGATACCCATAATCATCTTGATTCGTTTAATCATCCCAATCCCCTCTCTATATCTACATAAAACATATAAATTGGTAATTATTGATATATTCCAGTATAACATCTCACTCCTTCTGTTCCAATGTCATTTCTTATCTCTGGTCTCTCAATTACGATGACGTTTTGGGCTACACTAAATTAAAGATTTAAACAAACAAGCCGCGTTCTCCCATAGGGTGAGCGCGGCTTGTTTGTTTACTTTGTTATATTGTTTTATTAGCTATTCAGAACGTGGTAAGACACTAACCCTTATCCCGAGCATGAATATACACACGTAGACTTGGCCTCACGTCTGTTCAGCGTACGCCGAAAACTATTTGTTTTCAGCCCAATACACGGCCTGCTGATTCTCGGATAACCAGCTCGGGCTTCAGGACAATCTTCTGCGGTTCTTTTCGCTTATCCTTTAACTCTTCAATCAACAGATCTACAGCACGATGTCCCAGTTCTTCAATTGGCTGGGCAACGGTCGTAAGCGGTGGACTGGTCACCGAAGCCAGAATGGTGTTATCAAACCCTATGATGGACACATCCTCTGGAACGCGTAGCCCCAGCTCCTTGGCTGCCTGAAGAGCACCGATGGCCTGAATGTCATTACAACAGAACAAACCTGTCGGGTGATCCTTCTCACCGAGCAGCAGTAAGGCCTCTTTTTTGGCCGAGCTCAGATCAGCTGCCGATTCTCGGATCTGATTCGGTTCCAGCGTATGACCTGCCTTAATCAGTGTTTCACGGAATCCACGTACACGTTCCTGACTGCTGCTGACTTTGGACGGTTCCGACAGAACCGCTACACGGGTGTGCCCAAGTTCAAGCAGATGATCTGCTGCGAGTGCTCCGCCAAGTATGTCGTCAATAGTGACCGTATGTACCGACAGGGATGGCATATGACGGGCAATCAGAGCAACAGGGATGGACTGCTGCAAGAGGGGTGACAAAATTTCGGCATTATCGATCCCGGTTCCGATCATCATGCCATCTACCCTTTTTTGCTGGAGCAAATTCAGGTAACGCTCTACCCGCTCGTCCTTATTATCCGTACTGCAGATGACCACGCTATAACCCAATTGACGGCTACGATCCTCGACAGCTCTGGCGAGTTCTGCGAAATACGGGTTTGAGATGTCCGGTACGAGCAGCCCCAATGTATACGTCTGCTTCCCTGTAAGTGCAGCTGCGATCGCACTGGGTTGATAATGAAGGCGTTCCATGATCTCCATAATCTCAGCGCGCCGCTTCTCGCTGATCTTGCCTTTGCCATTAATGACCTGCGAGACGGTTGCAATGGATACACCCGCCTCGCGTGCTATATCGTATATGGTTGCTTTCATTGTTTTTTTCCCCATTTGTGCTATATATAAATTTCGTTATACATAGATAATTGTTCTCTTCTTCTCATTATGCAGGGGGAAGTCTGCATACGCAACTTGAAGCCAACACAATGTGCGTAGCATGAACTGTTTTACTTTTTCATTAACCACTCATGGTCAGGATCGTTATGGAATTTCCAAGTCCGAGTAGGCCCGGCCATCACGTTCAGATAGTAGACCTCATACCCCGGAGGAGCGCCTACCGGATGATATCCGTCCGGAACAAGCACCACTTCACCGTTTTTCACTGCTAGCGTCTCGTCCACAGAACGATCATCCGAGTATATGCGCTGAATGGCAAATCCCTGCTCAGGCTGCACACGGAAATAATACGTTTCTTCCAGCAAAGATTCATCCGGGAGTGCGTCCCGATCATGCTTATGTGGCGGGTAACTGGACCAATGCCCATCTGGTGTGAATACCTCAACAACGAGCAAACTGTCCGCTTCCTTTTGTTCCGGCAAAATGTTGTGAATCTGGCGTTCCAGATTACCATACCCTCGCGCCTCTACCCCTACATCTTCGGGTGTAATGAGACGAGCCGGGTACGTGCCTTTACCGGGTGCAACACATATAGCGATTTCCAGTTCGGTACGTGCTGTGATCTGTACTTGATCGGAAGTTGAGACGTAGACCGAATACGGCGGAATTTTCTCGAACACACTCATTCTTTTTCCGATATTATCCCATGTGTGCTCCCGGGTACTTACATTGGCGAAACCACTGAGAAGCACCACACAGAGTTCCTGATCACCGCTCTCACGGGTTAGCGTCTCCCCCTCCGCCAGCTTCGCTACCTGAAAGCCAACATATTCCCACCCTGCCGACTCCGGTGTTACGTTTATAAGTGTACCGTCTCCCTCCGGGTTGACCACGGGTTTCACAATACGTTCTGACATCTTGCCATCCACTCCTTTCTGTAGTCGTCCACAACAACCTGATACTTATAAAAACAAAAACCTGGACTATTCATGCCCTCTATTAGAAAAAAGTGACTTTAGTCATCCACTATGGCGTTGCCGTTTGCGATTCCAGTGACATCCCAGGAACTTCACTCAGCTTCACAGGTCTTCCCCGCTCCATGGACAGTTTTGCTGCCAGCGCAATTCGTTCTGCCTGTACTGCATCGTGGCCATCTACGATAACCGGTGTATCATGGATGATTGCATCGATAAAGAGGACTGTCTCCTGTACATATGCTTCATTGTAGCGTTCCAGGAAAAAGTGTAACGGTTTGTCGCGCATGAGCCCGGCCGCTGTACTGATCTCAGCCGTATTCGGATGATCATTCGCCGCTGCGGCGCTGCCCATTGAGCCAAATACTTCAACACGCTGGTCATACCCGTATACAGCCTGACGGCTGTTATCAATAACACCAATCGCCCCGTTGGCAAACGTCATCGTTACAATCGCTGTATCCACGTCGCCATGTTCCGCAAAGACCGGATTGATCAGCACGTTGCCCTGAGCGTACACTTCTTCCACTTCACTCCCGGAGAGATACCGGGCCATGTCAAAATCGTGGATCATCATGTCCATGAAAATCCCGCCAGACACCCGGATATACTCCGCAGGCGGTGGACTCGGGTCGCGAGAAGTAATTTTGATAATATGCGGATCACCAATCGTACCATCCTGCACATGCGCACGTATCCGTCTGAAGTTGTGATCGAAGCGGCGGTTAAATCCGATTTGCAGCTTCACGCCAGCCTTCTGAACTGCCGCTACAGCTGCTTGAGTCTGTGCCAGATCCATGCTGACCGGCTTCTCGCAGAAGATATGTTTGCCCGCCTGAGCGGCCTGTTCGATCAGCGGCACATGTGTATCGGTTGAAGAACAGATCAGCACCGCGTCTACATTAGGCATCGAGATCAACTGGCTGCTATCCGTTGTTACAACAGGGATGCCACGACTGGAGGCCCAAGCCTCCAATTCAGGACCTGCAAACAAGTCACTGATTCCCACAATCTCGGCATGCGGGTTGCGCAGGAGATTGTCTGCATGAATTTTGCCGATCCGTCCAGCACCGATGATGCCAATTCTCACTTTGTCCTTGCCCATTCCGTTATCCTCCCTATGTGCGTCCATATGGGCTAGGCGTTCCCTTAGCCCGAGTGATGCTCTGGTTGTTACCAGCGCGCCGTTACCATCTTCTTGCGAGTGTAGAATTCAACACCATCCGTGCCATTAGCGTGCAGATCACCATAGAAGGACTTTTTCCAACCGGAAAACGGGAAAAATGCCATTGGTGCAGGTACGCCCAGGTTAATACCCAACATGCCCGCATCAATCGTTTCACGGAATTGACGCATACTCGCTCCGCTGCGGGTGAACAGACACGCCCCGTTGGCAAAGTCGGAACGGTTCGCCAGCTCAACAGCTTCCTCCAGCGTAGACACTCTTGCCACCGAGAGTACTGGAGCAAAGATCTCATCCTGCCAAATTTTCATATTGCTATCAACTTGGTCAAATACCGTAGGCCCTACAAAATAACCGGATTCACCTGTCGCCTGATCCTTACGCCCATCCCGAATCAATGCCGCGCCTTCCTGCTCTCCGGCTTCAATGTAACTAAGTGTACGCTCTTTATGTGGTCCACGGATGACAGGACCGAGGAACACGCCCTCATCCATACCGTTACCAATGGTAATGCGGTCTGCCGCTTCCACCAGCTTTTGTACCAGTTCGTCAGCCACATCACCCACAGCCACAACAACCGCACATGCCATGCAACGCTCCCCTGCTGAACCAAAAGCTGCACTGGTAATCTCTTTCACGGTTAGATCCAGATCGGCGTCCGGCATAACGATGGAGTGGTTTTTGGCACCAGCCAGTGCCTGTACCCGTTTGCCATGCTTGGATGCAGTGGTGTAGACGTATTCAGCTACAGGTTGTGATCCGACAAAGGAGATCGCTTGAACATCCTTATGTTCCAGCAACCCGTTCACGACATCATGCGCACCGTGAACGATGTTGAGCACGCCGTCCGGAAGCCCTGCTTCCTTGAACAGCTCTGCCAGGCGGCCTGCCAGTAGCGGTGTGCGCTCGGACGGCTTCAGGACAAAGGTGTTACCGCACGCAATAGCCAGCGGGAACATCCAGCACGGTACCATCATCGGGAAATTGAATGGGGTAATTCCCCCAATAACACCGATCGGGTAGCGGTACATGCCCGACTCCAGTCCTGTCGCGATGTCAGGCAGTTGTTTGCCCATCATCAAATTCGGGGCACCTGCCGCGAACTCGACGCATTCAATGCCACGCAATACCTCGCCGTACGCTTCGGCATAACTTTTACCGTTCTCCAGCGTCACCAGGCGAGCCAGCTCTTCCCAATGTTCAACCAGCAGTTGCTGGTAGCGGAACAGAATACGTGCACGGCGCGGAACCGGTGTGCTGCTCCAGGATTTGAACGCTTCTCGTGCTGTCTGAACCGCCAGATCCACGTCCGCTTGTTCAGACAGTGGCACATGTGCAATAACTTCTTCCGTGGCCGGATTCACAACCGGCTCCGTACGAGTTGACGCCGGGGTTACCCAGGCACCTCCGATCCAGTTTTGTACCATTGTCGCTGTTGCAGACGCTTCAGAAATTCCTTTTCCCATAGCCCTGTCTCCCTTCGCTTATGTGTGAACCCTTATGTTCAACATGTTCATTGTTATAGATCTGTATGAGTACGTTGTTCAAAGTATTGCAACGTGCTTCAGGACACGGTGATCTCGCCCCGATTGCAACGTTCGATGTAATCATTCACCTGTTCCACCGTTGGCATCGCATTCGAACAGCTGTGGCTTGAAATGACGATACTTGCTGCGCCACTGCCATATGCCATGCTGCGCTCAATCGTCCAACCCTGCATCAATCCATACAGGAACCCGGCTGCGTAGGAGTCGCCTGCCCCGAACGTTTTGACCACTTTTGCCGGATAGCTGTCAGCACGGTGAGAAAGCCCTTCACGCGTATAAGCAATGGACCCTTCCTTGCCGTGTTTGATTACTACAATATTCGCTGAGAAATCAAACCATTTCTGTGCAGTTACCTGATCGCTATGATCCGGATTGTGGTCGAATGTCTCCATCATGTCGAACTCTTCACGTGTGCCGAGGATGATATCGCATTTCTCGGCTGCGAGGTTATAATAGACCGCTGTCTCTTCGTTCGATGTCCATGTGTATGGGCGATAGTCCAGATCAAACACAATAACTGTGCCATGTTTTTTCGCATACGTTAGTGCCTGTAATACGGCTTCACGGGATGGGCTCTGCGCGAGGGCTGTGCCTGAGATTAGCAGCACTTTGGAGTCAGCAATCAACTGCTCCTGCACCTCTTGCGCTTGTAATAACAGATCAGCCACATTGTCCCGGTACATCAGGATACTGCAATTGGTTGGGCTTTTGATTTCGGTAAAAGCAAGCCCTGTCACTGCTCCGGTGTCATCTGTAACTACATTTGATGTGTCGATGCCGTTCTTCTCCAAATAACTCTGGATGAATCTGCCCATCTGGTCACCCGCGATTTTACCGATAAAAGCCGTCTCCATACCCAGTCTGGACATGCCAATCGTAATATTGGCCGGAGAGCCGCCAACATACTTCGTAAACGTCATCGTCTCTTCCATCGGGCGATTGATCTCATTGGCGTTCAAGTCGATGCACAAGCGGCCAATCGCGGTGAAATCCTTCTTCCTGGATACCGGAAAGGATACGTAAGTCATTGCATGTGAGCCCCTTTCTGTAGTGGGATTTTCCATGTTGTATATCGATATCTAGACTAGTTACTCATTCCATCGTGAGGACTCGTAAACGGCTAGAGTAGGTCAATTTTATTTTCCAATCGTAATTGCAATGCTGAACGATTCAGCTATGTTGGTATAACGACTCCATATAGTTCAAAGATCGCTTCGCATACTCATACGGGTTATGAATTGCTGGGTCCTGTTCTCCTTCAAGCATCGCCCAACCATCGTACCCTCGTGTAATCAGTTCCTGAAGAATGGGAGCAAAATCAATGCATCCATCTCCTGGTACGGTGAACACTCCTCTACGAATACAGCCGACAAAATCAGACTGCTCCGCGCGTGCTTCATCCAGCACATGCGGGCGGATATCTTTCAGATGAATATAGGCGATCCGATCATAATGTTTGCGCAGCAGTTCAAGCGGATCGGCTCCGCCATAGTAGGCATGACCTGTGTCATAGAGCAGATACACGAGAGAAGGGTCCGTCAACTCCATCAGTCGATCAATCTCATCCGGTTGCTCTACCACTGTGCCTCCATGATGATGGTACGTAAGCTTCAACCCATGTTCGCGGGCAATAGCTCCTGCTTCGTTCAACCCTTCAGCGAGGATATGCCATTCAGATTGGTTGAGTCTGAGCACTTCTTTTTCATTCGGTGTCCGTCTTGGATCAAAATGAAGTGACCCACCTACCTCCGCCGTACTGATCACCTTACTGCCCATGGATTGCAGAAATTCCGCATGTCTCCGATAACTGTCCAGCTCCGACTGACGATACGCCGGATCAGAGAACAGTACCGATTTCCACTGGGAGACCAGATTGATATTTCTCTTACTCAGTTCTTCACGCAATATAGCAGGGTCGGTCGGATATTTACGTCCCATCTCTGTACCTGTCAGCCCAAGACGCTGAATGTCATCCAGAATCTGTGCACACGTTGTCGCATCACCATGCTCCTTCACATCTTCACCGACCCAATTGATCGGATGAATCCCAAGCTGGAATGGCAGCTTGCTCATTGCTCCACGTCTCCTTTGTCGTTCAACATTATGGTTCACTATATTTACACTGCACAATCCGATGACAGAACAACCTTCCGATACAGCTTCCTTTCAGAAAGCTTTTAGCTCCGCTTCTTCAGGCTCCTTTTTTAGAAGGAATATCGGATTAAAAAGGTCTTGCTTTGGCACGGTTGGCTTGCATGGTGTGATGTGCATGAACTACCTTTTCCTCGGCAGATACTTCTGGCACACCTACATTCCACCACGACTCGTATCCACCTGCGTTGGTTCCAGGCACGACCGGGATCTCAATCAACGTACTCACCGTTTCGTTCTTCGCATCTCGGATTGCTTGTTCCAGCTGTTCTGCCGTTTCCGCTCTATAGGATTTGGCTCCCATGCTTCGGGCGTGAGCTGCGAAGTCCATTGGCATGTAGTCCCCGGTCAATCGTCCGCTTTCTGACTCCCGATAACGGAACTCATTGCCGAACCCGTCACTACCGTGTTCCCGCTGCAAATTATGAATACACTGGAATCCATTGTTGTTGAATAAGAGGACAGTCATCTTCTTCTGTTCCTGCAAACTGGTCACAAACTCCGAATGCAGCATCAGATAACTGCCATCACCGACCATGGCGTACACTTCACGATCCGGCTCCGCAAGTGCTGCTCCGAACGCTCCACTTACCTCGTACCCCATACAGGAGAATCCATACTCCATGTGGTATGTCTTTGGTTCAGACGCACGCCACAGACGATGCAGATCGCCTGGCAGACTGCCTGCCGCACACACAATGACGGAGGATGGATCAATGGTCCGATTAACTATGCCGACTGCTGTAGTCTGCGCGAGTCCTGCTTCGTGTTGTGCTCCATACAGCCGATCCACTTCTGCATTCCACTCAGCGCGGAGATCAGCGATTTCGGATGCACCATATGCACTGCGGTATTGTCTTTCCTGCAATTCCTTTTGCAAAGCCTGCAGTCCTTCGCGTGCATCTGCCAGAATGGCTTCCCCGCCTAACTTGGCAGCATCCATGCCGTTCAGGTTAATGTTGATGAATGAAGCTTCCGGATGTTGAAAAGCAGAGCGGGATGCCGTCGTAAAATCGGAGAAACGAGTACCGACGCCGATCACCACATCCGCTTCTCTCGCCAGCCTGTTGGCTGCTAGAGAACCTGTAACCCCGATGGCCCCCACATTCAGTGGGTGGTCCCAAGAGACTGCGCTCTTGCCCGCCTGCGTCTCGGCGATCGGAATACCAAATGCCTCGGCGAATTCCACGAGCTGGACGGATGCCTCAGAGTACAACACACCGCCACCTGCAACGAGCAGCGGCTTTCTGCCTCGGGCAATCTGCTCCGTTGCCCGCTCAATGGCTGCCTGTACCGGGGGGCGACGATCCAGATAATGTACTTTGCGGGCAAAGAACGATTCTGGATAATCGTATGCCTCTGCCTGTACATCCTGCGGCAGTGCGAGCGTTACTGCTCCTGTCTCTGCTGGATCGGTTAGCACACGCATCGCCTGTGTAACAGCAATCATCAACTGTTCGGGACGAACAATGCGATCCCAGTACTTGCTGACGGCTTTGAATGGATCAGTGGCTGAGATCGTATAGTCACTGCTCACTTCTAACTGCTGAAGTACCGGGTCCGGTTCCCGTGTAGCAAAGTTATCTCCTGGAAGCAATAAAACCGGAATCCGGTTCACCGTTGCAGTAGCTGCCGCTGTAATCATATTCAAAGCACCAGGTCCAATGGATGTAGTACATGCATAGATCTGTCTACGGTTCTTCTGCTTGGCATAAGCCGCTGCCGTATGCACCATGCCTTGTTCGTTCTTGCCTTGCATATACGTCAGGCTTCCCGGACTGCGCTCCAGCGCTTCTCCAATGCCTGTTACATTGCCATGTCCAAAAATACCGATGATTCCCTTCACAAACTTGGTTTCCACCCCGTCAACCGAGATATATTGCTGATCCAGGTATCGAAGCAGTGCCTGAGCCATCGTTAGTCGAATTGTTTTCATGAATTGATCGCCGTCCTTTCCTTTACGAGTTAAGCGCTTAATCTACGTTAAGTTTAAGCGCCTTACCCCTAAAGGTTAAGCGCTTAATTGATATGGTATTACAGGTTAATGATTTACGCAAGCTATTTTTGTAAGCGTTTTTATGAAATGTGGTAAAGAAAAGATATTCTTGTGTTCGAACATGTGTTAGACCTTCTCTATTTGAACACTTCCACAATGACTAAGAACAGACTTAAATGAGGGGGAATTCATGGTGAGGATGGGATACATGCTAAAGCCAAATAATCCGTAATCTTCGTATACTACAATCGCCCATATACCTATGAAAGCAAAAAAAGAAAGAGACGGTGAGTACCGTCTCTTTCTTTTGCAATATATAAGCGGGTGATGGGAATCGAACCCACGCTATTAGCTTGGAAGGCTAAAGTTCTACCATTGAACTACACCCGCATAACAACAATCGGGATGACACGATTTGAACATGCGACCCCCTGGTCCCAAACCAGGTGCTCTACCAAGCTGAGCTACATCCCGTTATCTATACCGGCGAGAGGACTCGAACCTCCACGGTTTCCCACTCGATTTTGAGTCGAGCGCGTCTGCCATTCCGCCACGCCGGCAAAATATGAAGTTATAATGGCGCGCCCTGAGAGATTCGAACTCCCGGCCTTTTGATTCGTAGTCAAACGCTCTATCCAGCTGAGCTAAGGGCGCAAATATTGGAGCGGAAGACGGGAATCGAACCCGCGACCCTCGCCTTGGCAAGGCGATGCTCTACCGCTGAGCCACTTCCGCAAATAAAGAATGCGCGTGGAGGGACTTGAACCCCCACGTCAAAGACGCTAGATCCTAAGTCTAGTGCGTCTGCCAATTCCGCCACACGCGCATATAATGGTGAGTCATGAAGGGCTCGAACCTTCGACACCCTGATTAAAAGTCAGGTGCTCTACCAACTGAGCTAATGACTCATAGAAAAACTGGTGGAGGATGATGGATTCGAACCACCGAACCCGTACGGGAGCAGATTTACAGTCTGATGCGTTTGGCCGCTTCGCTAATCCTCCAGGATTACATGGTGCCGGCGAGAGGACTTGAACCCCCAACCTACTGATTACAAGTCAGTTGCTCTACCAGTTGAGCTACACCGGCGTATTACATGGTGTTATAAATGGTGGCTCGGGACGGAATCGAACCGCCGACACGAGGATTTTCAGTCCTCTGCTCTACCGACTGAGCTACCGAGCCTTACTACATTAAAAAAAATGGCGGAACCGACGGGATTCGAACCCGCGATCTCCTGCGTGACAGGCAGGCATGTTAGGCCAACTACACCACGGTTCCAGATCACTTTCTCAAGGAAAGTATAATTGCGGGGGCAGGATTTGAACCTGCGGCCTTCGGGTTATGAGCCCGACGAGCTACCGGGCTGCTCCACCCCGCGTCGTTATAAAGTTATATGGTGGAGGCTGAGGGGATCGAACCCCCGACCCTCTGCTTGTAAGGCAGATGCTCTCCCAGCTGAGCTAAGCCTCCATATTATGACCCGTAGGGGATTCGAACCCCTGTTACCTCCGTGAAAGGGAGGTGTCTTAACCCCTTGACCAACGGGCCTTACTGGCTCCCCGAACAGGGCTCGAACCTGTGACAACTCGATTAACAGTCGAGTGCTCTACCAACTGAGCTATCAGGGAATGGTGGAGCCAAGCGGGATCGAACCGCTGACCTCCTGCTTGCAAGGCAGGCGCTCTCCCAGCTGAGCTATGGCCCCATACTCTGGTGTATTTCATTGTTGTGGTCTTGCTATGGGCCCTGGTGGACTCGAACCACCGGCCTCA
Organism: Paenibacillus sp. W2I17; assembly: GCF_030815985.1. Lineage (NCBI taxonomy): Bacteria > Bacillati > Bacillota > Bacilli > Caryophanales > Paenibacillaceae > Paenibacillus > Paenibacillus sp. W2I17. The sequence continues at coordinate 4,283,694 of NZ_JAUSXM010000001.1, forward strand.
CCCTTATCAGAGGTGCGCTCTAACCAACTGAGCTAAGGGCCCTTATCAATTTTCGAAAAAAAATACCCCAATGGGGTTTCGCTTGGCGGCGTCCTACTCTCCCAGGACCCTGCGGTCCAAGTACCATCGGCGCTAGAGGGCTTAACGGTCGTGTTCGGGATGGGTACGTGTGGAACCCCTCCGCCATCGCCACCAAACGCATAGCTTACATTTCAGAGTTGTTGTTCTCTGAAAACTAGATTCGAAACGAAACATGCGAATTACAACTTGCTATTGGATAAGCCCTCGACCGATTAGTACTGGTCAGCTCCATGCATTGCTGCACTTCCACCCCCAGCCTATCTACCTCGTCGTCTTCAAGGGGTCTTACATACTGGGAAATCTCATCTTGAGGGGGGCTTCACGCTTAGATGCTTTCAGCGTTTATCCCGTCCGTACATAGCTACCCAGCGGTGCTCCTGGCGGAACAACTGGTACACCAGCGGTACGTCCATCCCGGTCCTCTCGTACTAAGGACAGCTCCTCTCAAATTTCCTACGCCCACGACAGATAGGGACCGAACTGTCTCACGACGTTCTGAACCCAGCTCGCGTACCGCTTTAATGGGCGAACAGCCCAACCCTTGGGACCTACTTCAGCCCCAGGATGCGATGAGCCGACATCGAGGTGCCAAACCTCCCCGTCGATGTGGACTCTTGGGGGAGATAAGCCTGTTATCCCCAGGGTAGCTTTTATCCGTTGAGCGATGGCCCTTCCATGCGGTACCACCGGATCACTAAGCCCGACTTTCGTCCCTGCTCGACTTGTAGGTCTCGCAGTCAAGCTCCCTTATGCCTTTGCACTCTTCGAATGATTTCCAACCATTCTGAGGGAACCTTTGGGCGCCTCCGTTACTCTTTAGGAGGCGACCGCCCCAGTCAAACTGCCCACCTGACACTGTCCCCGCACCGGATTACGGTACCAGGTTAGAACCTAGATACGATCAGGGTGGTATCCCAACGTTGCCTCCACACAAGCTGGCGCTCATGCTTCAAAGGCTCCCACCTATCCTGTACAGATCGTACCCAAATTCAATATCAAGCTGCAGTAAAGCTCCATGGGGTCTTTCCGTCTTGTCGCGGGTAACCTGCATCTTCACAGGTATTAAAATTTCACCGGATCTCTCGTTGAGACAGCGCCCAAGTCGTTACGCCATTCGTGCGGGTCAGAATTTACCTGACAAGGAATTTCGCTACCTTAGGACCGTTATAGTTACGGCCGCCGTTTACTGGGGCTTCGGTTCACAGCTTCGGGATTGCTCCCTAACCACTCCCCTTAACCTTCCAGCACCGGGCAGGCGTCAGCCCGTATACTTCGCCTTACGGCTTCGCACAGACCTGTGTTTTTGCTAAACAGTCGCTTGGGCCTTTTCACTGCGGCCCCCTCGTGCTATTCACACTACCGGGGCACCCCTTCTCCCGAAGTTACGGGGTCATTTTGCCGAGTTCCTTAACGAGAGTTCTTCCGCGCGCCTTAGAATACTCTTCTCGCCTACCTGTGTCGGTTTGCGGTACGGGCACCATCACCTGGCTAGAGGCTTTTCTTGGCAGTGTGAGATCATGACCTTCGCTACTATAATTTTCGCTCCCCATCACAGCTTAGCCTTACAATGTGCGGATTTGCCTACACATCAGCCTCACTGCTTAGACGGACATCCATCAGTCCGCGTCACTACCCTACTGCGTCCCCCCATTGCTCATAACGGCTTACGGTGGTACAGGAATTTCGACCTGTTGTCCTTCGACTACGCCTTTCGGCCTCGCCTTAGGTCCCGACTTACCCTGAGCGGACGAGCCTTCCTCAGGAACCCTTAGGCTTTCGGCGGATCAGATTCTCACTGATCTTTTCGTTACTCATACCGGCATTCTCACTTGTATAATGTCCAGCGCTCCTTACGGTACACCTTCAACCCTTATACAACGCTCCCCTACCCCTGATGCAAAGCATCAAGCCATAGCTTCGGTGGTGTGTTTAGCCCCGTTACATTTTCGGCGCAGAGTCACTCGACCAGTGAGCTATTACGCACTCTTTCAATGGTGGCTGCTTCTAAGCCAACATCCTGGTTGTCTGTGCAACTCCACATCCTTTCCCACTTAACACACACTTGGGGACCTTAGCTGATGGTCTGGGCTGTTTCCCTTTTGACAATGGATCTTAGCACTCACTGTCTGACTCCCGGAAGTAAGTCTATGGCATTCGGAGTTTGACTGAGCTTGGTAACCCTTGCGGGCCCCGCACCCAATCAGTGCTCTACCTCCACGACTCTGTTTTCCGAGGCTAGCCCTAAAGCTATTTCGGGGAGAACCAGCTATCTCCGAGTTCGATTGGAATTTCTCCGCTACCCCCACCTCATCCCCGCATTTTTCAACATGCGTGGGTTCGGGCCTCCAGTGCGTGTTACCGCACCTTCACCCTGGACAGGGGTAGATCACCCGGTTTCGGGTCTACGTCCACGTACTAAGTCGCCCTATTCAGACTCGCTTTCGCTGCGGCTCCGGCTCTTCACCTTAACCTTGCACGGGAACGTAACTCGCCGGTTCATTCTACAAAAGGCACGCCATCACCCCTAAAACGGGCTCTGACTTTTTGTAAGCACACGGTTTCAGGTTCTATTTCACTCCCCTTCCGGGGTGCTTTTCACCTTTCCCTCACGGTACTGCTTCACTATCGGTCGCTAGGAAGTATTTAGCCTTGGCAGATGGTCCTGCCGGATTCATACGGGGTTTCACGTGCCCCGCACTACTCGGGATCCGTCTCGGAGGGAACAGACTTTCAATTACAGGGCTTTTACCTTCTTTGGCGGGCCTTTCCAGACCTCTTCGTTTAACCGGTTCCTTTGTAACTCCATGTGAGACGTCCCACAACCCCAAAGAGCAAGCTCTCTGGTTTGGGCTTCTCCGCGTTCGCTCGCCGCTACTGACGGAATCACTATTGTTTTCTCTTCCTCAGGGTACTTAGATGTTTCAGTTCCCCTGGTATGCCTCTGCACAACCTATGTATTCAGTTATGAGTAACTGGAAATTACCCCAGCTGGGTTTCCCCATTCGGACACCCCCGGATCAAAGCTTGCTTACAGCTCCCCGAGGCAGTTTCGTTGTTCGCCACGTCCTTCATCGGCTCCTAGCGCCTAGGCATCCTCCGTGTGCTCTTAGTAGCTTAACCATATCGCTCGTGTTCGAGCTGTCACTCCGCTTGGTTTGCTTGCGCAAATCCAAAAGTTGTTCCATTTCGATCACTCGCTCATGCAATCTACCGTTTTTATTGAAACTTGTTTAACACAAGTTCAGCTAAAAAGGAATGTTCTAATTCGCGTTTGTTTCGTTTCGATATCTAGTTTTCAAAGAACAAGCTCCATGCAAAAGCAAGCTGTTTGAGAGTTTGAGCTCTCAAAACTGAGCAACGAGTGAGTGTTTTGCAGCTAAGCTGCATATTTGAATGTTTCCGTTGCAGGAAACGATTCTCCATAGAAAGGAGGTGATCCAGCCGCACCTTCCGATACGGCTACCTTGTTACGACTTCACCCCAATCATCTATCCCACCTTCGGCGGCTGGCTCCTTGCGGTTACCCCACCGACTTCGGGTGTTATAAACTCTCGTGGTGTGACGGGCGGTGTGTACAAGACCCGGGAACGTATTCACCGCGGCATGCTGATCCGCGATTACTAGCAATTCCGACTTCATGCAGGCGAGTTGCAGCCTGCAATCCGAACTGAGACCGGCTTTGTTGGGATTGGCTCCATCTCGCGATTTCGCAGCCCGTTGTACCGGCCATTGTAGTACGTGTGTAGCCCAGGTCATAAGGGGCATGATGATTTGACGTCATCCCCACCTTCCTCCGGTTTGTCACCGGCAGTCTATCTAGAGTGCCCACCCGAAGTGCTGGCAACTAAATATAAGGGTTGCGCTCGTTGCGGGACTTAACCCAACATCTCACGACACGAGCTGACGACAACCATGCACCACCTGTCTCCTCTGTCCCGAAGGAAAGGTACATCTCTGTACCGGTCAGAGGGATGTCAAGACCTGGTAAGGTTCTTCGCGTTGCTTCGAATTAAACCACATACTCCACTGCTTGTGCGGGTCCCCGTCAATTCCTTTGAGTTTCAGTCTTGCGACCGTACTCCCCAGGCGGAGTGCTTAATGTGTTAACTTCGGCACCAAGGGTATCGAAACCCCTAACACCTAGCACTCATCGTTTACGGCGTGGACTACCAGGGTATCTAATCCTGTTTGCTCCCCACGCTTTCGCGCCTCAGCGTCAGTTACAGCCCAGAGAGTCGCCTTCGCCACTGGTGTTCCTCCACATATCTACGCATTTCACCGCTACACGTGGAATTCCACTCTCCTCTTCTGCACTCAAGTCACCCAGTTTCCAGTGCGATCCGGGGTTGAGCCCCGGGATTAAACACCAGACTTAAATGACCGCCTGCGCGCGCTTTACGCCCAATAATTCCGGACAACGCTTGCCCCCTACGTATTACCGCGGCTGCTGGCACGTAGTTAGCCGGGGCTTTCTTCTCAGGTACCGTCACCTTGAGAGCAGTTACTCTCTCAAGCGTTCTTCCCTGGCAACAGAGCTTTACGATCCGAAAACCTTCATCACTCACGCGGCATTGCTCCGTCAGGCTTTCGCCCATTGCGGAAGATTCCCTACTGCTGCCTCCCGTAGGAGTCTGGGCCGTGTCTCAGTCCCAGTGTGGCCGATCACCCTCTCAGGTCGGCTACGCATCGTCGCCTTGGTGAGCCGTTACCTCACCAACTAGCTAATGCGCCGCAGGCCCATCCCCAAGTGACAGATTGCTCCGTCTTTCCAGTTTCCTTCAGGCGAAGAAAACAATTATTCGGTATTAGCTACCGTTTCCGGTAGTTGTCCCAAACTTGAGGGCAGGTTGCCTACGTGTTACTCACCCGTCCGCCGCTAAGTATCAAGGAAGCAAGCTTCCTATCAACTCCGCTCGACTTGCATGTATTAGGCATGCCGCCAGCGTTCGTCCTGAGCCAGGATCAAACTCTCCAATAAAGTATTGAAAAGAGCGATAAGCTCATTTTGAATCTGACGAGATTAAAAATCTCATTTGTGCTCCAGCCGATTCAAGCCAAGGCTTGTCTCAAACTTTCGCGTTTCATTCTGCAAGCAGAATGTTTACTCACTCGTTGTTCAGTTTTCAAAGATCAAACTTATTTTGCTACCGAGCATTGTTCTCCTCAGCAACTTTTATATCATAACACTTCCGAACCAACTTAGCAAGCTCTTTTTTTTAAGTTTCTTTCGAAGCTTATTTGTTTTGCCTGCGGCACTTTGTTTCTCGTGTTTTTTTTGGCCGGAAATAGAATATATCATATACACAACACAATTACTACTTGTAAAATATCCCATCTGAAAACTTATTATATATTTGATTCAATCTCTTCATAATCTCTTTTTCCAATGGCAATATCCTCTTACTATATCCTATATACACTCACCGGTCTAATCTATCTCAATATAGGTTGTGAACAGACCCATTCAATATCATTACATTCGTTCTATAAAATAAGAAACATAATACCTCTACTCAATAACGCTGCTATCTGTTATGTGGATTTCGAATCTAATAACTGAACTCCATAAGCTGTGGGCTTATATAGATTGTGCTTTTCACTTTTTATACTATTAGTTTCTGAACCTGCCCATCACTATCGTGTCGTGATACTGTCCATCCGTGTGTCGCCGATCCTTTTTCAAAATACCTTCGATCTCGAAGCCAATCTTTTGGTATAACTCGATTGCCTTTTCATTGGATGCCAACACGTTCAACGTCATCTTCTCTACACCACTCTGGTCTGCCCATTCTATCGACTTCTCTAACAAGTTCTTGCCAATCCCATGCCCCCAGAACTCTCTGGCTACACACACGCCGAACTCAACTTTATGGCAAAAGCGCTTCAGCTCTGTACCTTCACATCGGGAGTATCCCACAATCTCCCCTGCCACTACAGCAACAAGGAATAGATTCCGTGACTTCTCAGTGTCTAAATTGATGATCCGCCTAAACCCGGCTGCGTCGATATACGCCTCTCCCTCTTCACGATCCATGTTCTCGGTTTCCCCATCGATTTGTACACGTAGTGAAGACAAGGCCTCAGCATCCTTTTCCTCTGCCGATCTAATGGAGTAAGATAAGCCTTTAATGTAATATTCCTGCTGATCGATCATCATAAGAACCATACCTCCTCTTCCACTTTATTTAATTACTGTACCTGTATCGTTCTACCCCACCTCAGACGGACTCTTGCCCGTAAGCATTTTGAACACCTGGCTAAAATACGTTGCATTACGGAACCCCGTCATCTCGCTCACCTCATATACCATGTAATGTCCCGACTGCAACAGTTCCAACGCCCTCTGAATCCGGTACCCGTTCAAATAACTCACGAAATTCTCACCGGTCACCCTTTTGAACAGTTGACTCAGATACTTCGGATGTACGAACAGCCCCTTGGCTATCGCTTCAAAACTAATCTCTTCGGCGTAATGAAGCTCTACATACTGTTTCACCTGCTCGATAAGTTTATTGCTTTTCTTCTCGCCCATTTCCTTACGTATCTGTTCCAGCCAGTCGCAGATAATACGATCCATCCAGTTTACCAGATCATGCAAAGCATATTTCGATTGAATTTCACGCAAAAAATCACTCATCGCCAGCGGCGGCGTTAACATAGGATGAAGTCGGTTCCAGCTATGCATCAACGTGTCAAACAGACTGACGGCCACAACCTGTACATCCTGTATCCCAACACATTTCCCCTCTTTCAGCAAAAGGCAAATATGATGCCATACCTCTTCCGCCAGGTCAGGTCGAATATCCGCCCAAGCCTCGTTCCATTGACGAAGCAATAATGAATAATCGGTCACACTTGGTTCTGTTTCCTCTGATATTTCATAGTGGTAGATACGACTTCCACCTTGAAACTCTGCTTTTTCCACCGCTTCCCTGCTCTCGAGATAGGAATCTATCACCTCACATGGGTGACTCTTGGATCTTCCGATTCCAGCACTCACTTCAATTTTCAGATACGTAAAGATCTGATCGATCATCCTCTCCACGAATGGCAGGCATTCTTCCAGATGATCTTTATCTCCTAATAGAAGCAACACAAATACCTGTTCCGAATAATCAACAATCTCTACCTGACCATTCATGCGCGCCGCTTGCTCCTTCACCGTCTCCTGAATAATATCGGCTGCCCCATAGCGGAGAAGCTGCCAATCCCGTTCTTTCATTCGTGTCAAAAATACGGGGCGATTCAGTTGCAGACTAATGGCGCGTGTCTGGGAGGACATATGAATGCCTATATAGTCCATGCGTTCTTTGGGCAGCTCGTCTGCCCGATATCGCGTAGTCAGCAGTTCGTGAAGAAATTGTTTGCGCAAATACGGAAGTACCCGTCCAACCTCCTGCTTGTACGTCTGCTCCAGCCGCTCATGCCGCTCTCGCACATCTTGTTCCAGTAGCACCTCCCGCAGCACAGACTCAATCTCCTCAACCTCTGCCGGCTTCAGCAAAAAGTGATTCACCCCCCAGCGCATGGCTGCCCGGGCGTTCTCGAATTCGTCATATCCACTAAGGATGATAATCGGCAGATGGGGATGATCACGCCGCAGCGCCTGTGTAATCTCAAGCCCCGTCATCCCCGGTAGATAGACGTCGGTCATGACGAGATCTGGATGCATGTGGTGGAACAACTCCAGCGCATCCAAGCCATTGGAAGCTGTACCTGCAATGCTTAGGCCCAGGGAAGGCCAATCGATATGATCTGTTAATGCCTTTACAATATGAGGATCGTCATCAACAAGCATAATGGTCTTCATCATTTTTCACCGTCCAGCCAAAGATTTAATTTCTCGTCGGTCTCAATACGCGGCAGCGTAATGGTCACTTCTACGCCACCTGACTCTCTATCGCTCAGTTGAACGCCATACCTCTTCCCACAATAAAGCTGGATGCGCTGATGTACATTCCGTACACCGATGCCACACGTCTCTTCGAGTCTCCACCCCTCCGGCAAACCCCGCCCATTATCCGTGATACGAATGACGATATCCTGATGCGGGCCAACCTCTTCGTGCATATGCACCTGAATTCGAAGTGTGCCTTCTTCAGGGTGCCCGTGCATAACGGCATTTTCGATAAAGGGCTGCAAAATGATCTTGGGAATGTAACAACCGCGAATATGCGGATCGATCTGCTCCTGATATTGAATGGAGAACGGCAGCCGCTCTGACTGGATGTTAACGTAGCAACGGGCATGTTCCAACTCATCACGAACCCGTATAAACAATCTCCCTCCACTCAGTCCGATCCGTAACAGCTTACTGAGTTGTACAATCATGCGACTGATATCCTTGGCTTCATAATCAAGTGCGCGCCAGTGGATCATGTCGAGGGTGTTGTATAGAAAATGGGGTTTGATCTGGGCCTCAAGCAAGCCCGTCTGGGCTTCACGCTTAGCCCGGCTCTCATCCTTCACCTGTTCCATCAGCATCGTGAGCTGTGAAGCCATGTGATTGAAGCCATAAGCCAAGTGGGCATATTCCTCCGTAAACGAAAGTTGGACCCTGGTATCGAAGTCCCCTTTCTCCAGTTGTCTCATTCGCTTGATCAATTGTCGCAAAGGCCGGATGATCTGCATTACAAACAGGTACGCCAGCACAGCAGAGCATAATAGTCCCAGCACGGCGATTCCGAGGATCTGCCAGCCCGCTTGTCTGAGCGGAGATAACAGTGTATATACCGGAATAGTCTGTACGAGGCGCCACTGAAGCATCGCTGGCCTGGAGTACAGCACCAATTGAGCACCTCCGGGTTGGCCCGAAACTACTTCGTACCCGTCTGCACCTGGTTGGACATGTTCCTGAATCCATGCACTATCTATAATAGAAGAAGATGAATTTACAGCTTCACCCGTTTCTTGAATTGTACTTGCTTCATTTCTTCTATCCACTCGTTCCTTCTCCCCTGCTGGATCAACTCTCCCCATCTGCATTACGACATTACCAGCCGTATCTACCAACAGGACTTTTCCATCAAGCACCATGGGTACATCAGCAAACCTGCGTACGATGTCCGCTCTACTCAATCGAATGAGCACATAGGCAACCGTTCCGCCACGACTGTCGAAAATCCGTTGGGCGTATCCGACCAGGGATTGGCCCGATTCGTTCTCACGCAGCGGAACCCAAGCAGCATCAGCCTTTTCCAGCGTAGCAAACCAAGAGTCATGTGCGATGGTGTCCACCGGAAATATGCGATCAGCCATAGTCACTGTCACTTCATTGAAGACATCCGTATACAGTTCTATGGAAGTGATGCCTTCACTCACGACCATGGTATGATCCAGGATTCGAGAGACCTCTCTCCGCTGGTGAATCTGTGCAAGCCTGCCCGTATCAGCCGTTTCGAGCAGAGTGGACAGTTCCCGATTGCTTGCCAAAGCATAGGCGGTTCCTGTTACCCCTGTGATGAAATCAAATCCCCGACGTGTGCTTTCGTTCAGAAGAGCCAGACGTGCTTTGCTAATCTCGGCAAATGTGACCGCAGAGAAAGACTGATATGCCAACCAGACAACAACCGAGACAAGCAACAGGTTAAACGCAATAAAGCAAGTCACCATCAACGTGGAGAGCTTGCTTTGTTGCAGCTTTTGATTAATGAATGAAGACCATCTTCCTTTCCCCATGGAAAAATCAACTCGTTTCGTCTTGGAATTACCCTTTGAGCCCAGAAGTCGCGATTCCTTCCACGAAGTACTTTTGACACACGATAAATACAATAAAACATGGCACCAGCGACAATACCGACATGGCAAACATCGGACCCCAATCGGATTGAGAGCTGGAATCAAGGAACAGACGCAGACCCAGCGGCACGGTGTATTTGCTCACGTCACTCAGGTAGATCAACTGACTGAAGAAGTCATCCCATGTCCACAAGAACGTAAAGATCATCGTGGTCACCAATGCTGGGAAAGCCAGTGGAATGATGATTTTGGTGTATATTTTCACAGGACCGCATCCATCGATGGTGGCTGCCTCATCCAACTCTTTAGGCAATCCCCGGAAGAACTGCACCATAAGAAAAATGAAGAATGCGTCAGTCGCCAGCCATTTTGGCACCACAAGCGGCAGATACGTATTCACCCACTCCAGGTGGTTGAAGAGAATATACTGCGGGATCAGCGTCACATGATGGGGCAGCATGATCGTCATAAGCATCAGGCCAAAGCAGATGGCTTTGAAACGAAAATTCAGTCGGGCGAAGGCATATGCCGCCATAGAGCAGGAGATGACATTGCCCAGCACGGCGCCAAGCGATAGGATGACAGAGTTGGTCAGAAAGCGGGAGAACGGATTGCCCTGAATTCCCGACCAGCCATTCATGTAATTTTGCCAGTTCCATTCCTGTGGCCAAAACCAGGTCTCTGTAAAGATCATATGTCCCGGTTTGAACGAGCTGCCCAGCATCCAGAGAATTGGATAGAGCATGACAAAGGCGATGCCTGAGATCAACACATGTTTGCTGACGACCCATGCTGTAGAGTTCCGTTGTCCAATCATGATTTCCCACCATCCTCATAGTGCACCCACAGCTTGCTGCTGCGGAATACGAGCAATGTAAATACGCCAATCAGGATGACCAGCACCCAGGCCATCGCAGAAGCATAGCCCATCTGAAAGAATGAGAATCCTTTTTTGTACAGATACAGCGAATACATTAAGGTTGAGTTCACTGGCCCTCCGCTACCATTACTGATTACAAAAGCCTGCGTGAACGATTGAAAGGACGTAATCAGTTGCATCACGAGATTGAAGAAGATAACGGGTGACAGAATCGGCAACGTTATATAGAAGAATCTCCGCAGAGGACCTGCACCATCTACCGCTGAGGCTTCATCATACTCGGGTGGAATCTGCTTCAGGCCTGCCAGGAAAATAATCATCGACGATCCGAACTGCCACACGGATAACAGGACGATGGAGTACAGAGCATATTTCGGATTCGCTACCCAATCGGGCGCTTTAATGCCTACCATGGCAAGAACACTATTGAGTAGCCCGTCCCCACCCAGCATTTTACGCCACAACATTGCAATCGCCACGCTACCTCCAAGCAATGTCGGGATGTAATACACTGTCCGATAAATACCTAGTCCTCGAATCCCTTTGTTGAGCAACATCGCTACAAGCAACGCGAAAATCAATTTGACCGGTACGGATACAGCGACATACGTGAAGGTGACTTTGAGCGACTGGGTGAACAGTTTATCCGATGTAAACATCGTTGTGTAGTTATCCAGACCGACCCAGGAAGGGGCGGCCAGGATACTGTAATCGGTGAACGAAATGTATAACGATACCAACATTGGACCCAGGGTTAGAAATAACAATCCGACAAGCCATGGGGCGAGAAACAGAAGTGCGGCTCCATTATGCGCATATCTCCGTTTGACCCGCCGGGTAGTTACACGCTCGATTCGGGCTTGACTGACCTGTGATGTCGTCATCTTCGCAACCTCCCCGCAGAATTAGAAGTCTGAGACAGTTTCAATTATTATTGACTCGATCCAAGCGTAGCCTTAGCTCCTTCAATAAACTGGGCAATGACATCTGGGGTATTGCCTTGACCGAAGGCGATCTGCTCGCTTGCGCTCTTGAAACTTGTGTCCACTTCAGCAAATCCTTGCGGATATGGCGGGTCAATCTCGCTGGAGTTCTTCGATACCGTATCGATAAATTGGAAAATGACTTGCTCCGCTTCCGGCAGCGTTGGCTGCATCTGCTCACGAATGCTTGAGTTAACCGGCACACCACGTTCAGAACCAAGAATAGCGGTTGCTTCTGGATCATTGACCATGAAATCAATGAACATGGCAACTTCCTTTGGATGTTTGGTTTTGCCATAACCGGAGAGGAACTGGCCTGGTTTCAGATATTCACCGATTTGCTTTTCACCTACACCATGTGGAAGCACTTGTATGCCAAGCTTATGATCCTGGTTTTTGTTCACCTGCTGGAATGTCAGCAATTGATTGGACCATGCAAAGTCCATGGCGGCTGTGCCCAGTGAGATCGGACGTGTCTCCAGCGCATTGGTTGTGGATGCCGTTATCTCCGCTGTGGTCACTCCACCATTCTCGCGTAGTGCGCTCCACATATCGAACCATTGCTGAAGCTCCTCGCTGGTAGCTGTCATTGTGCCACCATCAAACAATCCTTTCCCGGATTGCCGAATAAACACTTCAAACATGTTCGTTGTACCGGAAATGTCTGCTGATCCATAGAACCCCTCACCTTTGGCTGCGGCAATCTTGGTTGCCATATCCCCAAAATCCTTCCATGTCCAGCTCTCTTGTGGTTCTTCGATACCTAATTCCTGAAATACGGTGGCGTCATAGATGACACCTGGTGCGTTTACTCCGAGGGTAATCGCATATAATTTATCGTCAATCGAACCGGCTGTAATCATGCTCTGATCATGATCCTCTGTCCGCAGCTCTTTGCTCTCTGCAAACGGAGTCAAGTCAAGCAAGGCACCACGCCGGGCAAAGTCAGTCAAAAAGGCGTAATCCATCTGGATGATATCTGGTGCATTTGAACCGGCTACCTGTGTGGTCAACTTGTCAAAGTAACCGTCCCAACCGGAATATTCAGGTTTAATGGTGATTCCCGGATGTTTCTCTTCAAACAATTGGATCACTTTGGTCGTCAGATCATGTCTGGTCTGTGATCCCCACCAGGTCATGCGCAGTTCAATCTTGCCTGATGAATCTCCTTCACTTCCACTTGCTTCCCCAGAAGAAGAAGATGTATCGGTGGCCCCTCCAGAACAGGCTGTAGCGAACAATAACAGGGACAGACAGAACAGGGTTACCCACTTTTTTGTAATCATCATAAATGAATTTCCTCCCCTTCTTGCATTTATGGAATCGCTTACAAAACCTATTGTATCGGTCTATTACTGTACATGACATAAACAAAAGTAAGCTTTCCTGTCAAAAAAGTAAGGAGTTACAGGAATCAAAAACCACCAGGAATGATATTCCCGGCGGTGATGATCCCTTATCGGTATGATTACGGGTATACATGCATGATACGTTGAGAAGAAGATAGCGGGTTGATATCGAACGAAAGTATGAACATCAAATCACGGCATTTCTTTCTACGGGCTATTGAATTGTTCGAAAAGCTCGATGTTCAGCTATAAAAATGTGTTTCCTGCGAGTCTGTCAGGAATGTGAGACGGCAGGTGAAGACACCCTGTGCTCAGCCAGATGTTTCTTCATTTTTGCCACTTCGGTTCCTGCCAGCATCATAATGCCTATTCCGTGATTGTCATTGGTGACGGTACGCAAGTCCTGATCATAATACTCTGCCGTAAACGCATATCTCGAACCGCTGCACACACCATGCACATTCCCTTGACGATCGATTGCTTTGCAGATGAGTCCCTTCCAAGCCCGCTCGGCAGCTGTGACGTAAACTTCAGGGTCTTTGAACCAGCCAAAACGCACACCTCTAGCAAAACCATAGGCAAACATCGCCGTGCAGGAGGCTTCTTCATACGTCTGCGGAACATTCAACACCTGATGCCACAAGCCGCTTTCCCCTTGAAGCGCTGCGTACCCTTCACACAGCTCATTGAAGAAATCAATTAAGGCTGGGCGCTCGGGATGCTCTGCCGGCAAAGCTTCCAATACCTCCGTCAAGGAAAACAGTGTCCAGCCATTTCCCCGTCCCCATGGAATCTGCGTTGCCTGTCCGTATTTGAAATCATACACATGGGACATGATCTTGAACTCAGGCATAAACAGATACTTCCGATACAGTGAAAATTGTCTGGCGGCTTCATCCAATGCGGCCGAGTTGCCTGTCACCCGTGCATAACGAACGAGAAACGGCGTGCTCATGTAGAGATCATCTGCCCACATGGTATTCTCTGCATACTCCCCTACGCATGTGCGATAAAATGCCCCATCCTCCTGTCGTTCCAAACGGGAAAGCATGAAATCCGCAATCCGTTCAGCAATCGGAAGAAACGTTGGTTCATGGCACTCGGAGTACGCTTCCAGCATGGCTGAACCAAAAGAACCGCAGTTATCCAGCATTTTTAGCATGACCAATTGTTGATTGACTGCCGGGAAACCATACTGCTCCCGATCCCATAAAGAGTACTCATACATCTGGGTACATGCCTGCACATGCTCAGCCGCATAACGTGTAATGTCTGGTCTCTGCAAATAACGCCCAGTTCGTAATAGACCATATACAGTGACACCCAATGGATAATCCCAGCGACCATAATTAGTCACACTGCCCACTGTCCATTTGTTGCTTAACATGGCATTTTCATAATAGGGTCTGATCCAGGCATCCGGTCGATCCAAGCGCCAATATGTCTGTTCTAATCCTGTTTGGTACACTCGATCCGTTCGGGTCAGATCCTGCAAATCCGGTTCAACCCCCGATTCAAAAGGGCCGACATACAACCAAGACTCTCCAGTAGCACCGTGCACACGCTGAGGAAGTTCCAGTGAAAGTGGCTTACCCGAAACGGATGCGTTCAAATTAAAATGCCACGGTCCCGCCGTATCGTTGCATTCACTTCGGACAATCAGGTCACTCCGTCCAAAGGAGACTGGTATATCCACTTCGAACGAACCCGGCTCCTTCACTTGCGCCACAAGCTTGCCGCTAATCCAAATACTCAGAGAACCCGAAGATTGTCCTGACAATCGCACTGGACTCCCGGTTGAATCATTATTGTTCAAATGGGACCAGGCATAAGCATGCTTTCCAGGAAGATTTCCGTATATTCTTTCGAAAGCTGGCTTGGTTTTATCTTCATCAGACCAGTCTGTCTCAGGCAGCCAGTTCAAGCTATAGTCGGATTCTTTTCCAAGCAGGTCCAGTTGCTTACTCGCAGCCCGGTTCGGTTGGGAGAACACCCACCCCGCTTGCCCCTGTCTCTCCTGGAATGGAGCAAATACATTCAAAATGCGCACTTTTCCTTCATCTGACCCAAATTGGCAGCCAAATCCTGCAGGAGTGTTTTTCATTTCCAGCCAAATGGTGTTCCAACCAGGCTTGATATCGATGCTGAGCTTCACCATTGCGTCTGGACTAATCTCATCCATTACGGTAGAGCGATAGACCAACTGCTCATTGAAATAGAAACGAACAGGTCCATAACAGCGGACCAATACGTCCAGATTCCGGTCCTCGTCCCCCCATACCAGTGCAGCTGCGTAGGATATATGGTCTTTCGGTGCATCAGGAAAGCGTTTACCTAAATTCAGATCATAAAGCCCTTTTTCATTTTGCAAAATACCAGACTTCTGGAATACCCGATATACAAAATCAGCCTGCGCATTGGCTCCAATATACCTCTCGGCCAGTACTTTCAACACCTGATCCTGATCTTCTCCAAATCGGTAATACATGCTCTGTGGTTCACTGAAATAGGTCGTCATCGATGGCACACATCCTTCTCCCGTTGAAATAAAGTCTTATATCATAGCATTCATACCATCCACACTGGAGCACCAAACTAATATGCAGTAATAAAGTATAGCGCTTAACCTAGGTGGGTAATCCCCTTACCGGGAAATAGGTATGTCCCTTGGTTATCTTCTGAATAGCCGAATAATAATCCCAGTATAACTGACATGTTCGGTGGTGGCTACAGATTTTTGATTACGCTTACAAAAAAATCAGAAAATTTAGTTTTTCCTTCGTCAATTACAACCTTCATTGGAACATTAATTCAAAAAAACGGAAAATGTTACCGATATAGAGACTATATAAGTTGAACTAACATTTACACAGAAACGTAGAGGACAGAAAAAACCTGAAAAAGCGAAGCGTTCGCCTTTATCACCGGATTTTTTCCTTGAGAAAAGGGAATCAAAAAAATCTGGAGATAACAGCGATTGGAAGGTTATTCTGTCATCGGAGTGTACGTGTGAATATATCCTTAGTTCAACTTATATAGATTGAAAAATTCCACTTTTTGTATCGGGAAGGAAAGATGCACATTGAATACTCTTGAATCTCTGGTAAATGCTATGCCTTTTGTTAGCCAAATGTTCCGTGATGACATATCCATATCCATTAATGATCATGAGAAAGTATTGTATTTTTCCGAAGCAAAAAGTCTGGAGATTGGCGTGAAGGTTGGGGATGAGCTGCATGATGATTATAAACATTTCAAAATGCTGACTAACAGAGATTCCCGTACCGTGGCACGCATGCCTGGTGATCTCCAGGGCAGACCTTTTGATGCCATTCTAATCCCTATTAAAGAGAACGATCAGGTCGTGGGTATATTGGGTGTGAACTACGCACTGGATAGTCACATGACACTGGAAACGCTGATCCGTGAAAATGAAACAACCATTAATGCGCTCGTCGGCGGCATTCAGCAGATTGCTGCACATTCCGAGGAACTCTCCGCGACATCGGAAGAGATTCTGCGCAACTCCAAAAAAGCTTCAGAGAACTCGGTCAGTGTAAGTAAAGTAACAAACGTCATTCGTGAAGTATCGGAACAAACCAACCTGCTTGGACTCAACGCCATGATTGAGGCAGCTCGTGTTGGCGATCAGGGGGCCGGATTCGGTGTGGTTGCCAGTGAAGTACGTAAGCTGTCAGATCATACGAAGCAAGCAGCAGCTGATATCGAATCATCCCTAGGCAGCGTGCAAGATTCCATGAAACATATGGAGCAGGAGATCGGTCAGATTACAACCGCAACAGTGGATCAGGCCAAGCTTGTTACCGAGTTCATGGAAAGTATCGAACAGCTTAGCGAGACAAGCGCGAATCTGAAAAAGTTTGTACATCAGATGCTGGCGCTCGAGTAACAGTCCAGTTCCACAGCAGAAAGAAAGAATGATATGAAATGTACATAGACATAGAAAATGATTTAGAATGTGAAAAGCCTCCAGCAACTTCCCTTAACAGGAAGTCAGCGGAGGCTTTGTTTCGTATATGCGGTGATGTCACCTTTATGGTTTGTGGTCACAAGGCTGTTATATCTCTACAGCGACGCCAAAATGGTCAGACACGACCGGCCCGTTTTTACCGTTCAAGACCACGGTGGAAGATTTAGCCTGAATCGGACGATTGGAGAAAATATAGTCGATCCGCAGATCGCGTTTGTTATCTGCCCAGCCGGCAATGGCCTTGACCACGGTTGCTCCTTCATCCTTTTGCAATGCTGTGGTGTACAGGTCATTCCATCCTTTGCTCATCATATAATCGTAGCCTTCATCACGCACTTCCGCGACATTATTGAAATCACCCATTAGATATAACGGCTGGTCCATGTAGGGGGCAAGCTTGCTCTCCGTCAACTCCCACTGTCCCTTGAAAGGTTCCTGCGCATCATCCCACCAGTTATAGTGTCCGTTCACAAACCAGGTTACTTCACCTTGGACGACTGTCTGGATTCCCACAATTTTGCGTGTACGATAGTTGTTATAATCCCGCATGTGGGACACGTATTCCCCAAAAGCCTGCTTAATCGGCGTCCGGCTAAGGATCGCCAGTCCTTCATCGTATTTTTGAAACCCGACATGCGCGGGAATCCACGTCCAGTAATATTGCTCTGTCAGCTGCTGAAGCAGGACGTAGGCATAGTTGTCTTTTTTAATCACAGCGTCGGATTCAGTAGCATAATACATCTTCAGCTCTTCTTCAGAAAGCGCCGCTTCCTGCATGGATTGGTTGACCTCCTGCATGGAGATCACATCAAATTGATGTGTATTAATAAAATCAGCCAGTTGACTGATCTTGTTCAGTTGATCCTCTTCGGCCCAAGCGTGTGTGTTTAACGTAAGTATTTTCATATGCTCTCTCCTGTTGTGTGTAATATGGCCGTTTCCCCGGCCTGCATCGATCCTGATAGGAATACATACCATAAGCATACACAATATGGTGCATTCTTGCATGTCGGCCGCCAGCAGAACCGACGTGTTCATCCTGATTCCTGTTGGTCTAAAATAACTTCAAATTCTTCATAACCCATGCACGGATTGGCTCATAACTGATATGATGGATACAACAAATTTACAACATCACGTTATAGACGTGGTGATTACTGAACCTATGTTTACCCCAGGAGATGGAATGATGAACATACCAAATAACATGAGGATGGATGATGCGCAGTGGCAACAATTAATTCGGGAAGTTGCAGAGCATTTTAACAACCTGACGATCATGCGCGGATTCCAATATTATAAACAGAAACGTGTCGGACCATTAACCTATTCCGAACAACAAGGGATTTCGGCCGTTGTACAAGGATCGGAAGAGTACGAGGTCACACTAAGCTTGCAGTCCCTGACTACAAGTCATTGTACCTGCCCGGTGAGTTCCGTATGCAAACATATGACGGCTGTATTAATGAGTTATGCCGAGCAACTGGAGCGACCTGTGCATGCGGTTGTAAATGCACACTCCAGTACTGCGCTCAAACAAACGACCAAACCTGTCGGGGCCATGTCCGCAGGACTATCCAGCTACACAGAAGCCGATGAACAGCAGGATATGGATATTCCAGACAACCAATACAGCCAGATCAAGGAGCGTGCAACAGAACTTGCCGATCTCGAAATCTCGGAATGGCACGAACTATTCCACTCCTGTCTGAGACGGCTGGGTACTGGCACAGCAAGCACATCCTACGTACAGGAAGCAACGGACGAGCTGTATGCCATTAAGCCAAGGCTGACCGCTGCGATGGACCAACTTTTTGAACTACATGTGCAGCTGCACCTCATCCGATTCTGTGTGCCTCCGGCCCGTAACTCCATCACGCATACCCCCGTATACTTGAGCTACCCTGCCCAGCTCGCGGTGGATGCACTTCAGAAAGACATTGAACGGATCTTTAACCATCCGCTAGACCTGTCAGGTCTAAAGGGAAACAAGCTTGAACAACTTTGGAGCAGACTGGCCGAAAGCTCAGCTTATTTACGTAAACAGATGATGCCTGAGACAGCCAGCATGATGTTCTTCACTCCGATCTATCGACAACTGTGGTTGAACTGGATTGTACCTGAGCTGCAAGGGTCGCGGGACATGTTAGTGTCGGAACAGGCCATCTTAGATGATATAGAACGCAATATAACCGCCGCTGCGCCACCTTCCCAGTCAGGTGGGAGTGTCTTGGGTAGCGCTCAGAGTAATGAAAGTGGTATTGATAGACCAAGCAAAGCAGTGACACTGCCCTTACCACTCGTACTCGCGCAGAGCTGGATGTACTTCCATGTAGGGCAAGATGATCAGGCATGGCAGCGACTCATCCATGGAAGCTCAGCCTACGGTTTCCCGCCAGAACATCTGTTGCATTTTCTCCATGTACTCGCAGATTCGGCTGAATGGAAGCGGCTTGGGGATTGGTTGGTACAACTTGGTCCCTTGCTGTCGAATCGGCGTAATACGCCTTTGAATGATTACATGCATCTGTGGGAAACGGCCATTCAACATCTGCCCGATACAGAGAACCGCATGTGGGACACGCTTGTCAGTATGCTTCCCCACTCCCGCCCCGCCTACGAGGATGCTATGCATTCGCGTGGACAGTGGCGCAGGTGGATTGATTTTCAGCTGAGTACAGGGACGGAGCCTCTCGAATTTCGCGTAGCGGTGCTGCAACCGATTGAAAAAGATGCACCTGAACTGCTGCTCCCCTTCTATCATCAGGCGGTGGAGCGTTATATCGGACACAAAAACAGAGACGGATACAAAGCGGCGGTGAAGCTGCTGAAACGTCTGTCCAAAATCTATAAAAAGTTGAAGCAAGAAGCGTACTGGGAGCAATTCATCACCACACTTGCCGTTCGTAACAGTCGGCTGCGCGCCCTGCAGGAAGAGCTTCGGAAAGGTAAACTGATCTCATGAGCTTAATTCATCCTTACACTGAAACGATTGAGGTTCACGTCGCTTTAACCGGATATGGCGATGCTTTGTTTTACGGAGCACTCAACACACACCACTTTGTATCAGGACAGTCGCTGAAGCAGCGATTGTTCGCTTGGCATGCGCCTTCCTTCTACGGTACCGAACTGGAAGTTCGGCAGATTGAGGAGATTGAGCTGGTTGTTCTGCCTGCGGAAGAAGTGATTCCCTTCTTTGCCGAGATGCATACCCTGCTTCATATTGAATGGAAGTGGGACGAGCAAGCGGAACATCTGATTCGACTAGCTCCCGCACTCGCAGCATCTATCGAAAAACGCAAATACGTACCTAGCTTCGAGGCCTACCGTGCAGGACAGCTTCAGTGGACCTGGGACCCGGATAGCTTGAAAAAGCAGGATCGAGCATCGCTTACCAAGGCGATTCAACAGACCGACGAGAGTTATGCCGAGGGACTTGGGGCGGCCTATTCCGCCTTCGTATTCCAGCGCTGGTACAGTTCGGAGGAAGCCGCAACCGATCTGCGGCGTGAATTCCCGCAGTTGTTCCCAGAGCGCGGCACTCTACCCAAGACAGCCGGGATGGATGCTCAGTCCTGGCTCGTATCCATCGGCTGGAAAGCAGATGCCGCACCATTCAGACCCATGCTGCAATTGCAGGAGCCGGACGAGGATGAGCCATCTTGGCGGCTGCGACTGGTATTGCAGAATAAGCTGGATGCAGCCGTATTGGTGCCCGTCATGCTGGATTCACGGGGCCGGCTTGAAGGGGAATGGCCAGAGGTATGGACACCATTCATTCTGGATCGCTCCGCCGGATGGCTGGATCAGCTGCGTGCCCATCTGCCGCGTCTCGGAAGCTCCATTAGCGGTAGACGCGATGTGCTGAGTGATCCTTTGGGAGATCAGGAAGCCTGGCAGTTCCTCACACAGGATAGCGGCAGGTTGCTCGCAGCGGGCTGGCAAGTTCTGCTGCCTGGTTGGTGGGAAGCAGCCCGTAAGAAGAAGCCAAAGCTGCGTGCTAAGGTGCAGCCGGAGGAAGGCAGTGAGCGGGGACAATCGTTCTTTGGACTGGACTCGATTATTCATTTTGACTGGCGCATTGCGATTGGTGACACGGATCTTAGCGAAGATGAATTCGCCGACCTTGTTGCCCGTAATGAACGATTGGTCCGCTTCCGCGGAGAATGGGTTCCACTCGACCCCGACCTGCTGGAACAGATACGTCGTGCCATGGGCGGTGTAGATCGGGAACAGGGACTCTCATTCCAGGATATTCTGCACCTGCATCTGCTGCACAATGAGCAACGGGAATATCGCAACCAGAAATGGAAGGAAGGACAACAAACCGAGGAAGAGCAGCAACCACAGGATGATCAGAACATTCGGCTGGAAGTAGAACTGAATGAGCACCTGAACCGGGTTATTGCACAACTCGGGGGCGGACAAGGCGGCGCACCTTCCCTGCCCATTCCGACAGGGCTTCATGCCGAGCTGCGATCGTATCAGAAGGAAGGTTTTGCATGGCTTGGTTTCCTGCGCAGATTCGGACTTGGGGCATGTCTTGCCGATGATATGGGTCTCGGGAAAACCATTCAGTTCATCACATATCTGTTACACATCAAGGATCATGAACCACGTAAGCCGGGACAAGCCCCGGTACTTCTGATCTGCCCAACCTCCGTACTGGGCAACTGGCAAAAGGAAATTAGCCGCTTCGCGCCCTCCATTCATGTCAGTCTGCATTATGGCGCACGCCGATTAAGTGGAGAAGAATTCCGGGAGCAGACCGAGCAGGTGGATATTATTATCACGTCCTTTGCTACGGCTACACTGGATCAGGAGATGTTACAAACCTATACCTGGGCATGCATCTGTCTCGATGAAGCACAGAATATCAAAAATGCCCAGACTAAACAGTCTCTGGCTGTCCGCAGTTTCCCGGCGAAACACCGCATCGCCATGACGGGTACGCCGATCGAGAATCGGTTGTCCGAGCTGTGGTCGATCTATGACTTTATCAATCCAGGATATCTGGGCAACGCCCGGGCATTCCAGACTCGCTTCATCAGTGCCATAGAGAAAGACAAGGACGAGCAACGGATGCAGGATCTGCAGCAATTGGTGAAACCATTCATGCTGCGCCGTAAGAAAAAAGATCCCAATATCCAGCTTGATCTGCCGGACAAAAACGAGATGAAAACCTATATTCACCTCACGGGCGAACAAAGTGCATTGTATGACCAATCCGTGCAGGCCCTGATGGATAAAATGAAAGAACTGGAAGGCATCAAGCGCAAAGGTGCAATTCTATCGGCGTTAACCCAGCTCAAGCAGCTGTGTGACCACCCTCTGCTGTTGACCAAAGAGGCTTTGCCTGAGGAACTGCCTGAAGACGGCGCATTAACATCTGCTTATGACGTGTACAGTCCGCAAGATATGGCGATGCTGATTAGTCGCTCCGCGAAGCTGGAACGACTGATGGAGCTTGTCCGCGAATTAAGGGACGAGGGCGAGCGATGCCTGATTTTCACCCAATACATCGGTATGGGACAGATGCTGCAACAGGTACTACGTCAGGAGTTGCAGGAGCCTGTGCTATACCTGCACGGGGGTACGTCCAAAACGGCAAGGGATCGTATGATTGAGGAATTCCAATCCCGTACATTGCCTGAGGACAAGCAACCGTCCGTCTTTATTCTGTCCATCAAGGCTGGCGGTGTGGGATTGAATCTGACCGCAGCCAATCATGTCTTCCATTTTGACCGCTGGTGGAACCCGGCTGTTGAGAATCAAGCTACCGACCGGGCTTATCGGATGGGTCAGACCAAGGATGTTCAGGTGCATAAGTTCATCTCTCTTGGCACATTGGAGGAGCGAATCGACGAGATGTTGGAGAGCAAACAGCAGCTCAGCGATAACATCATCACAAGCTCTGAGAACTGGATTACCGAATTGTCGACGGATGAGTTGCAGGATCTGTTCACTCGGCGTCGTGACTGGTCGGGCTAACTTGAATTGAAGAGAAATACAAAAGAGCGAAGTTTCGGAATTTGAATTCCGGCTTCGCTCATTTTGTATTGTTGCAGTTAATCATCCGTTCTTAACGCATGTTACCGATGATGGATGATCTTGAATCCTGCATTTTTTTGATAAAGTTTGTCATGACATCAAACGCTTCATTGCGCTTGTTGGACATGGATTGCAGACGAAGCATGTCCATCTGTTGGGAATTGCTTGCAGCATCAATTTGGCCTTTCAGCTTTTGAATAGCTGCTTCATCCCCGTTTTGCTGGGCTATCTGCAATTGAGAGTTCAAATCCGCGATCTGTTGATTACGGTTCTGTACCTCCTGAATTTGCGTTTGCAATTGCGCATCCAGCAATTTGACGCGTTCGCTCTGAACCATCATCAAAGCCGTTTCCATATCCATACTGCTAATGTTGACAGGTGTTACGCCAGAGATGTTGGAGAATGAAACTGTGCTCGCTGAAGCTGAAGAGACGATGGATACTGCAGCAACAGCAGCAACTACTGTTGAAGCGAAAAATTTGCCAGAACGTTTCATGAATGTTCCTCCAAGTATATATGTAATTTGTACCAGTTTCTCGTTGGCATCTTCCGCCATTCTAAATCAAAAGAACTAGTTGTTCAATCAAATTAACTTCAAATTTGAATTAATCTCGATTCCCCTTACACACGCCTACCTCCGCTTACAATTTGAGTAAATTAAGCAGGGCATAATAAGTAAAAGTGCATTCTTACGGGCATATTTACTACGACTGGATTGTTCTTTACTCCAACGCTTGAAAGTCACATTGGAGATCGACGATACGTTCATGATTTTACTTTAGAAAATGGTTATGTTATATTTAATAATATATTTTACACAATTTAATTTTGTATTATTTAATATAAATTGATGTTATATATTTTACGGGAGGTTTTTATATGAAAAAGATACTGGTTGTTCTAACAAATGTAGATAAGTACGCAACGAAGGATGAGCCTACCGGCTTGTGGCTGAGCGAAGCAACTCACTTTATTGAAGAGTTTGACCATAATGACAATGTTCAGATCGATCTGGTTAGCCCTAAAGGTGGGAACGTACCTCTTGATCCGAAAAGTCTTGGCGACTCTCTGGATGAAAGCACCAAAGCCTATTTCGAGAACGAAATGTTCATGAACCAATTGAAAAATACGTTGAAACCTAGCGAAGTAAACGCGAGTGACTACGATGCAATCTACTTCACAGGAGGTCACGGTACAATGTGGGATTTCCCGGACAATGCCGAACTTCAAGAGCTTTCTCGTGATATCTATGAAAAAGGTGGCGTTGTATCCGGCGTGTGCCACGGGGTTACAGCACTGTTGAATGTGAAGCTGTCCAACGGCCTGCTTTTGATCAACGACAAAACCGTTTCCGGCTTCACGAATGAAGAAGAAACATTGGCTCAACAAACCGAGTATGTTCCTTTCCTGTTGGAAGATGCATTGAGAGAACGCGCTGCACAATACGATAAAGCTGCTGCATTCAGCTCCTATGTCACAACAGACGGCCGCGTGGTCACAGGACAGAATCCGCAATCCAGCAAAGCTGTAGCTGAAAGTGTTAAACAACTGCTGGGTCTGTAAAATAAACCGATCGAGCCCTCTCCTCCCCCAGGAGATCATATAGATGTACAAAGCAAAACAGCACGTGATCCGTCATAATATGACAGAACACGCGCTGTTTTTTTCTAGTGATTTGTCGAAGCAGAAGCTTCCGTCGCTGTTCCTCCAGCCAAACACTTCACGATATAAGGCACGGTCACCGACGTCAGGATCACGGCAAACGCAATCTGAGCGATAGCTGTATCCACATAAGGCGCATACGCCGGATTGAATTCGGCAGCCATCGATGGCACCACCATGGACAGTCCAGCAACCGAGCATGTCGCAGCCGCTGCGTAACCGGGACGTCTTAGTATCGTGCGATCGATTCCAATGAGCGGCATCATGCAGATCAGCAAAAATAATACCGTGACCAGCAAACCGGACAGACTGGACTGAAATGCTATACGCAGATCAATATTGGACCCAAAGCTTGTGCCCAGGAAAGGCAGCAGAATCAGTGTCCCCGGAGCGAACATCTTCTGTATATTACTGTCCAGATTACCAAGCAGTATGCCGATGAAGAAAGGCA
The DNA here is from genome assembly GCF_030815985.1 of Paenibacillus sp. W2I17. Classification (NCBI taxonomy): domain Bacteria; kingdom Bacillati; phylum Bacillota; class Bacilli; order Caryophanales; family Paenibacillaceae; genus Paenibacillus; species Paenibacillus sp. W2I17. Next base: position 4,308,880 of record NZ_JAUSXM010000001.1, read on the forward strand.
CCAGCGTAGCAATTACACTGAGGTAATCGATACCGACGCCGCTTGCCGAATTCAATATCATGACCGGAATAACCGGTACAGCGATCAGATTCAGAATGCCAAACGCAGCACGATCCACATCATCTCCATACGTGTTCATCAAGGCCAGATATAATCCCGGATTACAACTGGTCAGAACGGCAATGAAAGCTACCGCTGACACTCCTCCAACCCCACTGATACCGAAAAAGTGTACAAACGCCCAGCCGAACAGGCAGCTGATGAGGATGCGTGAAATACAGAGCACTCCTGCTCTCTTCAATGTCACCAGAAGCTGTGACAAGTTAAGCTGTGTTCCTGATATCAGTAAAATCATACCGATCAGCACCATGGTACCTTTCGATGTGAACAGCGCTGTCGTTGGATCTCCGATCTGAAAAAACGATGGAAACACCGTGTTGATGACCGCGGCGGCCAGCATAGGAACAATCAGCAAGCCGCCGGGTATTTTTTTGATACGACCCAAAATGTTCATGGTGCGTTACAGTTCTGCTCCGTTGGTACGGATCACATTCTGATACCAGAAGAAGGAATCCTTACGATATCTTTCGAGCGTACCATTGCCATAGTCGTCCTGATCGACGTAGATAAATCCGTACCGTTTGCTCATCTCGGAGGTCCCTGAACTGATCATGTCGATTGGTCCCCACATCGTGTATCCCAACACCTCGACCCCATCCGCAATGGCGAGTCCCATCTGTTCGATATGTTTGCTCAGGAAATCAATCCGGTAAGGATCGTTGATCGTTCCATCTTCATTCAGTTTATCGTAGAAACCTGAGCTGTTCTCCAGAATGAAAACTGGTTTTTGATACCGATCATAGACGAGATTAAGCGTATACCGCAGGCCAATCGGATCAATCTGCCAACCCCACTCGTTAGCGGGCAGATGCGGGTTTTTATATACACTGTGTACATTACCTGCCGTTAGTTCGAGCTGCTCCGTATCACTGCTGGAAATCATGGAGTTGTAATACGACATTCCTACGAAGTCAGCCGTATGTGCTTGAATGCTATCTAGATCGCCGTCCTCGATGTTCAACTGGATTTCCTTGTTTTTGAAATACGTTTTACTATAGTAAGGGTACTCGCCTTTATTGAGCACATCGAGATAAAATTGGTTTTTCATCTGATCATCCTGCTGCATCTGAAGTGCGTCCTCCGGCTTGCAAGTGTAAGGATACGTTGTAAAATAAGCCACCATACTTCCGATCTGGTTATTCGGATCAATCTCATGGGCCATCTTGGTTGCTCTGGACGCAGCTACAAATTGATGATGCAACCCCTGAAACAGCATTTCTTCATAATTTGGAGCATCATAATCAATAATTCCCAGTGTCTTGGCCGATGCTTTCACGCTCATATTGATTTCGTTGAACGTCACCCAATATTTCACTTTGCCCTTGTAGCGATTAAACAACACATCACAATAGTTCACATATAGATCGATCAGCTTGCGGTTATACCATCCTCCGAACTTGTCCATCAGTACAATTGGTGTATCAAAGTGACTGATGGTGATCAGGGGCTCCATACCCTGTTTAAGACATTCATCAATAACCTGATCATAGAACTCTAGTGCCTTTTCGTTCGGAGCGGCATCGTCGCCACCTGGAAATACTCTGGCCCATGAAATGGAATAACGGAATACTTTGAAGCCCATTTCAGCAAACAAGGCGATATCCTCACGGAAGTTATGATAAAAATCGATCCCCCGGCGCTTCGGATACTTCACGGTATCCGGGTCATTCCTGGCCTCTTCAATCATCTCCCAATTAACCCTGATCTGCTTGGTCACTTTGCGGTCGTTCTTCTCGTTAAATTTCATCACTTCTGGGATGGTCAGACTCTTGCCGTCCACATTATAAGCTCCCTCGGCCTGACAGGCAGACAGTGCACCGCCCCACAAAAAATCTTTTGGAAAATTGGAATTTGTCATTTTAGTTTCCTCCTGTTATTACGTGTTATTAGAGTCTTATTACAAGTTTTATGGGATCAGCTTCATTAGCGCTTCGCTCTCCCGGATTGGGCCGCTCGTCGCTGTAGTCAGCACATCTCCGTACTGTTGCATGTTGGTAACGACAATGGACGTAATCGTGTTATAGCCTGCTGACGTAATGCCTTCTGGATCAAACTCCACTAATAAATCGCCAGCCTTGATTGTCTGTCCCTGTTCGATATGGGCGTTAAAATATTTCCCTTTCAGACTAACGGTATCCACCCCGATATGAATCAGGATCTCGACACCATTCGCAGCTTTCAATCCGATGGCATGCTTGGTGCGATAAAGTGCTTCGACTACTCCGTCAAATGGAGCATATACCTTGCCATCTGTCGGAACGATTGCAATGCCTTTACCCATCAACTCTTGGGCAAATGCCTGATCTTCTACCTCAGAGATCGGTTTGATCTCCCCTGTCATTGGACTAACGATAAGCATGTCAGAAGATGTGGATGTCTGTGATGATACGGACGCTGGAGTTACCTCTGTGGCAACGACTGTCTGATTGCTATTTACTTTATTCGTAGCTTGCTGCTTCGATTTATTTCCATCTATCTCTTCCTTGATGCCAGCCAACAGCGTGAAGACAAACCCGAGTACAACTGCGGCAATACAACCAATAACGACATACATGTAACGATCAGATGTATACGTGCCAATGGCCAATACACCTGGAAGTGAAATTGCATTCGCTGTTGTATGCACCAAGCTGTAGAATCCACCGACTAATCCACCTGCCAGGCAACCTGCGAAAAAGGGACGTTTGTATTTTAGCGTTACACCATAGATCGCCGGCTCGGTAATCCCGAACAACGCGGTGAATCCACTCGAAGCTGCCGCTGATTTCATCGTTTTACTCTTCGTTAGGACAAACACACCGAAGGCTGCTCCAGCCTGAGCCAAATTAGCCGCCAGTGCCGTTGGTAACAGTACGGTTGCACCCAATGTAGCCACTTGTTGAACCTGAATCGGCATGATCGCATAGTGCATACCAAACATGACCATAATCGGTTTAAAAAATCCAAGAATCGCACCAGCAAGAACACCTGCGGTTGAGAACAATGAGTTAATGCCATTGGTCAACCAGTCACCGATATATGAACCTACTGGACCAAGCACGATTAATTCCACTGGAATCATAATGAACAAAACAATCATTGGGGTAAGCAGGACCTGCAGAAACTTGGGAATCACTCGATTGACGATTGGATACACATAACTCATGATCCATACCGCCAGAATGATAGGAATGACGGAAGATGAATATTTCATCAACAGGATCGGCATGCCGAGAAAATCAATACTATTTACACCCGTCTCAGCAATCTGAGCCGCAGCGTTTAAAATAGTTGGATGCATTAATCCCGCAGCAAGAGCTACCGCCAAGTAGGGATTGGTTTTGAAACGGTTTGCTGCACTAACAGCCAGGAAGAATGGCATGAAGTAGAAAATACAGTCCCCGATCATGTTAATGATCGTCAGAAAGCCTGAACCCTCCAGATAGCCCATTGCAGCTATAACGGTGGCCAAACATTTGATCATCCCGCAACCAACAAGTGCTGGCAGAACAGGCGTAAATATACCTGCAATGGTTTCAAGTACTACATTGACAGGGTTGCGTCTCTTTTTCGGTCCACGATCTGTGGACTCCGCAAGTTCGCCAATCTTGTCAGAAGTTAGATTCTTCACTTCACTGTATACCGCGTCCACTTTGGCACCGATAACAACTTGAATCTGTCCTCCGGAATTTTGTGCCTTAAGCACGCCTTCGAGCTGATCCAGTGCCTTGAGGTCTGCTTTGTTATCATCCTTCAATACGAATCTCAAACGGGTTGCACAGTGTGTCAGACCCGATATATTTTGCTCGCCGCCAACAAGCTCAAGTACGTTTTTAGCCAAGTCTTTGTTGTTCATGACCTTTCTCCTCTACATCAACTGAAATGGTTATATAAAAAATGACCAAGCCGGGGAATCGTCATTCCCTACGCTTGGTCATGCCTGATCGAATCAGTAACAGTCCATAATGGTTATGCAATTGGTTAGTTCGAGATTAATCGTTGGATATGCAGAATCAGATATAACTTTTCATCATCAGAACAGGTCCAGCCGTAATTATTTTTCAGAAAATCAGCAATCTTCTCCACACAAGCCAGTTCCTTCGGAAACTTCTCTTTAACCATCAGGAAAAGCGATTCATTCTCATCCTTGAGCGATGTACCGCTCATCTGTCGCATGATGAAATATCTGATATGTGTCGCAAATCGCATAAAGTGAATGGAGTCTTCCTGAAAATCAATTTTGAGAGCATATTTGATCACGGATAGGATCTCGCCCGTAACTGTGGTTACCTTAGTGGTATCCGTCATCTCTCCCGAGCCAACCTGCGCATTAACAAAATGCAGAGCAATCAGTGTTGTTTCGGCTGTCGGCAGAGCAATATCCATTTTTTCCTGAATCAGCTTCAGCGCAGCCTCCCCCACCCGGGTCTCGTCCGGATAGAGTGTCCGCACTTCCCATTCCAGCGGATTATTGATACGGATGCCTTCTCTGGTTCGGGTTAATGCAAAACTGATATGGTCAGACAGGGTGAGAAGCAGATTCGGGTTAAATGTTTTATTCAGGATCTGACTGCCCAGCTTGATGACTTCCTCCGCAAGATAAATATCCTCAATTGGAATACTGTTCAGCAGGTCATACATCCGGATGTTCTTTGGTGCCACAAAAATTTTCTCCACCAAGTCCGTCTCCGTCAGCTCATAAGGCGTTTTCAGAAATCCTACACCCTTGCCTACGACAAAAACCTCTTCGTTATGTTCATTAATAGCGATGGCTACGTTATTGTTTACTTTCTTGATAACCTTCAATGTTCTCACCCCCCAACAAAAATAAAAAAAGACCGAAAGCGATTACAGTAAAGCAATCGAATTCGGTCATGCCTGGTTTCCCCAGTAACAGTCCGTGTTATGAATATAAGTTTATTATAGTGCTGTTTTTGAAAAAGTCAATCATCCAATCTTAGGGAAAAATCAGCCTCTCTTATCATTGAAGGGAACGTAGAGACCCGATACGTCATATATAACAACGCCCTTTTTTATAACTATAAAAAGAAAATGTGACCAGATGCCCTACCCGCCAGTCTAATTCATATAAAAACCAGCCAAGTGCTGGCTTCATCCCTCCAATACGAAAGGAGCTGTTATCCATGGGTTCAACCGATCTCGTTAACCAGGCCATCCAAGGAGATCGTGAAGCCTTTATCCGGCTTATTCGAGACATTGAAAACTCTTTGTACAATACGGCAAAATCCATGCTGCGAAAAGAGGAGGACGTGGCCGATGCCATTCAGGAGACAATCCTGAACGCATATAAATCGGTGCACACGCTCCGGGAACCCCGGTATTTCAAAACTTGGCTGTTTCGCATCCTCATCAATGAATGCAACACGATGCTGTCCCGCCGCTCTCTCTCCACCGCTTATGCGGAAGTACCTTCAGAAAAGCGGGAGCATTCCAGTCCCTATGATGAGGTCGATATGCGAGAAGCGGTAGACCGTCTAGAGGAATCGAAACGAATTGTTGTCGTTTTGCATTATTTTGAAGACCTATCCCTCCGTCAAGTCGCCGATGCCCTCAATATTTCCGAAAGTGCAGTGAAAATGAGACTTACTCGGGCAAGGCAGGAGTTATATCAGAAATTCAAAAATTTTCGGGAGGTAACCTTACATGTCAAACCCGTTTAATATCGATCAGGAATTAAAGAACCAAGCGAAGGAGCGTCCCCTGATGTCTGAACTCGTTCGTAACCGGATTGATGCCACACTGGAATCTCTGCCGGTGTCGCCAGACACATTGAAAACTGAACAGACTTTGCGCTCCAGTCGCCAAAACAAGCGATGGCACAGGGCTGCAGCTGCGACGATCGCAGCCGGAGTATTGGGCGTGACCGTATTTGCATCCGGCTTTGTATCACCGGCCATGGCTGCCTCCTTGCGCAATATCCCACTCGTAGGCAGCCTCTTCAGCTCGATAGAAGCTGATATGGGTCTGCGAACGGCGGGCAACGAAGGCTTGACTACCCCTGTTAACAGCAAGGTCGCTTACCAGGATGTGAAGCTCGAAGTGCTTGAAGCGGTATATGATGGTACCCGTGCTGCATTTCTGGTTCATTTCACTGCACCTAATCTGAATCAAGGCGAATATGACAATGGCAAGGACATCGTGAAACTGAGCAGCGGAATTGAGGATGTCTTTTTCAAAGTCGACGGGACCCGTCCGAATAGCGGACTGTTCTATAGTTCGGTAGGAGAAACGCAGCCAGATACACTGCTCTTTGAGCAGGTCATTTCCTCCGATCAGGGAACGGCACATTGGCCGGATCAGTTTGACGCCAAAGTTCAATTGACATTGCAGGGTATTGATCATGAGTTCGAGCTGACGGTTCCATTTACCAAATCAACAGAAAACATTCATCAGGTTCTGCCTAACACAGCCATGACCAACGATCTGTATACGGCCGCTGTTACGGAAGCTGAGGTTACCCCTGTCACCACTCGCCTAACTACTGTTATCAGTTTGAATGATAAGCATACTCTTACGGCAAAAGAGCAGGAACAGCTGAGTCACATCGGATTTGCCGTCTATGATGATCAAGGGCGGCAACTGACCTCACTTAGCGGCGAGGGCATCTATGAGGGAAACCAAATAACATCCGAGCGCATGTATGCTACGACTTCCAAAGATGTGAAGTACCTTATTGTGAAACCTTTTGAGATCAAGGATGACTTCGCTGAAGAGGTTAAAGACACACAATTCATCAAGGGAATGGAAATGAAGATTCAGCTTCAATAGCTGATCTCATTTCCTTATGAAGGAGCCATTCCATGTCCATCCAATATTCAATCTCATCTCCCATCGTACTTGGTCCGTTATTCGTTCTGGTCCTGCTCGCCCTCATGCTCCATGCCAGGGTGAGCAAAACCAGGTACACGGTTAGGCAGTATGTGTCGATGCTCGCATTTGCCATATATATGTTGGGCGTTATGCATTTTGTATTTTTCCCTATCGACGTGAACATCGGAATCTATGCCAATCAGACCCCATGGTATCAAAGCATTCAATGGATTCCGCTTCTGACCGCGGATGCACCAAGCTTCCTCCTCAACATTGTGCTGTTTATGCCACTGGGGTTCATGCTTCCTTTCATAAAGCCTTGGATTCATTCGATGCAAACAGCAGCATTAGCGGGATTGGCTCTAAGTTTCCTCATTGAAATAACACAGCTCATGCTTCGAGTAACCCTCGGCAACGGTCGCAGTACCGATCTGAACGATATAATAGCCAATACAACGGGAAGTGTACTTGGTTTTATCACCTTGAATCTGTTCACCAAAAGTTCCATCGGACAGCGCCTAATGGCCCTATGGGAGTCACCACGAAGAGTATCATCCAAAGATATGCAGTAAAATGAATATGAGCAAGCATAACGCCACCGAAGGCAAAACATGGTCCATACACCAAGATGAAAAAAGTCGTCTGCTATGGTACAATGAAAGAATTGTGTATTCAGAGACAGACATGTGGATAAAGGTGCTGAACGAAGGATTTCTGATGCGCTTTTATCCATTCATCATGCTGCCATTCTAGGGAGGCTTATGGAACAACCATGCTCATTATTGGTATCGCCGGAGGAACCGGCTCCGGTAAAACGACGGTAGCTCGCTCCGTCATAGACCGTCTGGGATCAGGTAAGGTTACGTTTATATCCCAAGACAATTATTACAAAGACCAGTCGCAGCTCACACCTGAGCAACGCCGACTCACCAATTACGATCACCCGTTTGCATTCGATAATGATCTGTTGATTGAGCATCTCACCCTGTTGAAAAAAGGCCAAGCGGCGTATGCTCCCGTATATGACTTCACCATAGATAACCGTGCTGCCAATGAGACGGTTGAACTGGCACCGAACCATATTGTCATTGTAGAAGGATTGCATGTGCTGATCGACGAACATCTTCGCAGTCTGATGGACATCAAGGTATTTGTTGATACCGATTCCGATGTGCGGATTTTGCGGAGAGTACTGCGGGACATTGAAGAACGCGGACGCACGATCCAATCCGTGTACAAACAATATCTCGAAACGGTAAAACCAATGCACGATGCTTTTATCGAGCCATCCAAAAAGTATGCCGATATCATTATTCCAGAAGGCGGACATAATGAAGTAGGTATTCAGATGTTATCCATCCTCACCGAGAAATACCTCACCGGAGAGAATTGGAACGGCGCTTAATTTGTTTCAAAGCAACACAACAGAAATCCAGGTTACGATACAGCGTAATCTGGATTATTTGTTGATTTTTCATTTATAATAGTCCCCAATAGTTGAAAGGAGATCTACCCCTATGGCTACTTTTGAAGAGTTCATGCAGCATGACATCCGGGTTGGTACCGTGGTGGAAGCCGAACCCTTCCCCAAGGCTCGCATACCCGCTATTAAAATGACGATCGACTTCGGACCACTTGGTCTTAAGCGCTCTAGTGCTCAGATTACTCAGCGATACACGCCTGACATGATCATCGGCAAACAGGTTGTTGCTGTAGTTAATTTTCCACCTCGGCGGATTGCCGGTTTTGTCTCTGAAGTACTTGTGCTGGGGGGCGTGCCTGGTGAAGGCGATGTTGTCTTGCTTACACCGGATAGCCCATTGCCTAACGGAACACCGATAGCCTGACTTTATTTTGAGTAAGAATAATATGGGCTTTTCAAATGTTTGGAAATCGAGTATTCTTGATTTATTGATTATTGATGGAACTACATATGTTGGAGACCTTAAAGCATAAGGCTATGAATCTGCGGATTCGTGGCCTTTTTTTGTGTTTTTTGAGGAACTATAGGTCTGGAGCATTAGTGAAAGTTCTATGCAGAGGGGGAATTTTGTTGATAAATCATACCAACAGCCTAGTTATACATGGTAGAATATTGATTATTATCACAAATTTAGTATCTAGTAGCCTGAAAAGTACATATCAAGGAGAGAAATTCACAATTGAGAGGAGTAAAATTCATGAGAAAAATGATGATTTCCGGCGTAACGGCATTGGCTTTATTAACAGGGGGTATCGTAGGTTTTGGAAGCGTTGGGAGTTCTGTAGAAGCCGCACAAGCTACAACTAAATTCAAGGACGTTCCTTCTACACACTGGGCATCTTCAGCAATTAATTCGGCCGTGGAACAAGGGTATTTCAAGGGGTATGCCGACGGGACATTTAAACCAAGTTCACCGGTCACCAAAGCTGAAATGGCAAGTATCCTGGGACGTCTATCCGACCAGCCTAATGCATCAACACAAGAACAAAACAATTTCACGGACATCCCCGAGTGGGCAAAAAGTGGTGTCTCTACTGCTATCGCAAAAGGTTTTATCACCCCTTCTAATTACAAGGGAAAACTGGATGCACAAGGCGCTCTTCAACGAGGCGAAATGGCTACATGGCTGACGCAAGGGCTAACCGTGGTTGATCCTGATTACAAACAAGCACTCTCTGATGTGACCAACACCGTTGTGCCTGCAAAGGAATATTTCACTGGTAAACTCGCAAGCGCTCAAAAAAATGCAGTAGCCGTTGCCCTGGGAACAGGATTAATGAGTGTAGCAAACGATAAAACATTTGGCGTTGATCGTACCACCACTCGGGCGGAAGTAGCTGTATTGATGGCCCGTTATGCAGCAGTTGCCAAGACAAAACCTGCCGATTTTCAGGGTTTAAATGAGCTGCGGGCGGTGGGTATGACGGGGACGAATTTGAATATTATTGCGCCTAAGTATCAGAAAGCAGGACCAGAAAAATTTTCTGAATCGTATGATTACAGCAAAGTAACTGGAGATTTTGCGAAAGTTCGTAATCAAGAATTAGTTACAGTAACGAATTATGCAAATCTGAAGGTCAAGAACTGGATCATCGTCAATCCATATGTAAAAGAAACTGAGAGAAGTATCTATTATCCTGTTTTCGTTGATGAAAAAGATAGATTACTAAGAGGCGCTTATTATTCTTTTACAGAGTTTGATATCAGTATTAAGAACTCTATGAATCAACTGCAAGCCGGTAGTCTTATCCACTCCCCAACTATTAATGCTCTAACTTCACCAAGCACCGAAGCTTTTAGCGAGTATGGACCTAAACATATAAATGATTTACTCGGACCCAAAGGCGTGTTTGTCGTAAAGAATCCTGTTTACTGGGGCCACGGTCTCTTACATTTTGATAAGTCACTAAATCCTGGAGTACGCCTGACGCTCAAAGATGGAACAAACTATACTGTAGTTCCAAATTAAACTATGAAAAGGGTGTTCCAATGTGCATTTCTATAAATTATTAAAAAAATTATTAATAGCATATATAACATTGTGTATATTGTTCCCAGCCCCTTCAGTTGTTTTTGCTGGAGGGGGGCCTGGAACAAAGCCAGTGTTAGAAGCCTCTCATATAGTACCTCCATCACCTGCAAAGTCTCAGAAAAAAGTAAGCCCCGTTGAGGGCAATGGAATGTCTAATATCGGAGTTTATGTTTACCAGCTCGATAATTTAAGATGGCGTGTAGATGGAGAATGCAACGGCCAAACATTAAGCAATAACCCCGATACTAACAAACCAAACTCATCATTAGTTTGCGTAAATCTTTCACTAGATGCACCAAGCTACAAACCCTCTGAGTACTTTGATCGTTCAGGTCAGAGGTATTCTAGAAGTGAATTAACTACAATTTCGTTAAAGCCCATGTACATGGATAACACACAATATTACTTACCAGGAAAACCAATCTTGGTTAGTGTGGAATCATTTGACGGTGATACGGTGAAATTTACAACTCAAATCGGAGGTGCGATTGAACCAACAGCTCACAGACCCTATAATCCACCTAAATACTCTGCTGACTACGTATTTAATACCGATATATATTGGCGGGCCTTTGCCGAAATAACAAAAGAGATCAATCTTACCGCTGGCGGGCAACTTAGCTTGAACCAGTCCAAACAATTGAATGCAACGGTCAAAACCAAAAATGGAGATGGAAACTTTGGAGCAGAGACCAATGTAAACACTGGCAGCGGTGGTACAACTACATGGGAATCATCCAATCCTGGTGTCGCTACCGTTAGTAACTCCGGAGTAGTTCAAGCTGTCAGTAGGGGAACTACAACCATCACCGTATTGTGGGAGAAGGACGATTTTCAGTTAACTACCACAACAAACATTGGTGTTGAAGAGAGCCCCGGTACGGGTGGGGGCGACGGTAACGGAGGCGGTGGTGGAGGTTGCACGCCAACGATTGGACCACCTTCTTCTGGAACCATCATGAGCATGAATGATCTCGATCCAAATACCAACGGTGTTATCAAGTCAGATAACAGAGATAATGAGACATTCAATGTGTTAAGAGGAATCCCTACTTCCGAGTCACTCTACACAAATGCCTTTGCTGACAATTATCTGTTTAAACAAGCTTGGGCGAAAATGAGTGGTAAAGTTACATACAACTGTAATGTCACAATCTCTTACGACAGAGAATGGACAGTACCTGGACCAGAAATATGTGATGATGATGGTTGTACGCCAGGGCCACCTGTACCCGCGAACGACACAGTACCCAAGCCATACAACTTCCAGATCACAAGAGACTACTCCTACTGGAAAATTAACAATCTGGAAGTATACAAGATCGCTAAAGCAACCATGAATAATTACGCTTTGCCCGGTGAGACCGTTACGATGAATCCAACAGGATACACACCACCAACACTGGAGTCTAAAAATGATGAATCCGTAGAAAGCCATGTACGACCAGGACAAACCACTTCAATCTCATATACTCCACCCAAATTAACAGGTGGTTTGAACCAACCTCCCAGTGTGCCTGATGATACATCTCGGTTAAAAGGAATGGCTGAATCCAACACACCTCAAAGTAAAGTGAAGAATGATTTGGTGAAATTCAACAACACAACCATTATGAATGATGTGGAAGCAACCAAAGATGGCCCAACACCATCCAACATTCCTAATCCAACGACGATTGGGCGGGATGTGCTGTACAAACCGGGTAATATGATCAGCAATTCCCTGCTGAATAAAGCAAACACCACAAGCTCTGGTGAGATCTATTATGATTTGCTACCGGGTAACGTGAATGGCGGCACCAATAAAATATTACCGATTAACGGTATCAACACGGTCACGGTACACACCCCTGTCGTCAACTACGCCTGGGTATCGGATGATCAGCCGCATAATCAGAAAACCGTACCGGACCCAACCAGCGCTGCACTCATTCTGGAACGACCATTCATTGTGCGAATTCCCACATCGGGACAGCACTTGGACGCCGCGAGTTATCCCGGTTATGGAAATCGGGACTATGCCAAATATTTTCGAATCAAACAGGTGCAATTCCCGTTTAATGTCTACAACGCAGATCGAAGTCAGTTTATCCCTGCCAAGACATGGGTCGATATTCCGGTTAATCAACTGGACACCACATTCTACCTCCCTGTATGGGTAGACGAAGGCAAATACCATATTCTATTCCGCAATATTGCAGAGAATGCGCCTACAAACTTTACCGAGCAACAGGATGCCAATACCAATCTGGCACATCATGTTGCAGCAGACATCGTGCCGGTAGATGTTATCGGGAGGTTATATGATTTTCACGTCACTGATATCTCTGATTACAACTGGGAAAGTGTCTTTCGCAAGCGGTTGGGTAGTCCTGAACCAACGGGCTATAGCTACTGGACCGGGATGAAGAGCATTGATGGTGATCCACGAGGTAACCTGGCTCCATTTGTATTGCCTATTCGACCTGGAAGCCATCCGGTGCAGGGATTCGGTAACGTAACTGTGAAGACGGGGTACCATTTCAAGTTCGATCTCAAGACCAAGGGCAATATGTTTGGCAAACAGGATGGTATTCGAATTACACCCACTTTTGCTTTTGTGAGTAAAGACGGGTCCTCCCGGCAAGAAGTGGATCTATACTACCATCGAGGTCAGGAACGCCTGATCCGTATCGGATCAACACAGGATCTGGAGAAACGATTTGTTGTCCTGAACTCCCGGCTACGAAATGTACCCGGCACAGAGTTAGGCGATACAGCGCGTTATCAGTATACTTATGAACTGTCAACGGAAGAACGCAACCAGCGTACGTTGGCGGAACATATGGTTCGCCTGGTCGATCAGACTTCTCATCAAAAAACATGGGTAGGTCGTTATGACTGGATGATCCTGTCTGCTCCGATTCGGACACTCATTGGGCCCAAAACGGACATACCTTCCGGAGTCAACGTGGACCGGGCCAACGCAGCAATCCAACGCTGGTACGGGGAGTACAGCTTACCGGCCGATGTATATGCCGTACCAAAAGGTACGGATCTCGAACCCCTCGCCCGACAAAATCAGCTGGATGAGAAATCGAATGTTTTCCTAAAGAATGGTTATATCGTAGTCAACTTCAACATGGAGAGCCTGCGGAATGGAAATACAGAGGCGCCCCATCTGCAATACATTCATGCACCATTGATGAATCAATGGCAGATGGAAGGTTTCAACAAAATGCCAACAGACAGTCAAGGCAGAACCTGGCCGCTGAAGGATGGCGACAGTGTCTTTTACCATGCTGATCAGTCCAGCCGGAATGACTTCCAATCCCAAGTACCACACTAGTTTGAAGCTCTCATGTCAGCACGACTGGCTAAGCATATGTAGCCAACTACATGTGGACAGAAGAGTCTATATGCGGAGTACCTCTCCAAAATAAGACTGAATATCTGTATACCGATAATTACCCAATGAAGCAATCAATAAATATATGATGAAATAGCCATGAAGTGCCAGACTGAGTACTATAATAGCCTGCGCAAAACTATGGTGTGCTTAATGACATAGGTGCACTGAACCACATACGATAAAGCTTTCACAAGTTATTCCAGTGTCACATCCCAACTACACAAAACATGCCTGTTATACAACAAAAGGGTTACTCTGAAAGTCATCTATGGACTTCTGGGGTAACCCTTCTTGCATCATTCTCATTTTATAACCTTACTTAGACTATAAAGAAAACCCGCACATCCGTATTATCCTGACAGACTTTCTCCAGGAGACAGGTAGGTTAGCAGGAACGTTAGGAACATGATGCCGAACAAAACGACTACTAGTTGTAATAATCGTTTAACGATATATCTGCTCAAGTGCTCTAACGTCCTTCCCCACAACTTTATGTATGTGCCATGATGTTCTCCGTCCACAGCTCCGCTGAAAACTTATAAATTCTATCAAAAAATGCGTCCCTCTCCGTGTTACTGGATGAGGACGCCTTAAATAAACAGATTTTCAGAAAAAAATCATGCTCTCTAAACACCTTCCTATCTCCCGTAGGGTACTACTGTGTTTGTTAAACCTGGCAGGTCTCCTGGCTCCAGAATCATGGTCATTGCAGCTCCTTCCCGGTCTAAACCAGTGGATTATCGCTACTGGACTCCTCTGTTACAGTGGCGGGACCGCGCCGGTATTACACCGAACTTCCCTATTAAGCTTCCACCCTGACGGGCAAAGCACCAAGTTCCACATATTCAATTACACTTCTGTATCAGTTTAGCGGGACGACGAATAATGATCAAAACTTTTCTTTTAAATTTGAAACACTAGATGCGTCTAATCTCGAATTCTCGAACCCTTCGGAGACACACCCATAACACGCTTAAACATCTTTGAAAATAATAATGGGTCCGTATAACCCACCGAATGGGCTACTTCACTAACGGAAAGTCCGGGGTTCTGAAGAAGATCGGCAGCACGATTCATACGGTACTCCAGAAAAAATGACTGTAGCGACTTGCCGTATCGTTCCTTGAACAATCCCGACAGATATGTGCGGTCCAGCCCCACGGCGTGGGCAATATCCAGAATGGAGGTCCGCTGGCTGTACCTGTTCTCCATAAACTGAACTGCCTGCCTGATGTACTCTTCTTTGTTCGAAAGAAGCTGTCCCTCCTCTTCCTCTACCGGTGACGATGAGATCAACTCCGCTATCAGGCGGTACAAGAGACTCTGGTTCATCACATCCCCTCCCGAATACGTGGAGGCCTGAACCATTTCTGAGTACAGGCGCTCCATTGTATTCGTATCACGGGCATCATACACTGGATGCTCCAGGCTCAATCGGGCACGTTGCATGAATGCCTTGGCTTGCACACCTTTGAATCCAAACCACGAATACGTCCAGGGATCCTTTGGATCTGCCTCATAATGAATAAGCGTGTCCGGAAGTATGACAAAGCCCTGTCCCTCGCTAAGTTGGTATTCCTGATCCCCCATGTACACGGTGCCCCGTCCTTCATGGATGTAGTGCACAATGTAAGAATCACGTACACCCGGTCCCCAATAATGCGCAGGGTCACATGCCTCCCACCCAAAAAACAACAACATCAGCTCCATCTGTGTCCAGCCTGCGGGAACCACATTCATCTCAATGCGACTCATTTTTCTCCCTCCATCCTGACTTCGTTCCGCTTACCTCTTCATTTAATCTAATTTATATTATAACAGCTAAAATACTTCTATATTAGTTGAAAGCGGGAACAAAAATGGGATTATGACATGTTTGAAAGGGGTTGAGCCATAGTTATATGCGCCGAATCGGCCTATAGTTGGGTTACAACATTTTTCAGGGAGGCTAAACTTAAATGAATAAAATTACGTTTCTCGGTGCAGGCAGCACCGTCTTTGTTAAAAATGTGTTGGGTGATGTCATGATGACCGAAGCACTGCAGGATTTTGAGCTGGCATTGTTTGATATCGATGCTGAACGTCTGAGCGATTCAGAGCGTTTGCTGACCAGTCTGGCCCGTTCACTCGGAAGTCGTTGCGTTGTGAACGTATATCATGATCGCAAAGAAGCGCTGCGCGGGGCCAAATATGTCATCAACGCCATCCAGGTCGGTGGATATGATCCATGTACCATTACGGACTTTGAGATTCCGAAGAAATACGGACTGCGTCAAACAATTGCTGATACACTCGGTATCGGCGGAATTTTCCGTAATCTGCGGACGATTCCGGTTATGCTGGATTTTGCCCGAGATATGCAGGAAGTATGTCCGGATGCATGGTTCCTGAACTATACCAACCCAATGGCCGTGCTTACCAACGTCATGAACGTACATGGTGGGATCAAAACCGTAGGATTGTGTCATAGTGTGCAGGTATGTGTACCACATCTGTTTGATGCACTGGGGATCGATCAGACGGGTGTCGTAGCCAAAATTGCAGGCATCAACCACATGGCATGGCTGCTCGAAGTTACCAAAGACGGGCAGGATCTGTACCCCGAGATTAAACGTCTGGCGAAAGAAAAACAGAAGGAACAGCATGACGACATGGTTCGTTATGAACTGATGCAGCGTTTTGGCTATTATGTAACGGAATCCTCCGAGCACAATGCTGAGTACCACCCTTACTTCATCAAAACGGAATTACCCGGAGTTGATTGAACGCTTCAACATTCCATTGGATGAGTATCCACGCCGCTGTGTGAACCAGATTGAAGGCTGGAAAGAAATGCGTACCAAGCTTTTTGCCAGCGAAAATATTGAACATACCCGCAGCCGTGAATACGCATCGCATATTATCGAAGCGATGGAGACGAATAACCCGTACAAGATTGGCGGAAACGTTATGAACAACGGACTGATCACCAACCTGCCTCGCGAGGCTTGTGTTGAGGTACCTTGTTTGGTGGATGGATCAGGAATCAGCCCTACGTACATTGGGGATCTGCCTCCACAACTCGCGGCATTGAACCGGACAAACATCAACACACAACTGCTAACAATTGAAGCGGCAATCACTGGCAAAAAAGAACATATCTATCATGCCGCCATGCTTGATCCACACACGGCTGCCGAGCTGTCTATCGATGACATCGTAGCGATGTGTGATGAGTTGATTGAGGCTCACGGTGACTGGTTGCCAAAATACACGTCATAATATAAAAGCACCGTTTCCTTTGCAGCTAAAAGGGGACGGTGCTTTTATTCATTTCATAGCGCTCATCTGCTGAGTCGTGCATCGCATCTCTTATAATAAACGCCACGCACACTTAAACCTTATTCGGCAGGGAGCAAAAAGCGATAACCAATGCCCGGCTCCGTCTGAATATATCGGGGATTCGCCGGATCTTCCTTTAATTTTTTACGCAGATGTCCCACATATACCCGGAGGTAATGACTGTCAGACTCATGATGATGCCCTCCCCATACTTGCTGCAAAAGCTGACGCTGGGTGATGATCTTTCCCGCATTGGAAGCGAGCACCTTCAGCATCTCATATTCCGTTGGGGTTAATTTGACCAAAGTTCCCTCCAGTTCGACCTGCCTTTGGGCCAGATCAATCGTAAGTGATCCGAAGCGCAATATGGGCTCATCTGTCGTTTTGGCTACATGACGCAGCGCAACCCGAATACGAGCGATCAACTCACCCATCCCGAAGGGTTTCGTCACATAATCATCTGCACCACCATCCAGCGCAGAAATTTTATCTCCCTCCTGATCCTTCGCTGTCAACACGATAATCGGCACCTGTGACCATTCACGAATCCGGCGAAGCACCTCCATACCGGACATGCCCGGCAAACCGAGATCAAGGATGATCAGATCCGGATGTACAATGCTGGCCTGAATGACACCCTCTTCGCCATCCCCGCACTCGTGGAGTTCGAATTGGTGTGCCTGAAGGGTGACCTTGAGCAATTTGCGAATCTGCGGCTCATCATCGATCACCAGTATGCGAGCCCCTAGCGGTGCATTCATGTTATTCTTCAACCTCTCCTTGTTCTGAATAGGGAAACCGTGATCCGTGAGCCTCCATGGGAATATCTATGCGCATTCTCGTTCCCCCGCCCGGATTCGGCTCTGCCACAATGGTACCTCCGTGGACTTCCACAATGCCTTTGCAGATCGCCAGACCAAGCCCCGTTCCTGTGACATGCTGAGTCGACTCCGAGCGATAGAACTTATCAAATATACGTATTCTTTCCGCTTCCGGTATACCGATGCCTTGATCAGCTACCCAGATCGTCAATTGACTCGGACTTCTATCACTCGCCACAATGATGACAATCAGGCTCTCATCGGGTGAGTATTTGATGGCGTTGCTGACGATGTTGACCAGTACCTGCTCCAGCAATACTTCATCTCCGTAAATGAACACCGGATCATCAGGAAGCTCAACTTGAATGTTGCGATGCGGACTGAATTCCCGAACCTGTGTCAGTACAACGCTGATCATGTCCCCCACGTCACACCATTTCCGATTCAGTTGCAACATGCCGCTCTCCAGCCGAACCATGCCCAGCAGATTTGTGACGAGACGATTCATACGCATGGCCCCATCCCGAATGTTGCCTGTTAATTCTCTCCGATCCTCGGGTGTAAAAAGAGTATCATTCTCCAACAATCCCGTAGCCGAGCCGATAATGGCGGTTAGGGGAGTACGCAATTCATGAGAAACAGAGTCCAGCAGCGCTGTACGTATGCGCTCCGATTCGGCAGTGATCTGTGCCAATCGGGCCTCTTCCGCCAACTTCACTCGGGCAATAGCACCTGCGGCCAGTCCACCGCATGCCTCCAACAGACGAAGCTGTTCTTGCTGCTCATGAACCTCACCAGCGTCCATGCTCACAGCGAGCACGCCATGGATCTGCTCCTCTGTGCGTAGCGGCACGTAAAGTCCGGGAGATTCCCGTAAAGCGGATGATCCCTTACCAGCAATCTGTCCGTGATGATACACCCATTTGGCAATGGCAATCTCTGACTCTCCATCCCCCCACCCATCCTTCTCCCCTTCTGATGCGGATGCGGAAGAGTTTGTAACCATCAGATCACCCTGTTTATCCGGAAGATACACAGCCGTCGGCTTACCCAGGGTAAGCGATACTTGGGTTGCAATGTTAACCAGCAACGTATTCAGATCTGTAATGGCTGTCATCTGACGACTCAATGCGTACAGGGAGTTAGTCGTGGCCTCACGTGATTTTACCATCTCCAGTTGTTGTCTCAATCGACCCGCAAGACTCGCCGTCAGGATCGCCACCGCAAGATACACGACAAAGGAGATGAGATATCTCAGATCTTCAACCGTAAAGCTCAGATATGGTGGTACAAAAAAGAAGTCAAACATAATGACGCTAAAACTCGCGGCATATATAGCTGGTCCCATTCCCCAATACACGGCACTCACCAGTACGGGAAATAGGTATATCAGCGCTACATTAACCAAATCACCACTCATGCCGATGGGATGAAGCAGCAAGGTTAGCAGCGTCACCCCGAGGGTCACCCATACATATGCCGGAACCCGTTTCCCATGGGATGCCCGCGTTTCTTTTTTTATTCGTTCAGACAACATCCATTCACATCCCGCTCAGTTCATAATCGTAATCTGCAACGATCAATATATCCAGATGCCGCGACAAGCGTACAAGTCGGTTGACCACCGAGCCTGAGCCGCGGTAGCCATTCAGCCACCATACCCGTCTTGCCTGCCCGACCACCAACTGGGTTGCTCGCGCCTCCGATGCCTTTCTTGCCAAAATCCCAGGTACATCCCGCAGCTTTGGACTGTGGTGGATGTGAAATTGACCGCCAAGCCGAATCGTCAGCTGTTCCAAGGCTTCCAGATGGCATTTCACTTCGTCACTCATGGACTCACCGATGTGGATATGATGTACATGCCAGATGGCTTTTAGACGATAAGCCATACGGAATCCACGTCGGATCAGCCGCTCGGCATGACGATCACTGCTTACACATACAAAGACTGCTTCCTGTCTGCGCCAAGGTCCTCGAAGTGCGATTTTGGCCTGCTGTGCTTCAAGCCGTTCATCCACATCGTCCGCCAGTTCTCGCAGGGCAAGTTCTCGCAAGGCAATCAGATTACCGATTTTGAAGAAATTCGCAAGGGCTTGCTCGACCTTGGCAGTTGCATAGATTTTACCCTCCCTCATGCGCTGCCGCAAGGCCTGAGGCGCCACATCAATCAACTGCACCTCATCCGCCATCTGAATGATCCGATCGGGTACGGTCTCGCGGACACGAACACCTGTAATATGTTCAACGGCATCATTCAGACTTTCTAGATGCTGTACGTTCATTGTGGTAATCACCGAGATGCCTGCATTCAGCAGGAGCAGGACATCTTCATAACGCTTTTGCCGGACACTCCCGGGTACATTCGTATGTGCCAGTTCATCCACAAGCACCACTTCCGGACAAAGACGCAGAATGGCCTCTGTGTCCATCTCTTCCAGACGAGCTTCCTGATACACCCGCCGCACGCGAGGGATCACAGACAGGTGACCCATCTGCTCCACGGTTTCCGCCCGCCCATGTGTCTCCAGCAAGCCGATCTGCACATCGATGCCCTTGCGGAGCAAATCATTGCCTTCCCGCAGCATCATGTAGGTTTTGCCTACACCTGGTGCAGCTCCGATATATATTTTGAATGTGCCACGCTGAATCTGACCAATCTGTTCCTTCATTTCCTGCTCGCTTAGTCTGCGGTATGTCAGCGACTCCACATCGTTAACTTTAGCCGGAACCACACGTTCACCCTCCAGGGCCGCTCGATCAGCAACCAGAAACAAATCAACACCACGTAACCTGCGCAGCAACGAGTTAACAACGGGCCCTTGCCAGAGTTCCTGCCAGCGCGTACGCCGGGAGTGTCCCATCACAATCCGGGTAATCTGGTGCTCCATGGCGTAACGCGCCAGCGTAGACGGGATGTTGCGACGGTGTAATATAGATAGCTCCTCCATATGGCCGCCAAACTTCTCCACCAGCTTGATCATATTGCGTCGAAATAAGGTTGCCTCCTTGGTTAATGGCTGCTTCATATTCCGAAAAACCACGGCGCACAGATCACCATTCAATCTTTTGGCAATCTGTTGTCCACGCCGTATATAGATGGAGCCGTTCCAATGATATTGGGTGGATACCAGAATCCGCTCCATGATGCCTGTCGTGACGGTAATTCCCATCTCCTCCCGATGCTCACGCAGGGATTCATTCACCCCTTCTGCCACCAATCTCAGGGCCAGTTCGCGCAGAATACCCAGATTGCCTTGACGAAAAACAGCTTCTCCCTCATGCCCCTGCAAATGACCCTCTGCAAGACGGTTCAGTATCGTTTCCGGCGTGACGTCTATCAGCTTCACTTCATCCGCAAGCTCCAATGTATCGGCAGGCACCGTATATTCTGCTGCGATCCCCGTAAGTTGTCGTGCCAGCTCGGTATACCCTTCCAGCTCATACACATTCACCGTTGTCATGACACTGATGTTGTTTCGGAGCAAGAACTGAATGTCCTCCAGCCGGGTAGCATAGCGAGCGCCTTCTCTGTTGCGATGTGCCAAACCATCCACCAGCACAACCTCCGGATTACGCGCCATTAGTGCATCCAAGTTCAGATCCTTCATCTCTACATCATCACTCTGGCGCACCCAGTGAATGCTTGGAATCCTTTCGAGTGCGCCAAGTTGCTCCACCGTTTCCGGTCTGCGCATCGTGGACACGGCACAGATGACCACATCAATGCCCTGTTGGCGCGACGTGTTCCCTTCCCGCAGCATGTGATACGTTTTGCCCGATCCGCTGACTGGGCCGATGTAGATTTTGAGCGTACCCTGCTGCAGCTTCGTAATCATCTTCAGCATCTCTTCCGGTGACTTGCGCTTGAAGCTGTCTTCCATCCGTCCTCTCCCCCTTTCTTATTAAAATATGAAGAAAAAATAGAGAAAGCCCCTCCCGATATATCGTGAGCAGGCTAATATGTTCGTTCGTTAGTTCAGAGTTCTGCTGTCAGCGCCATATTCAGAGCCGTTACATTTACACGCGGCTCCCCGAATATACCCATTTGCCGGCCTTCCGTATGCTCATTTACAAGTTGCATAAGCTGCTGTTCACTAATTCCCGTAGCTTCGCTAATGCGCGGGATCTGTGCCTCAGCGGCTTCGGGAGAGAGATCCGGGTCAAGTCCAGAGCCTGAACCCGTCACGAGATCAGCAGGGATCTGCTGCAGTCCCGGGTTTCCCTGCTGGAGCTGAGCCATCTTTTCCTTCATCTCGCTGATATACTCCTCTGAAGCTACGGCGCGATTTGAACCGGCTGAAGCCGTTGGGTCATAACTGGCATTCGATGCCCGGGGCTGGAACAGCCCCGGCGATTGGATTTCCTGCGCCAGCAGTGACGATCCGATGATTTCCTCATCTTGCGTAATCAGACTGCCGTTCGCCTGCGCAGGAAAGAGAAGTTGGGCTACTCCAGTTGTTACAAGCGGGTAGATTAGGCCGCATATCAGCATAAGCACAACGGATAACCGTACGGCGGGCAAGAACATGTTCATACAGATCACTTCCTGAATTCATTAGGATAAAAGAACAATTTTGATAAGCGTTGTTATCTCTTTAAAGAATCCCCGAAAGTACCATGTCAATCAGCTTAATGCCGATGAAAGGTACAATCACACCGCCTACGCCATAGATGAACACATTGCGACCAAGCAGTCGTTCGGCTGACATCGCCCGGTACTTAACCCCTTTCATCGCGATGGGAATAAGCAGTGGAATAATAATGGCGTTGAAGATCAGCGCCGACAGGATCGCGGACTGCGGCGAAGCCAGATTCATAATATTCAGCGCCTGAAGCTGCGGCATGGCGAGAATAAACATGGCTGGAATGATGGCAAAATATTTCGCGATATCATTGGATATCGAAAAGGTTGTGAGTGCGCCGCGTGTAATCAGCAGCTGCTTGCCAATGGAGACTACTGACAATAATTTGGTCGGGTCAGAGTCCAAATCAATCATGTTGGCCGCTTCTTTGGCCGCCATGGTGCCCGAATTCATCGCCAGGCCCACATCGGCCTGCGCCAGAGCAGGAGCATCGTTGGTACCGTCGCCCGTCATGGCGACGAGTTTGCCCTCCTGCTGCTCTTTTTTGATCGCCGCAATCTTGTCCTCGGGCTTCGCTTCGGCAATAAAATCATCCACGCCTGCTTCCAGCGCTATGGTCGCTGCGGTTAACGGATTATCGCCTGTACACATAATGGTCTTGATGCCCATGGCGCGCATCTCAGCGAACTTCTCTTTTAGCCCTGGCTTCACAGTGTCTTTCAGATAGATCACACCGTAGATTCGTTGATCGATGGCCACAGCTAGCGGTGTACCTCCGGCCTTCGCGATACGGTTGGCGATCTCATCCAGATCACCCGGTATACGGCCTCCTTCAGAAGCAATATATCTTTTGATCGCATCCACCGCACCTTTACGAATCTTCATTCCGCTACTCAGATTCAGACCGGACATCCGGGTCTCTGCCGTGAACTCCACATTTTCCGCATTTGCATACTCCGTCTCAGACCAGCTCTGACCTTGTTTGCCTGCCAGTTCCACAACAGAACGTCCTTCCGGGGTCTCATCTCGCACAGAAGCCTGTAAAGCAGCTTGCGTCATCTCTGATGAAGTAATGCCCTGAACGGGAATAAACTCAGATGCCATGCGGTTTCCGTATGTGATCGTTCCTGTTTTGTCCAGAATCAACGTATCGATATCCCCGGCCGCTTCCACCGCTTTACCTGACATGGCGAGCACATTAAACTGCGTAACACGGTCCATCCCGGCAATACCAATGGCAGACAGTAATCCACCAATTGTGGTTGGGATCAAGCAAACGAGCAGTGCGATCAGGGTTGCCAGATCCAGTCGAATGCCCAGGTAATTCGCCATTGGAACCATTGTCAGGATGACAATTAGAAAGATCAGAGTTAATACGGCGAGCAGGGTTGTCAGCGCAATTTCATTTGGTGTTTTCTGGCGCTGAGCACCCTCAACCAGAGAGATCATCCGGTCAAGGAATGACTCACCCGGATCGGTCTGAACACGCATGACGATATAATCGGACACGACACGTGTACCTCCGGTAACGGAGGAGAAATCGCCTCCTGCTTCCTTGATAACCGGTGCGGATTCTCCCGTAATGGCCGATTCATCAATGGAGGCCAAGCCTTCCATAATTTCACCGTCTGTCGGAATCAGTTCACCGACTTCCACACGGACCATATCGCCTTTTTTCAAATGGGTCGAAGACACTTGCCGGATTCTTCCATCCTTCTGTACCAGATTGGCCAGGGTGTCTGACTTCGTCTTGCGTAACGTATCGGCCTGCGCCTTGCCTCTACCTTCTGCAAGTGCCTCCGCGAAATTAGCGAACAGCAGTGTGAACAGCAAAATGAAAAACACGGCGATGTTGTACCCGCGCCCAGCCTCGGATGCGGTGAAGAGATCGGGATTAATGCATAATAAGAGCGTAATGAATGTACCAATCTCGACAATAAACATGACCGGATTTTTAATCATGACCACCGGATTTAGCTTTTTGAACGCATCGAGTGAAGCCTGAAGTATCATATCCTTGCTTAACGACCGTTTCGATCCGGGATCACGTTGAATATTACCTCGGTTGTTATCCGGCTCATTGCCCTTCGTTCTAAACATTTCTGTATCCATGTGTTGCATCGTCTGCTCCTTCTTTCGTTCGACTGCATTCATCGTGCACTGCCACCTCCGTACGTTACGTCCTTATACCAATTCCTCTGTTGCTCCCCTGTTATATCCCTCATTGAATCATCGCCAGATGCTCTGCAATCGGTCCAAGCGCAAGCGACGGGAAGAACGTAAGCGCGCCGACAACAACGATCATCATGACCAAGATGCCAGCAAATAAAGGCGTGTGTGTACGCAGCGTACCTGTAGTTACCGGTACAACCCGTTTCGTAGCGAGTGAACCCGCTATGGCCAGCATGGCGATCATCGAAACGTACCTTCCCAGCAGCATAACGATACCAATCGCAATGTTGTAAAAGTCTGTATTGGCATTTAGTCCGGCAAAAGCCGATCCATTATTGGCCGCACCTGAGGCAAAAGCATAGAGAACCTCAGTCAGACCATGCATGCCCCCATTCGAGATGGACGCAACGGTTTCAGGCCGCATAAGCGCGAGTGCCGTTGGCGCAAGAATAATCAAAGGATGAATGAGCAACGCAATGGAAGCGAGCTTCACCTCTTTGCCCTCAATTTTTTTGCCCAGAAACTCAGGTGTGCGTCCCACCATCAATCCACAGATAAACACAGCCAAAATCACATACAACAGTCCGTTGATCAGCCCTACCCCTTTGCCACCAAACACGTTATTGAGCATCATCTGAGCCAGTGATACCATGCCTCCAAGTGGAGTGAGCGACTCGTGCATATTATTGACCGAACCTGTTGTAGCCGCTGTCGTGACCGCCGTGAATAAAGCCGATTCGGATATGCCGAACCTGACCTCTTTCCCCTCCATATTGCCCTGAAGGCCTGCTGCATCCAACGCGGGTACACCGCGATATTCGGAGACAAAGACTGTGGTCAACATCACAAGGAAAAGAAAACTCATCGCTGCGAACAATGCCCAACCCTGCTTCCGGTTATTGACCATCAAGCCGAAGGCGTATACCAGTGCCGTTGGCAGCAGCATCATGCAGACGATATGCACCAGATTGCTCAGGGCCGTCGGATTCTCGAATGGATGTGCAGCATTGGTTCCAAACCAGCCACCACCGTTGGTGCCAATGTGTTTGATCGACTCCAGAGAGGCGACCAGTCCACGTGAGATGGTCTGCTGCGCGCCTTCCAGCGTGGTTGCGTTCACCGCTCCCTCAAGCGTCTGAGGCACACCCTGGAACACGAGGAACAGAGCCACGATGAAACTCAGCGGTAAAAAAATACGTGTAATCGACCGTACAAGGTCGACGTAAAAGTTCCCCAGTTCATCCCGGCGGCCTACCAGCCCGCGAATGAACGCAATGGCTACTGCGAATCCCGTCGCTGCCGACGTAAACATCGGAAACGTCACGGCCAGCATCTGTGACAGATACGACAGGGCATTCTCGCCCGTATACGACTGCCAGTTCGTATTGGTCATGAAAGATACGGCCGTATTAAATGCCTGCGCCGCTGGCATATTGCCGATTCCATCCGGGTTAAGTGGCAAATACTTTTGCAGCCGCAGCACCAGAAACATCAATACCAACATTACAAAGTTGGAGAGGAGAACGGCCGTGAGGTACTTTTTCCACCCCATGGATTCGTTCTCTCGTACTCCCATCACTCGAAAGAGCAGTCGCTCTGATCCACCAAAAACGCGATCCAGCCCCGTTCGCTGTCCATCAAACACGTTCACTACATATTTTCCCACCGGTTTCACCAGCAGCAGGATGATCAGCAGCGTCACTGCTACTTGCACTACACCGATACCCATATCCGCATTTCCTCCCTATTCGACGTTCCCTCGTTCCCGTATTACGCACATCGTCAGCATCAGAATTTCTCCGGCTTCACCAGCACATAACCGAGATAAATCACCAGTGCGAGCACAATCATGCCGATGACGATCATCTGGCTTCCCCCTCTCTACCCTCAAGCCTTTTCGCAGAATTTCACAAATCCCCAAAACACCGCAAACAGCAGCACCACCAATCCAATCATCGTGGCATCATTCACCATGCGCCCTTCCTCCCTCTCTCTACCGTTCTCTGCACCTTGCTACATGTAAAATCGTAATACGAAACGCTGTAAAAAAGGGGTAAAGAAATGCCTCTACAGGTGTAAAAAAAGCGTAAAAAAGACCCGCTCTCCTCAGCTAGGGGCTGAAAAGAACGGGTCTATGATCTTTTTATACGGAGCAATCCATTACGTACCAATCTATTACCTACCAGTCATTTCAAGAGCTACGTGTAGGCATTTCCCTAACATTTTTAATACTAGTTTGTGGCTTGTTCGTCATGTACTTGTTAAAAAAGTCGGTGTTTATTCCTGTCATATGATGAAAGAAGGAAGTTTCCACTTTCCAATCCTCCTCAATCATATAACGGATATCCACAAGACCTTTATTGGAAAGCAGGTCAATAATGGTTTTAATTCGCATCGGCTTTTGAAGTGGAATCTCCCTGTCGAAAGGCTCCTTTTCCAGATATCCTCTTCGGTGCATCGCCGCATAGAAATTACGATGATCCTTAGCTTCCATCATTCCTAGATGTGCTGCTCTGTATCCCAGCACTTGTAGGGAAGTCTTCCATTTATTTTTCAAATCAAGATATTGATCGGGATTCGTCTTATAAGTGATTTCATTCATGTCCGATGAAAACTCTTCTTCGGGCAATAAAAATGCACCCGCAAACAGATTAGCTTCATTTTCAATCAATTTGTGTTCTTTTCGATCCAGATTGACAAATTCAAGACGATAATGAAGCAACAAATGACCAAGCTCATGTGCAATATCGAAATTCCTGCGAACCGCAGAACGTTTGATGTTGCCCAGTATGATAAACGGACGATCATTTCGTGTCCAAAGGCTGTACGCATCAATTTCTTCACCAATCGCTTTTTCAAAAACATATACACCACTTTTTTCGATCCGGAACATCAGGTTCTCATTCGTGGATGGCTCCATATTCAGCCGTTGTCTCGCAAGATGGGCAACATAATGGATCTGAGTCGTACGATCATCGTCTGTATGGTTCATATACTCAATTGCCTCTTCCCGCAATTGGATAATATTCAGTGTGGGAAGGCTGATCTGAGCAGTAATATAATTAATGAACGTGTCCAGATATTCTACATGCTTTGCTTCTGTCTGTGTCTTGGATATCACATTCATCACTTTCGAACGATAGGCAATGTTCATAACATCAATGTTGGCTGCGTTATTACGCTGTGTAAGCATATCTTTCGTATAAAAATACTTGCTTTTCACACTGAAAATGCGTTTCAACTCATTCACAATTGGCACCTTCGGAGAGGTATACGCATTTTCATATTGCCAGACTGCTTGTTCTGTCACACCTAATTGTTCGGAGAGCTGTTTTCTCGAATACCCATGCATGATCCGCAAATTGGTCAAATTTTCACCAACGAACATGCTGCTCCCTCCTTACTGAACGACACAGGGAATCACCCCCGCTGTTCTCCTTCCAAAATTTCAATATCATAAGCTGCCGGATCAACGATATCTTCCACATCAGGCGTAAGCGCCTCCCGTTCACTATCATCCAGTTCAGCACCAGAGATGAGGTCTGATAAATCTTCTATAAAATAAGCGATATTATCATGCGGATTAGGCAGATAATGCTGAACCTTCGAAATTTGGTATGCATCATCAATAGCATAAGTGAGTATATGAAACTCATTATATGTAGATGCAAGATGTTCAAGTTCTTCTTTCACACGGCTGACCTGACTCTCTGAGATTGGAAAAGAAAGTTGCTCAACCCTCTCCAACTCACCATGTTCATTACGGCGTTGTTGAATCAACGAAAATTCCAGATCGTTATTAATCTTGGAGAGATCGTGTAAATAGGTACGGAAAGCACCTTTGTTGTCAACGCCCGTAGGTAGCTTGGCACTGGAAAAACTATTCTCATTAAAGTAGGCTGCGTTTTTTATCAGAAATAGAACTTTTGATTCTTCATGTGTGAACTGGAGATAATCCCATGTTAAACCTGCTTTGGATTTCTTGTGAGTGAATCCTTGTTCACTGCAATAATCTGCGATTTTGCTCTCAATAAAATTCCCCTTTGTCCAGGCAAAGGCTGAACTAATCTTCATGTTTCTCTTCCGATCTTTACGGTGATCAATATATTCGCGGTATCCTTCAACAATAGCATCAACAAGCATCTGACTATGTTCCGACTTGAACTTATATTGTTCCATATAGATCACTCCGATTCATAAATATGAAGACAAGTTATATTTTAATCGAAGTTCGTGTGCAAAGATATGATTTTTTTTAATATTTTTAAAGTAAACCTATCTCATACACTTCATCCAAATGGATTTTGTGCCCACTGCAATAATCTCTTTTTTGTTATTTTGCCATGGGAGGTATGATTGACAACTTGCCCCTGATCGAGCAGAAGCACCTGTGGTGACTCATGATGAACCTCTGTCTCTTCCGCAATATGGCGGGACAACGAACGATTTTCAATCACTTTGACGATGCGGTAATCCATGGGTTGTTTGGGATCTGATGCATGGGTGCCTACAAACGCCATAAACTCTCTGTACGCTCTCGCACTGGTTGGACAAGTTGTGCTGTGTTTCAGGATAAGCACCGGATGATCCTGCGAGCGATGAAGCGCGTCTTCCCAGTCATCTGGTTTGTGCAATTCACGGACATATTCGCTGAGCATATGTTCCGAGTCTGACCCTGCACGTTTGCTAACCACCGAACCGATCACAATGCCAAGCGCCACGCCAAAAGCAATCCCGAGTCCAAGTTGCTTTGTAGCCGTACCAATACTGACTCCCATGGCAACACCTATAGCAAGCCATACGGCTTGATGATTCACCTTTTTATCCATGCAGATCTTCCCTTCACGAAATATGTATATCAAGGCTTTATAAGTTGAACTAACTATTTACATGATAACGGAGAGGACAGAAAAAACCTGAAAAAGCGAAGCGTTCGCGTTTATCACCGGATTTTCCCTTAGGAAAAGGGAATCAGAAAAATCTGGGGATAACAGCGGTTGGAAGGTTGTTCTGTCATCGTAGTATCTGTGTAAATAATCTTTAGTTCAATATATATAGTAACAACTTCCCACCGTATATTCTGATGAAATTATAGCATAGCCTTCTGCGAGCAGGCTTTGATAATCTTCATCTCCGAGTACAGATTTCAGCGTTTCGATTTATGCAAAATGCTCATTTGTGATACACTGGTTGTAATTTGGAAACGATGAACATGAAGAATGGATTGGAAGGGCGGAAATTCCATATGACATACGCATTTATGATTGAACCGCAGGATTTTATTGCGCTGGATAACGAAGACGAGCTGATTGAGAAATGTCAGGAGTGGGGCCTGCTTTCGGGTAAAGCGACCAAACTCAAAACGTTCTATTATAAAGGAAACGGATTAAACATGCCGTGCACCATCATTGGATATGTGGATCACATGGCAGCCGTTATTCAACTGGATAATGGACAAAAGCATTGTATTCACCCGTCTTATCTGAAGGAAATGCAAGCGTCCAGTTACAGTGCCAGAAGCATAAGTAATGCCGGTTCAGATCGAAGCACAGAACCCTCAATTTCGGATACAGTTGCACCAGTTACCCCTGCTGATGTTGCGCCAACTCCTGATGCCCTGGCTAACCCGGATAAAATTCCGGCGGATCTGGATGATTCGGACGATACGGACACAGATGAATTCTCCTCGGGGCTGAAGGGTGATCCGGACGGGCTGGTGGAAGAGTATGTTGGACCTCAGACCGGGGCAGCCAATGAAGCCAAACCCAAAGCCAAAACAGCGAGCAAAGCCGAATCCGTCAAGATTGATCTGCCAGAAGGCAAAGTGAAGATGAGTGCTGTTGTCAAAGAATTCACCACCGTACCGAATCACTTCTCGGACAATGACGATGAAGTCATTATCTATGAAGCAGTTACCATCACGGAGCCAGACGTCATCGATGTTGGGGAAGCCTGGTCAAGCCACAGTGCTACGGTTAAGAAACAAGAACTGGAAGTGGGAGATGTTATCACGTTTGAAGCAAAAATTATCAAGAAGAAGCTGACACGTAACCCGGTTCCCTATAAAATCAACAATCCTTCCAAGATTCAAAAGGAAGGTTAATCTCACAATCACCGCAAAAAACCTCCAAGACTGCCTGAAGCAGATCGCGGAGGTTTTTCCATTTGAAGGCTACATTTAGTGAAGAGTACGCTCTTAAGCTTGTTCCGGTGTAGCACTGATCTGAAACTGTACACCGAACTTGTCAACAACCGAACCGTAGGCTGGACTCCAGAACGTCTCTTGTATCGGCATTTTCACTTCGCCGCCATCTTGCAGTTGGTTGAAAATCGCTTTGGCTTCTTCCGCCGTATCCGTGTTCACTGTAACCGTAATATGATTACCTACAGTGTGCGGCATGCCTGGAAACGTATCAGACAACATTAATACCGAGCTGCCAATCTGCAAAGAAGCATGCATAATACGGTCTTTCGCTTCTGGCGGGATCGGGTGATTCGGGTCAGATGGACCGTCGCCAAATGTTTGAAGCGCCAGCACTTCGGCTCCAAATGCCTTTTGATAAAATTCTACCGCTTCACGTCCATTACCGTCTGTTACCAGATACACATTCAAGCTGATCGACATGCGTTCTTCATCTCCTTGGGCTCATGTAATTATACGATTCACGCCACTTGCGACATGAGTATATATGAACAGGTTGTCCTTTGACAAGCGTATATTTTCTCACTACTTCTGTTGGACCATTACACGATTAGGGTTACCAAATAATTTTTAATCCATCCCTCTCCACTACTTCTTGCGCTTGCGTATATAATAGAGAACCGTGATCAGAACACCCGGAACCAGTGCTGCAAAACTGGCATAGATCAGGCACCATTTCAACAGGGTAAATATCGGAGTGAGTTCAGCAAGCACAGGCGTACGTTCAGGATAACGATACATGATCAGGGATGCACCTATATTTTCAAGCATGTCCATAGCCCAACCTAAGACCGGAATCAGATTCACCCAACGCCAGCGACTCTTTACCGGAAGCACGCGATAGAGTATCGATAACAGAACAACCAAGAGGGACAGATAGGCCAAGGGCCATATGAGGTCAAATGTGAATCGTGCCTGAATATAGGCGCTTCGCCCTGCTTCACCATACTGCTCAGCCATCTGATAAAGATCATTTGCAGTGTACAAAAAAGAGGTATCCGGGGACTGCCCACCACCTGTGGCTTCCTCCGACTTTGCCGCCTGCCAGGGCAGAATGAATGCAATAAAACAGGCAAAAACAACAATCGCAGCTACAACCCATTTCCAATTCACCCGCTGATAGAACCAACCTGACACTTTATTCAGCACGTTCTGTCCCCTTTCCGATAAAAAAAAGACCACTCTCCCGAATCCTGTCGGTAAAATGGTTGTGTT
Organism: Paenibacillus sp. W2I17; assembly: GCF_030815985.1. Lineage (NCBI taxonomy): Bacteria > Bacillati > Bacillota > Bacilli > Caryophanales > Paenibacillaceae > Paenibacillus > Paenibacillus sp. W2I17. The sequence continues at coordinate 4,341,030 of NZ_JAUSXM010000001.1, forward strand.
CAATCCTATGAAGTTATCGAGCTTGAACGATGTTATCTATTTCACTTTTCAATAAGAGGTATCGGTGAACACTTCTCATGATCGGGACCTTCGTTAGTTTGTTCTTGTCCACGTACAGTTTCATCTGGTCTTTGGTCAAACCAAGCAAACTTCCAGCTTCCGATACCGTCAACACTACCTCTGGGTTCGTAGCATTAAACGTCCTCTTTACTTTCTGATTCCAGTCCTCGAATACCTGCATAGATCAGTGACATCTCCTATCCATAGCCAGTTATTATCAGGCTGAATATATCCAGTATACCACACTTGTGCTGCTCGTAACTTAATCCTTGCGCAGAACCATATTCTGATAGGCATATTTCCTGCTTGACCCTGACGTTAACTCGAGGGTTTATACTGACTACAGGAGGGGATTAGCATGAGTATGTCACCTGAACATGTAACCAAGAAACGACGCAGCAGTGGAATTTCCATTATTGGAATGAGTTGGTTAACGATGACATTGGGTTTGTTTTTTGCTACACTCGCAGGGGAGCTTGTCGGCACTATTGGTGCTGCTGATTGGATGGTTCATCTCACCCAAGCTGTTGTCATTATTAGTATCGTCTTACCCGTATTATTCGTCATTCGAAGACACTTCCATATGAAGTCCGTTCTTCTTCCTCTGACAGGAAAAAGCATAATTCACTTGCTCTCTGGCGCATTATTTGCCACTTCTCTGGCCTTCATCGGGTTAGCGATAGCTAGTATGAACAACTGGATTACGATTACGGAGTGGCACTTCTCAGCCGAGTTCTTGCTTGCTGTCGTACTTAATAGTTGTATTGCTTTCTTGTATGAAGCTTTGCCAGAGGAACTATCCATGCGAGGCATGGTCTATGATGGATTACGCTTCAGACTGCGACTTCCTGTTTTTTTCGCTTATGTAACTCAAATCATACTCTTTCTGCTGGTTCCGATGAGTGTCAGCCTATTGCAAGAGCTCGTCGGTATGGATGCCGGAAACCGGATAACCTTGGATTATATGATCCTGCTCTTGACCTATGGTATTACGTTACAGCTTCTGCGGAGTTTGACCGGATCTTTATGGGCCTCCATCGGATTTCATATCGCTTACCTGGAAGTAGCCCGATTCGTTGTTGTGCCAGGTGATAGACCGGCATTGTTAAACTATACCGCGCAAGATAACGGGTTGGCCGAAATATTTATTTTGTATATGATGATAATCTTCGTCGGTGGGATCATTCTGGCGGCGCTCAATGCATGGCGCTGGTGGAGAATACATAAATCATGAGGGAGGGATCTGCCTGTTGTATACCGTTGGACAACTATCCAAACATACCGGAGTATCCATCCGAACACTTCATTATTATGAAAAGCTGGGTTTACTGCGACCGGCCCGTAATGAGAACAATCAGTATCGCTTATATGGTGAAAAGGATATTTTACGGCTTCAGCAGATTACCATTCTGAAGAAAATGCATTTTAAATTGAATGAGATTGGAGAATTCCTCGATCAGGATGCTGCTCGCTCTGAACCAGAGAGTACCCTCACTTTATGGAATAATACGTTGGAACAACAACTGGCCGTCGTTAAGGAACAGCAGGAGAAATTAAGCAAGGTCGAGCATCTTCTTTTTTCAACCCTATATGCCATCAGAGCCTCCGGTACAATCAGTCTGGATGAGATGTTGGGTTTCATCCGTGAACTGGATCAACCTCCGGGCAGGTTCCGTCAAGATGTTTTTACACCTGAAGAAATGGAATCGTTACCTCTGAATAATCAGAGCGATTCATTATCAATGGAATGGGCTGATATTCTTAAAGATATTCATACATGCAAGATGGAACCTCCGGATTCCGAAGCCTCACGTTTACTGGCCCTCCGAATCTCTGATTATGCTGAAAGGACTTTTCAAGGGAATGCAGAATTGGCAGAAAAATATTGGGATTATATCACCCCAGCGGATGATCAGTCAGCTCGTGTATATGGTATGACAACGGATACCATGCGTTACATCGAAATGATCCTGGACCGATGGACAGTCCAGAATCCTGATGATCAACAATAAGAGCCACTTCGAAAAGTGGCCCTTGATCCATTCCCTCGTTATGCTTCGTTGTGTTTCGTTACGCCTCTTCCCAGAAGCGGCGCAGGTTGTCCATGGCGATTTTGGATGCGGATTTACACTCCTCCATGCCTTCGAACTCCACCGTAATGTTGCCATCATAGCCGGAGTCTTTGATCAACTTTACAATTTTGCGGATCGGAATGTCCCCTTGTCCAACGATCGCTCCTCGCAGGAAGTTACCGTAGGCTGTCGTAAACCATTCACCCTCACCCGGATGCTCATCATAAGGACGGAAGTAGAAATCTTTGAAGTGGACCAGAGAAGCGTACGGCAGATTTTTCATGACGCCGATGATCGGATTCTCATCCACACACATGAAGTTGCCAATATCGAGTGTTGTTTTGAAGTTCGGACGATCTACAGCATGCAGGACACGCTGCACCCGGTCACTCGCCTGCACGCTGAAGCCGTGATTCTCAATGGTTGTCGTGATGCCAAACTGTGCGGCATAGTCCGCAATAATCTGGCTTCCCCGCACCATCAGCGGCAGATGTTCCTCGAACCAGGTGATGGTCATCTTCTCCTTTGGCAGGGTAAACGCCGTGACGTCATGACGCATATGTTTTACACCCATCCGGTGTACGACATCCACATGTCCTTTGACCCGAGCCATCTCTTCTGCAAACGCCTCTTCCGTCTCCTGCACGAAATTCGCTGGCATCGAGTAGTTGGACAGTTCAATACCCGCAGTCGCTGCCCGTTCCCGAATCGCATCCGCCAGATCGTGATTATCCTCCACGGTATAACCGTAAGGCACCATCTCCATATGCTCGCCGCCGTTCGCCGCAATCCAGTCGATCACATCCAGCACCGTCATCTCACCCGAATTCAAATCGTTCAACAAACTATACGTGCTCAGGCCCACTTTCATCTGCTCAGCTCCCTATCGATATTGTTGAATAAATTGAACTGCCTTGCGAATGTCCTGCTCCGGCTGATGCCCAACCTCACGTTCAATCGTCAGATAACCGGTGTAACCAATCTCCTGAAGCGCTGCAAAGTATCCGTCAAAATCAACGCCACCCTCGCCCAGCGGCACCTCACGGAAGAAAGTCCCGGAAGAGACCATCTCGGCAATCTTATCGTGATCCATAGGGGCATAACCGACCGCTCCGTATACGTCTCGTGGGTCAACTTCCTTCAGCCGCACACCATCCTTCACATGGGTATGTACGATGTAATCCTTGAGCAGATGAACGCCCCGCGCCGGATCATCTCCGGTCACCATTACCATATTCGCCGGGTCAAAATTCACCGATACTCCGTTGGTGGACAGTGTATCCAGGAATCCTTTCAAATCAGCAGCCGTTTCCGGTCCTGTCTCAATGGCAAAGTATGCACCAACACTTTTCGCGTATTGACCCAGTTCCTCACAAGCAGCGTGCAGCGTAGCGTAGACCTCCGATGAAGGGTCATGTGGAACAATGCCGATATGTGTGGTGACGATGTTGGTACCCAGATCGAGGGCCAGATCCACGATCCGCTTCGACTTCTCCACTTTCCACGGATTATCTTCCTTGACCTGAAACCCATGTCCGCCCAGGTCACCGACCAATGCTGAAATGTCGAGACCTAGCGAATCGATGTAACTCTTCAACTCCTTACGCGCCGCAGGCGACAAATTTTCAGGGTCCATCTCTCCCTTGACGGCATAGATCTGCACACCTTCTGCACCTACGTCTTTGGCTTTGTTCAACCCTTCCCGTACGCCTACACCAAAGCTATCCACGATGACACCGATCTTATTCGTTAATTTCATCTCATACCTCCTGAAAATTTACGTATTTGGATTCACTGGAACAAGCTTCACCGATTTAATCTCATAAGGCTTGAATGTCAGTTCGAATGCCCCGTTTGGACAAACAAACGGATGGATCTCATCCTCCAGCAGATTAATGATGGACGCTTTGATTTCCTTTTCAGCCCACTGAACCTGCACCGTTTCCCGACCCCCTGATGATTCGTAGAAACGCAGCACCGTTCCCGAGCCATCTTCCGCAGCCTTAATGGCATCCAGAATGACATGCTCACTGTGGAACCGAACCCAAGCATGTTCAGCTGGCAAGTGACCCGAAGATGGACTCGCAGCAACAACCTCCACCGGATGATTCAGCTCCATCGCCCGGCGAACGACGGCAGCTTGTCGCCAATCGCCCTGGTGGGGCAGGATCGAATACGTGAATTCATGATCGCCCTGATCGGCATGTTCATCTGGCCATTTTGGGGCACGAAGCAGGGACAGGCGGATCGTCCGATCCTTGATGTCATACCCGTACTTGCAATCATTCAGTAAACTCACACCGCTGTTTCCCTCCGAGATATCCGCCCAACGATGCCCGCAGACCTCGAACTGCGCCTGCTCCCAACTGGTGTTGTTATGGGTTGGACGCTCCAACGCTCCAAACGGGATTTCATAGGCTGCTTTGGCTGCCACCAGATCCACCGGAAATGCCACCTTGAGCAGCTTATGACTCTCATTCCATTTCACTTTTGTATGGAAATCAACACGCCGCTGGTAACGATGCAAAATGATATCCTGACTGATCTCCGATTGATTCAGCTTCCAGACAAAACGCAGTACATCTCGCGTAGCCCCGTGCTGTACAACCTCTCTGGAGATCAGCTGCACCGCACCTGCCCGCTGGGATTCAAATCGTGGATCGATATCCCAAGCATCCCAGTACGTCGGTTTGTCGTGGAAAAACTGCCACTCATTCGCCCGATCACCGGGCTTCAGCCAGTCGCGTCCTACCGTTTTGTCATACCATCGAGTGATCTCCCCCAAATCATTGAACTCAAGCGTGTAAAATTCGGTTTCCCACGTGGAAGGGAAGGATTTTTCTTCCCTTACTGGAAGGATAACATCCGATGCGTCGCGCAGCCATATGGTTGTATACCCAAAAGCAGGAATCGATGGAACATGCACAAGCAACGTATACTTGTCTTCCTTTTGTTCGAGATCACAGATCAGTCGGTTCCCTTGACGATCGAATGCTGCCATTCTGGCGAGGTGAGCATCCCCTGTAATGGTGATATTTTCCCCACGTTCCCAGCCGAGGCTGTTAAATATAATGTAGGGGAGACCATCCACTTCACCTGTTGCAATGTTCTCCGCAAGGTTAGTCAGCGTTTCCCGCAGTGCGGATGTACCTAATGCAAATACCTTCGTGTACTCCTCGGTAGACGTTACGTATACTTCAGGAATCGACGTTCCCGGAATAATGTCATGGAATTGGTTGAGCATGATCAGCTTCCAGCCTTCATCCAGGTCATTCTTCGTGTGCGCGCCGTAAGAAGCCCCGGCAAATTGCCCCCAGATTTCCGCTTCCCGATATAATACCTCTGCCTTACGGTTGCTACGTTTGTTCCTTGCATGGGTCGTATAGGTTCCGCGATGCAGTTCCAGGTACAGGTCCCCGTGCCACTTTGGCAACGTCGGCTTATTTAATGATATATCTTCAAAAAAAGCTCCTGCTGTGCTGAATTTGCTGATCGGCTGTCCCACCATCAAGTGGGATCGCTCCGCAAACTCCACCATCTCATTCGTCACGCCGCCACCACCATCGCCATGTCCGTAAAGCAACATTTGCTCAGGGTGCACATCCTTTTGTTTATATGATTGCCAATGTTCATCCACATCTTTGGGCCGTGTATGCTCATTCACCCCATGATTCAGATAAGCGAGTACGGAAGTACCATCAATGCCTACCCAGTCAAAGAGGTCATACGGAAACGCATTGGTATCATTCCAATTCAGCTTCGTGGTCATAAAATAAGGAATATCCGCAAGCTTCAGCATCTGCGGCAAGGAAGCACAGTAGCCAAAGGTATCCGGCAGCCACTCGATGTTGGAGCGTTTGCCAAACTCGGCCTGATAGAAGTTCTGTCCATACAGAATCTGCCGAACTAACGACTCGCCACTCGGAATATTCAGATCCGGCTCGACCCACATGCCTCCAACCAATTCCCAGCGTCCTTCAGCAATGCGGGCTTTAACTCGCTCGTACAACTCCGGGTAATGATCCTTCACGAAGGCATACAACTGCGGCTGGCTCTGGGAATACACAAAATCCGGGTACGTGTCCATCAAGGTACACATGGTCGAGAACGTGCGACTGGACTTGCGAATCGTCTCACGTACAGGCCACAGCCAGGCTATATCAATGTGGGATTGTCCAACCAGATGCATGAAGCCACTTCGATATTCCTCCGGGTCTTCCTGCTGTACCGACTGTGCTAATGCATATTCGAAGTTCTGTATCCAGGCTGCATCACTCCAGCGTTCCGGGTCATTGTACATGTTATCCATCACCTGATGAATAGCCTGAACAATTGCCATCCGCTTGGGCTCCTTCTCGTTATATGCCCGGAGCGACTCAGCGAGTACCGTAACGCTGTACATCAGGCTCTGGAGTGGCTGGTTAACATGAACCAATGCTGCTCGAATGCCCCGAATGGGCGGCTGAATAACAGCTTGTCGGTTGAGTGGATCATGCGGCTCTGGAATCGGATCGTAGAGTTCAATCTCCAACTGCGGCGTATTCCCTACCCGACTCCTCGGAAGGGGTACGAACCCGTGATTCCGATCCAGTCCATGATAAGGCATGTCGTTCACCTTCAGCAGCCCTTCTCCTCCAGCCTCGAAGATCAGCCCAACAGCCTGATCTTGCCATTCCGCCGGAATTTCCACACGTTTGCTCAGAAAATATGTCGTGCCGTGTACGCTGTTCAGCGGATTCAAGCTTTGCATGGCCTTGTTTGCCTGCTCATCTTCATTTTCATGTGCGTGCTCATACTCGTATTCCCCTGGCCGAATGTATCTGGCTCTCTGCATCTCCCACGCTGGAAGCTCGATCGTATCCAGCCATTGCTGCTGTTTCAGATCTTCGATGAATCGCTGAATTCGAATCATACCTCCACCCCCACCTTCTGGATGTGCAGACTGCAGGCGGTCCAATCTTTGGAACTACGGCCAACCATGAGCCTGAATTCACCCGCTTCTACGACAGACTGGAGACGAGAGTCGATCAGTGCGAGATGTTCTTTTTGCACAGGGAATGTAACGGTCTGGGTCTGTCCTGGCTCCAGATGAATTTTACGAAAACCCTTAAGTGACATTTCAGCCCGCGTAACCGAAGCCGACACATCCGTGATGTACAACTGCACAACCTCGCTTCCCGATACCGCTCCGGTATTCGTGACTTCAACCATCACCTGTGCTTCATCGTCCGGGCCGATGACTTCTGGCATTACTCTTACATTCTCGTATTTGAATTCGGTATAACTCAGTCCGTGTCCAAACGGATACTGCGGCGCCAGATCCATCTCCAGATACCGCTTGCCACGAGTGCGTTTGGCATGATAGTAGACCGGAAGTTGCCCAACATGCTTGGGAATGGAGACGGTAAGGCGCCCCGATGGATTCACATCGCCAAACAGAATATCTGCAATGGCGTTACCACCTTCCTGTCCGGGGTACCACGCTTCCACAATGGCATGGACATGCTCATCAATCCAAGGTTCAGCAATGGGTCGGCCGTTAATATAAACCACGATAACAGGTTTCCCCAGCTTATGTACCTCCTGCACCAGCTCCAATTGAACACCCATGAGATTCAGGGAAGCCCGGTCAATGCCCTCGCCACACTCCATGTCGTTCCATGGATCATCGGTCACCACTGAAGCACCTGTCCGCAAATCGATCGTACCTTCACCAAAATCGCGAGCGCTGGAACCACCCATCACCATCACGATGACATCCGCCTGTTCCGCACAGGCGAGCGCTTGCGCAAAACCTTTCTCTGGAATCGCCTTTAATCCGGCAGCCAGGTGCGTACAACACCTGACCCGAATCCGCGCCAAGCTTGCGTGTAATGCCATCCAGTACCGTGACGATCTGTTCTCTCGGCTGTGGCGAGGTATAGTCCCCAAGTTGGTTATAGATATGGTTCGCGTTCGGACCAATGACAGCTAGCTTTGTACCTGTTTTGGCAAGCGGAAGAGTATTTCCCTCATTTTTCAGTAAAACAATCCCCTCTTGTGCAACTTCCCTCGCCAGCTGAGTATGGTCTTCACATCCGATAACCCGCTCTGCAAACTCTGGATCAACGAAAGGCTGTTCGAATAACCCAAGTCTGAATTTCATCTCCAGCACCCGCCGCACAGCCAAGTCCAGATCCTTCTCTTCGATTAATCCCTGCTCCAACGCCTGACCGAGATGTTTGCGGTACATGTACCCGGACATCTCCATGTCTACCCCTGCCTGAAGGGACTGTGCTACAGCCTGCTCCCCGTTCTCAGCGGTGTTATGTCCATGGACCAGCATCTGAATGGCGCCAAAATCAGTAATCACAAACCCATCAAAACCCCACTGCTCACGCAGAAGGTCATTCAGCAGATACGTACTGGACGTGCAAGGTACCCCATCAATTTCGTTATATGCGGTCATCACGGAGCAAGCCCCGGCTTCCACTGCTTTTTTGAACGGCAACAGATCTATTTCATGCAATTCACGTAATCCCATATGCACCGGAGCAGCATTACGTCCACCCTCTGAGCTGCCATAAGCCGCAAAATGCTTGAGTGTCGCCACAATTGTCTGGTTGGAATCAAGGCGGTCACCCTGCAGTCCCTTCATCGCTTCTACTGCAAATTCACCGATTAAGTATGGATCTTCGGCAAAACATTCCTCCGTCCGTCCCCACCTCGGGTCACGCACGACATCAAGCACCGGGGAATACGTTGCCGCTCCCCCCTGACTCCGGGTCTCCACAGCGATGGCTTCACACATCTTGCGGTATAACTCCATATTCCATGTGCTGCCCACCATTATCGGTACCGGAAAAACTGTTGCCCCGATCGCCATATGCCCGTGGGAACACTCTTCTCCGAACAAAATGGGTATGCCCAGCCGAGAATGCTCCATGGCATACTGCTGAATGACATTTGTGGCAACGGCTCCCTGCCGTGGAGTAAGCCCCGTTTCCAGCGTCACTTCAGTCCATGGATCGGCCCGAAGCACACCATACAGAGAACCGACACCGCCCTGTTCCATGTCCGCTTTGAACTCTTCCGTCACCTGTACTGTACCATCAGCTGCTTTATCATACGTCTTCCATCCCATGGGCTGAATGAGTTGTCCAATCTTCTCTGCCGTTGTCATCCGTCCGATCAGATCCTGAACCCGCTCCTGAATGGGAAGCGAAGCATCTTTATAGTCCATATGCACATTCTCCTTATGCGTTCGGAATTAGTTAGGTGCAAGCACTCACATGGCTTTGCGGTAGTCACTTGGTGCCACACCCACCACGTTCTTGAAAGCCCGGTTGAAGGAATTATAGTTTGTGTATCCCACTTCCTCACTGATCTCCTGAATAGCCTTATCCGTCTCCTGCATGAGCAGCTTGGCTTTTTCGATGCGATGGCTAATGAGCAGATCCACAAACTTCTCCCCAATCTCATCCTTGAAAAGCTTGCTCAGATACTTCGGATTAATATCGAATAGATCACTAAGGTAGTTCAGTGAAAGATCTGGATTGTTGTAATGCTCTTCGATGTATTTGCGAATCTCCAAAATATGTGATCTGTGTTTTCGGGAACAATGCAGCGTCTGCATCTGCAGCGCCAGTTCCCTGAACCCTTCCCAACACAGCTCACGCAGATCGTCTAACGTCTCCCAGCCCTCAAGCCTTGGAAGAAGCGGGGTGAATATAGCAGCCCATGACTCCTGATATTCCCGTGGAAGTTCGGCGAATTCCCGATTGTAATGTTGAAATAACAATTGGATTGTATTCATAATCTCCTGACGGGACAGAACGGACTCACTAATTTGTTCAAACAGTCTTTCAAAATGCTTTTCCCACACATCGTCCGATAAACGCATCGCCTGTACCAGCAGTGAGATGGTCTTCAGGAACTCATATACATCATTGGTCGAATTCGGCACATCACTACACGGAATGATGCGATTTATCCCCAGTACAGCCTTGTACTCCAGCGCGTGCACAGCTTCTTTCAATGAAGCTCTCAACCCCCGAATATCGACAGCAACCCGACCAACACCAATGGTCACGGTGAAGTTCAGATACTGATCGATTCTGTCTAAATAACCAGTGAGCAATCGATGCTCGGTCTCCTCAGCTTGATCCATTTCTGGAATCCAGAGGATGGCGTACAGACGCTGATCGGAGATCCATTCAGCCCATACTTCTGTTCCTTCATGGCGGGCACTCTCCTGCAGAATACTGGATAACACAAATTTCAGGAGGGATTGGTCCTGATCATGATACTCCTTCACAAATGCATCATACCGATCCATCTCAACTACCATGACGGCCCAACGATGCTCCAGCTCAGGCAGTTTGAACTTCTTCATCTCCGCTGTCAGCTCCGTGCTTGTAAAGTCTCGTGTGCCCTCCAGCAACTCCTGAAAGAACATTTTTTTCTGCAAAATCAGATTCTCTTCATGCTCCTCCTGATATTGCCTCGTCTGATCAATCATGCGTTCCAGTGTTGTATGGATGAATCGGAACTCATTCTCCTTGCCATAGTTCAGTCCAGATTGCTTCTGCGAAGAGACGGTCTGAATTAATGTGACAATCTGCTGAATCGGCTTGTAGTTTCTGCGGGTCACATAGATCACCCATACCACACCAATCAACACAACCACTACAGCAAAAGCAAACCAGATATTATAAAATTGCAGAGTCCATTTGACGATTTTTCCATTATTGAGACCTGTCTGCACCTTCCAACCGCTATAACTCGACGTAAATTCGGAGAAGACTTCTCCCGACGCGGTTTTAGTAGAAGCTGCAGCCCCTCCTGGCATGCTGCTATCCCACAGATTGCCGCCCGAACGGTTGAAGATGTTCACAAACGTAAATTCCGGATCATACATCTGCATAATGGATTTTCTCAGGGTACTCAGGTCCACGTTTGTGACCACAAGTCCTTTGCCGTTTCCTACACTGCGCACAATCGTAATCACTTGCTCAGTCGCTTGCGATGGAAAAGCCCGGAACGCTCGTGCTCCTGCCCATTTCTGTTCATCCCTCGTCCGGCTGTCTGCAATAAAGTCTGCATCCGGGAACTCTTCAATCGGAACAGCCTTCCCGTTACTGAAGACCGTGCCATCCCCGTATCGAACGAGATAAATCGAATCAATCAGCGGATACTCTATTTTCAATTCATCAACCACCTGGACCGCCTGAATGCCGGCATACACATCATCGCTGCCAGATACCGAGAAATAATTCTTCAAGTTAGGGTTGGTCAAAATCTCACGCAGTACCTTGAAGTCGATGGAACGCAGGGAGTTGTCCAGATATTGCGTGACCTGAGAGGCCAGAAATTCATTGGCCTTGAGCGCTTCTCTACGGTTCTGTTCATTGAATACTTGAAAGAAAATAAAGAATAGAATGGTCGTCACAATAAAGAAAACAGGCAGATACGATAACAGCAAACGTCTAAACCAATTGTTGTTCATCTCCGAGATCCCCCCACCGTTACTGTTCATGCTGAATGACGACAAACATCTGTGCTGATCGCTAATTTTCCATAAATATTCAGTACATTATATCGGATGACGTGGGGTTGTCATAGGAGAAGACCGTCCCGGTCACGGGTGACAGACGGGACAGCCTCTATATTGAATCCTCCAATTATTGATTCTTCTCAATGGCACGCTGGTAGATCTCAAGGTAATTACTCAGTCCGAGACCATCGAAGCCTTTGACATACGAATCCCATTCCTTTTCAATGCTCTTGCTGCCAATAATGAACTGTGCCATATTCGTCTGCACATAATCCTTGATGGCCGTAGTCAGTTGTGCAGCTGATTCCGTATCCTCTGGACGAATAAATACGTTCGCAGGGTATACTTCTTTGGGTGCATAAGGTTCATACACATTGGTTGCTTGAGCCAGACGTGTACCATAACCCTCTGCTTCTAAAGGATTCTGTCCTTCCGCAAACAGATTACGGAACGTGTTGGACAAGTCATGTGCTCCGATCTGTGACCAACTCTCGTTCACAACAACGTTTGGATCACGCTCAGGCAGGTTGTAGTAGCTGTATTTGGCCGGCTCGCCATTGATGTTTTTCTCATCGGCATCTGCCTTCTTCCAGCCCTTGCCTTCAGTTGGTCCATACTCCGCGTACAGCGCACCTTCTTCACTGAACATGTAGTCTACGATTTTGATGGCGGCAATCTGCTGTGCTTCTGTCGCTTTGTTCGTGATGGCAAACTCAAACTCACCTACGCTCTGCGTGGCGCCTGTCGTCTGCACTCCATCCGGTCCTTTCAATGGAGGAACGATCTCCCAGTGCTGGTGACGGGTGATATCTTTGTCATAAGTATTCACGAGATAACTGACCAGCGCCGTTGTAATGGAGCCGACCACTTCATCGCCTTCCTTGTTGCCCAGCTGTCCAATCGCCTGATCGTTCTGTGTAAAAGAAGCCGGATCAATCAGGCCATCTGCATAGAGCTTGTTCATGTACTCCAGCCCTTTCTTCCAGCCTTCCTGATTGGCGGCAAAACTCACCTTGCCATCGTTCACGATCAGGTATTTGTCGTTATCATTGTATATAAAGCTATTCATCAGGTAGGCATCAATGTTGCCATTCCATACATACTTGTTCGGTGCGCCCGTGAGTGGAATCTCGTCCGCTTTCCCGTTACCGTTTGGATCTTGTGTCTTAAACGCCTTCAGAACGGTATAAAGTTCATCAGTTGTGGTTGGCATTTTCAGACCCAGATTATCGAGCCATTCCGTGTTGATCCAGTATTTCTGTGCATACGTACAGTGGTAACATTCATTGAAGATCGGCAGCGCATAGATGTTGCCGTCCGGTGCCGTGATGGCTTCTTTGAAGTATGGCTTCTCTTCCATAATCTTGGTCAGATTCGGACCATACTCCTTAATCAGATCCTGTAGCGGAAGGAACACGCCCTGTTTTCCATAGGTTTGAAGGTCTGAGGTGGTGAACTTGCCGTGAAGAAACACTTCCGGATAATCACCACTAGCCAGCAGCAATTGTCTGCGATCCTGCAAAGCATCCGTTGGGGCCAGATCCCATTTTAGGGTAACGTCGAACTTGTCTTCGATAAATTGGGTAAATTCATTCTCTTCCATGGACGCTTTGCCTTGCGGAGCAAAGAGAGTCATGGTTACAGGACCGCCGCTCTCCCCGCTACCGTCGCTACTTCCACCCGATTCCTCGGATGAACTGCACGCGGACAACAAAGCCATCGAAGCAAAGACCAGAAACAACATCGAAATCCAAGATTTTCTCAATCTGACTCCTCCTTTTTGTTCATAACGGCAAATTATTGACTTGTAGTGCACGTGTATAAAATCGATCCCGGAAGCCGGCGTGTTCCTTCCACCTCCTTTCAAGAGGCAACCGGGCTTAACTCACTAGGATTAACCTTTGAGGGAACCAACCATGACCCCTTTGACAAAATGCTTCTGTACAAATGGATACATGATCAGAATTGGAATACTCGCCACAACGATCAGTGCATATTTCAACACCTGCTCGAAGCCTTGGTCCCGCATCTGTTGGCTGGTATTGGCGAGCATCGCCGGATCAGCCGCGTTCAGGATAAGCAGATTGCGAAGCACGTATTGTAGAGGGAACAATTTCTCGGAACGCAGGTAGATCAATGCATCAAAGTACGCATTCCAGTGACCTACGGCATACATGAGTGTCATGACTGCCAGAATGGGCTTTGATAAGGGAAGAACTACGCTGATCAGATACCGGATATCCCGGCAACCGTCCATTTCCGCGGCCTCCCCGAGTTCTTCCGGGATGGAAGATTGGAAGAAAGTCCTTGCCACGATGACCTGGAACACCGCGAGCGCCCCGGGCAACCACATCGCCCAGCGTGTATCCAGCAGGTGCAAATCCTTCATCAACAAGTAGGTGGGAATCAGACCACCATCAAAGAACATCGTGATCATCATGAAAATAATGATGGCCCCTCGTCCATAGAACGATTTGCGTGACAAAGGATATGCCAGCATGACGGTCAGCACTACGTTAATGAACGTACCCACCACGGTGTAAATGATCGTGTTATAGAAACCGAGCATAAGCTGTTGGCTTTTGAAAATGGAGATGTACGCCTTGAAGTTAAAGTCTACCGGGAACAGCCACACCTGACCGGATGTCACGGCTCGTGAAGAGCTAAACGAAGAACTGATGATATACAAGAGCGGGTAAAACACCGTTAGCAGTATGGCAAACAGAAAGATGTAGTTAAGTATCATGAAAATGCGGTCACCAAGCGGGTCCTTGATCCGGTTACGATTAATCAGGTTGAACATGGATAAGCTCCTCCTTTACCACAAGCTGTTCTGGGATACTTTGCGCGATATGCCGTTGACGATAACCAGCAGGATCAGGTTGATAATGGAGTTGAAGAACCCAACTGCCGAGGAGAAGCTGAAATTGGCTCCGATCAGACCCACCTTGTACACATACGTGGAGATGACCTCCGAAGCGCTTGTGTTGAGTGGATTCTGCATCAGGTATATTTTCTCAAAGCCCACGCCCATAATGCTGCCCAGACTCAGAATCAGCATGATAACGGTGACTGGAACGAGCGATGGGAGGTCGATGTGCCATATTTTTCGAAGCCTTGATGCACCGTCCATCTTTGCTGCTTCATAGAGAGATGGATCAACACCGGCAAGAGCTGCGATATATATAATTGATGAATATCCCATGCCCTGCCATACTCCGGACCAGACATAGATCGATTTGAAGTATTCCGGGATGCCCATGAAGTTGGTCATCGGGAAGCCGAGCAGTGTGAACAGCTTGTCTACCACGCCGACATGCGGGGAAAGCATCAGAATGATAATGGATACCATAACAACCGTTGAGATAAAATGCGGAGCGTAGGTAACCATCTGCACGGTCTTTTTGAAGTAACCCGTTCGAATCTCATTCAGCGCCAGCGCCAGAAGGATCGGAATGGGGAAACCAGCAATTAAGGAATAAAAGCTGATGCCTATCGTGTTTTTGATTAACAGCCAAAAGTTTGGAGATTGGAAGAAGGCTTCAAAGTGTTTCAATCCGACCCACGGGCTTCCCCAGATTCCTTTGACTACATTGAAGTCCTTGAAGGCGATCTGGACACCCACCATAGGAATGTACTTGAAGATCAACAGATACAATACCGGGGGCAGCACGAGCAGGTAGAGCTCCCAGTGTTTCTTGAGGCTTTTGATGAATGGATGCTGCCGCTTGGGCTCCACATGTTTCCTCTGTTGGAGTTCCATCTTGGCGGGTATGCTTTCCGTAGCTCGACTCATTTGCGTCACTCCTTCTACACCTCAAGTGTAATAATACATTACATTTACATCCCTTAAACATCCTTTTTTCTGTTCCAAGTTCCTTGTTTAACAAAGATGATGTAAACATTCATATCAGGTAGCGCTTTCTTGATTTGATAGTACCTCGTACAGTAATCTTTTATCAATTTGCAATTTTCTCCGACTTCTCTTTATTCTAAAAACCCTTATGTTTCAAGCGATTTCGGGCCATTTCTATTGGGAATTATGTCCCTTATGTATGAATATAAAAATCCCGGAGGCTGTTATATCTCCCCCGGAATTGACATGGTATTCTATGCGCTTGTGATCAATCTGAACGTATGTGTGATCGGCGCTTCACTCGTTGCAGCGGATTGGGGCAGATCCACAAGAAGTCCATCTTCCGTCTGCTGATACGAAAGTACGTCATCGCTACCGACGAGTTCGATCCGCTCTACCTTTTCCAGATAAGGAATGATTAACTGTGGTTGTACGGTCTCATTCTCGTTTCGGTATATCCGGAAGGCATATACGGTGTTGATCTCTTCTTTCTGTGTGAAAGCCCAATCTTTCGTGAAATATGGCCCGCAGATCCGGGTTCCATAGACGCCTTCTCCATGAGTACCCAACCATTCTCCGAGGCCCTTGATGCCTCGAATTGCCCCTTTTGGCAGACGCCCATCGGGCTGTGGTCCTACATTCAGCGCCAGGTTACCGCCCTTGGACACGACTTCAAGCAGAATATGTGCCAGCTGTCTTCCCGTTTTATATTGATCATCGAATCCAAAAGCAAAGGAGTTACCCACGGTAATACAGCTTTCCCATGGAATGTTCATCGGATGTTCCGGTATGGTCTGCTCGGGGGTAACGATATTCTCATACGGCCCACCCACGGTGCGATCTGCGGACAGGAGCCAAGGCTGGGTGGTCTGACGCGCCTGTTCCACGACTTCACCAAGCCTGATATCCTGACCGTGGCGACCTTCGCGCACCCAGCCGGCATCCAGCCACAGACATTCGATCCGTCCGTAATTCGTCAGCAGCTCCATGATCTGCTCATGTGTGAACTCCACGAATTTCTCCCACAGCCACGGATACTTATGGGGATCATACGAGGGCCCGCGCCACATATGACGACCACGTTCCATGCCCGGTGCCCAGTAATACGGGGTATGCCAGTCCGCTTTGGAGAAGTACGCTGAGATGCCGAGTCCTTTGGCCCGGAAAGCGTCAAATAGCGCTCGACAGATGTCTGCATACTTATGGGTATGAAAAGGCGTGTCCTTCCCCGTAATCCGGTAATCCGTCGTCTTGGTATCCCACATGCAGAAACCGTCATGGTGCTTGGTGGTGAACAGGAAGTATTTGAACCCGTTATCTGCCGCCATCTGTGCCCATTGCTCGGGCTGGAAGCGAATCGGATTGAAGGTTTTGTTCAGATCGAAATATTCCCGTTTGAAGTCTTCCATGTCATCCGTCCAGTCGATGTCGTCGCGCGACCAATCGCCATCCTCGTCGCTTAGCGCCCAGGATTCCACGAGACCAAGCTGGGAATACGGCCCCCAGTGCATCATCAGCCCCAGCTTCTGGTCCTTGAACCACTCCAGCCGCTCATTCAGCAGTGGATCTTCCGGTTTGATCCACTCTTCCTCTTTGCTAAAATTATGCACGCCGGCTTCGACAATCTGCTCTTCCTTCTCCAGTACGGTTTCTTTGGTTTCGCTCATCCTGTTTCATCTCCTTTGGATTAGATAAAAGATAAACCATGCATGTTACGCCTGGTCACTCCGATTGCAGTACCATCTTTCGATCGCTGTTATCCCCGGATTTCTTTTATTTCACTTTATAATTGTTGGAAATCCGGTGATAAAGGCGAGCGCTTTGCTTCTTCAGATTGGTTCTGCACTCTCCGTTTTGGCGTAAACGCTAGTTTAACTATTAAAGGGCGTAGTAACTTTGTTATTTCGATTGCGGTACCCTCTCCAATTGCTGTGGATCCCTTATTTCCCTCGTTTCTATAGGGAAATCCGAGGGCAGAGAGAGTGCGCTTTGTTGTATTGAATTGGTTTTGTGTTCTCCGTTTTAGTGTAAACGGTTCGCTTAACCTATACAGGGCGTAGTAACCCGTTATTTCGAGTGCGCTGCCCTCTCCAGTCACTATGGAACCCCTTATTCCCCTTGTTTATATAGGAAAATACAAGCTGGCTGATCTTGGCGAATGAGTAAAGTTTTTTCTAAGGAACTCAGGGCGTCTTATTTAGCCTTTTGGTCCTCTTTTTAAATTGTAAGGAACATCAGACACGTTATTTCACGAAATTAGCTAGTAAAAACGCTGTAATCTGCTGTTTATTCTCATATAGCGTGTCTCAGGTTCCTTAGCTTTCTGAAGAGGCTTCAAATCCTTAAATAAGACGCCTCAGATTCGTTAGCGCTCGCTCCATGCTCTGCTCCACCCATGAGCGGAGAGGACGAATCCATACCCGCCCGGAGCGGAGCTTTTCATTGAAAGGGAGCGAAATGCTCATAACTTTTAATGCCACGGGAGTAGTAAAGTATCAACGTAGAATATTCCCTTATTGCAACGCCCCTTTTACAGTGTGATTTCGCGGCCCTGACGGGCTGATTCGTAGATGGCGCAGAGCATCTTCATGACCTCGACGCCGTCTTCTACTGGGCTAAGTGTTTCTTTGCGGCCCTGTGTGCTATCGATAAAATGGTTGATTTCATTGCGGAACGATCCCATAAAGTCGAATGATTTGAAATCCACCTGTGGCGTCATGTTCAAAATGGTGTTGAATTTCTCGCTAATGATCGAAATTTCCGGCTCCAGCTCGGCACCGCCTTTATCGCCATATAGCTTTACCGAAGTCTCATCCGCTTTAGCATGGAGCGTGAAGCTGACATCCACGAGTAGGCTCGCACCGTTCTCGAAACGAATCAGGGCATTCGCCATGTCCTCAACGGTGTTCTGCCCCGCGTCATAGTCCGCTGCCTTGTAGAACGACAGATTGTTAATATTCGAGCGGTTTCCCAATCGATTGGACACGTTGGCGGAGACGGATTTCACCTTTGGTCTGCCCATGAGATACCAGCAAATGTCGATTACATGCACCCCGATATCGATCAGCGGACCACCACCAGAACGGTTGATATCCGAGAACCAGCCACCCGGATTGCCCAGACGACGAAGACTGGAGGCTTTGGCATAATAGATCTCGCCCAGCTCACCCTCGTCGATAAACTTCTTCAGAATTTGTGCATTGTCGCTATATCGGCGAACAAAACCGACTTGCAGCAGCTTTCCACTGCGATGAACCGCCTTCTCTACTTCGAGGGCATCCTCCACCGTTTGGCAGAGTGGTTTCTCACATAACACATTTTTGCCCGCGTCCAGGGCAGCAATACTAATCTCCGCATGGGAGTCGTTCCATGTACAGATGCTGACGGAATGGATCTCAGGCAGTGCGAGCAATTCTTTGTAATCGGTAAACACATGAGGTGCATTATATTGCTTCGCCACTTCTGTGGCACGTTCTGCATTCAGGTCGCAGATAGCGTATATTTCAACGTCCAGGTTACTGGCGTAGGCTTGCAAATGGCAATCGGATATGGATCCGGCACCGATAACGGCGACTTTCAATTTGGACATAGTGCTGATTCCTCCATAAATAAAATTTAAAGTTCTGCGGAGTAGACGTTCCGGTTGCGAATCGTTCTTCCGATCGCTCTTATCCCCAGATTTCTTTAATCCCCTTATTGCAAAGGGGAAATCCGGTGATAAAGGCGAACACTTCGTTTCTTCAGAATCGATTTCGCCCCCTCCACTACTTTTCCTGACTGAACTAACTTTCTGTTTGAACCATACGTAACAAGTCATATTTCATTTAAAACAAGTACTCAGCCCTATGCCTCTTCCCATAGGCGGCGAACGTTATCCATGGCAATGCGTGAGGCGGTTTTACAATCTTCCATGCCTTCAAATTCTACCGAGATATATCCGTCATACCCGGATTGTTTCAACACACGGAACACCTCAGGCATGTCGATATCGCCATGGCCCACAATGGCGCCGCGCAGGTAATTGCCATGCGAGGTTTGGAACCAGCCTTCACCGGGATTTCGGTAGGAAGGTCTCCAGTAGAAGTCTTTGGCGTGCACGATCGACGCGTACGGAATGTTATTTTTTACGGCACTCACCGGGTCTTCGTCCACACAGAGGAAATTGCCGACATCCAGCGTGGTCTTAAAGTTATTCCGCGCCGTTTCGTGTAACAAACGCTGAATTCGCTCACTCGACTGCACATAGTACCCATGGTTCTCAACGCTTGTTGTAATTCCAAAATCTGCTGCATAATCGGCTATCCGCTGACAAGCCTTCACCAGTACCGGCAGGTCAATCTCCAACTGTGCTACAGTCCCTTCTGATGCAGGGCGGAAAGCCACATCATGACGCATTATCTTCACACCGAGCGCAGCAGCCACATCCACATGTCGCATCACATTCTGGATCTCTTGCTCCAACGCTTTGGCGTCTTCCTGCACAGCAAAGTTAGCGCCGATGGCATAATTGGAAATATCGATCCCGACCTCTTTTGCCACAGCTTTGATCTCATCAATCAACTCCGGGTTATCGATCAGACTGAACCCCATCGGCACAATCTCCACATGTTCTCCGCCCTGATCGGCGATCCAGCGAATGGCATCTGGCACGGTTAATTCTTTGCGATCCAGTGCTTGTTGCAGACTGTAGGTGCTGAGTCCAACTTTCATTTTCCCTCATCCTCTCCTGTAGTCGATGTCCATACCCAACGTATACCTTTTTCCGGTGGACACGACAATTCTCAATAATCGTTTGGCTCTACTATTTTCCTTTTCCTAGCCCAAATCCGGTGTATCCACGAACTTTACGGCCAGTTCAGACGTCTGATGTAGTTCGAATACAATGATTTCATTCTCACCTTCGTGAAGGAGCGGAGCAGGTACATACAATGTTTTTTGCGGTCCTTTATTCCAGTAGCGCCCCAGATTGAATCCGTTTACAAATACAACTCCCTTGGTCCATTTATCCAGACGCAGAAAAGTATCTCTTACATCCGTGATATGAAACTCTCCTCGATAAAATGCTGGTCCCTGTACTTCATTAACTGTTTCGTTAATTGCTTCGTCAATCACATTACTAAATTGCAAATCCGACAGATCAGTTAATGGCAGACAATGAATCGTCCAATCATATAAAAATTGAAAGCCATGTCGCACCCCCTCCGTAATCCCCTTCGGATCTCTCAGGTACGGACCATAATTGATTCGCCCCATATTTTCAACAAGGATCAATAGTTCTGCGCCCTCTGGCGGCACTTCAAAGGATACCGATAATTCCGTATTGCCCCGTTCGAGCACACCTTGAAATTGCCCATCAACAAACACAAGCGCACGGTCACGAACCTCCTGAACCACCAGTTCCTGTCGCTCCCTTGGCCCGGATATTCGGGTTTGATAACAAATAAAGCCATAATCCTGACCCAGCTTCTCCATTAGTTCCGGATTCGTACGCTGCACCGGGGCTGATATCCGGTCCAACTGCGCCAGTAATGGCGCCTGCTGGTTCAACTCCACTCGCCCATAGGCGATAGTCCCCTTCGATTTTGGCAGCACAAGCTCACCCAGATCTTCGCCGCTATACTGAGCAATAAGGTCCCTCACCGCATGGAACTTCGCTGTCGGCTCCCCGGATTCACTGAGCAGTGAATCATAGTCGTAACTTGTAATCGTTGGTTCGTATTGATCCTTCTGCTGACAGTTCGCCCCGTTGTAAAATGCAAAGTTTGTTCCACCGTGGAACATATAAAAGTTAACGGAAGCTCCTGCTCGAAGCATCTCCTCAAACACACCAGCCACATCTGCGGCTTCTCGGGTATGATGCGACTCACCCCAGTGATCGAACCAGCCGTTCCAATACTCCATGCACATTAAAGGTTCGTCCGCCTGATATTCACGCAGCTTGGCGAACGCTCCTTCCGTTCCTGATCCAAAATTAACCGTAGCCAGATGTCCTGGCACCGATCCCGCTTGCAGCATGTGGTCTGTCGGTCCGTCCGAGGTAAATAACAACACATCTATACCGCGCTCCACCATGCCATCACGTAAATATTGCAGGTAACTAGCGTCGTTCCCGAAGCTGCCGTACTCATTTTCAATCTGCATTGCGATGATCGGCCCGCCATGGGTGCTAAGAAGAGGTTTCAATTTGGGCAAAAGCACATCATAATAGCGATCCACATTCGCCAGAAATTTTGCATCATTACACCGAAGACGGATGTCATCATCCGCGAGCAGCCAGGCAGGTAATCCGCCAAACTCCCACTCGGCACATATATAAGGACTTGGGCGAACAATCACATGCAGACCCACATCTCCCGCAATGCGAATAAAACGTTCCAGATCAGCCATGCCTTCAAAACAATACTGCCCCGGCTGCGGCTCATGAACATTCCACGGCACATACGTTTCCACTGTATTGAAACCGCAGGCTTTCAGCTTGAGTAACCGATCCTCCCAATAGTCGGGGACCACTCTGAAATAATGGATGGCACCCGACAAAATCCGAATGGGCTCACCATCATACATAAATTGTGAACCTTTATACGTCAGCACCGCCATTTTACAACCCTCCCCGCTCGCTCAGATATACGCCTAACCTAGACAACGTTGGGCACCATCTGGATTCATGAATGCTTAATCGCATCTTTCTCGATGTGACCTGTGGGAAACAGCAAATTCGCTTATGCCCCACCACCGTCCCCTTGTAAAACTCTTCCCAACCACCATCTGCCCTCTGCGACTCCAGTGTAAAACGCTCAATCCGTTGGCCTGTCTGGATATGTTCCATCAGTACCACCCGGTCAAACGATCGTTCTTCCTGCAAATCCAGCTCGATCCAAGCCTGCTCCGTTCCTTCATGCGGACACCAATACGTATCCCTGTGTTCCGTCAGCACTTCCGATACGGCATGTTGTTCATCCATCGTCTCCGATGCTTTTACCAGCGCCTGCAAGGCCAAATTTTCCTGAAAAATGGTACGCAGTGAATCTCCCAATTCCTGTAGTCGCTCCACATCCCGTTCGTGAATGAGACCACGCGTATCCGGTGGCAGATTGAGTAAAAAGGTGGCGTTGCCCCCCACTGCGCCGTAATAGACGGCGAGTAGTTCTTCCAGTGTTTTGACCTGATCATCTTCACTGGCATGATAGAACCATCCCGGGCGAATTGAGGTATTCACCTCGGCAGGGTACCAGATCAGTGGGTCACCTTGGGAACGAATGATCTCTCGGCTCCCCAAATCACTGTCCTGCGTATTTATCCTTCTGGCAAACTCGCCATCATCCACCTGCTGCGATTGCTCCTGAATCTTCTCATTATCCTGCATATGCGCTGGCACAACGCTCCATTCCGATTCCCGTGTGTGTCCCGCCTCATTGCCACACCAGCGAACATCCGGACCACATACCGAGATGACAGCTTCGGGCTGAAGTTCACGAATAAGTGCGTAGTATGCATCCCAATCGTAGACCTGCCTTTTGCCATTTGGACCTTCTCCGCACGCGCCATCAAACCATACACAGAAGATGTCGCCATAATTCGTGAGCAGCTCGCGCAACTGATGGAGGAAAAACTCGTTATACCTCTCGGAATCTCCATAAGTGGCTTCATGCCGATCCCAAGGAGACAGGTACACGCCAAACTTCAATCCGCCCTCACGGCAGGCATCGGCGACTTCCCGAACCAAATCCCCCGTACCGTTCCTCCACGGACTAGCCGCGACCGTATGCGCTGTAAACTGACTTGGCCACAAACAAAATCCATCATGATGCTTACACGTCAAAATCAGCCCCTTCATCCCGGCAGCCTTGCACGCCTGCACCCATTGCGCTGCGCTCAGTTCAGAAGGATTGAAGATCAACGGGTCTTCCTCCCCAGTGCCCCATTCCCGATCCGTGAATGTATTTACCGTAAAATGAATAAACCCGTAAAACTCCATCTCCTGCCATCTCAACTGGCGTTCGGATGGGCGGATCTGCGCTGCGGTTGTAATCCATTCGGCTGATTGCAGTTCATGATTCATGGTGTTATCCCTCCTTTTATTTCGTGCATTCCTATGTCACTGGACCATCCTTGCTTTTTGGACCGTTACGGATTGCACTACTGTCCATGAATGGCTGTGATGCATGCAATAACTGCTGCTTGGCTTGAGCGATAAGCTGCGAATCTGCGGGATGGTCAAAGCTTCCTTCACGGCGTACACCTGATCCCATATGGATCTCCGTGATGCCCGTCTGACTCACTAGCGTTTCAATTCCCTCTATGGTGACCCCAGACCCTGCCATGACAGCGATGTTCAAGGTTTGCCCCAGTTCCTGAATCTGTTTCAGTTCCAGTATGGCTTCAGGCGCTGTCCGTTTCCCTCCCGATGTAAGCACACGCTCCACGTTGCCCAATGTGTTAATGGCCTTGAGTGCCTCAGTCAGGCTTGCGCTCACATCAATTGCACGATGAAACGTAACGCCCAAACCCTGAGCTTCCGCCATACATGATTGCAAGGATAGAAGGTCCACTTCACCCTCTCCCGTGAGGGCTCCGATCACGATGCCAGCGGCTCCAAGTTCCTTCGCCACGCGAATATCACGGGTCATGGCGTGGATGTCATCTGCGCTATAGCGGAACGAGCGGCTGTGGGGACGGATCATGACATACACCGGAATGAATACCTGGGAGACCACATGCTCCATGACACCATAACTGGGGGTAAGTCCTCCTTCAGACATCGCAGACACCAGCTCAATCCGATCGGCCCCTCCCTCTTCAGCTGCCTTGGCATCTTCCACATTCACAGCAATGACTTCCAATACAGGCTGTCTTTCCATAAGGTCGCTCCCTTCATCAATATTAATCATAAGACGCGCTCACATCAGAAATGCTTAACCCGCTTTCTCATCCGATCGTTCCAGCATTCATGAACATCATCGTACTTGTACACTACACTGCTCCATGACATAAAGGACCGACAAAGCGCATCATCAGTGCTCCTGCGGTCCTTCTTCATTATTATGGACGACGGTCAGCTTCCAGATTGCAATTTGCAAAGGCTGACCTTCCTGAACGATATATGGTTTATCGGCAATGATCTTCATGATTGGATTCTCCTTTGGGGACCGGAATGGGCTAGCAAATAGAGAGTGCAACGGACATCATATACTTTGTTTGATGAGTTTTGTTATTTTTGTTATTTATAATGTTATTATCAATTAGCAATAGTCTAAAACGTTAGGATCAGAACGTCAATACAAAAAAAGACACCCGGAGGGTGTCTTCGTGTCTTGGATAACCTTCTGGTTATCCGAGCTTTTTCTATTTTTTACGCCGAGCCTTCGTCATTCGATTAAACATGATCAGTGCAGCAATGATCATGGCTATCATGGCAATATTACTCGCCACTTCTTGTGATAATCCGAAAAGAACTCCCAGGTTAGTCACCAGGCCTCTCACAATCAGCGCCACCACGACCAGCAGGATTGGACTCAAAAAATTATAATTTCTCATTCCTCGCAACACCCCTGACCCCATTGTTCAGAACTACGAATCTCATAACACTATCATAACAGTAGCTATTCTGTGTTACAACAAAGGACACCCGCGTACAGTGTCCTTTGTCATATACCAACGTATTCTGCTTTGGATGACAGAACAACCTTTCGATTGCTCTTATCTCCTGATATTCCGATTATCTTCTACACCTGTTTGAATTCGATCCAGTCAATCTGGAGGCCTGGTTTCGTGAAGTCCAGTTTCAATTCATACAGTCCTGCTTCAAGATCTACTTTGACAAGTTTCTGTCTGATCCATTTACCTTCCGTACCATTTGTTTGAATGGTAGTTACCAACTGGTCATTCAGGAGCAGGTTACATGCACTTTGAGCGAGTTCCGGCTCAGGGGACATGATCTGTACGATAATCCGATAATGGCCGGCCTCGTCCACTTTCATGTAGACGGGTTCAGCTACTTCAGGTTTCACCTGTGCGTTCTCAACCAGTGCCTGAGCTTGTGCAACAGATAGGGATGCATTCGCTTGGAATGAAGCGACGTTCTCCACGATCTCGTGCTTTCTGCCGGACACCGGTGCATTCATGATGAACTTGCAGATGTTAATCGCGGAACGTTGCAGTTCTCCGCGCGTAAGTGTTCCATTTTCCAAGGATTCAATCGTGTTATCGTCCCAGCCATTAATCTCTGCGCCGTAGTTCGGCACAACCATGTAGAGATCATTCTGCGCACGAATCATCCAGTTCGTGTATTTGCGATCAGCCTCTCCACCTTCGGTCACATCGTTCATAATCGCCCACCAGTCGGTCATTACGATACCCTCGAAATTCCATTCGCCGCGCAGGATCGTCGTATTCAGGTCGTAATTGGATGCCGCCCAGTGCCCGTTAACCGGGTTGTAGGAAGTCATGATGGAGTTCGCTCCGCCTTCTTTTACAGCGATTTCGAACCCTTTCAGGTAAATTTCACGCAGTGCACGTTCGGAGACAACAGCATCTACTTTACTGCGGTGTTTCTCCTGATTGTTGCAGGCAAAGTGTTTCAGTGTGGCATTGGAACCACCCTTCATGATACCTTTCGTACATGCTGCGGCAAATACACCCGAGATCAGTGGATCTTCGGAGAAGTACTCAAAGTTCCGGCCATTAAGCGGGCTCCGGCGGATATTGAGTCCAGGTCCGAGCAGGGTATCCACCTGATTTCTCAGCAATTCCTGTCCTTCCATCACATACAACTCTTCAACAAGATCCTTGTTCCATGTCGCCGCAAGCAACGTACCAATGGATACCTGTGTCGCCTTCTCGCCACTATCCATACGAATACCGGACGGGCCATCTGCCGTACATGCTACCGGAATACCGTAGTTAAACAGGCTGTCGCTGACACCACCAAATGCAGATGCCGTCCCCGAAGTAACGAGCGGACTGCTCATGCCTTCACCACGGACAATCGCCGCCAGATCCTGATCACTCAGTTGAGCGATGAAGGTTTCCAGACTCACTTTGCCAGCCTTAACGTCACTCAGCTTGTGGCCCTGATTACCCGTCTGCTCCAGCGTTTGTGGGAGATTCTGCTCAATCCGGTTCGCCATGGATATCTTACGT
The DNA here is from genome assembly GCF_030815985.1 of Paenibacillus sp. W2I17. Classification (NCBI taxonomy): domain Bacteria; kingdom Bacillati; phylum Bacillota; class Bacilli; order Caryophanales; family Paenibacillaceae; genus Paenibacillus; species Paenibacillus sp. W2I17. The sequence continues at coordinate 4,367,692 of NZ_JAUSXM010000001.1, forward strand.
TTCGGTACTTCTGCATAAGTCAGTTCATAAGATCCATCTTCCTTGCGCGAACCTGGTTTCATCCGTGTAAAATCTTCAGTTGGGGCCATCGCTTCTTGCAGTTGCTCCACCACTTGAAGAGATTCAATAATATAGCCATCCTGGCCATCAATGCTGATATGCTGCACTTGTTTCACACTGGTTCCTACATGCAGTCGGTATGTGCCTTCTTCCAATACGTACGCGGAAGCAAAACCTGTAACACCCGCATCATCATAGGATGCCATGGCATGGATCGGGAAGCTGATCGTCAGAAGTTCTGACTCGCCCGGCTGCAACAATCCTGTTTTGCCAAAAGCCACCAAAGCCTTCACCGGTTGTCCCAGTTTGCCTTGTGGTGCTTCATAGTAGACCTGCACAACCTCTTTGCCCGCATATGTTGTGCCTGAGTTGGTCACATTTACACGAACTTCAATGTAGGTTTCACCGTCTTTGGACACTGATTTTGCTTCTTCGTGCTGGGCCAAAAACGTCGTATAAGACAGGCCGTAACCGAATTCAAACTGAACGCGCTCAGGTCGAAACGTTTCGAAATAACGATAACCTACATAGATATCTTCCTGATACAGGTTCTTGAACTCATTACCGTAGTTGCTTGTCGAAGGGTAATCTTCAATGGAATATGCAATCGTATCTGTCAGTTTACCGCTTGGTGTAACGTCCCCCGCCAGCACATCGGCAATCGCATTACCACCCTCCATACCGCCATGCCAGGAGTAAATTACGCTTTGGATCGGATGTAGATACGTTTCGTTTAACCAGCTCATGTCGATGATATTTGAGACATTCAACACAACAATTGTGTGTTCGAACTGCGAAGTAACTTGCTTCAACATCGCTTTCTCATCTTCTGTCAGTTGGTAACTTCCTGGCGCATCCGCATTATCCTGGTCTTCTCCTGCTGTACGTCCAATAACGATAATGGCTTTGCTAGACTTGCTTCTGGCCTGTGCAACCAGTTCATCCGTCAAAGGCATTTCTTTCTGATTCCATGGCTCAGCCGCCCATACTTTTCCGCCATCATCAAATGGATTTTCCTCAATCCACTTCTCATAGACAGCTGCCAGCTCTTCATTCACCGTAATATTCTTTTTGCTGCGCAGACCATCCAATAGATTCGTTGTGTAGGCCACATGAACACTACCGCCTGAACCTGTGCCGCTGCGATAATAATTGACTTGAATCCGTCCGAAAACTGAAACGTTTTCGTTTTCACGAAGTGGAAGCACTTGGCCTTCATTTCTGAGTAAAACGGCTCCTTCTGCGGCAACCGTACGACTAAACTCTGCAAACCCTTCCAATGGAACCCCGATTTGATGTGTGCTCAATGATTTCCCTCCTGATTGTCATCCCCATATCTACGAATCGCTATATATAAAATGAACTAACAAAACGTACGCTCATTTGATATAAAAGATATTCTATGATCTGGTAGATTCACTTGTACATAGTCTCATATTAACAGATTCTATAGAAGAAATTAAATTAGATTTGTGCTTTATTTATATTATTAAAAAATGTCCAGGATTAGCGGCATAATAAAAAGCCACGGACGCCTGTTGTCCGTGACTTTTCTTGATTTTAGATCACTATTTCAAGTTGTAAGTTTCGCATACACCAGGAAGAATAACATCTCTTCGCCCATGATGACATAACCCGGAACCCGATAGATCAGATCAACAAGGACAAATGCCACCAGCAACCCTACCATCACTGCCAGATGACGTGGCCGGAGTCGTAGATGTGCGTGTCTGTAACGGTGGAACACAAGTGAGGTCGACAAGAAATATAGCAGCGTTGATCCAAACACAAACCCTAGCATGAACACATAGTTTAACTGATTCTGATATAACAGCTGAATTGAAGCAGCGATCATGCTCATGGAGATGTAGATGAACAGATGGCCGTATATGATCGCTTGCCCGGCAGTCTGAATCTCTTTGCTGACCTTTTTCTCCACGTTGTCGAAGTACTGCCACCACATCGCAATGACAAAGATGGACGTAAAGGCGGCAAACAGGATGGATTTCATATCCCAATGATCGGCTTGCAGCACAGCGATAATGCTTACCACCGATTCACCAAGCAGGATAAGTGTAAAGAGTGCGAAACGTTCCAACAAGTGATGGGTCTGAACGGGCACTTTCACCAAGTTTTTACGTCCAATCAACGGAAGTACAATATCCACGGCAATCCCCACATACAAAATCAAGTAGCGTAACCAGGAATCGAAGAACAATGAACCTGATGAGATCAAGATCCCAATGAGGAAACAGATACCCAAGTAACGAGCGGCTTGCTGTTGATGCTCGCTTTTCGACTTGTGAACCGTCAGATACTGAATCGCCGTAAATGCCCGTGAACCGATATATCCAACGAAGAAGGACAGGTAGTATTGGTCAAAATGAGTAGAAAGGCTCGCCGTCATGACCATAACGGACAGAAGCTGAAGGATGAGGAATATTCGATGGATCAGGATGTCTTGACCATAGCGGTTAATAAACAAGGTCTGACCAACCCATGCCCACCAAACAGGGATAAAAATAAGCACAAACTTCATTAGATATTCAAACGTAATTACTCCGTGTTCGGCATGCAATAAGACATGACCCGCTTTGGCGACCGCTGCTACAAAGAGCAGATCGTAAAACAGCTCCAGCCAGGTAACCTTTTTCTCCATCATCCTTCAATGCTCCTTTGGTTTTAATTTACACATACACTTCGATGACAGAATAACCCTCCAATCGCTGTTATCCCCAGATTTTTTTCTATTTCCTTTTCCCAAGGGAAAATCCGGGGATAAATGCAAACGCTTCGCTTTTTCAGGTTTTTTCTGTCCTCTCCGTTATTGTGTAAATGGATAGTTCAACCTATATAGTAATAGAACTATTATTAATTCGCAGCTGTAGCAGGTACGAGCGTTCTGACTTCGATCGGTTGCAGATTGTCCTCAATTTGAGGACGATATTTCTCGAACCACTCAGGCAGCATCAATTTTTGTCCAAGCGAATCAGCAGGTTCATCTTTGGCAAAGCCCGGAGGATCTGTAGCAATTTCAAACAGAATGCCGCCAGCTTCTCTGAAGTAGATTGCATTAAAGTACTGACGATCCCGAACTGGAGTCGGTTGGTAGCCATACTCGCGTACAGCTTCACTCCACTGTGCATGCTCCTCATCATCTTTGGCGCGCCATGCAATATGGTGCACGGTTCCTGCGCCGCCCATACCCAGAGCCATACGGGTCACTGGAACATCTACGACATTACCGATATCCCCGCTGGACCGGAAACGAGCATACTCTTCATTTTCACTCACTCTGACAAATCCCAAAATTTTCTCAAGAGCATCCATCGTTCTTTGCGGGTTAACACTGAACAGGACAGCACCGCCGAAGCCTTTGATTGCTTTATCTGTTGGAATGCCTTCGTGCGCCCAAGTGCTGGTTGCTCCCTCTTCCCGTTCAACAAGCTCAAGCCGCAGGCCTTCGCCATCTTCGAATTGAAGCAGGTCTTCATTGAAGCGACTTGTTTTGGTTACCTCAATGTTATACTGTTCCAGCCGATTCTGCCAGAAGCCAATCGACCCAGGAGGAATGACATAGGAAGTGATGCCGACCTGACCTCCGCCAATTTTGCCCCGTGGTGATCCAGCGGATGGGAAGAAGGTAATGATGGTACCTGGGCTTCCGTGTTCATCGCCAAAATACAGATGATATACATCAGGTGCATCGAAGTTGATTGTTTTTTTCACCAGACGAAGTCCCAGAACTCCGGCATAAAAATCTACGTTAGCCTGTGGATCTCCTGCGAAAGCTGTAATATGGTGAATACCTGCTGTTTGAATAGTCATGATTAATTCCTCCTTGGTTTGGTAAGCATGTTTTGAATTGAGTAGGTGTGATAGATATTTGAGTTAGTTAATTGATTTATAGTAATTTGTATTATCTTTAAATTAAGATATATGATCTAGCGAATTGTATTCTAGCCGTTATTTTGATTGGCCTGTTCTTGTTTCAATTTATCAGGAGTCACGTCATCGCCGTTTGGATCATAGATGGTTGCATTCAGCAGAATGTCGTTGACCGAACCGCGAAAAGTTTGCAGATATTCCTGGCGAAGACGAACCTGTTCCTCTTTCTCCATCTCCGTCAATCCGCCCTCTTTGGCTTTTCTTGAAAGTTCATTTATTCTGGTCAATGTTGGGATAATCATCTTGATCTCTCCTTGTGTAATGGATTAAAGATATTTGCTTTGGTTGTTATTTATATTTAAATTAAATATCTTAAGTTAAAGATAAATGATTTGTGATCGGTTGTCAACTCTTTTATCAAAATTAAAATAATTGATCCTGCTCCTCTAATCTACGCCATGTTGCTTTAACTATAAAACAAAAAAGGGCTAGCTCCGCAATATCTCAACCACTGCTGGACTAGCCCTTCACGTATTTATTTGATTAGCCCAGCTTTTGACCACAATTCGGACAGAAGTTGGCACCTTCATTTTTGGCTCCACAGTTCGGGCAGAAGTTTGGCTTCTTGTTGCCTTCTGTAGATGAAGAGTTACCTGAATCACCGTTGCTATTTCCCGCTGGCTTCTGGTCGTTATTTTGATTCTGAGACGAATTGGAATTATTGTTCTGGTTTTGGCCTTGGTTCTGGTTCATGTTTTTCATCATTTCATTGGCCATGTTCATACCCATCATCATGCCCGCCATATCCGAAGCTGCGCCGCCGCCCTGTACTTTACCGGATGAGATGCCGTCTGTCATGCTGACCTGTTGATACTTTTGCAGATTACCAATCATCTCATGCGAAGCGGTCTTTGTAATCATATCCTGAATCTCTTTCGGATAGTTGAAGCTCATCACTTGGAAACCGGTAATCCCAATCCCGATGTCCATCATCTGCATATCCAGATCTTCCTGAATACCTTTGGCAATATCCGATGCATTGGCCTGCAGGTTGAACATATCCTTCCCTTCGCGGCTAATCCACTTCATTAGAAGCTGATCCAGCACGGAAGTGATTCGGATTTTGACATCCTCGACCAGATAACTCTGCTTGATGCCTGCAATCTTATCAATCAGGGTCACATAGTCACTTACTTTAAAATTAAATGTACCGTTGGCCCGAATCGGCATCCCGCCCGGGAGTTGTGGTGTTGGAATCAACACCGGACTTTGCGTGCCCCACCGCACGGTGAACTCTTTTGTATTTACAAACAACACTTCGACCCGCATGCCGCTGTTAAATCCGAATTTGAACCCTTTTAATGTAGAAAGAAACGGAATGATCTCTGAATCAATATTGAACGATCCTTCGTCCTCGAAAATGCCTTCCACTTTACCGTTATTCAGGAAAATCGCGTCCTGACCCGAACGGATGATGAGTTTACTCCCCTTCTTGATCTCCCGGTTACTCCATTTCCAAAATATCATGTCATCTCTAAATTCTTCCCATTCCACCACATTCGAAAACTGATTTCTGAAAAATCCCATACTAATTCCCATCCCTTCTATTTAACGTAATCCGATTACTCAGTTACTAAAACGACCCTCTACTTCCACTGTGTGAATGACCGCCTCGGGAGGTACCCCCGCCTCCTCCTCCGCCACCGTTGTTGTTGTTCTTCTCGATTTTGCGCTTGGTTACGGTTGTACGGATATAACGATCCTGACGATCAATTACACTGGAATTGCTTGAATCCTCATAAGTCGCACGATTGACCGTGACACGTCCCCCGGAACGATAGGTCATCATACCAACAACAATACCGCCAAGAACTACAGATACTCCCAACTGAAACCAACCGTTGAACAAAATATTGTTTGGATTCACATCAGGTTCATACCCCATATATTTGTAAGAGAGCTCAATATATTTCTCAAATGCGAGTTTATAATTCCCATTGGACAATTCAGAGGTAATTCGGGTACGGATAGCATCAAGCCGCTGATCGTCCAGATACTCTTTTGCCTTATAAAACCCAGCCAAATATACTTCACGATTATTCATGTCCATCGTCAATATGACAGCATTACCATGTTCTTTATCGTATCCTAGCCTCTGCTCATCATAAAAATCTTCAGTTAAGAGTATAACATCCTGATTCTCAACATTATTTGTTGTCAAAATAACAAAGTCTGTCTGCCGTTCCGCGCCATACTGATTCGCAAGTAGATTCAGTTCACTTATCTCCTGCTCACTCAGCAGGTCGGCCTCGTCGTAGATGAGATTTTTGCTCTCCGCTGCGGATGCCGATGACATGGGAATCAACGGAGCGACAAGGGTTATCATAAGTAAAATGAGCGTAGCCATCACGGCCAGAGAGGTTCTTTTTCTCATAAGAATCCACCTCCCATCATCCAGGAAACCAGCTTCAGTGACAACAACGAGACCGCAGAGACTCCTGCGAACCATCCTGCCACTTTGGCTTTGCTGATCGGTGGTTTGCCGACCACTTTACCTGTCTGACCATTCATGGCAAAGGTATACTGTGCCCGATTGTAGTCATAGTTGACCATCCACACCGGGAGCAGCACATAGTCTGCATTTTTGAGCGTAGTATCAATCTGTTTGTCCGTGTAGCTCACGCTGCTATAACCGGACACGGTTGAAGCAATATAAGAATCAATGTACGATCTCGTTTTATCCTTGGCCCGTGGAAAAAGTTCCTCGTCCGTATAACTGTATTTTTCCGCAATGTACCCCGCCAGATACGGGGTCTTGAACAATTTCAGCTGATTATATGGAAATGGCTCCAGCTTATCCATCAGTTCATCCTTCATTTTCTCCGATGCATCGATGGGCAGGTTCACGTAATTCAGCCGAATCCGGCGGTATATATCGAAATGCTGTGTTTCCGTGTAATGGTAGTCGCCCTGGGTGTAGGATCTGACCTTGGTGCCACGACCATGCACTTCGATTTTGTTATGTAACTCGTACAACCAGAACGGCACGTACATGCCGGTAATGCTCTGAATCCGATCGGCGGACATGAAGCCACTTGGCGTTAACAGGCCGTTTTTGCACCACTTTTTGAAAGCCTGCTTGGCTTGATCCTTGTTGATCGAAAAGGGAATCACCATCGCAGGGGCCAGATTGCCCGTCAGCCGATCACTGAGTACAACCGCTGCACCGCAGAAACTGCAGGTCGTCGCACTGGTCTCCGGTTCTGTCACGATGTCAGCTCCGCAGCTGTTACAGTGGTATTCCTTGACCTCATTTTCGGTGAATACTTGTCTCTTCAAGGGATCGGGGATCTGCTCTATGTTGTCCTGGCGGCCGCAGCTGGGACAGGATAATGCACCTGACACACTGTCAAAGATCATACCACTGCCGCAGTTTGGACATTTATATTCAATAACCGGCATCTGCTCACCTCAATGTTAACGAAATGGTGTAACGTACTACTTATTCTTCAGCTTTTCCTGAATCGCTGCGAGTTCTTCCTCTGCACTTGGCGATGCATTCTCATTATTACCCGCATCTGCGTTCATGTCTCTCTCCAACTGGGCAATTAATTCGTCCAAATCATCTTCCTGTGCGCCAGCACGAAGTTCTGCCAAAGCCTCTGCTTCGTTCAGCGCCTGATTCGCCTTGTCTTCCATGGCCTTCAATGCAGCATCAGCTCTGCCCGTAGATGCATTCCGTTCGTTGGCCTGTTGCTGCGCCTTTGCATCTGCCATGCGACCTTTCAGTTCTGCATGCCGCGCCTCCAATTGCCCCAGATCTGCAACCAATTTATCATTCATATGCTTCATCATCTTGGCTTTGGCGGAAGCACGTTCATAGGCGGCTTGTAATTCGTTCAATTTGTCAGCTAACTTCACTTTCTTCTCCAGAAAACCACGCGCCTTGTCTTCGTCTCCCGACTCCGCCGATTTTTCCGCATACCGCTGTAACTTCTTGACCTCGGCGTTACACTCATCCAATGCTCGCTTCGCCCGGCTCTCATCCGACAACACCGCCGTTGTCTCAGCCTTCACCTGACCCAGATCACTGCTCAGGCTTCGCATATATTCATTCACACTCTTCTCCGGGTCTTCCGCCCGCGACAACATGTGGTTAATATTCGCCTTCATCACGTCTCTAAACCTCGATAAGATTCCCATTACTTGTTCCTCCTCCGAAAAGTTCATATGTATACTATAATACATGAATACGCCCACATACGTTTCACATTTCACGATGACAAGTGGAGTTACTACGATTCAAAGTCGGGTAATGATGGAGTAATAAAAGAAAAGACGAACACCTATAGTGTCGCCTTATGACCTTGTATAAACACACAATAACTCAAGTACTAATCCTTTCTCGCAATCCACAAATCCCTACCTAATCTATGGCTCAACCGGAAGGCTCTCCACCGCTGTGAAAAACACATCCAATAATTCAACGTTATACGTTTTATGGACGTATTCGGTTATTAACGCCATATCCTCTTCTCTTTGATACTCCAGACATGGACGGCCTTCACTCCACAGCACCCTGCACGGGAACTTCCCAACAACATCCTTAATGATGTGATCCGGCTCAGCTACTTTATGAATGTCTCCCATATGAAATCTCCTCGCTTCTCCACACTTATCATGTGCAATTATCTATTAATTTTGAAATAGATAACAATTCTATTCAGTGTACTTCATCACATTCCACTCGGAGAGTTATGAAGGCATATCACACGGGCATTTTGCAGACACAACAGGGCTGCTTCCCCCATAGGTGCCATTCCTTCGTAAGTTGGCTATAATAAGGGGATCAAAGTTTTCTATAAAGGCAGGAAAATTATGCGTACACGAGTTCACTTTATTGCTCCCTACGAATCGATGATTCCTATTATACAAGAGTGCATTCCTCGCTTTCCCCAGTTAACCATTCAGACGGACGTGGGCGACTTGGCGAACGGTGTGGAATTAGCAACTCAAGCTGAGAAAAATGGTGCAGAGATTATCATCAGCCGCGGCGGAACCGCCCAACTCATTAAAAAAGCAGTGACCATTCCCGTCATTGATGTGCAGTTATCGGGCTATGATATGATTCGTTCACTTACACTAGCAAGCCAGTTTAACGGCAAGACAGCCATCGTTGGCTTCTCCAACATCACCTCTGGTGCACAATCGATTATTGATCTGATGGATCTGCCCCTCAAGGTCTATACCATACATAGCTCGGAAGATGTGGCACGATTACTCCTGGAGTTGAAGGCTTCCGGGTACCGACAGATTGTCGGAGATGTGATTACCGTCAACACCGCGAAGACCTATGGTCTGGAGGGATTGTTAATCCAATCTGGCCAGGAATCCATCCTTAGAGCGATGGAGGATGCACAGCTGGTCTACCGTTATTTGAGCAAAAATCATGCGATATCGATCATCCTGAATGACCTGGTTACACGGGAACATCCCAATTTACTTATTTTAAATGAACGGAATGAAGTGGTATTCGAGAATCTGACTGATTTTGAGAAGAATCCGCTGACCGATAATCACATATATCTGACCAACACCAGCCTGGATTTCCATCAATCCCAGATCCAAAATGTGTTCATGGTAGACGATTATCAACTTACGGTTAACGCCTATGAAACGACCCTGGACAACAAGAACTACAAGGTATATATGCTGGAAAAAGGACAACCCTATGCCTTTGCACAATTCGGCATCACAACGTTTACGGACGCATCGATGGAGCCTATCGTTGCCGAATCCCCTGCCATGCAGGCGGTATTACAGAACATTCGAGCACTTTACGAGAATCATGAACCGATCTATCTGCGGGGTGAAGCGGATTCCGGTAAATCTTTTCTGGTCAAACATATTCATCAGATGTACTCCGGTGGCGGACTGTTATTACAGATGGATCTCACGCAAGTTCCGCCCGGCCATTTGCACAAGATACCACTCGCCAAGGTTAGAAATGTAGAGATTAACCACATGGAAACACGTATGGAAGATCCGGAGTTGCTCTCCTTTATCAAGAGTTGCCTTCAAAACAAGATTGGGGTGTTTATACTCGGGGAACAGATATTAAACCCGCAGTGGTCACTCGATCTGGAGCTTAATACAATCATGATGCCAAATCTTGCGGATAGACCAGAGGATCTGGCTCCACTGATGCAGCATTTCCTGACGGATTACTACCACAAATACGGAACTACTGCGGTGAGAATCAAAGAAGATACTCTACAGCTGATCCAAGATCAGATCACACATATGAACGTCAACCAGCTGAAACACCTGATCAAGCAGGCTGCACTCAACGAACAAGATTATGTAATCACCACGGCTACCTTGTCCCGGTTGCTGGATCAGCAACCTTCTTCAAGCCCAATGAAGTTGAACGGTACGTTGAAGGAGATTGAGAAGGAAATTATTCAGATCGTGCTTCAGGAGGAAAATAACAATCAATCAAAGGCCGCAGAGCGTCTGGGGATTAACCGGGCCACATTATGGCGTAAACTTAAAGATTAACTTTAAGTTTGCGTCTTTTTTATCGCTTTTATGTGTTGCATTTTTAAACAGTTAACCAAGTATTTAAAATTTACAATAATTTATTGTTGCTATATTAAACGATATGGGATAACATAATCCCTGCAAGCGCTTCATAAAAACGATTACTTCATAAGGAGCTACTACTATGAACATTAAAGCAACTTTAGATCGCATCCCTGGCGGTATGATGGTCGTTCCCCTGTTACTCGGTGCAACCATTAATACATTCTTCCCGAATGCCCTGCGCATTGGCGGATTCACGGAAGCCCTTTTTGTTAACAGTGCCAGTACTTTGATTGCCCTGTTCCTGTTCATTGCGGGTACACAGATTACGTTTAAAACAGCAGGTTCCTCTGTCGGCAAAGGCTTGACCTTGCTTACATTCAAATGGGTGATTGGTGCAGCCCTTGGTTTTATCGCTATTTTGTTCGCGGATTCAAACGGGTTATTTCTCGGCCTGGCCCCGCTTGCCATTATTGCTGCGATGACTAACTCCAACGGCGGTTTGTACATTGCTCTGGCCGGCCAATACGGGAAAGAAGATGACAAAGCAGCCTACCCTTTCCTGGCACTCAGTGATGGTCCTTTCCTGACCATGGTAGCGCTCTCCGTCTTTGGTGCGATGGGTTTTGCGAACGGTATGTTTTCCCCTATGGCCTTTGTCGCAGTATTGCTTCCGCTCATCGTTGGTGTCATTATTGGTAATCTGGACCGCAATCTGGCGGAATGGCTGCATAAAGGCAGCGACAAACTTGTTCCGTTCTTTGCATTTGCTCTCGGTATGAACATTAGCTTCTCCTCCATCATTCAAGGTGGTCTTAGCGGAATTTTACTGGGTGTGTTAACCGTGTTATTAACGGGCGGAATCGGTTTCCTGCTCTTTAAAGCCATCGGCTGGAACCCCATCGTGGGTGCTTCCGAAGGTTCAACTGCCGGGAATGCTGTAGGTACACCTGCTGCCATCGTTGCTGCTAATGCTTCATTTGGCCCGATTGCCGAGATTGCTACGGTGCAAATTGCAGCGAGCGTTGTAACAACAGCCATCCTGTTGCCGATCTTCATCGGGTTCCTCTCCAAACGACTGGAGAAATCAGGTGGAGTCGAGAAATACAATCAACGACCAACCACATAAATGGGTTTCACCTGATTTAATGTGCTTAATCTGTGCTTAATGGATGATCTGAACGGACTTTTTATTAAATTGTGCTTACAAGGAGGGATGACTGCATGAAATTAGCCATTATTGCAGATGATTTGACCGGTGCCAATGACAGCGGGGTGCAGCTTGCCCGTCATGGCTTGAAGACCAGTGTTCTTTTTAATATGGATGAAGGCCCTCTTACACGTTACGATGCCGTCGTCTTTGATACAGATAGTCGTTCCATATCCCCGCAGGAAGCGTATGACCGTGTATATCGGGCTGCTGAATTGCTGACGAACAACGGATTTGAGACGATTTTCAAAAAAATGGACTCCACCATGCGCGGTAATATCGGCATCGAGATTGATGCTGTATATGATGTCGTAAAGCCGGACTTTATGATGATTGCCCCGGGATATCCAAAAAATAACCGGACGATATTGGAAGGAATTCATTACCTGAACGGCGTTCCGCTGGCAGATACTGAAATTGCCCATGATCCGAAGACACCTGTAACGATTTCCTACCTTCCCGACTTGTTGAAACAACAGACCAAGTACGAAGTTGGCGAGATCACCGTCGCCGATCTGGAAGCCGGGCAGAATCATATTCGCACCAAGCTAGAGCAGTTGAAAACAAATAACATTCCTTATGTAATGGTGGACTCCACCGAAGAAAGACATCTGGAACTGATTCTGCAGATGACTCGCGAGTTGGATTATACCTTTACTTGGGCAGGTTCGGCGGGTATTGCCAATTACCTCCCCGCGCATTACGAGTTGGAATCCAGGGCTGCGTCACTTGAGATCCCGGAGAATTCTGGTCCAATCTTAACGGTGGTCGGCAGCGTGAACAAAAATTCTCGCGAGCAGCTGCATCGATTGATGCGTAACTCCCGCGTAGCTTCAGTCTCTTTCCATTCCTTCAAAGCGGTATCCGCAACCGCAGACCGCGCGGAAGAGATGGAACGTGTCTATAACGAGGTCCGAGACAAAGCGCTGGAAGGACAAGATGTTGTCCTCTACTCCACCGCTGAACAGGTGGATATCGAACTGGCACGGGCAACGGGCGAAATTCGTGGTCTCAATCACACGGAAGTCAGCAATGAAATTGTACTCGCGATGGGTGAAATCTGTGCCAGACTGCTGGAAGAGGGACTATTCAAAGGGGTATCCATGACTGGTGGCGATACGGCTAAGCAAATCTGTCTGAAATGGAATATTAGCGGCTTCGAGCTGCTGGATGAGCTTGAAATCGGTGTACCGATCTCCAAGTTTATAGGGATTGATGATCTGCATGTGATTACCAAAGCTGGCGGATTCGGTAAACCCGATGTCTTTATCCATGCGATTCAAAAATTAAAAGGGGGTATTCTCGTATGAAACCTACAATTGGAATTACGATGGGCGACGCAGCAGGTATTGGACCGGAGATTATTATGAAAGCACTGGGTCATCAAGAAATGTACGATCAGTGCAATCCACTCGTTATCGGTGATGCGAAGATTCTGGAGCGTGTGTTGCCTGTCATCGGCTCAAGTCTGAACGTTAATGCGATTCAAGAGCCTTCTGAAGCCAAGTATGAATTCGGTACTGTGGATGTGATTGATCTGAACCTCGTTCCTGCGGATCTGGAATACGGTAAAGTATCTGCCGTGGCTGGGGATGCAGCATTCCAGTTTCTCGCCAAAGCTATTGATCTTGCTAAAAAACAGCAGATTCACTCCATCTGCACCGCGCCTTTGAACAAAGAAGCTCTCCATCAAGGGGGGCACCTGTATCCGGGGCACACCGAGATTCTGGCTGACCTGACGGATACGCAGGACTTCTCGATGATGCTGACCACGCCGAATCTGCGCGTTATTCACCTGACAACACACATGGGTCTGATCGATGCCATTGCGAGTATTAACCCGGAAAGAACCTACACCGTTGTGAAGCTTGCTCATGATACGTTGAAAAAAGCAGGCTTTGAGAATCCGCGCGTTGCCGTATGCGGAATCAATCCTCATGCCGGGGAGAACGGCTTGTTCGGTAATGGAGAAGAAGAAGAGAAACTGCAGCCCGGCATTGAGCGTGCGCAGCAGGAAGGCATTAACGTCGTTGGTCCACTCCCGGCGGACACACTCTTCTTCCGCGCTGGCCGCGGCGACTTCGATATCGTAGTAGCTTGCTACCACGACCAAGGCCATGCGCCAATTAAGGTAATGGGCATCGAGGAAGGCGTGAACATCACCGTTGGTCTGAAGGGCGGCATCATTCGTACGTCGGTTGACCACGGTACAGCCTTCGATATCGCCGGCAAAAATATCGCCGATGATAAAAGCATGCTGGCCGCCATCCGCTCTGCTATTGAGCTGGCGCCGAAAGATCATGTTTAAGAGTAGCCGTCATACGGGGACATGAGTGAGTCTGATCGTAAGATCAATTGTATTCGTATCGGTATATATTCGGTATTCGATAAATAGAAGGAAAAAGGCAAACCCTCTGTAAGTTCAAGGGTTTGCCTTTTTGTATATCGTCCACCCATTTATCCAGAACAATAGTCTTGGTTGGTATTATGGCCATCAAACATATGCTAAACTGATCATAATAAGCAAGTAAGTGTAGAACTCCTGCAGACCTGCAGTACACATCGATTACGTGAAGTTCACACCGACTTTAAATGATAAAAAGGAAGAGATTTAATGGGAAGAAAACAATCTTTTACTGAAACAGAGCTACTGGACACAACTAAAAAATTAATACTTGAGCATGGCTATGACGGTTTTCATCTCAAGCTGCTCTCACAGCATCTGTCCGGAGCCCGGAGCACGATATATCAATATTACGCGAATAAAGAAGAGATCGTTGCTGCTTGTATGAAGCGATCAATTGCAACCGTATTAGAGAATTCATTAGCCATTGATGAGACTGATCCAATGGATGCTCTTGAGCAACTGCTTCTGATCTACGCAGAAGAATCTACGCTCCATCAACTTCTGGGAGATGCCAGTAAAATTAATACGACTAATTCTGCTGCTGCAGCGAGAGATCTTGAATTTATTGAGGAAGCACATAGGACCCTAAAAATTCAATTATCACGCTTATTTGAACGTGCACAGCAGGATCAAGCCCTGCGACAAGATATTCCTCTACCTGTACTTATTGGTGTTTTTTTTAACTTAATTAATACGCCTAATATGCTAAATATCCCTACGCCTGATTGGGGGAAGCTGTTGTTTCAAATGTGGGTTGGGGGAGCCAAGAGCTAGATTTATTCTTGGATTAAATTTGACACATGTGTCATTTATATCGTTTAATTATATAAACCACGCGGCCGCACCTCTAATTTGACACATGTGTCAATAAAAATGAAAGAAGGAGTTGAACAGATCATGTTTTTAGCTATGAAGGAATTAATGCATAGTAAAATGAAATTTTTAATGATTATCATTATTTTTGTACTAATCGCTTGGTTGGTATTTATTTTATCCGGTCTGGGGAATGGATTATCTACGCTAGCTGCGTCAACATTCAAGACCATGAAGGCTGATTATGTCATCTTTGAAGAAGGGTCACAGTCTTCAATGAGCAAGTCGTTGCTGTCAGATCAATTGGTTGCTGAGGCAGAAAAGCTTCCAAATGTGGATGCTGCTGCACCCATGGGAAGTACGATGGCAACGGCACTGAAAGAGAATAGCACCAAGAATGAAGATAAGGTAGATATAGCGATTATAGGAATTGACCCAGGCAGCTTTTTGGAACCAGCTATTGTAGAAGGTGAAAGCCTGTCTTCCGAGAACCCTACGGGTGTCGTGGTGAATTCAACCATGAAAGATGAGGGCTATCAACTTGGGGACACGTTTCAACTGGATGGAACGACTGAATCATTGACAATTATCGGATATGTGGAGAATCAGACCTATAACCACGTTGCATCCGTATTTACTCCAATGGCTGAATGGCGGAAGATTACCTTCGCGGCTCCGGGTTCTGATAAAGGAGTTACTGGACCCGTCAATGCAATCATGTTACAAGGCAAGGATATCGATCCAAATGTAATTAATAACATGCTATCAGGTACGGATACGGTTACTCGAGCGGCAGCCGTTCAAGGTATGCCAGGGTACAAAGAAGAGAATGGTACGATTCTAATGATGCTTGCATTTTTGCTTGCAATCTCCGCATTTGTGCTTGGGGTATTCTTTTATGTCATCACGATGCAAAAGACCAATCAGTTCGGCATTATGAAAGCGATAGGCGCTAGTAACCGTTTCTTGGGAAAAGCCATTATCTCGCAAGTGTTTGTACTTTCGCTGACTAGTATTGTTGTTGGAATCTTGCTGACTTATGGGACAGCAGCAATTATGCCAAAAGGAATGCCATTTAAGCTGGAAACCAGTCTTGTCTTCAATTATTCTATTATCTTGCTGGTTATTGCTATGTTAAGTTCACTGGTATCTGTTCGCAAAATTACTAAGATTGATCCGCTTAAGGCGCTCGGGAGGGTTGAATAATGAGTAAGGGACTGCACATGCGGGAAGTCACCATGTATTATGCCGAAGGAAACAATCGGATCACCGCGCTTGATCATGTATCCATATCCGTGGAACCGGGGGAGTTTGTTGCTGTAGTTGGACCTTCTGGTTCTGGTAAAAGTACATTCTTATCTATTGCTGGGGCCATGCTGAAAGCCTCCGAAGGAGATATTCAACTAAACGGAAATCATATTTCGAAGCTTACGGAGAAAGAGCTATCTAATATAAGGCTGCAAGAAGTTGGATTTATTATGCAATCTTCAAATCTAGTTCCCTATCTAAATGTTCTGGATCAACTGCTAGTTGTAAAAAGGATGGCGGGGACGATTAAAAAAGAGGATAAGGCATTTGCCACCAAGCTGTTGGAAGAACTGGGGCTGGGTTTGAAGTTAAAAAGTTTTCCCGAAGAGTTATCCGGTGGTGAGAAACAACGGACAGCCATTGCTCGTTCTTTAATGAATAATCCCAACATCATCTTAGCTGATGAACCAACCGCCAGTTTGGATACCAAACGAGCCCATGAAGTGGTTAGTCTAATCGCGCAAGAAGTGAAATCACGCCAAAAAGCAGCCATTATGGTTACCCATGATGAGCGTATGCTTGAATATTGTGACAGAGTATATCGGATGTATGATGGCGGTTTGTCCCTAGCTGAGTCGTAAATATATGCACCAAACAATATACCATTTCTCTTCTCTATTCTTTCTTTTATAAAAAGCTTCTATTCAGAAAAGAGTAACATGTTAAGTAGATTTTAGCTCTGTCCATCACTCTCCTCGTCCCTCTCACTCTAGGCTCCCAAGTGATTCGGGGCTCTCACCCACAAGCATAACTTCACGCTCGCTCTGCGAATGTCTGCTTCGGCGATATGCACTTGGTGACATTCCGTTCTGTTTGTTGAAGATGCGATTGAACTGGGAAAAGCTTGTGAACCCACACTGTGCAGCAATATCTGTGATTTTCTCACTCGAATTCAGCAGCAATTGCTGAGCATTCCGAATACGGGTCATCTGCACATACTCCGTGAAGGTGAAGCCGGTAACCCTATTGAATTGGCGAGACAAGTGATGGGCACTTACATAAAAACGCTTGGATACTTCGTCCAAAGATAAATCCTGCTGATAATGGCTGTGAATATAAGAGGCAATGGCATACATGCGCCTGGACATCGTTGATCCAGTCTCTTCACGCACATACCCGTTCTCTGGTGAGTAACGATGAAGAGCACAGAGAAACTCCACGAACTTGCTATGAATCATAACCGATTGAAGTGCAGAAGGCTGCTGCGATATAGCAAAAATATCATTGATCGGCGCGAGGACTTCCTTGCGTCTTTCTTCTGTAAATCGGAATATCGGGATCGGTTTATCAAAGATTGAGAACAGCTCTGTGTAACCGCTATCAAGACCAGGTGTATTACGTGGCATGGCAAAGGTGATCATCAATCGTTTAGGCGGAGCACCCTTCGGATATTGCGTTTTATGCAGCAAAGAAGGCCGCAACAGAACGATATCCAGAGGCTGGATCTCATATAAACTGCCTTCAATGATGTGCGCAGCTGTGCGATCCAGAAGGATACAGATTTCATAGCAATCATGGAAATGCTGAAACTCCATATTCAGTTCATGGGAACGCTCGTCATAATCGAGATGATAAAAAAGTGAATCTCCAGGCTGGTTCACATGGATCGCATATCCCTGCTCGTATGCCAAAATCGATGGTGTCATGGACATGCCCCCTATCCCTGATTCTAATGATTTTATTTTAGCATGAAATGCAATAAAAAGACGTTGTTTTCAGCATACAATACGTAGTTTCGTCCATTTTTCTTTTGTTATGATAGAGTTGATATGTTAGCGCTTGCATTGTTATCACTCCAACAACGACTACAGCCTGTACTTACTACAAACCAAGGTGGGAAACCAACATGAAAATGAATTCCTTATATACTCGAATCCATACCATTGTTAAACACTTGGAACGTGCTCGTCTTACCTCAAAGACATATATCCCTGAGCTTTATCATAAAGAAAGTGGTTACCACTCCTGGGAACTGGTGCATGAGGACCCTTCCTCCTGGAACGTATTCCGTAAGGGTGATGGCTGGGGCGGCAAAGACGTTCATAGCTGCTTCAAAACCCGCATTCAAATCCCGGATCATCTGGAAGGGAAAAAGGTCGTGTGTGCCATCGTCACCGGTGCTGATGATATCTGGAATTACGATAATCCGCAGTTTCTGGCATTCCTCAATGGGGAATTGATCTGCGGTCTGGATGTTAATCATACGGAAATCGACTTGACCTCATCCGCAGTGAAGGGCGAAGAGATTGAGTTGGCATTATATGCGTATTGCAGTACGTCTGCCGCGGATGTTTTTCTAAATGTATATATCGCCGAGCATCATCAGCAAGTCTCCGATTTGTATTATGATCTCAAGGCTGCGCTAGATGCTGCGGATCTGCTGCGTGAGGATGATCTGGAGCGGCTGAAGTTGGTCGAACATCTGAATAAAGCCGTGAATCTGCTGGATTTGCGCCAGGAAAACAGTGCAGAATTCCATGCGTCAGTGCTGGAAGCGCGCCGATATCTGCAAGATCATGTCTATGGTGATATCCGCCCTGCCGGTGATCACATCCCTACCGTGCACTGTATCGGACACACGCATATCGATGTGGCATGGCTGTGGACGCTGGATCAGACTCGGGAGAAGGTCATCCGCAGCTTCGCCAGTGTACTGTATCTAATGGACAAGTTTCCAGAATACACGTTCATGTCTTCTCAGCCCCAGCTGTATGCGTACCTGAAAGCAGACTACCCACCTCTGTATGAGAAAATCAAAGAAAAGGTGGCGGAAGGTCGCTGGGAAGCGGAAGGTTCAATGTGGCTGGAAGCCGACTGTAACCTGATCTCGGGTGAATCCATGATCCGTCAGATTATCTACGGCAAACGTTTCTTCAAGGAAGAATTCGGCGTGGAGAACCGTGTGCTCTGGTTGCCAGATGTATTTGGTTATAGTGCAGCGATGCCGCAGATTATGCGCAAGAGCGGCATTGATTATTTTATGACAACCAAAATTGCCTGGAATGATACAAACCAGATTCCAAACGACACGATGTACTGGAGAGGAATCGACGGATCAGAGGTCCTCACCCATTTCATTACAGCAACAGACTATGACAAACATCCTGATTTCAGGCAGCACCGCTTCGAAACGACCTATAATGGACGATTTAATGCTTCGCAAGTAAAAGGCACGTGGCAGCGATACCAGAACAAAAATATCAATGCAGATGTGTTACAGTGCTACGGCTTCGGCGATGGGGGCGGCGGTCCAACCGAGGAGATGCTAGAGCACGGCAGACGGCTTGAAAAAGGGTTGCCAGGCGTACCCGACGTGAAACGTACGTTTGTACGAGAGTTCTTCGAGAAGCTGGAGCAAAATCTGGCGGATGTTCCTTCCGTTCCCCGCTGGTCGGGAGAGCTGTATCTGGAGTATCACCGGGGTACCTACACTTCCATGGCACGTAACAAACGGTACAACCGTCATAGCGAATTTGCACTGGCCGACGCCGAGCTATATGCCATGATTCATCGTCAGGCGAATGCACACGCGGCCTATCCAACCGATGCACTGGAGCATGCATGGAAGCTGACGATGCTGAACCAGTTCCATGATATTCTCCCGGGCAGCTCCATTGAGCAGGTATATGTGGATTCCAAAGAGCAATATGAAGAAGTTCTGCGTGTCACGGATGAGCTGAAAGACAGCGCACTGAACGGCATTGCGAGCCGAATTACATCTGATAGCGAAGCCATTGTGGTATTTAACACCACCGGATTTGTACGGACGGATGTGGTTGAACTGCCTGCTTTTGCGAGAAAGGTAACCGTCTACGATGGAGATCACCCTGTACCAAGCCAGCGGACTCCCGAAGGCGGACTTGTATTCCTTGCAGAAAATGTACCTGCATCCGGGTATAAATCTTTCCGAATCACACCGGATCTCACAGACGAGCTTGTCGCGGGCGTATCGGTTGCACAGTGGGAAGCAGATCAGCGCCACATCCATACACCTTGGTACGATATTGACCTGAATGAAAGTGCCGAATTCACATCCTTATGGGACAAGCTGGAGGGCCGTGAGCTGCTTCAGTCTGGCAAGCGCGGTAACGTGCTGCAAGTGTTCGAGGATCGACCTGCGGAATACGAGGCATGGAACATTGACGATTATTATGAACAGCATATGTGGGAGATTAATCACCTGCAGTCGCTGGAGTGGATTGAAAGCGGGCCGGTGCGTTCCGTGCTTCAAGTGAAGCGACATTTCCTGGACTCTGTCATTGAGCAAACGATCATCTTCTATGCGCACACGCGCCGGATTGATTTCCGTACGTTTGTGGATTGGAAGCAGGAGCATTTGCTGCTGAAAGCCGCCTTCCCGCTCGATATCTGGAGTGAAAAGGCCGTCTACGAAATCCAGTACGGCAACGTTGAGCGTGCTACCCACCGTAATACGAGCTGGGATCAAGCCCGGTTTGAAGTATGCGGGCAGAAGTGGGCTGATCTGGCGGAGAACGGGTACGGCGCTGCTCTGCTGAACGACTGCAAATACGGATATGACATTCATAACTCGGTGATGCGACTGTCACTGATCAAGAGCGCAACGTACCCGAATGAAAATGCCGACAAAGAGCAGCACGTATTCACCTACGCGCTCTATCCGCATCAGGGCGACTTCCGTGAAGGACGTGTCATCCAAGCCGCTTATGATCTCAACCGTCCACTGGTTGCCCGTGAAGTAAGTCCGCAAACCGGTACGTTGCCGGGAACATGGTCACTTGCATCGGTCGATCAGGATAATGTCGTGCTGGAGGTTATCAAAAAAGCCGAGAACAACGATGATATGATCATCCGTCTCTACGAAGCACACGGCCGCCGCAGCCGTGCTTCCCTGCAATTGCCTGAAGGAGCAGGTGCTACGGCGTACGCGTGTGATTTGCTCGAGAATAACGAAGCGGAATGCGCCGTGGAAAATGGTCGGATTACTTTTGATATCAAACCGTACGAGATTTGTACCTTCCGTATCCCTGCCGGACACTAAACAGAACTTACGCAACATGGAAAACTGCAACAATGCTTACTATGCTTCAACAATAAAGGGCTGCTTCCTGTCATATCTGACATGGGAGCAGCCCTTCATTTGTCGTTCTTTAAAATTCTTCGTACTCGCTTGGGTCCTGATCCCACAACCGTCCATCCGGACGATTAAATGCAGAGATGACCTGCATCTCTTCTGTGCTCAACTCAAAATCGAATATATCGATATTTTCCTGCTGATGCTGCAGGGAGCCGGCTTTCGGAATTGGAATGGAACCCAGCTGAACATGCCAGCGCAGAATGATCTGGGTTGGCGTTTTGCCATGCGTTTCCGCGATCTGAAGAATATTCTCATCCTTCAGAATATCCTGTACGGCATCATTGCCACGTCCAATCGGACTCCAGGATTCGTTCACGATGCCATGCTTCGTATCCTGTTCCCGCTGATCGGCTTGGTCAAAGAACGGATGCAGCTCAATCTGATTCAGACTCGGCGCTATCCCCGTTTCCTTAATCAGGCGTTCATTGTGCTCAGGCAGGAAGTTGCTCACTCCAATGGATCGGATATATCCACGTTTTTTGGCTTCGATCAGCGCTTGCCATGCCTCGACATACATGTCCTTCTTCGGATTGGGCCAGTGAATCAAATACAGGTCGTAATAATCCAGATCCGCTCTGTACAGGGATTCCTGGATCGCTACAAGTGCTTTATCATGAGCGTGATAACGCCCCGGCAGCTTCGAGGAAATGAGCAGTTCTTCTCTGGCGATGGAGCTTTGTTTGATTGCTCTGCCCACCGTTGCCTCATTCTCATAGTTATACGCCGTATCAATTAATCGATAACCCGCATCCATTGCGGACGCGATCGATTTAACGCCTTCTTCACCTTTTAAACTATAGGTACCAAATCCAATTGCAGGCACTTTCAAGCCATCGTTCAATGTGTATTCAGGGATTGTATGATTCATGTGGGAACTCTCCTTTGTGAAAGGTATGCTTCCTATTTTAATGCGACAAAATGACATGTGCTCTCGGTTATCTCTAACCTTTCCTCAAGCGCTTGAATCAATTGTACACCATCATCGAGAATCCCTTCGACCTCTCGCTCTGTTCACACGGTAAGTCAACCTCTCTAATAAGAGGAAAGTCGCCTCTTCATTCAAGGGAAGAGATAGTCGTGGCTGATAAAGGTCGATTGCCCAAAAATTCTTTGATGGCAGCAGCCGCCCGCTTATACCCGCCAGCATCACGCAGTGTGTTCCCAATCACTCCTGCATGTTCCCTGTAGGAATCATTGCCGAGCACCTCTAATACTGCGGTTCTCAGTATGTCAGGCGTCAGGTTATTTTTATCCACGATTACTCCCGCGCCCAACTCCTGTATCCGGCCTGCTACACGAGGCTGATCCGAGGTTAAAGGGAGCATGATCAACGGTACATTGTAATACAAAGCCTCACTTGCACTGTTCATGCCTGTATGTGTCAGAAACGCATCGACATGTTGCAGCACTTCCAACTGAGGCAGGTACGGTCTAATGATGAAATTATCGGGAATGAGATCCGCAATCGGCTCCAGATCGGTATCCTTTCCCGAAGCCAATATAAATTGCACAGGCAAATCACGAAAGGCCGTAAAGCAAAGCTTATAAAACTCGAGATCTTTATTTAAAATGGTTCCCATCGAAATATAAACGACCTGCTTATAAAGAGCATGCAGAGATTCATTTGCAAAAGCTGGCGCATCCTTACGAGGAATAATGGACGGGCCAGTGAACACAAAGCTGTCGTCCAGCTTGTCCCCCATGGGTTGAAAATAGCGGCTTGTATAGACAATCTTCAGTTGTCCTGGATGCCCTGAAAGTTCCGCCAGAGAAGGCGCAGCCACATTGAACCGGGAAGCTAATTGTTGAGATATTTCCATAATGCCGTTATATAGCTCCTGAACCTCCTCATTGTCATCCTTCAGATTATGGCTACCTGACCCGAGAGGCTCTACAAAAACAAAGGTACTGGTCGAGCAGATCGTGGGTATCCCCAGCTTTTCGCCCAAAATTTGTCCGCCCCAGCCGATTAAGGAATCAAAAATTAAATAGTCATAGGTTTCATTTTCGATCAAATTCAGAACATCCGGAATAAACCGTTGAGTTATTTTTTTCAAAATCATATATAAGAATTGGTAAGGATGCTTGATTTCAAATGGCTTCATATTGGGGTTGTTGAGCAGGGTTGCCTCGTTGAAGGAGTAAGCTTTAAATTGAGCACCTAACGCTTCAATCTTCGTCCGGTATTTTTCAGTACAACAATAGACGACCTCATCTCCGCTCTCTATCAACTCCTTGATTAACCCGAGCGACGGATTGATATGCCCTTCTGCAGGCATCATCACAACTAACACACGTGCCACGAAGCTCACCTCCATCAAATTTTTCAATAATCAAAGCGGTACATTGTATATCCATATGATTGAGAAGATAAAGAAAAAATAGAATATGGAAATCAAACCCACATAAACATAATATTAATTATTTCCATTTTTGTAAATAGTAAATATGTCACTTTTTGAATAAAAAAAAGCACCTTTACGGTGCTTCGGATCTCAATATCCGCTCGAATATTGCTTATCCTCTTTCAGCTGTACAATGTCATGTCCAGTTGGATTCTGGAAGGCCCGTAGTCCAAATGTCGACGCCACCGCGAAGATATGGTCGAAGATATCCGCCTGAACGTTCTCATATACACCCCAGTTGATATCATTGCTGAATGCATAGATTTCCAGAGGAAGCCCGCGATCTTCCGGTGCTAATTGTCGCACAATCATCGTCATATCTTTATTGATTTTTGGATGATTCCTCAGATATTGATGGATATATTCCCGGAATACACCGACGTTTGTCAGTTGTCTGCCATTCACGTTGCTTTCGGTATTCACCTGGTGCTCCATGTTGTAAGCCTGAATTTCTTTCAATTTCGCCGTGACATAATCAGTCAGGTAGTGGATTTTCTCAAATTCAGCCACCATCTCTTCCGTACAAAAACGGATACTGCTGATATCAATATAGATACTCCGCTTAATCCTTCTGCCACCGGACACCTGCATCCCTCTCCAGTTACGGAACGAATCCGAAATGAGGGCGTAGCTTGGAATCATCGTAATCGTTTTATCAAAATTCATAACCTTTACCGTATTCAAAGTAATGTCGATGACATCGCCGTCCGCATTATACTTTGGCATCTCGATCCAGTCACCAACGCGCACCATATCGTTTGACGATAGCTGTACACCGGCCACGAGGCCCAGGATTGAGTCTTTGAATACGAGCATTAATACTGCCGATAACGCCCCAAGTCCACTGAGGATAATGAGCGGGTTCTGTCCGATCAGGCTGGAGATGACGATAATGCCCCCGATAATGAACAGGACAATCTTGGCTACCTGAATGTAACTCTTGATTGGGCGGATCTTAGACACCTCATAGGTACGATAGATATCATCGAAGACATTCAGCAGAGCATTCAGAACCGTAATCATGATAACAATCATATAGGTCATTGCTGATTTTTCAATCAAAGCCTGATAGGGTGGGAAAATATAAGCAGAATAATAGATAATAATGGCCGGTACGAGATGCGACAGCTTATGGAATAACTTCTTCTCCACAATGATGTTGCCCCACTTATACCTATTGTTATTAACGATATGATTAATCGCTTTGAGCACTAATTTTTTGGCTATAAAGTTCGCCAGTACCGAAATCACTGCTATAAAAATAACCATAATCACATTCGAAAGGTATCCAATGGAGGGTCCACTCATGCCGAGTTCTTCTAGTTGATTTCTGATAAAGTCCATTGTTTCCTCCTGACATAATCTAGTTTAGCCTATTATTATAAAGTAGTTTGAGAGGGCAAGCAAAGTTTGTGCTTTCACTTCATTCTTCCTATGTATTATATATATTAAAAAAAGACCCTGTCATTCAAAGAATGATGGGCCCACTTGATTATGTCGTCTTTTCATCATGATCACGAGAAATTTCTAACAACTCACTCACCGTCACCAGACGGTACCCTTCCGCGACCAGTTCCTCCACCAGCACACGAACCGCCTCCACCGTCTGGGAACGATCCCCGTACCCGTCATGGAATATAAGCACGCTGCCGGGTTTCACTACAGACCGAGTATGCTCCAGAATGTGCCCAACGCCGGGATTGTCCCAATCCTTCGCATCACCGTTTACCGCACCAATCGTACGATATCCACGCTCCGCTGCCAGAGACAGTATATCATCGTTTACGCCAAAATACGGCGGGCGGAAGCAGCGGGCAGGTTGCCCCGTAACTTCTTGAACAAGATTTTCTGCGCGTTGCAGCTCCTCCCCGGCTTCCTCCAGCGTCAACTTGGTCAGATCCGGATGCGTGTACGTATGGTTGGCAATCTCATGCCCTTCACGATGCACCTCCACCGCAATCTCCGGGTGAGTCTCCATCTCTTGGCCAATCATGAAAAACGTCGCCTGCCCACCCGCACGGCGGAATATCTCAAGCACTTGAGGTGTATACACCGGATGCGGCCCATCATCAAACGTGAACGCCACAACCTTTTCCCGAACTGACTCCTGCTCTACCATCGCGATATTGACCATAAATAATGACCCCTCTCTGCAACTGCCTGCTACATACTCCCTTATTATTCCATGACCACAGGCTCCGGTCTAGTCCAGAGATCATACCTTGCGAAATCCCAAATCAAGCCGATATCTACCAGAAAGAGAGTACAGCGAGCGAGCAGCAAGCCCTTCTAACGCCAAGCCTCCAGTCCAGCCTCCAGCTAACCTTTGATCGCACCTGCGATCATACTCTTCTGCACCTGTTTGTTCAACAGCAAATAGATGACCACCGTTGGCACTGTCGTAATCATCAGTCCCGCACCAATGATACCCCATTGCGTAATGTACGTTCCCACCATCGACATCATGCCCACCGTCAATGTCTGGTAAGCCGTGTTATTGATAAACGTGACCGCAAACATCAGCTCATTCCAGCAGGACAGAAATGTGAAGATCGCTACAGTTGATATGGCCGGACGCACAAGCGGCAGGATAATGGAGAAAAACGTCCGGTATATGCCGCAGCCGTCGATAACCGCCGACTCCTCCATCTCTCTTGGGATACCTTTGAAAAAGCTGCCCAGAATGAATACTGCCATCGGAATGCCAAATGCCACATAGGGAATGATCAGAGACCAGTAGCTGTTGAGCAGGCTAAGATTCTTCAAAATAATAAACAATGGCAGCAGCGCCGCATGAATCGGCACCATCATGCCCAGCAAAATGATCGTCATCGTCAACCCGCTGAGCTTCCAGTTCATTCTTGTGATTGCGTATCCCGTCATGGAGGACAGGATCAGTACCAAGACAATGGAGGCCGCAGTAACCAGCACACTATTCATAAAATAGGTCAGCACATGGCCGTCGGACATTGCTTTGGTGTAGTTGCTCCATAGGAACGCTTTGGGCAACCCGGCCACATCACCGCTGAAAATCTCACTATTATCCTTCAGGGAAAACAGCGCCAGCCAGATGAGCGGGTAAATCTGCACAATCGCAACGAGGATCAGAAACGCTTGCAGGAACACTTTCCCGATCGGTCCGGAGATGGACCTCGGCTTGGGCTTTTTTTGCAACATGACTTCTACAGTACTCATGCCTTATGCCTCCCTCTACTCCGTTTTGAACAATGAATTAATGAGGACCGTACACACCAGACACTCCACAATGATAAAGACCGAGATCGCACTGCCATATCCGTATCGGAACGTATCAAAAATGGTAGCGTACATCAGCGTGCTCGGCACTTCAGTTGTGTAAAATGGCCCACCACCTGTCAGCACATAGATCAGGTCAAACACCTTGAATGCACCGATGACCGAAAAAACAAGGCTTACCTTCAGAATTGGCTTCATCAGCGGGATCATAATGGACCACGCCGTGCGAATACGGGAAGCACCATCCATTCGAGCAGCTTCGAGCACATCCTGAGACACGGACTTCGCACCTGCATACATCAGCAGCATGTGATACCCTACGTACTGCCATAAGGTTGGAATAAACGATGCCGCCAGCGCGGTGTCCTTCTGCCCCAGCCAGTCCTGTGCCAGGCTGGATAAGCCGATACTTTGCAGCAACACGTTCAGTAGACCATAATCGGCATTGTAGATTTTAGACCACAACTGGGCAATAACCACCGTTGAGATCAACACCGGGATGAAATACACGGTCCGGTAGAAGCCTTCCCCCTTGACGCTGGACGCCAGAATCAGTGCAAGCACCAGCGAGATCGGCAGTTGAATGAACACCGAAGCACCTGCGAATAACAGGGAGTTCTTGATCGAATTCAGCACCCGGGTATCCTTAAACATCTCTACATAGTTGTCCAGGCCGATAAATGTACCCCTGCCCACGCCGTTCCAGTCCAGCAGACTGTAATAACTGGAGACAAAGATCGGAATAAGCACAATTCCGCAGAACAGAATCAGGGTAGGCAGTACAAAGACGGCTATCGTGCCTTTATTGGAAAATACAGAGTTCATTATTGTTCTCCTCTCAAAGGCGTGACCGGGATACACCGGACCACGCCTTGTTTGGGTTCATCTTCATTGTTAGAAGCGGTAGCATTGCAAGCTCACAAGGTCTATGCGCAAGATATTCACAGGTAATTTACAAAGCTTATAGTGTAAGGACCTAGGACCTGTAAGCATTTAAGCTTGTAAGCTTGCACGCACGTATACCTGCCTACCTGTTTTCTATAGACTCAGCTCTGTTGGTTTGAGCTGTGCCATCTGTTTGCAGAACTCCTCCGGTGTTACATCTCCGGCAAGCAGCTGGGCAATCAGGTTTTTGTGCGCTTCCGCAGACTCCGCTGGCAGAATGTTATCCCACCATGCGATGAATGAGGTCGCCGTTTTCATAATATCTGCCGCAGACAGATCTAGAGAGGACAGGCTGGACGTGTCGAGTGCATCTGTTTTCCAGCTTGGCAGACCCGCTCCAGCCAGGAAACCTT
Source organism: Paenibacillus sp. W2I17 (assembly GCF_030815985.1). NCBI lineage: Bacteria > Bacillati > Bacillota > Bacilli > Caryophanales > Paenibacillaceae > Paenibacillus > Paenibacillus sp. W2I17. Next base: position 4,396,037 of record NZ_JAUSXM010000001.1, read on the forward strand.
GCGTACCAAGCTGCTCACTCAGATACATGAGGAATTCCACGGCTTCCTTCGGATGTTTGGTATTCTGGTTGATGTAGAAACCATCGACGGCTCCGCCGAAGATTTCGGTATTTGTGCCTTTTCCATCCTCAAACACCGGGAACGGAATCACTTTCACTTTGCCTTTGACTGCGGAGGACGGGTCCTCAATTCCAGCATTCACCCAGTTGGCCTGGAACATCATCGCCCCGTTGCCTGCATTAAATGCCCCAAGCATCTCGTCATAGCTCATGCTGAACATGCTGCTGTTGAACGCTCCTGCTTGCGCAAGCTGCTGCATTTTAGTGGCCGCGGCAACAAAGTCGGGCGAATCCCACTTTGACGGATCTTTAAAGGCTTCCATCACCGCAACATTGCCTGCCTGACGCATCGCAATAATGTCGTACCAGTACATGCCCGGCCAGCGATCCTTTTCCCCAATCACAGCCGGGGTGATCCCCGCCGCTTTCAGCTTGGTGACTGCATCCAGCAGTTCCTTATAGGTGGTCGGAATCTTGGCACCCGCCTGCTCGAACAGTTCTGTATTCACGTAAAGGTTGGCGATATGTGTGTACACGGGCAATGTGTAGATTTTGCCGTCCATATTGATGGCCTCAGCCATACCCGGACCCATTCGTTCTTTGATATCGTCAGTCAGGTAACTTGAGATTTCCAGCACATTGCCGGATTTGATGTACGGCTGCATGAAGCTGCCGCCACCCATGCCATAGAACAGGTCTGGCGCCTCACCAGCCGCAATCGATGTTTTGACTTTGGTTTTGTACTGTTCTCCTGTCTGCCCGTACGTTCAACCTGGATGTCCGGATGCTCGCTGTTCCATTTCTCAACAATCTCGGGCAGCAGTTTGGCTGAAGGATCGGTATTGCCAACTGATTGATCCCATAGCGTCAGCTTGATCTTTCCATCGCTCTCCCCCTGTGTACCACCGGACGAACCGGTTGAACATGCCGCCAGACTGATTACAATTCCCAGAGTCAGAATTAGACTTGCTGATTTTTTTAATAGCGCTTTCATCTCTATGGACCTCCCTATATGTTTTAGTTGGTTCTAGCCCATATTTTAGGCGAACTGTGCGTTGTTCTCCATTTAGAAAACAGGCATCGATTTGTAATATTCGAACATATGTGGAATTGGAAGTGGGGGTTGGTATTCTCGTTTTTCAGGTTTTTACATTCCGATATTCATTCATGGATCGGCCGATATGTTTTTTGAACAAGACGCTGAAATAGTGTGGGTCCGGGATGCCTACCTGCTGCCCGATCTCATACCCCTTTAAATCGGTCTGCTTCAGCAACGTTTCGGCCTTTCTCATACGAAGCTGCGTCATATATTCCACAAATGTCTGCCCGGTTTCTTTTTTCATCAGCCGCCCCAGATGGCCCGAACTTACGTAAAAAGTAGCCGCGGTGCTGGAAAGACCCACCTCCGCATTGCCCATGTTCTCTTCAAGATAAGCCATCACCCGGTCGATCAGATTGCCTTCCTTCGCCTGGCGCTTGGCTTGTATGACATCCGATACCATGCGGACATGCTGCTCCAGCATGTTTTTTAGTTCAGGCAGATGACCTGCTGTAAAAATGGCCGCAACGGCCTCTTTGTTCAATGCGTACTCTCCCTCAAGCTGCTGCTCTATGGCAGCACGCTGGCACTCCGTAACCACATCCATGGCTGCCATCCGAAACTGTGAAACGTCCGAGAACGGCACAGACAGCATACGCTCCAGCAACAATACGGCTTCTTCCCCCGCACCAACACTGACGTAAAATTGCAGTTGTTGGAGCAGCTGAGCATCCGAGTGGTAGGGCTTTTTCCCGCCTTCGATGACCAGATCCTCGAAGCAAATGACCTGATTTTTCCCCACAAACGCCTGATAATCGAGTGCACGACAAGCTTCCCGGTATCCCACACAGGCCCTTCCCCATCCTGATTGCCATTGCCCAATCCCTACGGTCACATCAACTTCACACCCTTCGAGCTTAAGTGTATGTTGAAGTTCTTCCTGAAGCTGCTGTACCTGATTGGCAAATTCCGTATCCGCACCAAGCGAGAGCACAACTATCCGGTTATGCGGGTCCATGACAATAATGGTTTGCGAATCCTGCGGATAAAATGCCTGCACCTGCTTCATGCCTACCATTCGCAGCAAAATATGTATTTCCTCAGCGGGTTGTCGATGAGCTTCTGTCTGATGCTGGCTTAATTGGGGCTGACCGTGTTGATGTTGAGGCCCTCCTTGTGCTTGGTGTGTTTGGTGATATGGTTCGGACAGATGTGGATATACCTCTGGTGCAGCTATCTTCGCTTGCGATACGGCAACCTCCACCTCCATTACTGCAATGCGCAATCCTGGTTCGCCAGACGAGATAGGAATGCCGAAGAAACGCGCCTTCTCTTGTAGTTCATCCTCAGGTATCACATCACTTAACCATTGATTTATAAACCTCTCCCTGAGATAAGGGAAGCTCTGCTTCATCTCCTCCCGCAGCTTCATCAGCTCGTACTCGCGCCCCATCTCCTGCTCGATTGCCACTCGCAGCTTCGTCGTAACCTGTAATAACTCAGAAGCACGGATGGGTTTCAAAATAAAATCGGATATGCCCAGCTTCACACTCTGACGAGCATATTCAAATTCATCATGTCCCGTCACAACCACGATTTTTAAGTTCTGGTAACGCTCCATGAGGATGCCGCTTAGTTCAATGCCGTCCATCTTTGGCATGTATATGTCCGTGAACACGATGTCTGGACGCAACAGCTCAACCTGATTCAAAGCCTCTTCAGCATCGGAGGCCTCGCCAATGATGGTCATGCCTTGCTGCTCCCAATCGATACGCATGCGCAGCAGATTTCGGATGAGGTACTCGTCATCCACAATCAATACCTTTAATGGTTCCACAGTTAATTCCATGATTCATCGGCTCCCTTCGGGATCGTTATAATAATGGTGGTTCCTTTTCCAACTTCGCTCTGCAGCTTGAGTCCATCTTCTCTGTCATAAAAAATGCGAAGCCGCTCCATCGTCCCCCACAAGCCAAAGCTTGGATTGTGTTTAGAGTGATAGGTAGGATTAGAAGTATTAGAAGAGTTAGATGGGTTAGATGAGTTCGAGCGATTAGACCTGTTCATTTCTGTTCGTTGAATCTGCTTCACTTCTTCCTCGGACATGCCGACTCCGTCGTCAGTGATCGTTAGAAGTACTCCCTCCTTGGATCGACGAGCTTGGATGCATATCGTGCCCGGGCTGCCTTTGGGACGAATACCGTGATACAGCGAATTTTCCACCAACGGCTGGAGCACAAGTTTGGGAATCATCACTCGCTCACAATCTGGAGCAATATCGTACTGCACCTCAAATACACCGGGGTATCGTACCTGCTGGATCGTCAGATAATTGCGTACAATCTCAACCTCCTCGTGCAGCGTAATCAGTTCGCGCCCTTTACTGACACTCAGCCGATAGTAACTTCCGAGTGCTTCTAACAGCTCACATACCTTATCGTTCATGCCCGACATCGCTAGGGAGGTAATGGAATCAAGTGTGTTGTATAGAAAATGCGGCTTGATCTGCGCCTGAAGTGTATTCAGCTCTGCTCGGCGAATCGTCTGCTGCTCCTGAATGATGCGTTTCAACATCTGGTCAATCTGCTCAATCATCTGGTTGTATCCTCCATATAGCTGTGCGAACTCGTAGCTGTTCAGTTCAACCGTCACTTTGTGGAAGTTGCCACTTGGTGCTTTCTGCATGGAACGAAGCAGCTTGTGAATCGGCTTAATGACACTGCGCGAGATGATGAACGAACTGACGAAAAAAACAGTCCCGTTCACCGCCAGTAGGATCAGCGCAAGCAACACCATAGATTTATTGCGGGTATCGGTAGCCTGGTATGGGCTCATGCTGATGAATTTCCACTGATCATCACCAGCCGAACGATAGGTCACCGCATATTCCTGACCACCCGATTGCAAGGTGATGAAGCCGGAGGATTGCTCTTGAAATGTTTGTTTTAACTTGACCTGATTGGCCTCTAACATCTCGTACATCCCTTCCTGTCCAGAAGCCGCTGACATGGATGCGTCGGATACAGCAGGCACGGCCTTCTTTCCATCGGTAGCGTTCGTTGCGATCACCCGCTGATGCTCATCCAGGATGGCCACCTGAAATGAATCCGGTGCAGACAGGTTGGCATAGGCTTGAGCGATGGATTTGCCCTTGATGTTCATGACCAGAAATCCAAGCGGAGACGTATCATCCAAATCTCGAATGAGTCGAATAAATGAGACCACCTCGTGCCCATCATTCTCCCCCGTCGCCGAGACTTCGCTGTCGTTGTTGCCACCATTCAGCCTGAGGAGATATCGTCCGTTGTGCTTCAGTGCCTGTTCGTACCACGGCGCTTCCTTCACATTCGCTTCCATAAACGTGGGCCATTCCTGTGTACCGACCGAGAATCGGTGCCCGGAATTATCATAAATATATACTGAATCAATAATTGGAACCGCTTGCATTAGATTGGTCAAATACGCGCTGACCTTGGACTGTGTCTGTAAATTGGAGTACACATTGCCCTGCCGCAGCAGGTTCTGCAAGTTGGGATCGGAGAAAATCATTTTCGAATAATTGTTCACGTTCTCGATCATCAGATTAACGTTGGTCTCAATGGATGTAATCGTCTGCAGTGATGCCTCATTGATCTTTCGCTGCGCATCACTTTCCGAGATTCGATTCAACACCAACGCACTGAACGCCACCGTTAGCAGAATAATGACAAAGTAGGCAAACGGGATTTTAAAAGCCAGCGTCTTGGGCTTGCGTTGAATGAACTCTTTGAAATGGGGAGTCCAATTCTTTTTCATTGCACTGGTGTTCGCTTTTGCATTTGCGTTTACTTCTGCATCGGTCTCAATATCTGATTGGGCTGTTGCTTTCACTTCTGTTTATCATCTCCTTCTGTTGCTGCTGCATCCGTTGTTGCATCTTTTGCTCATTGATTCAATGTGACCCTCCTTTGGTTCCGAGGTGTGGTGGGTTTAACGGTTGTGATCGGATGACCTGTTGTGATATCCACCACTCTCTCGGATTTTATACAATTGTATATTATAGGACTGTGCATGGAGAAGGCTCAACTCTTTTTGTCGCATACGGATGGCTTGACTGAGTGAAATAGAATGAGGCTTTGGGAAGAGGATTGCTGTGAATGCTGCGGGTAGGGGCCCCCGTAATTGGAGCCGCAAGGAGTACTGCTTTATAAAATGTTGGAGGTACAGATAATAAGTTGTGGTTTGTGCCGGATGGAGAGTGAGGCGAGGGAGAGGCGGAGGGTCTGATTACACAAAAACGATGATAAACGTCTACCTTGATATGCGCATACTTTTGAGCAAGATTACAATATCTACGGGCATAATCTTACTACTTACAGAGTGTTGATCGAGTGGTTAAGGCTGGGAAGTCCAATTATGGTCTTCTCGTATGATGAATTTAAGTGGGGAAAATGTCGGGGGCAAACTGCCCTCGGGCAGGACAAGTACAGAGTTCGTTTATGGTAAGAAACAGCGAATCGTGATCAAAGCGAGAATTCGGTAACGCCTTTTTTGGAGGCATATTTCAGCGTGTAGCTTCCTTCTTTGCCATATGGCAGCGTAGCGATTTGGATGCGGGTATAATCCAACCGACTCTCTCTCAGCACTTTTTTAATCAGCGCTATGCTCCGATCCTCGTCCGTGACCACACAGAAAATATTCATTACATATTCCTTTGGATCAGCCACACGGCTACCCATATCACATCCATCCACCTCTCCCAACTCCGCCTGGGTCAGAACGGTTTCCAGATATTCCATCACCTTTTCCTTCAACCAATGATCTCGTTTGCTGCCCTGCGCGCTCTTCAGCGGATATTGCACCACAAGCCAGTATTTTTCACTCATTTAGCTTCACCAACCAATCTTTATATGATGGGGCACTACGTTATGTGTAGGACACTTGAACAATAAGAATACATATGTCAGCCTCACATTCCTCCAGTTCAAAATGGGCTAGATAATTGACCTTACTGCTTTTTGGAATTGTACTGCCCTTCCATTTGCAGGATGAGGAACATGGTGATGTTTAATGAGATGTGAGCTTAACGTGTCTGCTGACTTTCTGCCAATAGCCACGATCTGAGCATCGGGATTCAGTTGCATAAGCTGTCTGGCGAATAAAACACCTTCCTCCAACTCTGCCAAAGTCGGCGTTCGATTCGTCATCCTGTTTTCAGCAGATTGATGAGGATGAAAGGGATAAATGTTCCAGAATATAAAGTCCGTTGGTTTCCACCTTGAACTGAATAACACTTCACCCCATATGATGGATGCTGTCGGTTCTGCGAAACCATACAGTGCCTGACTCCGGTTAGGTTTGGCGATATTGGGCAGACTTGTTCGGATACCCGGCTCGCCTGAAAAAATCATCTGGTGATTCACCAGCGAGTGATTCCCGGTAACCATTCGCTCGGACGTCAGGGGTACGCCAGAGAACCTCGCCCCTTGATATCCCACGGCTTCAGCAATAAAAATGTACCGAGCCTTGGACATTCGTGGTTCCAAATACCTGACCAAATGTTCCGAACGAATCTCCACCGCTTCGGGGCCGATATCATAACCCATCACATAATCTCTCCAAGGATTAATCACATTTACTGGCGAGACATATGCTTGTACCCCTGCAACAAACTCGCGGATCTGTTGGTGCGTTTCGCTCATGCTTTTCTGCCTCCTTTGGGAGATTACAGAGTATATCGGGCCTGCATCAGCTTATTTTACAAAGATTATAGCATAAACAGAAAAACCACCAACCAGGACGCTGGTTGATGGTTTATGACTCTAATGGAGGCGAGGGGATCGAACCCAATTTAGTACTTAAAATTATATGAAGACACAATGTATGACAAAAACAAACGAAGAGACCTTGACGATCTCTCCGCTTTTGTTTAATCGTATAATTCACCGAAACCGGCATATGTAACTACTTTATCATCAACTTCGTTTACAGTGAATCTCATATAGGCATCCTCGACTTTTGTTGTCTTACCATGTATGGTGAGCTGTTTTCCTTTATCTTTATTTTGCCCCCATGCATCTGTGTAACCCCATTGCTCAGAACCCAACCATGTATTGTTTCTGATTTCATATCTTACCGTGTTATCAATTCCTAAACCATTATCATTCCATTGCCGATAGTTTATAACAACTTCACTATCTGTTGTGTTAATATCAAATGAACATATTGAATCAAAACTTCTCCCATCTACACGACCTGAAAAATTCCATGTACATCTTGTGGCTTGAATAGTAATAGTATCAGTATTATTTTGAGGCACTACTGAACTCTCTAACTCGTCATTATCTGGAGCCTTTTGAATCTCTAAAATATCATCATTGATTGTGTGCGGGCTTTCTATTACTACCCTCATTTCCCCTTCAATATTATCAACCACAAACGGAGCTTCTGATATTGCCCCATTCTCAAAATATATTCTAACAGAGAATTTAGTTGCCTCATTCTTTATTTGTTCACTGTCAGTTATCTCATAGTCAGTAATCCCCTCCCGATCAGAGGATAACGATCTTTGATACAAATCCTTTTTATCATCCAAATTAGAAAATCTATAATCATGAGTGAGATCCATCATCCTATCTAAATTCTTGTCTTTAACGGCATTTAAATAATCCTCTAAGTAAAATTTCGGATCTGAATGGATATTTAGATCGCTTGAGGCACTAGCATTATGGACAGTTGTTAACATTACTAGAATACACAGAAGAATTGATAAAGATGCTCTTTTCATACTTACATTCTCCTTAATTGAATAGATTATAGTTTGATTCTATATAAGCACAATTCGATTCGATAAGGTGACTATCATAGTTATCTTCTAGGCTCTCCATTGTCCGAGAGAAATTTATAGCAGACTCTGTAAGCCCAAAGATGAAACTTTTCTCCTCACAATTAAATAAAAAAATACTTTCCCCTCCTAGAATTTCTTCGTATTGAAGGCATACTTCAATGACGCCTGGCTCCAATTCAGTAAAATTCAAAACCATAGGCTCTACTCCAAAAGGGACTGACACCTTTTTTGAATTAATGTATTTTGAAGCTGCATTAGTGTATGAATTCCAGATCTCAAACCCTGATTTTTCAGCAACAATTTTCTCATTCAAAAGTATGCAAATATTGTAATAGTCTAATTTCGCCTTGGAGAAGTAATTATTATAGGTATCTTGATTTAAATCGTTCAATTCAATATTTTTGTCAGATAGTTGTACTAAAGTTTTAAAATGAATCAAGCTATTTCACTCCTTAAAGTAAATAGTTAGCGAAGCCAACTTCATATAGCTTCACTAACTTTCTTTACTTTTATCGACTTTCAGCTACGTTCCAACCGTAAGGGTAGGCTGTAACTACCTTCAGGTTTCCATCCACCACTACTCTATAAAGCTTACCACTGTAGTATCCGTCAACTGCTACATTATTGCTATAATTGTTAAGAATTTTTTGTTTATTTTCATCACTATAATTAATTACTACTGCGATTATGTCCACTATATCTTGCATTGAAGTAGTGTCATTAAAAAATGAATTGTACTCCCGGTAGCCTAGCCCAGTCCAATATTTAGGATGGTGTTTTGACATAATGTGCTCGAAACCTCTACTTTGAGTACCGAACTCTATGGTAACTTTCTTATTTGAACCTATTAACCATAGTTCCTTTATGTTCGTATATTGTGTTGTAAGTGCAGATAAATCAAAATAATCTTTAATTGCATCCTCTACATGGTTTTCAGTCACTTTTGCATATGTTTTAGTTGCTCCATATGCAATCCTTGCCAGATACATTATGATGCTGACAACATTCTGTGGACGAATTTCTCCATCGGTATTATTTTGTTGAAAATTAGAAGCTCTCTCAATTATCTCAAGTGTTTCCTTTTTGGTTTCTTCTGTGACCATCAGTTCTCTATTATTTTCATTCTCTGAAACATTGTTATGGTCTGTACTTGCCGCTAACGCAAAACTGCTCATGCTAGAAAAAATCAGAGCAAATGATAAAAGCAAAGCCAAAGAAAATTTAAATTTTTTCATTATTTTTTCTCTCCTTTTGTTTTTTGTTCTGTATGCTGGCCAGCAATACAAAAATTGTAAATATGTAATCCGATAATTATAGTATCACCACACCCCTAAAAAGGTAAAGTATGTAAAAAAAGAGTGTGTAAATATTTATTACTTTATATAGTCAAAGTTTCTAGTTTGAAGTTATTTTTCTGAATTTTAGACTATATTCCTTAACTATAGAATAGACCAGTATTACTGCTTGTCTTTAAATCTCTCAATATTTAGTCCAATATTCCATAATTGTCTTTGTGGGTATCTTTGGTTTGCGGAAGTTTAGGAAGCTCAGACTCCCTCTCCCATCCCACCAGAATAAAAATATTAGCCGTATCCGATTTGTTTTTCCACGTTATGTAATTCCCTGCGATTAGACCATCAAACGCTGCCATGATGTCTGCCTTGTTCCTTCCGGTCTTAATGGTCAATTCATAAAGTGTCGGAAATCGTCTGCGCCCGCTACTTAATTAAACAAGATCCTCAACATTTTACGTTCGTAATCAGATAACATATATCCGCCTCCAAAGCCGTTGTTCTGATTGGATAACATGCCAGCAAACCGGATTCCTTAACTGTCCGTGGCTGCCCCGACAATAGATCATCAGCTTTAATCATTCCGAATCCACATGCTCCGTGCATAGCGAGACGAGACAACTTAAGAATGTTGAAAATCCTCAGAGTAATGAGTGTCATGAAAATTCATTTCATATTGATGGTCCCATGGAACCTTAGTTATCTTTGAGACGAACTAATTAATACTAATGGGTAACTTTTCGATATAGACTTAACTCAAATAAAAAATTTTCATACTTGTAATCCATAAAATTAACGTTCATAACTACCTCTGAAAAAGAAAAATCTAATTATGTATGTTACAAAAAAAAATCAGATTGCTGACATCTATTGATGTTCCAGCTACCTGATTTTTTTCGCTTGGAGTTACCTAAACGCCTTCAACATAGTACATACTCATTAAGTTCCATCTTGGGCGAGGGGAGTCGAACCCCTGTCCGAAGATAACGGCACATAAGCTTCTATGAGTGTAGTCACAGTTTTGATGTCACCCAAGTATCGCCCCGTAATCCGCTATACATTGAAATAGCCTGATTGTCTTCTCCAGCCCACTCCAGGAGTAGATGTGACAGTGTATCCCACTACTTGTTAGCCCCTATCCCTGTCACATGGGCTATTCAGGCTAGAATATTTAAAGAGATTATTGTATCTCCCAAATGCCTTTTAAGCGATTAATGGTATGAATCCATTTAGATGCACGCGGCTTACAAACGGTGTTTTGGTTTCCAAAAAAACCAATTTCCGATATAGCTACATTCGCAGGCAGAGCTTTAACCCATGCCACTTTTACAATGAACTCGGCACGATCATCGTCACATAAGAATTCTTTAAAGTAAGCGGCATTATTGCTAAGTTGATATATATTCTGTTCAACTCCATTTTCTTCAAAGAAAACTTCATCTGCTTTTTTGGCTGTATCCGTAACTTTACCAACACCAACATAACCAACACCAGGAATATTAACCCAAACTCGGTCGCCAATAGATAACTGATTAAGTGTACGTGAGTACCACTCTCCGCCTCCCCCTGAGATAAATCCATATTTTAAAGCATCTGACCAACTTCGACTCAATCCATCACCAAAAGAAACATAATACTCTCCGTTCCAAGGTTCCTTATCTTTAACTACAATAGATGCATTATCTAATGTCTCTTGCGGATCAATCATCCATGCACGGCTTATATATTTAGTAGCCTCCTCTTCAAATACAGTGAAAAAGATGACATTTATCGGTATAAGAGAGTCACTCAAGTACTCCACAATTCTTTCTGTGCTTGAATCCAATTCAGCCGCTACAATAACGATCTGATGGGAGTGATTAATACTTTCTTCTTCTAGTTTAACCTTGAATTTTGCGTAAAATTCGTCCTCTAAACTGTTTTGTTTTAGAGAGTATCTAGCTATATATGCCTCATATATTGCGGAGATTTGACTTGCAGACAAGCCTTTAATCCACGATGCATAATCTAGTCCCTGTGCAACAACTTCTCGACTTGTTTTATGTTTTTTTAATTCAATGATAATTATTGAGCCGCTATTATCAATTGCTAATAAATCAATGTATGTATTAAATTCGGTCATGACTTGTCTTCCAATAATCAGCCAATTTTCATCCAGTATAGCTGGATTGGATTGAATAATTTTCTCAAGTTCGATTTCTAGATTTAAAGTAACATTCTTTACTTCTCTAACCCCATCATCGGCAACTCTCCATATTCCATGCTTGATCGCCATTAAAATCATCTCATTTCATTTTCAATTTAAATCTAGCGTTTTATAATTTTATCAGTTCAAAAAATCATTGGCTAGTGTTTAATTTTATAGCTTTTATAAGATTTATGTTCTCGATTTTTAATCATCTTGAGTCCCCCCAACTATTAATTGAGTATAAATTAAAAACCACCAACCAGAACACTGGTTGATGGCTTTTGACTCTAATGGAGGCGAGGGGAGTCGAACCCCTGTCCGAAGATAACGGCACATAAGCTTCTACGGGTGTAGTCACAGTTTTGATGTCACCCGAGTATCGCCCCGTAACCGGCTATACGTTGGGTCAGCCTGATTGTCTTCTTCAGCACACCCCAGGCGGAGATGTGACAGCGTATCCCACTACTAGTTAGCCCCTATCCCTGTCACATGGGCGATGCAGGGTAGAAGCACGCACACAGTTTCTTAGGCTGCGAAAGCGTAGTTTGTTTGTTGTTTGCCGTTTAATAGGCTTTAGCGTTGATAAAGCGGACGCGTCCCCACTACCCGCTACCCATGCTCGAACTATCCCCGTCGAATCCATAAACGCCCCCTCAATGAAGAAGGGCTCCAGGATTAATCCGTGAATACGGAGCAAAGGTGCTGCACATCTTTTTCCTCCAAGGTAAAAAGATGCTTCTTTCAAACTCGGCATTCCTGTCTGCTACATGAGTAATCATAACACAGGACACATCACCGAAATAGTACAGATTGCTGGAAGACATTCCAGCTGGCTGAGCACAGATACAAGGTTATCCAATATAACAGGCTCAATCGTCTACATATTATACCGCGTCACCAATCGGAAGTAAAGTTTACCAGATCGGATCATGTACAAGGACACCTAAGTATTTTACCCACGTTCCAGGCAAACTACGCAACAGCTGATAATTTAGATTCATCACCGCACTAAGCTCCATGCTCCTAGCAGTTTTCTTAGTCACACATCAATAAAAATCAGCCCACTGCACACTTCAGCTATTCACATCACATCCCCTTTCTACTAATAATAAAAAAGCCTCAATCTTGCCCATTGCAGGGCAAACCTTGAGACTCCTTAACTCATACATCAATCTTCCTAGCTCCATCACAAAAACTAACATATACACCTAAAGTAAGGCTTTTCACGCACATCGCTCCACTTAACGTGCAACCTTCTGCTTCTCGCGCAGTACCCGTTGGATATCACGTTGAGCATCGCGCTTGGCTGCAGTCTCCCGTTTATCATACTGCTTCTTACCTTTACCCAGGCCAAGCAAAAGCTTTGCGTAACCATTGCGGATATAGATTTTCAACGGCACAATGCTGTACCCATCCTGTTTCGACAGCCCGAGCAGCTTGTGGATCTGCACTTTATGCATTAGCAACTTGCGCGTACGTGTCGGATCGAGCGGATTATTTCGGTTCCCTTGTTCAAAAGGACTAATATGCATATTGTGAATATGAATCTCACCGTTTCGAATCGTGGCAAATGCATCTCCAATATTCGCACGGCCGTTACGAAGAGATTTGATCTCCGTTCCGGTAAGCACCATGCCCGCTTCATACGTATCTTCAATGAAGTAGTCATGGGAAGCCTTTTTATTCTGTGCAAGCACTTTACTCTGTCCATCATTCTTGCCCATGTCCTCACTCCTTCTCCGTAAAATAAGCCGGTACCATGCTCTATAGCAGCACCCAATGTTGCACCAAGGTACCACGTGCCAGACCTTAATTGTAGCAAGTACGGCTGTTAAAATCAAGAAAGAGGCGACCTCTGCCGCCCCTCCTCATTACACCACTTTCAGACTGTGCGAAACAACACACCGGCTGAAGTGACTATTTTCTCCAACGCTTAACCTGGAGGAACGAATTGTAATCCATTTCTCCAAGTTACGTTAGCTTTATTTTTTCTTTTTCCGTACAAAAGCTGCCGTACCATTACCAGCTGCACCTTTGCTCTTCTTCCGCTTGCGTCGTGGTGCTCCACCTTCCTGAGCGCCACCAGGAGTTGCATTTTCTCCAATAAATACGCCGCTTGGCGAAGTGTTTTTGCGTCCACTTCCGCCTTTGCCACCTTTACCGCCGCCCTTGCCGGACTTAAAGCTTCCTTCACCACGACCGCTGCCGCTGTTCAGGCCACTTCCTTGTCCACCGGTTGAACTACTATCCGATCCACCCGATGTAGAGCTATATCCGCCTTTACCTGAGCCAAAACCAAAGCTCAACGCGCCTTTGCCCCGGCCAGTTGATCCACCAGCATCACCAGCACGACGCTCACCTTTTGGTTTGCCACCGCCCTTACCTGCGTAGCCACCAGATGAGCCCGCGCCTGCACTCGCTGCTCCACCGCGACCGCCACGTCCACCTTTGCTGCTTTCTTCCGTTGATCTGCCACCACGGCTGGCTCCAGCACCTGTCGAACTGCCTTTGCCGCCACGTGAACCGCTGAATCCACCTGGTCCACCCTTGGCACCGCCGCGTCCGCCGCCGCTACTAGGACGTCCACCTTTACCGCCACGTCCACCACCGAAGCCGCCAGGACGTTCAGCGCGAGGTTTCATATCCACCATTTCAAAATCAATCGTGTACTCTTCCATGCTTACACGTGCCACACGGATCTTCACTTCATCACCGATACGGAAGACTTTCGAGGTACGTTCACCAATCAGAGCCATATGCTGATCGTCAAAATGGTAATAGTCGTCCGTGAGCGCGCTCAGGCGAATAAGACCTTCAACCGTATTCTCCAGTTCAATGAACATACCAAAGCTGGTCACACTGCTGATCATGCCTTCGAACTCTTCGCCTACTTTGTCGAGCATGTACTCGGCTTTTTTCATTTTCTCCGTATCCCGCTCAGCTTCTACCGCCACACGTTCACGTTCCGAAGACTGCTGCGCAATATCGGACATACGTGCTGCCAAATATTCCTGACGGTTCTCCGGCAAAGCACCATTATTTTCAATGACTTCGCGAATCACCCGATGAATGACAAGATCGGGATAACGACGAATTGGAGAAGTGAAGTGACTATAGAATTCTGCCGCGAGGCCAAAGTGACCTGACATTTCAGAATCATACTTCGCCTGTTTCATGGAACGGAGCATCATCGTACTAATCACGGTTTGTTCTTTCGTTTCTTTGATATCCTCAAGCAACGATTGAAGCGCCCGTGGATGAATTGCATTGCCACGTCCTTTGACCTGGTGTCCAAAATTCGCCGCAAAGGCGAGGAAATTTTGTAGTTTTTCCTGATCGGGATCTTCGTGCACACGATAAATGAACGGAACCTTCAACCAGTGGAAATGCTCTGCCACTGTTTCGTTCGCTGCCAACATGAATTCCTCAATAATTTGCTCAGCAATCGAACGTTCCCGTTTCACGATATCTACCGGTTTGCACTCTGCGTCCACAATGATTTTGGATTCTTCAAAATCAAAGTCAACCGCACCACGGCGCATACGCATAGCACGCAGCTTCAGAGCAATCTCTTTCATCAGATGGAAATCATCTACCAGATCCTTATACCGCTCGAGCAATTCTGGCTCTTCACCTTCAAGGATTTTACGGACGTTGGAATACGTCATCCGCTCTTTGGTTTTGATTACACTTGTGAAAATGTCATGTTTTACAACCTTCATCTGGTCGTTAAACTCCATCTCACAAGACAGTGTCAGACGATCTACCTGTGGGTTCAAACTACAGATCCCGTTGGACAGACGCTGTGGCAACATCGGAATAACCCGATCCACCAGATACACACTGCATCCACGGTTGTAAGCTTCCTGATCAAGCTTGGAATTCTCCTGCACATAATAGCCAACGTCAGCAATATGAACACCCAGACGATAGTTACCGTTAGGCAGCTTCTCTACGTTAACAGCATCATCCAGATCCTTGGCATCTTCGCCATCAATCGTGACAATGTTAAGTCCGCGCAGATCACGGCGACCCTGTTGTACGATCTCCTCATCCGTGATGGAGTCGGGTGCTTTCTCCGCCTCTTCTACCACCTCATCAGGGAAAGCTTCAGGCAACTGATGCTTGCGAATGACGGACAAAATATCAATACCCGGCTCATCCTTATGACCGAGAATCTCGATCACTTCACCCTCGGCTGCCGCACGACCCTCCGGATAGCTGACGATCTTTGCTACGACCTTCTGTCCATCAACCGCCCCAGCAAAGTTGGTACGCGGGATGAAAATATCGCGATTAATCCGTTTGTCATCCGGAATGACAAATCCGTACACCTCATGGCTTTGGAACACACCAACGACTTGTGTCACAGCACGAGTAACAATGCGAACGATCTCACCTTCAAGGCGACCGCCAGAAGGTCCTTGAGACGTGACTTTAACCAATACCGTATCACCATTCATCGCACTCTTCATATCATTGGCATGAATGTATACATCCGGGTGCTCCCGATCCTCAGGAATGAGGAAAGCGAACCCTTTGGCGTGAGCCTGTAAACGTCCACGTACCAAGTCCATGCGCTCTGGCATACCATAGCGATTGTTACGGGTCAGCAAAACTTTACCGGATTCCTCCAGCGTATTAAGCATAATCAAAAAGGCTTTGAAATCAGCTGCATCTTCGATCGCGAAGTGCTGTTCCAACTCCTGATAAGTCATGGGTTTATAAGCGGTCTCCCGCATGAAGTCGAGCAATTGTTGTTCTGTTATCATTAATATATTCACCTCGGGAAACATAAAAGTGTAATCAAGTCTCATCTCTTTATGTATCGGAATTCTTACCATTTTCATGATACATATTGCCGTTGTCGTGTAGAGTGTAGTAGTGCAACCATACTATCTCATACCCTAGTATACACGAATTCAATCCGGACCATCCGTACCTCGCAAAAAAACCACAGTGGCCTGACGCTCCGTTATAATCACGCTTTCACATATCTCTACAGACATTTTATGCGGCACATATACAGTACGCATCTGGAAAAGGACTAGACCCGAAAAATTTTCTGTACACATGACATTCATTATAAGGAGTGAATTCGCGTAACGAATAAGCGAGGGACATACCATGCATGATAGGGGTGTTTCACGCTAAGGAAGGAATTCTGAACAGAAGTTGAGAAGAAGACCGAAATCATGGAGTCTATTAGTCATTGGAAAAGTTTGGACGCGTAAGAATTTATTAAAAAACCCCCGTTTCTCCACGAAACGAAGGTTTATCAATTAAGCCATTAGCTTAAAAGCTATTCATTGCCGTGCTGATCCAAGTCTTACTTGGAAACCACCGTAACAATAATAGACAAAATCATAAATCCTGCACCCAGTACCACCGTTGCACGTTGCAGGAAGAGATCCAATCCGCGCGCTTTCGTTTTACCGAAAAGATGTTCCGCACCACCGGAGATGGCACCCGCCAAACCAGCGCTTTTCCCGTGCTGCAGCAATACTACAGTGATTAGACCGATCGAGAAAACAACGAGCAGCAATTTCAAAGCAATATCCATTCTTTCCACCTCCTACCCATGTGGGCATACATCTCACCATAAAAACAGTTACTTTAATTGTAACATAGCTATGGTTGTACTACAAGTAGTACAGTTTATACAATGCCCTAAATTTCACCATCTGCTCGATCCTTACGTTATGCCATTACATCGTTGCAATAAAAAAGACAAGCCGGTTACCCGACTTGCCTGTAAAAGCTGGATATCCAGCTTATTTTTTAAGGTTGTAGAATCCTTTAAGACCATTGTATTGAGCCAGTTCACCCAGTTGATCCTCAATGCGGAGCAATTGGTTGTACTTCGCGATACGGTCTGTACGGGAAGGAGCACCCGTTTTGATTTGACCAGCGTTAGTTGCAACAGCGATATCAGCGATTGTGCTGTCTTCGGACTCACCGGAACGGTGGGAGATTACAGCTGTGTATCCTGCGCGTTTAGCCATTTCGATTGCATCAAATGTTTCAGTCAATGTACCGATTTGGTTAACTTTGATCAAGATGGAGTTACCGATACCTTCGTCGATACCTCTGCCCAGACGCTCAGTGTTTGTTACGAACAGGTCATCACCAACGAGTTGTACTTTGTCGCCCAATTTCTCAGTGAGCAATTTCCAACCATCCCAGTCATCTTCGGACATACCGTCTTCGATTGTGATGATTGGGTATTTCTCAACCCATGAAGCCAGAAGGTCAACATACTCAGCGGAAGTGTAAGATTTACCTTCGCCAGCAAGTGTGTACTTACCATCTTTGTAGAACTCAGTGGAAGCAACGTCCATACCCAGGAATACGTCAACGCCTGGTTTGTAACCAGCTTTTTCAATTGCTTCGATGATTGTAGTGATTGCTTCTTCGTTTGAACCAAGGTTTGGTGCGAAACCACCTTCGTCACCTACAGCTGTGTTCAAGCCTTTTGAGCTCAATACAGATTTCAGGTTGTGGAAGATCTCTGCGCCTACGCGAAGAGCTTCTTTGAAGCTTGGTGCTCCAACTGGAAGAACCATGAACTCTTGAACGTCGATGTTGTTGTCAGCATGCTCACCACCGTTGATGATGTTCATCATTGGAACTGGCAATGCTTTAGCGTTGAATCCGCCCAGGTAGACGTACAATGGCAGGTCCAGAGCGTCAGCAGCTGCGCGAGCTACTGCCATGGATACAGCCAGGATTGCGTTTGCGCCCAGTTTACCTTTGTTTGGCGTACCATCCAAAGTGATCATCAATTTGTCGATACCCAGTTGATCCAATGCATCCATACCGATAACTTCTGGAGCGATTGTTTCGTTTACGTTTTTAACAGCTTGCAGAACGCCTTTACCGAGGTAACGGGATTTGTCGCCATCGCGAAGCTCAACGGCTTCGTGGGCACCAGTGGATGCACCGGATGGAACGATTGCGCGTCCGATTGCGCCGGACTCCAGGTATACTTCAACTTCTACTGTAGGGTTACCGCGGGAGTCGAGGACTTCGCGAGCGTACACGTCAGAAATAATAGTCATTTGTGATAATCTCCTTTAAATTTGAAATTTTATTTTAATACGTTCAGAACAAACATGTTTCACCAAGCCACTCCGCGTGCAGTACCGTCCTTCGATCGCTGTTATCCCCAAACCTTTGAACTCTTTATAAAAGGTGAGAATTAGGGGATAAAGGCGAGCGCTTCGCTTCTCCAGATCGGTTCTGCCCGCTTCGTTAAAGTGTAACTTAGGTCTTATTCGACAACCTATTAAAATTATATTATTTACGGGTAGAGATAACGGATGTACCTGTCATCTCAGCAGGTTTAGGCAATTGCATCAGGTCAAGGATCGTTGGCGCGATATCTGCCAGGATTCCGCCTTCACGCAAGGTTACATTTGCATCCGTAACGATGAATGGAACCGGGTTCGTTGTATGAGCTGTGAACGGACGTCCTTGCTCATCGAACACCATATCCGCGTTACCATGATCCGCAGTGATCAGTACAACGCCGCCTTTGGCAAGTACTGCATCTACAACACGGCCCATGCACTCATCTGTTACTTCAACCGCTTTGATGGTAGGCTCCAGCATGCCGGAGTGTCCAACCATGTCAGGGTTAGCAAAGTTCAGAATGATGGCGTCATGTTTGTCTGCTTCGATCTCGCGAACACATGCGTCAGCCACTTCATACGCGCTCATCTCTGGTTGCAGATCATACGTTGCAACTTTTGGCGAGTTTATCAGTACGCGAGTTTCGCCCGGAAGCTCCACATCACGACCGCCGCTGAAGAAGAAGGTAACGTGCGGGTATTTCTCAGTTTCTGCAATACGCAGTTGTTTTTTATTGTTCTGTACCAGAACTTCACCCAGGGTGTTGTCGAGGTTTTTCGGCGAATAAGCCACATAACCTTCAACCGTCTCACTGAACAAAGTCAAGCATACAAAGTGCAAGCCCACAGGGAACTTCGGACCACGATCAAAACCGCGGAAATCCTGGTTTGTGAATACTTGCGACAACTGGATCGCACGGTCAGGACGGAAGTTGAGGAAGATAACGGAATCGCCGCTTTCTACCAAACCTACCGGCTCACCATCCGCTTTGACGATAACCGTTGGTTCAACGAATTCATCAAATACGGACTTCTCATACGATTCTTCAACCGCTTTGAGTGGGTCGGTGTATTTTGGTCCATCTCCATAAACGATGGCGCGGTATGATTTCTCAACCCGTTCCCAACGTTTGTCACGGTCCATCGCGTAATAGCGACCTTGAACCGTTGCGATTTTACCTACTCCGACTTCTTCAATCTTAGCGATCAGCTTCTGCATGAAGTCTTTACCACTGTCTGGCATAACATCACGGCCATCCATGAAGGCATGAATATATACATCGTTCATTTCTTCTTTTTTGGCCAGATCCAGCATAGCAAACAGGTGGTCGATGTGACTATGTACGCCGCCATCGGACAACAAACCGTAAAGATGAAGCTTTTTGCCGCTTTGTTTCGCTTCGCGAACAGCTTTGACAAGTGTTTCATTGTCGTAGAACTCGCCGTCACGAATGGATTTGGAGATACGGGTCAAATCCTGGTATACGATCCGGCCGGCACCAATGTTCAGGTGACCTACCTCGGAATTCCCCATTTGCCCTTCTGGCAAACCTACAGCTTCACCGCAAGCAGTGAGTGTTGTATGTGGGAATTGGCTCATGAAACGGTCGTAGTTCGGTTTCTTGGCTTGCGCTACCGCGTTGCCTTCCACCGTGTTACGCAGACCAAAGCCATCCATGATGATCAGTGCTACAGGTTTTGGAGCTGTCATCTTACTTCGCCCCCTCAACAAGCGCGATGAACGAAGCCGGCTGCAAGCTGGCACCGCCAACAAGTGCGCCGTCGATGTCGCTTTGTCCGAGGTATTCTGTTACGTTCTCCGGTTTAACACTGCCGCCGTATTGAATACGAACTGCACTCGCAACCGTCTCGTTGTACAGATCCTTCACCAGCGTACGGATGTAAGCAATAACTTCATTCGCATCTTGGGAAGTGGATGATTTGCCTGTACCAATCGCCCAGATTGGCTCATAAGCGATAACAACTTGTGCCGCTTGCTCTGCAGACAGACCTGCAAAAGCAGCTACTGTTTGCACTTTGCATACGTCTTTTGTTTGGTTCGCTTCACGCTCTTCAAGCGTCTCACCAAGGCAAAAGATTGGAGTCAATCCGTGACGGAATGCTGCATGCAACTTTTTATTAACAGTCTCATCGGTTTCCGCAAAATATTGACGGCGCTCCGAGTGACCAATAATGACATAATCCACACCCAGGTCTTTCAGCATTACACCGCTGATTTCACCTGTGAATGCACCGTTATCTTCAAAGTGAAGATTTTGTGCACCAATTTTGATGTTTGTGCCTTTAACGGCTTCTACCAGGGATGGCAGATTTGTAAACGGTGCGCAGATTACAGTCTCCACGCCTTCAACTTCCGCTTTTCCTTTAACTTCCTGAATGAAGTCATTGGATTCGGAAACCGTTTTGAACATTTTCCAGTTACCTGCGATAATCGGTGTTCTCATGGGTTTCAACTCCTTCATGCTATAGACTACTAAAACTTACTTGTCGTTCAATGCCACTACGCCTGGAAGTACTTTACCTTCCATGAACTCGAGCGATGCACCGCCACCTGTAGAGATGTGGTTCATCTTGTCAGCCAATTTGAACTTCTCAGCTGCTGCTGCGGAGTCACCGCCACCAATTACAGTGTAAGCTTCTGTCTCAGCGCAAGCTTCCGCTACTGCACGAGTACCGTGGGAGAATGGTTCGATTTCAAATACGCCCATTGGTCCGTTCCACACAACCAATTTGGAGTTTTTGATAACGCCAGCATAGATCTCACGTGTTTTAGGACCGATGTCGATGCCTTCCCAATCTGCTGGGATGCCGTCGATGTCAACGATTTGTGTGTTTGCTTTCGCACTGAAATCGTCAGACACTACGATATCTACCGGCAGGTAGAAGTTTTTGCCCAGTTTTTTCGCTTTTTCGATGAAACCGAGAGCAACATCAAGTTTGGAGTCATCCAACAAGGATTGTCCAATTTCATGTCCTTGTGCTTTCAAGAACGTGTAAGTCAGACCGCCACCGATGATCACGTTGTCTGCAATGTTCAGCAGGTTGTCGATTACATCGATTTTGTCCTTAACTTTGGATCCACCAATGATAGCTGTGAAAGGACGCTCAGGGTTGGAGATTGCTTTACCCAACACTTCAAGTTCTTTCTCCATCAACAAACCGGACACTGCTGGAAGCAAGTGAGCGATTCCTTCAGTCGAAGCGTGTGCTCTGTGAGCCGCGCCAAACGCATCGTTAACGAAAACGTCAGCCAGTTCAGCAAATTGTTTTGCGAGTGCTGCATCGTTTTTCTCTTCGCCTGCATGGAAACGAACGTTTTCAAGCAACAATACGTCGCCGTTGTTCAGTTCAGCGATTTGAGCTTTAACAGCGTCACCAACAGAATCGTCAGCTTTAACAACTGTTTTACCAAGCAATTCAGACAAACGCTCAGCTGCTGGAGTCAAACGCAAGGATTCAACCACTTCGCCGTTAGGACGACCCATGTGGCTTGCCAAAATGACTTTAGCGCCTTTTTCAATCAAGAAGTTGATTGTAGGAAGCGTTGCACGAATACGTTTGTCATCTGTAATTTTACCATCTTCGAGCGGCACATTGAAATCTACACGGACAAAAGCCCGTTTTCCTGTCAATTCGATATCGCGTACACTTTTTTTGTTCATCTGTATTTCCTCCGCACCCATGTATTTGGTGGACCAATCAAGAGCTAAAATCCCCTGTCAATCCTGGTGTTTTTGAGAAATTTGCAAAATGTAGATATATAAAGAGCGGAAACAATATAGCATCTGTTTCCGCTCTATGTTATTGCAGATATTACTTAATCATTTTTGCAAAGTGCTCCAAAGTGCGAACCAATTGTGCAGTGTAGGACATTTCATTGTCATACCAAGCTACAGTTTTAACCAATTGTTGGTCGCCAACAGTCAGAACTTTAGTTTGAGTTGCATCAAACAGGGAACCGAAAGTGATTCCTTGGATATCGGAAGATACGATTTCGTCTTCTGTGTATCCGAAAGTTTCTGGATCGGAAGCTTCTTGCATAGCAGCGTTAACTTCTTCAGCAGTTACTTTTTTGTTCAGAACAGTTACGAGCTCAGTCAGGGAACCAGTAGCTACTGGTACACGTTGAGCTGCACCATCAAGGATGCCTTGCAGTTCTGGGATTACCAGACCGATTGCTTTAGCAGCACCAGTTGTGTTAGGGATGATGTTTTCAGCTGCTGCGCGAGCACGACGGAAGTCACCTTTAGGGTGTGGAGCATCCAACGTGTTTTGGTCGCCAGTGTATGCGTGAATTGTAGTCATCAAACCTTGAACGATTCCGAATTTGTCTTGCAGTGTTTTTGCCATAGGTGCCAGGCAGTTTGTTGTGCAAGATGCGCCGGAGATTACAGTTTCAGTACCGTCGAGGATTTCATGGTTTACGTTGTAAACGATGGTTTTCATGTCGCCAGTAGCTGGTGCGGAGATAACAACTTTCTTAGCTCCACCTTTCAAGTGTTTCTCAGCTGCTTCTTTAGTTGTGAAGAAACCAGTACATTCCAGAACGATATCTACGCCCAGGTCGCCCCAAGGAAGTTCTTCCGGGTTACGGTTAGCCAATACTTTAACTTCTTTGCCGTTCACTTTGAAGAAGCCATCGTGTACTTCAACATCGCCATCGAAGCGACCTTGAGTTGTATCATATTTGAGCAAATGAGCGAGCATTTTAGCGTCAGTCAAGTCGTTGATTGCTACTACCTCGATGCCTGCTACATTTTGAATACGGCGGAATGCCAAGCGTCCAATACGTCCAAAACCGTTAATACCTACTTTAATCATGAGTAAGTTCCTCCCAAGTTTTGATTAATTTTTTTATGAAACTTATATATTCAAGACAGACGGTGAAGTCCGTCAAGACAACAATAATTGTAATGCAAAGCAAACACTTATTCCATTTCAGCAACGATGACTTCGGCAGCAGCCTCATCAATAATCAGAATATCTTCCTGACCAAATCGCAACACGGAATGTATAGCAGCAGCTTTGCTTTTGCCACCTGCAATTCCAATCACAACATCGGTTCGTTCAATATCCTGAAGTCGCATACCCAGTGTAAGCATGGTATGTACCACCTTACCCTGATCATTAAAGTAATAACCGAAAGATTCAGATACGGCCCCTTGCTCCTGAAGTTCATCTATAATCTCCGTCGCAAGTTTACGTCTTGTCGCCATCTCTACGGCATCACCAATTCCATGAATAACAATCCGCGATTTCCGAATCAGCTGCAGAATCTCCTGAACACTGGGATCCTGGATTAATGATTCATAGGCATGATCACTAAGCAAATCCGGTACATGCAGGAGTTTGTATTGCGCTCCTACCCGTTTTGCCATTGTGGATGCAATCGTATTTGCCTGAATTTCAAGGCTTTCTCCAAGTCCACCGCGTGCCGGTACGAACCAGACACCTTTGAGCGATGTTGGCGGAGTCAGTTGCTCTGCGACTTCGGCCGTTGTTGATCCGCCAGTAACGGCGACAACGTCGTTGTCACTCATGATATTGCCGAGAGCCTTCGCTCCGGCTCTGCCCAGTTCCCTTTTGGCAAATGGAGAAACGTCCGAATCACCAGGAACCACAACTACCTTTTGCAGACCGTAGGCTTGCTTGATGCGCTCTTCCAGCTCGGATAATCCGAACAACTCTTTGGCTACGGGCTCTAACTGCTGCAGCAAATCATACCCTGCCTCGCTGATCTTCATTCCTGCACTGTCAATTTCAATAAGTCCCTGAGCCTTTAACAGATCGGTCTCAGCCCTCAGAACCCGCTCGGTCATCTGCATGGAATTAGCTAACGTTCTCCGTCCGATCACATCCGATAACATGATATGTTGCAGAATCGTATACCTCTTTTTCAAGATATCCATGAGATCAGGCAGAAGCTGCTTTTGTACTTCTAAAATCGTTCGCATGCTTTCCACTCCCGCAAGTTCTCGTTCTAAGCTCTCTTTCGTGGCCCTAAAACGTCCCGGGTTAACTTTTTAAGTCCCACGTCTATTCTACCTAAAACTGACGTGACATGCAAGTGTTTCAACGTGTTATTTCGACACGCATTCCGCGTTTGTACGCGCCTATTTTCACAATCCTAGACTTCCATGATCAAGGACTAGCTCACGCATACCATATATAGAAGAAACAAATGAATTCAATCTACATATCGCTCAGAATCACATTTCATACGGCATGTCCAAAACCTCTAATAGCATTTACTTAAATGCACTCTTTATCCACTCTTCTTCATCATGATCATTTTTATGTTAATCCAAACCAATACCACAACGAACTGCTTGCAATTAAATATTTCATGAGCTATAATAATTATTGCTGTCACATAATGTGCGCCCGTGGTCCAATGGATATGACGTAGGCCTCCGAAGCCTGAGATCCAAGTTCGATTCTTGGCGGGCGCGCCATTTTTATTTAACAGCTCATAACCCATTTAACCAATGAAACCGGAAAGGTTTCTTTTTTTTGCAAGTTAGTTTGACTTTCTTTGACTTTTTGTTTGGAATTGTTTATTATGTGGGTAATACGGTAACAGTTTAAGTATAAACACCAATAACATTTACATTCCGAGGAGGTTTTTCACGTGAGTTTTATTCCAATGGTCGTTGAACAGAGCAACCGGGGGGAGCGCGCCTACGACATCTACTCCAGATTGCTGAAGGATCGTATTATTTTCCTTGGTAGCGATGTTAATGACGTAGTGGCTAATGCCATTATGGCACAGATGTTGTTCCTGGCTGCGGAAGATCCGGAGAAAGACATTCACTTATACATCAACAGCCCAGGCGGATCGATTACAGCCGGTATGGCCATTTACGATACAATGCAATTCATCAAACCGGATGTATCTACCATCTGTGTAGGTATGGCCGCTTCCATGGGTGCATTCTTGTTGAATGCCGGTGCAAAAGGTAAACGTTTTGCATTGCCTAACAGTGAGATTATGATTCACCAACCACTTGGTGGTGCTCAAGGTCAAGCTTCCGACATCGAAATTCGTGCTCGCCGCATCCTGAAAATGCGTGATACCTTGAACCGCATCATCTCTGAGCGTTCAGGTCAACCGCTGGAGCGGATTGAGAAAGATACAGATCGTGACTACTTCATGAGTGCTGCTGAAGCCGCCGATTACGGTATCATTGATAAAGTTATTGAAAACGTAGGTTCCCAAGGCATCTAAGTGTGACGCAGACCACGGTCTACGCGCTAACATAATCAACACCTAACGTAATCAGCAACACCTCATTGTGTTGTCTATACGGGAAGAAGCCCTCATCATAATTATGATGAGGGCTTCTTTTTTTATTTTATAAGAAAGATAACTTAAGAGTGCATAATAATGATTCGTTATTTGGTTCCAGTTACATTACTGAAAGGTTCTGTGCCTTTAGGGAGAAGCTCTTTATACGTAAATGGCATTTCAGGAAATCCCTCTGCGTATGCCGTATATTCATACAACTGGAAGAACACAACTACACCCGTTGGTGTCACATAGAAATCTTGATCTTTATTCAATCCTTTGTAACCGTCGAGGTACCCACCGCGGGCTTTCAGTTGCTCACCCACTTTTTTACTCAACGTTTCGCGCATGGTTTTGTTATTTTGCAGCACATCATCCAACGTAAGCTCCTTGCCTGTGTCCAGTGCAAAGGTATGGCCCGTACGGTATGTCATCCCATGAGCGCCAGCATAATCCTCATATCGTTGTGTAATGAGTCCCAGCACGCCTTTTTCGTTGTACGTCACGACATAAGAGCTCTCAAATGCATATGGACGGTTGGCTGTTGCACCGCCGAATTCAGATGTCTGTTTCTTGAAGTCAGCTACATAAGCATCCACTTCGTCTTTCAACACTTTGTTGATCGCTGCTTCAGCTTCTTTGCTGGCAAGTCCACTTACCTGTGGATATTGAACATCTACTTCAGCATTTTTTACAGTGACATTGACTGTTGCCGCTTTAATTTTTACGTTATTTTGTTTCACCTTGCTGAGTGTCAACGTTTTGGTTTTGGCATCCCAATTCCCCTGTACACCCAGATAATCTCTCATTGCCGAGAATGGAATATACAATCTGCCGTTGATCAGCTTTGCGTCCACTTGAGGATAATAGTTGTTAATTCGAACACTCGGCTCGCCATCCAATAGGCTGATCGTCATCGTGTTATTGGCTGCTGTCAAAGCGTACTCTTTGGTTTTCCCATCATATTTCAGCGTTCCACCTGCCACATCTTTAACTGCCGTAAGAGATACCCAAGTTGAGCCACCTTGAAGAAGTCCTTTTTGAGTCAGTGTTTTTCCACCCGATTTCAGAGTTACCTCAGCCGGGGTTGTCACTTTCGAGGATACCGATGCTGCCTGAACCGAACTGTCCTGCCACACCGAACCGCTACCTACAATAATTCCTGCTGCAAGCAATGCACTTGTCCATTTTTTCCATGATGTCATATATAAAACTCCTCTCTGAATTCACAATTAGGGATCATTGCGTATGTAATCCTGACCTGATCGCATATCTCATACGCTCACCTCTCTATTATAATTA
The DNA here is from genome assembly GCF_030815985.1 of Paenibacillus sp. W2I17. Taxonomy (NCBI): domain Bacteria; kingdom Bacillati; phylum Bacillota; class Bacilli; order Caryophanales; family Paenibacillaceae; genus Paenibacillus; species Paenibacillus sp. W2I17. The sequence continues at coordinate 4,423,185 of NZ_JAUSXM010000001.1, forward strand.
ACCCGAATTCGGAAAGGTTTACAGCTCGAGTTACAATGTTGATGAATATCAGACCGAAAATATAACGGGATATGACCTTTTTGTCACGAACAACTATACAAAAAAGATACCAATATACAGCATTTCATGTTGCTTCAAAAAGGTACCCTCCTATCTAACTTCATCAAAGTTTGCTTTTCCAACAAAAAAAGACTCTGTCCACAGGACAAAGTCTTTGTCATTATTTCGTTGTACCCTTCAAATGATACTTGATAAGGTTACTTGAGCTTACAATCCTTAGTTCGATCTTGTTTATTTCATTTCATACGTGATATTCAGGATTGTGCTTACTTTAACCTGGCCTGTTTCAATCTCAGTGCCACCTGCTGTATCTTGTGCTTTGGACATCAACGCCTCGCTTGCATAGAATACAGGCACATTGGCATCACCTTGGCTCACGGAAAGAACAGCACCTAGTTGACGTTTAACTGCTTTTGCAATGGCGCCAGCTTTCACATCTGCATTGGCAACAGCTTTTTCAATCACTTGGGACTCATAACTTTCCGGATTTTCTACAGTAAAGCGCACGTTTTCAATATTGTTTGCACCCGCCCCCGAAGCAGCATCGAGCAATTCGCCAATCTTGTCCATCTCACGATATGTGACTGTCAGCGTATGATGCGCTGTATATCCTTTAATTTGTTGTCCGTCTTTTTCGCTATACGTATAGTTGGGTTGTACAGAGAACTGACTCGTTTGAATGTCGTCTGCACTGATCTTCCACGTATTCTTCAGCAAATTGGATACCTTTTGAACTTTGGCAGCATTCGCTTTTTGAGCAGATGCAGCTGTCTCTGCAGTACTGTTCACACCAATGGACAGATAAGCGATATCAGGCTTCACCTGAATCTCACCTTTACCCACAACATTAATCACATTCTGTTGTACTCCCTGAACCTCTGCAGCGTAAGCATAGTTGCCTGGTGCAACCCATGCTGTTCCTCCAACAAGCAACGTACTTGCCACCAGCACCGCACCAAACGGTTTCATCCATTGTTTACCCATCACGATAGCCTCCTTATGTGTTAACATCTCAAACTTTAAACGATTTGATACCTTAACAGACGGGACAAATTCCATAATGTTGCACTTGACGATAGCATAAACGTGAAAAACGCAAAAAAGCCCCTTTCGGGGCTTCTTCATTGGATTGATCATATCTTATTGGTTTTCAAGCTCTTCCTTGCTTACCAGACTAACTAAAGCGTTTACAGCCTGTTCGGCATCCGCGCCTTCTGCACTAATCTGGATTTCCGTACCTGTGCTAATTGCAAGGCTCATGATCCCCATGATACTTTTTGCATTAACTTTTTTGTCGTCCTTCTCGACGAACACTTCAGACGAGTACTTATTCGCTTCTTGAACGAACAGTGCCGCAGGTCTGGCATGGAGACCCGTTTTCAAACGGACAACTACCGGGTGCTTTGTCATGGAAACTTACCCCCTATTATGAAATCTGGACATTAAATACACAATTATATTTATACAACATTATACCATTAACCCGTGCAGGACACTAGAAGAAAAAACTCAGGGTGCTTTGACGGACGTTATCTTGCCCTAATTTCATCTTTTGCACAGCGCATCCAACGACCCAAGTAAGTCTTCTAGATCCTTAACGGTTGACTTTCCCGACCTTTCTGTTCAGCAGAAACAGCCGACCTTGTTACTTTACCCTACTCCGTCTTAACCATAACGTTCTGTGCGTACTTTCTCAGCCAGCTCATCAATTTTACGAAGCCGATGGTTCACTCCCGACTTGCTGACTGTACCTTTAAGGAGCTCGCCAACTTCCTTCAAGTTGATATCCGGATGAGCGAGTCGAACCTCCGCCACTTCGCGAAGCTTCTCAGGCAGCGATTCCAGACCAACTTCCTTTTGTAACAACCGGATATTATCGATTTGTCTTACCGCAGCTCCAATGGTTTTATTCAGGTTGGCGGTCTCACAATTGACAATCCGGTTAACGGAGTTACGCATGTCTCGCATAATTCGTACATCTTCAAACTTGAACAAAGCCTGATGAGCACCAATGATGCTGAGCAGCTCAATGATTTTCTCGCCTTCCTTAATGTATAGGATGAATCCTTTTTTCCGTTCTATACACCGTGCATTCAGATGAAATTCATTGGCCAGGTCAACCAGTGCCTGACAGTGCTCTTCATACATGGACGCAATCTCCAGATGGTACGAGGAACCTTCCGGATTATTAACCGATCCACCAGCCAGAAATGCAACCGCGAAGATAGGCCCGTTTACAACAGTTCTGCTGAAATAACTCCGTATTGATCCCTGGCGTAAACAGAAAACCTTCCGATACAATATGAAGACTGTTGAGAATCTCCTGTACCATGGTTGGAATACGAACAATATATACATTGTTCTTTTTCAGCCGCATTTTTTTGCGGACCAGTAATTCCGTATGCACTTGAAAATGCTTTTTAAGCAGAGAGTATGCCCGTCTTGCAATGGCGGCATTCTCCGTCGAAATATCCAAGATCACTTTTTTATTCGATAACTGCACTGCACCAAGCATACGGATGAGGGCTGAAAGTTCCGCCTTTTCGCAGCACGGTTCGCTCTCGATCATGGTTAGCTCTTTTTTGGTCTGTGCTGCAAACGACATGGGACTTCACCTCTTCCGTAACATCCAATTTTGTACCAGTTGGTAGATGTGATGACTCAACTTGTCGGCATCATGACGCAGATAGGTTTTGAACAGAACAAGGGTATCTGCAACCACCTGATAGCCGGCACTTTCGAGTACATTCATATCCAGTACAACCGGTTTTGCTCCTTTTTCCGCATACTTATTTTGCACTTGCAGCGGAATATCACCATTATTTACGATAACATAGTCGAAGAGCTGATGACCTATATGCTCGTGTACCGCCTTAAGATGGTCACTTACCGTATAGTTATCAGTTTCTCCCGGCTGTGTCATAACATTACAGATAAACATCTTCACTGCATCAGCCTCTACCACAGCCTCAGCCAGCTTAGGTACGAGCAGATTGGGAAGGATGCTTGTATAGAGGCTGCCTGGCCCGATCAGAATGGCGTCAGCTTGACGAATGGCCTCTACTGCCTCTGGCAACGGCTCCACGTGATCCGGTTCAAGGAAAACACGTTTGATGCGTCCACCCGCCTCAGGGATTTTGGACTCACCTGTAATAATTGTCCCATCTTCCATCTCCGCATGCAACACAACGGCCTGCCCTGCTGCTGGCAATACCTCACCTCGAACGGCAAACACGCGGCTAAGCTCCCGCACTGCGGTCACAAAGTCGCCCGAAATATCCGTCATTGCAGCCAAAATCAAATTCCCCAAGCTGTGGCCTGCAAGCCCCGCGCCTGTATTGAAACGGTACTTCAACATATCTGAAAGCAATGGTTCTACATCAGCCAGTGCCGTAAGCACGTTGCGAATGTCGCCCGGAGGCGGCATTTGTAGCTCATTGCGCAGGATGCCTGAACTTCCACCGTCATCTGCAACTGTGACGATGGCCGTGATATCCAGCGGCTTCTCTTTCAAACCGCGCAACATCACGGATAATCCGGTTCCGCCGCCCATTACAACTATTCTCGGACGTTCTCTTCGTGGTCCGGCCTCTTTCATCCCTTCACCCTCTTCAATGACGGTCCCGGTCAGCGTCGCGATGGCTCACGGTAACAGCTTCTGTCTCGCTGCTTCCCAACATCTTGCCCAAATATTCCGATATTGCTACCGAACGATGCTTGCCTCCGGTACAGCCGATTCCAATAATAACCTGGCTTTTGCCTTCCTTCCGGTATTGCGGAATCAGGAAATGCAGCATATCCAGCAGCTTGGTCAGAAACGCCTGTGTCTCTGGCCACTTCATAACATATTCGTACACATCACTATTCTGTCCCGTATTCGGTCGCAAATGATCAATATAATGCGGATTCGGTAAAAAACGTACATCAAACACCAGATCAGCATCAATCGGAATGCCATACTTGAATCCAAACGACGTAATATTCACCGACAGCATTTGGCTTTCCAAATGAGAAAAGCGGGATATGATGCGTTCTTTCAGTTGAGCAGGTTTCATTGTGCTTGTATTCAGTACCTGAGTCGCAGAGTTTTTGAGTTCCTCCAACATCTTGCGTTCCAGTCGGATGCCGTCCAGCGGCATGCCCTCAGGAGCCAGTGGATGTCTGCGCCTGCTTTCTTTGTAACGCTGAACAAGTACAGAATCTGTAGCATCCAGGAATAAAATTTCGCAGTGAATGGTAAAATGATCTTTAATATAGTTCAAAGACTCGGACAGAGCCGTAAAGAATTCACGCCCGCGCAGATCGATAACCAATGCAACCTTACCAATCTTGCCGTTTGACTGTTCAATTAGTTCCGCAAATTTCGGAATCAATACCGGCGGCAGATTATCCACACAGAAGAAACCCAGATCCTCCAGGCTTTGTACTGCAATGGTTTTACCTGCTCCGGACATGCCCGTAATGATAATGAGCGTGGCGCCTGTGCCTGGTGAGCCTTCACCTTCAAGCATAAATGTCCCCTCCTTATCATATTGCTGTCTTCATATATTGTTACGAGGTCACTAGGAACGCAAGAGAAGACCTGCTGCACCCACAATACCTGCATTATTACCAAGTGTAGCTTCCAGAATCTGAACCCCTTCTTGCAGTGGTTCCGGTGTCAATTTAGCAAATACGGTACGGATTTCATCAAACAAGAAATTACCGGCTTTGGATACACCTCCACCAATAATGAACATCTCCGGGTTAATGACAGCTGCTACAGTAGCCATGGATTTGCCCAGGTAGAAGGCCGCACGATTCACAATGCGCTGTGCCACTTCATCGCCTGCCTTGGCAGCATCAAATACTTCTTTGGCTGCAATCTTGTCGACAAGTGCCAGTGACGTATGATCACCACGTTCTACGGCATCCTTCGCCATACGGATAATTCCTGTTGCAGACGATACTGTTTCTACACATCCCATTTTACCACAACCGCACTTGATGGCTTCCAGATCAGGTACAACACTAATATGACCCAGTTCTCCCGCCATACCGGAGAAACCCTGATAGATGTTGCCATTCAGGATCAAGCCTCCACCAACACCCGTACCTAGTGTATAACATACGCAGTTGTCTACGCCTTTGCCTGCACCTGCCCATACTTCACCCAGTGCAGCCACGTTTGCATCGTTATCTATTTTGATTGGCTTGCCCAGACGTTCTTCCAGAATCGAACGAATGGCCACATTCCGAAATCCGATGTTAGGGGCATGAACGATAATTCCCTCACGTACATTCGTGAAACCGGCCACTCCAGCACCCACACCCTCAAGTTGTTCCCAACTGTAAGGTGATTCGGCTACGATATGTCGGACATACTTCTCGATGTTGGCGATGACCGTGTCTACGCCCTTATCCACTTCAGTCGGTCCTTCATACGTATGCATTAGCTGACCTTGTTCATCGCATATACCGACCTTGATTGCTGTTCCGCCGAGATCGACCCCAACGTAGATTTTCTCAGACATGCTGCAAGCCACCTTTATCTATCTAAAATAGTTTAAGTCCTACGTACCAACTATAATTGAAGGATACGCCTGGGTCAAGACGAGAAGACCTCTAGTACCTCCTGCTCCGCCGGGGTTGTGAACCAAATCACACACCGTTTTTGAATACGTATACATCCTCATTACCTTCATTTATAAACGCACGCTTCATTCCTTTCCTCCATAACAGAGGAAGCCTCAACTCATGATATTGCATCTTCACTCGTTCCATTCATAAAAGATGATCTTCGCCCCCTCAGAGTGGTGACTCGTCTTATGCACCCCACCACCTGCCATTCTCATGCAGAAAGTTATCTAAAGGCGGTATTGCCAACAAAAAAAGAGCCTTCCATCCACAGGAAGGCTCCCTTACTTTTATGAAAATCTGAAATTGTAGGATTGGATTAAACTCAGTTGAATTTTTACGTTATAACTTCGATTCCACACGTACCGGCTCTTCTGTCTTCTCCATCTTGTTCACATCCAGAATATCAAGCAGGAAGACAAAGATCGGAATACCAATGATCAGTCCCCAGATCCCCAGAAAGTGTTGCGACAGAATTAGTACGATAAAGGTGTAGAACATTGGCAATTTGGTCTTGTGTGCCATCAGTTTTGGATTCAGGAAGTACGTCTCCAAAGCATGAATAACAATAATCATGATGATTACAATAATACTTAATTTCAGTCCACCCATCTGATACCCAATCAGACAGAGCGGTACAAGTGAGATGATAACCCCCGCAACGGGAACCAGACTGAGCATGAACACCAGAATGGTCAGAGCGAACAGATACGGGAAACCCAGAATCCATAAGCCCAGTATGGTCAGCACCGTATTAAACACCGCAATAAGAAGCTGTGCCTCAATGACTTTACCAAAAGAAGACACGAATTTGTCTCCCAGATAAGCCACTTCATTGTAGAACCATCCAATTTTACTTGTTTTGAACTTGGACGTGAACTTGGATATCTCCTGCTTCTGCAACAAGAAGAACAGACTCAGAATGATGACGAGCAGAATAAACTCCAGCCATTTGCTCAAAGCGAAAATATATTTCAATGCATCATTGGTGTAATTTTTAATATCGAAGGATTGAAGATAACCCGCAATTTTGGATGCAAAATTATCACCGTCTGCACTATCCAGAAATTTCATAATCTCGTTTGTCAACTGAACGACCTGATCCACGATCCGTGGTGAATATCTGGAAATGCCAAGCACAATGACTGCGATCACAATCATATAGAGCAGGATGACCACAACTTTATAATTGATTGGAAACAACCGATTCAGACCACCTGTAATGAAATGCTGTAACCTGTTCATGACATATGTCACTAGGAACAACAGCAGAATCATGTGCAGCATACTCCCCATACTGAACAAAATTAAACAGAACAAGAGCAGGATCAAAAACCGTCTCACTGTCGCATTCTGTAACCAATCTTTTATCATTTCCCCCAAAATCTTCACCTCACAGCTAATATGCCCTATATGTATACGAACTCATGCCCACTGTAGTTTCAAAAAAAGAGAAGCCTTCCGGCTTCTCTCATTTCATGAGACTTCCCGTTGTCTCTTATTCCTAACATATGCCTAACCTCACGCATGTAATGCTTATTTATCCAACGTTTCGCTCCAATCATGGACAATGCTTCCTTCAAGGAACTTCTCACAATCCATCGCGGCCATACATCCTGATCCTGCAGCCGTAATAGCTTGACGATACTTCGTATCCTGAACATCACCACAGGCGAATACACCCGGAATATTGGTCTCCGTTGTTCCCGGTTTAACGACAACATAGCCATGTTCGTCCAGTGCGATCGCATTCCCCAGGAATCCGGTATTCGGTGTGTGACCAATGGCAACGAATACGCCATCTGCTTCAAGCAACTCTTCCTGCCCCGTCTCGTTGTTGCGCACTTTCAGCCCTTTGACACCCAGCGCTTCAGGTACGACCTCGAGTGGAGTACGGTTCAGCGCCCACTTCACCTTTTCATTGCTGCGAGCCCGATCCTGCATAATCTTGGATGCACGCAATTCATCCCGGCGGTGAACCAATGTCACGTCTGTTGCAAAACGAGTCAGGAAACTCGCTTCCTCCATCGCGGAGTCTCCGCCGCCCACGACCACGATTTTTTTGCCTCGGAAGAAGAAGCCATCACATGTCGCGCATGTACTTACACCACGTCCCACATTTTCCTGCTCACCCGGAATACCGAGATAACGAGCGGAAGCACCTGTGGAGATAATGATCGATTCAGCTTCCAGTTCACCAATTCCTCCAACTTTGACCTTGAAGGGCGGTTTGCTGAAATCAACCTCTTCCACCCAACCGTTTTTGAATTCCGCTCCAAAACGTTCAGCTTGCTTACGCATGTTGTCCATCAGTTCCGGACCCATGATACCTTGTGGGAAACCGGGGAAATTCTCAACTTCCGTTGTCGTCGTCAATTGACCACCCGGCTGAAGACCTTCGATAACCAGTGGTTTCAGATTAGCACGAGCCAGATATATCGCTGCTGTCAGACCCGCAGGTCCCGTTCCGATCACAATCGTTCTGTATTTAGACATATAGATACAGCCTCCTTAATTAAGGTGAGAATGTGTTGTACTAGCGATGAACTTGCCAAGATGATATCCTACAGGCGTTTACGAGGCCCATTCGTTAAGTTTACCCGTTTTCCCGGTTGTTGTATCCTTCACCTGATGATGTCTTTCTGAAAACGAGTTGAAGCGAACTCTCTATACAAGTGGTGGCTTGCTGTTACAAACCGAATGAATCTGTTTAGCATACTTGCTAACCGTTGATGCCGATATCCCATAACGCTCAGCAATGCTTTGATAGGTAACGGGCCGACTGTGATTCTTCGCTGCCAAATATTCAAGTCCTGCAGCCCAACCCTCAATCTGCTTCGTACCCGGAACCTCCGGATGTACCCGGGATACATAATCCGTCCAGAGCCGTTCCATCTCTTGCTGCAACTCAGCCTTTGCTTCAGACATCTGTAACGCACGATCAACAACAGCCTGCCAATGGGTGGTTGAACCAGTGTCCGATTGCTCTGATGTGGATGGAACCTTCCCAATAGACTTCAAGGCTACAGGAGAAAAGGGTCGAACCACCTGAGAATTCCGATCCTCATGTTCAGCCGATTTCAATCCGTTCAGTACAGTTTGTGCTGCCTCAAGCAGATCCTGTTCTTCTCCAGGCTCTTCAATAAAGGATTGCAGAGCCTGCTGCACCTCATAGTCACCGATCATCCCAAGCGCATGAATAACCTGTAGCTTGGTTGCCCGATCACCATGACGCAATGCCCAGAAGAAAGATGAACGAATCAGTGGATCATTTTTCATTTCTTCAGGTATGCCACTACCATAGTTCTCCCACTGTCTGAACTGCTCATCAAATGGCAGATGATAATGATAACTTAGCTTCTCTGGCTCTTGCTCGCCTTGTCTTACAGCCTCAAGACCTGACAGATAATACCGGGATACTTCGGAACCCGGATCAAGCTTGGACACATGATGCCATAAACGCTCAGCAGCATCATAACGTTCTGTATTATAAGCCGCCACTGCTGCATAGTGAGCAAGTGCCGGATCAGCAGCTGTCTCTTCGTCCTTGAGCAAACGCCGGAAGTGAACATAAGCCGTATCGTGTTGGCCCAGAATTCCCATCGTTGTCGCCAGTTTGTAGACTTGTTCGTGCTGGAATGGCACGATGACCCGCAATTTTTTGATCAGAAGCAGCACTTGATCAGCCCGGTTCTCATTTTGATGGAAAATGGCCAGATTACAGAGTGCGTGCAGATTACCTGGTTCCTGTTCAAGCACTTCGGCAATAGTCTCTTTTGCTTTGGGAAACAGACCCATATAATAGTAGGCGAGTGCCAGATTGTTACGGGCAGCCAAGTAATCAGGATAATCAGAAGACATGCCTTCGAGCAATTCAGCAGCCTGTGCAAATTTCCCTTCTTCCAGCAGTTCCCGTGCCTGATCGTGCTCCACTACACCTTTGCGTGATTTGATTCGATTCAGTTTGGTCGGACGATCCAGCTCATAATACAGAAGCTCCATCATATCTTCGGCTTCCGTCATGAACTGACCTTGAGTGTCCTCCTCCAGATAGGTAACAAGTGCTTGCTCGGCTTCCTCAAACCGATCCATATTTGCATAATTGTTCGCCATATAAAAATAACATTCCGTCATTGACGGATCTACCACTTCCAGCACGTTAGCCAGAATGGCATTGGAGGCTTCGTAATCCCCCTTCTCCGATAATATACCCGCCATATTACAATGATTTACCGGATTTTCCGGTTCGTATTCAACAGCTTTGCGAAAATATTTTAATGCCTTGTCGACATGATTTCGGTCCAGCGAGCGGACAGCTCTTTCAAAGAAGAAAGAAGCATCCAAGTGAATCGGTATAATATTGGCAAGGTGTCCCTCAGCCCGCACTAGCTTGCCCTTCATCTTCCAAGGCACCTCCTCTTTGCATTTCATTCATACTCTTCAGTATACCACATCTTAAGGCCCACTTCTCAATATGTAGTTTCATGTCGTTTATGAAAAAAATGCAAAAGACGGTGATATTCCATTTTGCGGAAACCTATCACCTTGGAGCGTTGTTTATTCAAAGGAAAACCGCCTTTGCCTAGAGACTCCTACACTCACTTGCCACAGGCTCTCTTTGCAGTATTGCATTAGTCCATTCTTGTCGGTTACGCGGCGTCTAACTGGATTCGGTCCGGTTATAATAAAGATAAGTATACTTTTATGGTATTATTATCCTCATTGCCTTTTTGAGTGGTTTATCTCCATTAAAAAATCAAACAACGTATATTAGCTCTTTCCGTCAGCCTCTTTTACGCGTGTGTAATAAAAAATAAAGACCCATCATTATTATTTTAAGGGGATGTTATATTGAGGATCTCAAAGATAAAACCACTTATATTCATCTTAATCTGCTTGTTTGCTTTGAACGGATGTTCAAAAGATATAGAAAACATAGAAAATAAGTTCACATTAGGTGATGTACTGAGAGCGCTCGAGTCTCAAGAACTGGATTTAGTGTCCTTTGGTATAACCGGGTATCCTTTGAAATTAAATGATGTTGTACCTGAGGTGTATTCGGTTGAAGTGCCCGTGGAAGAAGAACCATATAGCCCTGAATTTATACATTTTTATATTTTCAATTCTGAAAAGGATCGCATCAAAGGGACAAAAGAATTCAACAAACACATGGAGAGTGCCCAATTCACAACATTCCCTTTTCTATATGAGAAAGGAAATGTTCTTATCGTTTACTGGAGCAAAACCAAAGATGATCCTCTGTTCACTAAACCAATCGAAACTGCGTTAGGGCAACTGAAATGATAATAGTTCATACATTACTGGACTGAGCTCGACAGTGGGAATATCATTTTAGAACGTTAATTGCAGTCATTCGTACAAAAAGAAGACCGAGCATTTGGGCTCGGTCTTCTAACTGTTATGGCTTAAATATCTAATAAATCTATATCTTCGACGCCATCGAAGGAGAAAGTGAAATTTGAATGGTTTTATCAAACGGCGTCATGAAATTGACCAGCACAACCTTACACTTGTCCGGCAGTTTTGCCTCACGTACCGTTGCCGCCAGATGCCCCAGCTCGCCCCCGGTAATCTCCAGCCAGTCTTCTCCGCAGGTATAGCGTAATGTACCGCCTTTCCACAAGTAGTGACCCTCACTCGTTTCAATCGCGTCCTCACAGGTCAGCTCACCTTCGCTTCCGAATACAAAGGACAACTGCATCATAATTTCCTCCGGTTCCTGTCCAGATAGATGCATGTTCCATCCGTTTTCCGTTGGCTGTAATTCTGCTCCTACACGGAAGGTCTGCTCATGAGTAAGCTGACGACTCTGATGAGGTAACAAATACCATGGACTTATATCTGATGCAGCCGATTCTGGCAGCAGGTTCGCAGGGATTGGGCCGTAGTAACCTTTTTTCTGCTCACCAGTTAGTCGATACCCTTCGGACAGCCTCGTCATTTGCTGCATAGGTACATACCCTGGATTAAAGTAAGAGGCCAGTTGCACAGCCAGCAGGCGCACCTTGCCATGACGAAGAGCGAAGAAAGAAGGAACTTCTGTCATCACAGTCACACTTGTAGCACCATCCCGAATTCGGGCTACCGGAGCACCAAAATCCGTATGCATCCGACTGTGAGAGATACGTCCGTGATGTCCTACTGAGTCCATCTGTTTCAAATATTCACCCCGTACAAAATGTTCATTCAACATGACCTCATACTGTTCCGGTAATGCATCAAGTGTATCATTCGTCTGTTGAAGCTCCGGCTCAAGCATTAATCGAATGAGTGTATTCACCGAACATACTCCCGGATCGGTCAATGTATCTCCAGCCCAGGCTGCCATACCTGCAAAGAGTGGATCACCGTCTAGCCGAGCCAAAATGGCATAAGGCAGATAGTAAGGTGACAGATCATGAACACTGCCCAGATCCTGTCGCCCTGAATAATCCGTAACAATTTCACCCGTTGGATGGACCAGATACACCATCATGCGGAGATTAAGCCTCACTGGTTCCAGCAGTTCAGGACGATTGAGCAGGCGCGCAGCATGAATTAACATGATGTCGCTAACTGCGCTGTATATCCCATTGCTCCGTTCTGTCCACTCCCCATCGGGTGTAATATCCATGCCTTCATCCATCCACTGCTCTGCGCGCTGCACAGCTTCCTCCAGATCAAATATTTCATGCAGGAAACCAAGCGCCGCGCATAGCACCCAGCGATGATTGGGCGTATGACAACCTCCCGTAAGCATGGTTGGGATTGTACGTTCCAAGAATAGCCTCATATTGTTCAATACGGGTTGAAGCGGCTCCCATTCTTGCTGCTGAAGAAGCTGATACAACTGTGAATACCCTACAACGACAAATGCAGTATCTGGAGGGGAATGGTAATTGGTCCAGCCAGGCGATATTGAACCGTCTTCATGCTGGAAGCGGAGTACAAATTCCGTAGCTAACAGCAGTCGATTTAACAACGACTCATCCCGGTAATAGATGGAGTCCGGATTGGAGAGCGCAGCTCCCCAGTAACACATATCCGTGGGTGTTCCAGTCGTATGGTTGACCCAGGCAACACCTGTGAAGGGATCAATTGTCCCTCCATAGTAACGGCTTTCCGGGTCAAGCATCTGCCGGGATATGCCTCTTTCTACCGCTCTGTCATTACTGTCCACCAGTTGTTTGTACATGTGCAGTCCCCTCCATACCAATGCATTCTCCCGATGTGCGGAGTAGGTTGCTTCAGTGCCTTCAATTCAGACCGGAAGCTTACTCATACCGCCCGTAGGTGAGTTCATTTTTCTCGTCAGTATATATCATATTTTTACAGTCGTTTAACACAGGCTGTGAACATGCAAACTGTTCCCCACTTCACCGCGCCTACTCTGTCACTCCAAGCTTCTTCATTAGCAAGTCATGACTCTCATGAATCTCTTCTGCCTTACAGGCAGACTTCAACTCATACACCTTCACCTGTGCGCGACGAATCATCGGCAGATAGGCATCATAGAAGTTCATATCCTTACTGTGTACATACGGGCACCAGTGATCCGAGAGATCAAGTGTCTCATGGATATGGACCCCTACGATATCATCCATCAGGCCTTGCATTTCTCCCACACTGTCATAAAGGCCCATTCGGTCCATCATGATGGCATGACCTGTATCGTACCAGATACCAACCGGAGCCCCTTTGAGGGCAGCAATGATGGTCTTAGCTTCGGCAAGGGTAGGAATCTGTTGTGGTCTGGATCTCGTCTCGATACCAAAACGAACATCCAGACCTTTAGCTGCCGCTCGATTGCATACCTCATCCAGACTGGCGATAATTTTCTCCACATACCCTGAACTGAGGGCTTCCCGCCGCTCCATCAATTCAGCCCATTTGCTGTGATACTTCGGTGAATCCGGACCTTCCTCGTTATAGATCTTTCCAAGGTCTTTGCTGATATCCTCAGGAAAAGGTACCTCTCCCGGGTGTACAACAACTGCTTCTCCCCCATAACGTTGGGCATATTCAGCCGACTCTACCAGCAATTCGATCGCCCGCTTACGTTTCACTTCATCTTCGAAGCCAAGCAAGATGGAATCCGTACCGTAGTCTGGATCGGGGTCATGTGGAAAGGTGTTGTGGACACTAGAAATTCCAATCTCTCCACGCTCAATCATCGGCTCAATCGTCTTGAGCATCTCCTTCGTCACATTATAATTGAGCTCCACCCGACGAAAGCCGAGATCCGCAATCTCCCGAATCATATCTTCCCCGACATCATGTTTTCGGATATTCCAGCATGTGGAGAACGAATATATACCCTTATCTATGTGCTGCATCTGTTTTCCTTCTCCTCCCTCTGGCTAAACTTTTTACATCAGCCTTAACTCAACCTTTTACCGCGCCAAGCATCGCACCACTGACAAAATACTTTTGCAGCCACGGATAAACGAGCAGAATCGGAACGGTTGCAAAAATAACAGTTGCGGCCTTGAGACTCTCGGGAGTCAATGGCGTACGGTTAGCACCCTCCATTTGGGTAAGCTCGCTGACCATATTGTTCTGTACCATTTGGAATAACTTCAGTTGAAGCGGGTACAGCTTCGGATCATTAATATACATCAGGGAATCCTGGAACCCATTCCAGCGTCCAACCGCATAGAATAGCGCTAGTGTAGCCAGTACTGGCATGGATAGTGGCAATATAATTTTGAAGAGCGTGTGTACATGGGAACTGCCATCAATCTCAGCGGACTCTTCCAGACTTTCTGGAATGCCTCTGAAGAAAGAAATCAGGATAATCAGGTTAAACGGACTGACCAGTCCAGGCAGAATCAGTGCCCACACGGAATTAAGCAAGTTCAGGTCACGAATGAGCAAGTACTCGGGAATGATCCCGCCACTGAAGAACATCGTAATGATGATGACATACATGAAGAGCTTGCGCCCTTTTAATTTTTTCTTGGTTAACGGGTAAGCAGCTGCCAGTGTGAACACCATGCACAGCACAGTAGTAGCAATGGTCAGAACTGTCGTGTAACCCAGTGAATAGATCATCGACTGATCAGAGAACACCTGAATATACGCATCCCAATTAAACTCTTTCGGGAATATGGTCACTTCGCCTGACGTAATCGCACGGTTAGAACTGAATGAGATCGCGATCGTGTGCAGGAATGGAGCCAGGCAGAATATAACAAACAAGGTGATAAAGGAGATATTAACGATATCAAAAATCCGGTTTGAGGTGCGTTCACTCATATGCGCACAGCTCCTTTACTGATGGTCTATACAAACAAGCCGATTGGCGTCTCTTCCGTTCATCCACAACCTACAATATACCTTCACCGGTTGCTTTCTTCGAAATATAGTTAGATCCTAGCACGAATATGAGTCCCACCACTGCCTGGAACAGTCCGACGACAGTTGCCAGCGTGTATTGTCCTGATTCAAGACCAACTCTGTATACAAAGGTACTGAGTACATCGGAATATTCACGCACGGCCGTATTACCAATGATATAAGGCCGATCAAAACCGATGCTGACCATATGTCCAAGATTAAGAATGAGCAGGGTCACAATGGTTGGTTTAATACTTGGCAAAGTTATATGCCAGATTCTCTTCAGCCGCGATGCTCCATCGATCTCAGCTGCTTCAAACAATTCCTTGTTGACGCCGGTTAATGCGGCCAGATATAGAATGGTTCCCCATCCTGCACTTTGCCAGACACCTGTGAAGAGATACGTCACAAGCCATGGATTTTTTTCTGTCAAAAATGGTATTGAATTTAAGCCCATGCTTTCCAGTACACCGTTAACCATACCGGATTGATTACCGAACAATTGGTACACAATTCCCCCGATGATTACCCATGAGATAAAGTGAGGAATGTACAGAATTGTCTGTGATATTTTTTTGAACCATTTGAATCGAACTTCATAGAGCATGATCGCCAGAATAATAGGAGCTGGAAATGAAACGACCAGATCAAGAAAATTCAGCATAAAGGTGTTGCGCAATGTCGTGTAGAAGTCCCGCATTCCAAATACTTCGCGAAAAGCATCAAAACCGATCCACTCACTGCCGCTGATTCCCTGAAACAGGTTAAAGTCCTTAAAGGCGATCTGTACACCGTACATCGGTCCATAACGAAAGATTAAAAAGTAGATAATGGGCAGTGAAATCAGAGCGTATAATTGCCAATACCTCTTCAAGTATGTGGTGGTCAAGTCGGTTTCCTCCTATCAACAAGGAAACGGCTGTGCCGCCAGTCCGGCGGCACACGTTCCTTTCTAGTTAAGCCGTAGTATGGGTATCTGTCTTTGCTCTTGAAGTGTAGAGTTACTTATTTTGCAGGGAGTGCCTGAACCGCTTCTTCAAGTTCTTTTTTCAGTTCAGTACCACCCAGAGACATGAAATCAGCCATTTCCTTTTCATATACCGCATCGAATTCTGCTGGCTTAGCCATCGCTGTTTTTACGATAATGACATTTAATTTGTCTTTGAGAGCTGTGCTGTACTTCATCTCTGCTTCAATCGGTTTGTCGAAAATGATCGGTCCTACTGTATCGGTGTTAGCAATATCAATGGATTGTTTCAGCATTTCCTGATTATTTTGCGGGAAGCCCATAATCCATGCCTTTTCATTCGTCGCTTGATCACCAATGTTTTTACCGTTCGAGATAATGGCTGTATCCCCTGCGTTAAACAGACGATCCTGCGCTTCCTGGGATGCATCCTCTTTCACAACCGGAATGCCGTCTACCAGATCATAGTTCTCGCCTTCCACACCACTGTAGATATCAATCAGATTGTTGTCAGATGCCATCCAGTCGAGATATTTGATCGCTTCGACAGAACGTTTGCTGCTCTTCGGAATCATAATGTACATACCATTTGTTCCGTAGCGTGACTTGATGTGTTTGTTGTCTGCATTTGGATTGGTGTATACATCAACCGGCAACACTTCACTGCCACTCACATTTTTATGCAAATTATCCAGTGTGCCATCTCCGTAGAACATGGCATCCACATCTTCAGACCAGTAACCTACGTTACCGTTTTGAATGTCTTTCCCTAACTGCGTTTTGTCTTCATCCAAACTGAAGTCTTTGCTGATCAGACCTTCGTTGTACAGTTTGTTCAGGAACTGCATCGATTCTTTGAATCCTTCATGCAGTGGCAATTCATACCGTTGACCATAGGTCAGGTCGCCACTAACTGGCTTGATGAATGAGTAGATGAGCGTTTCGAATTGAGCTGGTGCAAGAGCCATACCCATTGGGATGTTTTTGCTTCCGAGACCACCAGGATCTTTATCCTTGAACGCTTTCAAAGTTGTATATAATTCATCCGTGGTCTTCGGCGCTGGCAATCCCAGTTTATCGAGCCAATCCTGACGGATGTAAGAACTGTATCGGCCTGTGATAGCACGTTTACCCGGAACAGCAAACTGTTGTCCTTCCACTTGCCCAAACTTCAAAGTATCTTCACCCAGGAACTTCTTCAGGTTCGGACCGTGCTGATCAATCAACTCTCCAACATCAGTCAAACCACCCTGCTGGGCATACCGATAAAACACGCTTGAGTCATAAACAAAGACAATATCAGGGACATCCGTATTGCTAGCCATCAGGACGTTCAGCTTGGTAACTTCCTCAGAACGCTGAACGGGTACAAACTGTACATCAATATTGTTGGGATCACCGAACTTCTCCTGAATCATTTTAGATAGATAGTTGTTCGTAATTGTGTACGGTGAAGGACTGTTACCACGGTCGAAAATCTCCACCTTTAAGGTAACGCGCTCGCCATTGCCTGATGTTCCGCCTTCAGCTGATTCTTCTGATGCTGATGAGCATCCCGCAAGTAAAGAAACGCCCATTACCATCGTCAGCGCCAAACCCATCCATTTCTTTAGACTCCCTTTGGTTGCTTTGCTTCTCATTTTGTCATCCCCTTTGGCTTTGCGTGAATGTTTAAAGCTTGCCCAGAGTATTTCACATTTTTCCGTTATCCTGCAATAAACCACTTTCGGAAGCGCTTACAAACGGATTATGGTTTATATGCTAAGCCTATTTTCGCAGACTGATTCTTTTCCAAAAACCATGCTGCTCTAGGCTTTGACGGCACTCTTCGCCTCAAGGATCGGAACTGCCTGTCCCAAGTCGGATAAACCATTTTCACACACTGCCTAAATTCGTAAACGGGAAAAAAACAGGAATATTAGCTTGTTATCCTGCGAAAACAGTTACATCGATCTCGGGCAGCAGAGTATTGTTCAACGAAAACAGGGCGAACCTCTGCAAGCCTCTCTCCTAAGTGGAAAGTGACTGCATGAAATTCACCCTGTGTTATCCTGATGTACAGATCTCAGAATATGTTCACTTTTGCGCTACTCTTCGGGTTCTCGATGTTCACGTTTCAAACGACGATAATCTCCTGGTGTAATACCCGTTACCCGCTTAAATACACGTCCCAACGTAATTCCATTTGCATACCCAACCTTTAGAGCAATATCCTGCAAAGAGTAATCGGTATTGAGCAGAAGCTGCTCCGTCTCCTTCATGCGAAGCTCTGTAACAAAATCAACAAACTTCATGTTGAATTCTGTCTTGAACAAATAACTCGCATGTTTGCCCGTAATCTGGAATCGATCGCTCAGATGTTTCAATGAAAGATCAGGATTTGCAAACTGTTCTTCGATATAATTTTTCATTTCATTAACCATGGCTTTGTAACTCTTGGTTTCCGTTACCGCTACATACGTTCTGAACAAGTCCGTCAGACCATCAAATAAAAGACTTTTCACATCGGTAAGCGTCTCTGCCTCTTCCACAGCACTCAACCATCTGTTGATGTTTTCTTCGGACAGCTCTTCCTGAAGTCCTTCCGACATCATGGCCACCTCTCGGCTAAGCATCTGTAACATGGCCTGAATCAGAGATCGAATCTCATCATCCGGCAGTTTGTTCTGTTCAAATGCTGTAAAGATCTCCTCCAACTGTTCCCGCCACTGTCCACTCGACATCCGGAACCGCTTAACAAAGTCCGCAATCATCTGCAGATAGGTATAGGTATCCAGCAAAGGATGCTGTGTTTTCACCGCAATCGGCTTGGCCGACATCTCCATTCATCAACAGTTTACGTTGCATTACCGCTTCTGCGGCTGCATAGGAATCTTGTATTGCACCGATTCCCTGAGCGATAGGTCCAATGCCAAAGCTTAAGGAAATGCGTAGATTTTGTTCTACCCAAGATTTGCATTCCTCAGCTACAACACGAATCTGTCCAGACATATCCAAGTTGTTATCATTCTGTTCTTTGAACACAAAAAGGATTGCAATTCGATCTACACTAATCCATTCCGTCCAGCATTGGACTCCCGTATTACGTGACAGCTCTTGCAAAACGTTCATCAAGGCAAACTTCAGAGTATTTTGTTCACCTCTCGTGTACCTCTCCTGAAATCCCTTCTCATAACGGTTAATCTCTCCAACAACAACGACAAAACGCGACGAGTCATGCACATCATTCAGTGGAGAGAGCTCTTTTAATTGCTCTGCTGCATTTTCCATGTGTTCACCATGCAACAGGGCATTGAACAACTTGCTGCGCTGCATGAGTACATTTTCCCTGCTTTTCTTGTCATAATCCATCATATGATTAATCAGATTCTCAAGCACACCATCAATCATCTTCATCTCATCCGTGCGAGCACCGGAGTGTTCAAACGCCCGAATCTGATGAGACTCAATCCGGTTCATGATGATCTGAATGGGTTTATAGTTACGGCGAGTAATATACACGATATATACAATCGCACAGATGACAGTCACAATAGCAATGATTACCCATACATAAGATATGACAGAGACCCAGCCAAATAAGTTGCCGGCCTTAATTCCACTGGAAATTGTCCAGCCCAGTCTTTCTAGCGCTAGCCTATTCAGTTCCTGACCGTCTATCGAGCCCTCTTGGTCCGAGTGTGCATTATACACAACCTTACCATCCCGATCCGTAATCGTTAGGAATGAGAGCTGACCATTAACCATACTATCTACACTCTGTTCAATGCTGCTCATCTTGATATTAATGACCAATGTGCCCTGCGAGCCAAAAGGCAAAGGCATGTCCTTGTTCACGGTTAATACGCGAATAGGGGTGCGTTGAACAGAGTCCGCATCGAATTCCCGGACCGGTTGCCAGCCTGAACCGATAGACCCGTTACCCATCTGATCAATCCATGCCTTATCCGAGAAACCTTCCACTTCTCTGGAACCACTTACGGTCAGAACATGTTTATTTCGCTTGTCATATAGATAGATGGATTGAATCCATGAGGGCGAATTGGATAGCTCACGTAAATTCTGCGCAATTGCATATACCGTGTCCGAGCTGGTCAGGTTTGTGTTATTAAAATAGAGTTTGTATGCCTGCTGACTCTGTACCGTTTCCAGGATGGATAGTTCAATATCCCTGATTGTACGATCCACCATGTCTATCATATAACTGGAGGAGATTCGGTCTGCTTTTTTAGTTTCCTCTTTGGAGATGTCATTGATGAAAACAAACGCGATGAAAATGAGTATGGTCACCGTAAGAAAAAAAATTGGGAAGTACGAGAACAATAACCGGTAGTACCAATTACGAGACAATAGACCCCACTCCTCACTCCACGATGCCAATGTTCTCAGCCGTGGTTCTACTGTTCAGCATCCATCTCACCTTAGGGGCTGAATACTATATGATAACGCTATCATAACTGATTTTATGTTATTATAGCACAAGCCTCTGAGCAGCAAAGCAAGAATTGAATTCAAAGAGCCAAAACAAAAAAACCGTGCTGAGCAGACAACAACTCAGACACGGAACAGTTCATCTGGCAGCACACCGTTATATCTTCGATGCTCTAAATGCCAGAATCCTTAAACAATGTGGCCATGGAGCCACCATCCACAATAATGCGTACGGCGCGGGCCAGCATTGGCGCAACAGGTAACACTTTGAAGCATTCAGGGTGATCATCTGGCAGTGCGATCGAGTCCGTAACGACCACCTCTTCAATTGACGGGTGATTCAATTTACTCACTGCCCCATCGGAGAACAATCCGTGTGTTGCACATACATATACATTTTTGGAGCCACGTTCCTTCAACCCTTCCACAACATTCAGAATGGTTGTTCCGGTGTCGATCAGATCCTCAATAATAATAGGTGTCCGTCCTTCTACATCACCAATGACATGGGTAATCACCGATTCATTATGGCTTGGACGTTTCTTGATCATTATGGCAAATGGAGAATCCAGACGGTTCGCAAGCTTCTCAGCCATGGATGCTCGTCCCGCATCCGGGGAGACTACAACAGGGTTCTCAATTCCTTTGCTTAACAGATAATCACTAATCAGATCCAGTGATGTCATATGGTCAACCGGAATGTTGAAGAATCCCTGAATGGCCGCTGCGTGCAGATCGATCGTTACCACTCGATTGGCGCCAGCTGTCGTTAATACATCTGCTACCATCTTGGCCGAGATCGGTTCCCGTGGAGCGGATTTGCGCTCTTGACGAGCATAGCCGTAATACGGAACAATGATGTTCACCGTGCGCGCTGAAGCCCTCTTTGCGGCATCAATCATCACAAGCAACTCGACAAACAGCTCATTGATCGGATGAGACAACGACTGTACCAGAAACACATCACAATTACGGATCGTTTCTTCATAATGAACGTATATTTCTCCGCTCTTGAACCTGGACAGCTTGATCTTGCCCAGTTGTACACCCAGCTTGTCACATACCTGTTCTGCCAGCTTAGGGTTCGATGAACCGGAAAAAATACGTAACGAATGCTGCATAATGCCCTCCCGAGGGTTGAAGTCCCTATATAATCCCTTATCTAAAAGGTTATTTCCTACCCTCATTATACTCTACTGGCTTATACATTTAAAGGAATGAACGAGCGATGACGGCCTTCGAAAACAGCGACTTCTGTACAGCCCAACTCATGTAAAAGTGCTTCAGCTTCAGGCAAATAATCGCCCAGCTTCATTGGGTCATGTGCATCAGAGCCCATGGTTAATGGAATCCCCAAGCGAATGGCTTCCGTCAGCATTCTGCGACTAGGGAACATCTCGGCACAAGGCTTCGATATCCCGGAAGCATTCAGCTCCATGGCGCAGCCACTTTTGGCAATAGCCTGCAGCGCTGCGTTCTCCAGTGAGATACGTTCTTCTGTCTGCTCCGTTGAAGGAACAAAGCCGAAGCGTTTAATGACATCTGTATGGCCCATAATATCGTACATGCCCGTGGCAGCTGCTTTGCTTACGGCATCGTAGTACTGACGATATACTTCAAGTACGTCTTTGCCTTCCCAATGATGGGTCTGGCGGAAGTCTGTAATGTCCCATTCCCCGAGGAAATGAACAGAGCCGATCACATAATCCCATGGATAACGCTCAATAATCGCACGGATCTCTGTTTCCCAGCCTTCAATATAGTCACCTTCCAGACCAACACGTACGTCAATCTGCCCACGGTAACGTTCTTTCAGGGAGAAACACTCCTCTACGTAACGCGGCAGTTCATCCATAGGCATCGCCATTTCCGGATAATATTGAGCCGGATCGACATGCAACAATGGCATGTGATCGGACAATCCAATCTGGGATAGTCCGATCTCCACACCACGTTGCACGTACTCTTCCAGTTTGCCAATGGCATGTCCACACCGCTCATGGTGTGTATGATAGTCTATACGCACGAAACTCGCCTCCTAATCGCGGCGAGGCCGTTCATGACGGCGGCTCAGCTCTGACATAATGTCGTCCAGCGGCAGCTTGCGCTCTTGTAACAGGACGAGCAGGTGATACATCAGGTCACTGACTTCCAGACGAAGCTCGTCATTATCTTTATTTTTGGCGGCGATGATCGTCTCGGACGCTTCTTCACCGATTTTTTTCAGTATTTTGTCTACACCTTTATCAAACAGATACGTTGTATAAGCACCCTCAGGACGCTCACGTTCACGCTCTGCAATAACGGATTCCAGTTCAGCCAATACCTCAAAGCGACTTTCGGAACCGGAACTTGCAGAAGCAGATGCCACACCCGCTTCATCCGAAGCCTTGGCTGCCGATTTCTCTGGCAAACCAATGATCTCATTATGGAAACAAGTTACTGCCCCTGTATGGCAAGCCGGTCCGTTCGGTTTCACCTCAACCAACAAGGTATCGCCGTCACAATCATATTTTAGGGAAGTAATCGTCTGCACGTTGCCAGATGTTGCCCCTTTATGCCACAACTCCTGACGCGAGCGTGACCAGAACCACGTCTCACCGGATTCCAGCGACAACTTCAGAGATTCGCGATTCATATAAGCCATCATTAAGACTTCCCGAGTATCCACATCCTGCACAATGGCTGGAACCAAACCATCACTCCAACGAATGTGTTCCACAACCTGTTCCAAGGACAACTGTTCCTTGATTTCATCGCTCACTTTAGTCACGGATCTCCACCCCTTGTTCTCTCAAATGTTGTTTTAACGCCGGTACGGCGATTTCTTTGTAATGGAAAATTGTTGCGGCTAGCCCTGCGTCCGCTTTGCCTGTGGTAAATACATCATAGAAATGAGATTCCTTGCCCGCACCGCCCGATGCGATGACTGGAATACGCACAGATTCGGATACCGCTGCCGTCAGCTTCAGATCAAAGCCGTCTTTTGTTCCGTCCGCGTCCATACTTGTGAGAAGAATCTCCCCCGCGCCCAAGCTCTCAGCCTGTTTAACCCATTCCAGCGCCTTGATCCCGGAGGGTTTCCGTCCACCATGGGTATAGACTTCCCACTCGCCCCAAGCTTCGTTATACTTGGCATCGATCGCTACCACGATACACTGCGAGCCAAAGCGACGTGCACCATCTGCAATCAACTGCGGATTAAGTACCGCGGCTGTATTCACTGCGATTTTATCCGCTCCTGCACGGAGAATCCGCTTCATGTCCTCTACCTTGGAGATGCCACCACCTACCGTAAAGGGAATAGCGATCTCGCCTGCCGTCTGCCGCACGACTTCTTCCATCGTTTCGCGACCTTCTACCGAAGCGGAGATATCGAGAAACACCAATTCGTCCGCGCCCTCGCGGTCATATAGTGCCGCCAGCTCTACCGGATCACCCGCATCGCGGAGATTAACGAAGTTGACGCCTTTGACGACCCGGCCGTCCTTCACGTCCAGACAGGGGATGATTCTTTTTGCCAGCATGCTACCTCTTCCTCTCTATCCGAATATCCCTTACTTATTGACCGCACGTACTGCTTCAGACAGATCGATGCTTCCTGTATACAGTGCTTTACCCACAATTGCTCCACCAACACCATCATCCGCGTGGCGACTCAGACGAAGCAGATCATCCATTACACTCACACCGCCGGAAGCAATAAACGTCCGTCCACTTGCCTTGGCTAGAGACACAATCGCTTCCACATTAGGACCCTGCATCATGCCATCACGGGAAATATCCGTAAAGATAAACGTTTCTGCCCCATATGCCGCCAATTCCTTTGCGAGTACCTCTGCTTGCACTTCCGATGTTTCAAGCCATCCGCGGGTTGCCACATAACCATTCCGAGCGTCGATACCAATTGCCACTTTGTCGCCATAACGTCCCAGTACTTCCTCTGTAAAAGCACGATCCTCAATTGCTGCTGTTCCAATAATCAGCCGGCTAACACCCAGACCTAGCAAACGCTCTACATCCGCTACTGTACGAAGTCCGCCGCCCACCTGAACAGGTACGTTCACAGCCGAGGCAATCCGCCCGATCAGCTCATCGTTAACAGGATGTCCTGCTTTCGCACCATCCAGATCCACCAGATGAACGTATGTACCACCTTGCTTCTCCCAGGAGAGAGCCACTTGAACCGGGTCATCGTTATACACGGTCTCCTGATTATAATCTCCCTGCACCAGTCTTACACATTTGCCGTCCCGGATATCAATCGCCGGATATAGGATAAAAGATGACATACAAGGCCTCCTGAATATGAATTAGATTTGTACGCTTTCTATAATTAAGAAGAGATGATGATTTACCCTTGTACAGGTGCTCCTGTTAGAGCCAAAAAGTTGCCGAGCAGCTTCATACCAAGCTCTCCACTTTTCTCCGGGTGGAATTGCATGCCGAAGTTGGATCCTCTGCCTACAATGGCTGTCACCGGATGTCCGTAATCCGTTACCGCCAGCAGATCGTCCCTGTTTTCAGTAAGCGCATGATAGGAATGGACAAAATAGACGTGACCTGCCTCAAGCCCCGTAAATAGCGGATTTTCCGCGTGCAAGAATTCCAAACGGTTCCATCCCATATGAGGAACTTTCAGCTCTCCCGGTGCGAATCGCACCACTTTACCTGGCAAAATATCCAGTCCCTCATGCTCACCATGCTCTTCACTTGAGCTGAACAACAACTGCATCCCCAGACAGATTCCGAGCAGTGGCTTGGACCCGGCAGCAGCTTCCTTCACCACCGTATTCAGGCCACTCTCCCGCAGATGAACCATTGCATCACCAAAAGCACCTACGCCTGGCAGAATGACACCATCTGCGCCAAGAATCTCTTCCCGATCACCCGTGACCAGCGCTTCGTAGCCAAGACGTTCGACCGCTTTGCCGACGCTGTGCAGGTTACCCATACCGTAATCGACAATTGCAATCGCCATCGTCTACAGCACTCCCTTCGTGGAAGGCACACCCGTTACACGTGGATCAATCATCGTTGCTTCATCCAGTGCACGTCCCAATGCCTTAAAGATCGCTTCAATCATGTGGTGGGTGTTCTGACCATAATGTACGATGACATGCAAAGTAATCCGAGCTTCCAGCGCCAATTTCCACAGGAATTCATGCACCAACTCCGTGGAGAAACTACCTACCTGTTGAGAAGGGTATTCTGCACGGTATTCAAAGTGAGGTCGGTTACTCACATCAATAATGACTTGAGCGAGCGCCTCGTCCATCGGTACAAAAACACTGGCATAGCGCTTGATGCCACGTTTGTCACCCAAAGCTTCACGCAACGTCTGCCCCAGACAGATTCCGATATCTTCAACTGTGTGGTGATCATCGATGTCGATATCTCCGCGAGCCTGCACGTTCAGGTCGAATTGTCCGTGCTTCGTGAACAGATCCAGCATATGGTTCAGGAAGGGTACATCCGTTTCAATCGTGGATTGTCCTGTTCCATCTACAGTAAAGGCCAATTGGATATTGGTCTCGTTAGTTTTGCGGTCAACCTCTGCTTGGCGCACTGCACCTTTGTTTTCAAGTTCCAAACCATTATTTTGCTTATCCATTGTCCGATTCCGCCTTTCCTTCCTGTTCTAACCGTACAGCGATTGCACGGGCATGCCCTTCAAGACCCTCATGGCGGGCCAACTCTATAATAGCCGCTCCGTTCTTCAGCAGCGCTTCTTTACTATAATAGATCAGACTCGATTTTTTGATAAAATCATCCACGTCCACTGGCGAACTGAATCGCGCAGTGCCATTGGTCGGAATAATGTGATTGGGTCCTGCAAAATAATCCCCCACCGGCTCCGAGCTGTACGGGCCGAGGAAAATCGCGCCGGCATTTTCGATCCGGCCAGCGTAAGCCATCGGCTCCTGCACCATGATCTCCAGATGCTCCGGTGCAAGCCGGTTCACCACGTCGATTCCTTCATCGATGGAATCGACTACAATAATCGCGCCATACTGCTCCACGGAAGCAGCAGCGATATCACGTCGCGGCAGCACTTCAAGCTGCCGATGCACTTCGCCCTGCACGGCTTCCGCCAGCGTGGCCGAATTCGTGACGAGAATGGCCGATGCCATCTCGTCATGTTCCGCCTGCGACAACAGGTCGGCGGCGACGTACACCGGATTCGCCGTATCATCGGCGAGCACCACAATCTCACTCGGCCCGGCGATACTATCGATATCGACCGCCCCGTACACCTCGCGCTTCGCGAGCGCCACGTAAATATTGCCCGGTCCACAGATCTTGTCGACCGGGGCAATGCTCTCCGTGCCGTAAGCGAGGGCGGCGATGGCTTGAGCGCCGCCAACCCGATACATCTCGCTCACGCCTGCTTCCGCAGCAGCAACGAGAATGTACGGGTTAATACCTTCGCCACCGTTTGTTGACGGCGGCGTCACGAGAACAATCTCCGGCACGCCTGCCACCTGTGCCGGAATCACATTCATCAGCACAGACGATGGATACGCTGCTTTGCCGCCAGGTACATAGACTCCGACCCGCTTCAGCGGTCGGATGACCTGGCCCAGCAGGCTGCCGTCCGGCTGCCAATCCATCCACGAGTTGCGTTTCTGTTTCTCGTGAAACGCACGAATGTTGGCGGCGGCTTGCCGAATCGCCGTCACAAAGGATGGCTCCACGGCTGCATAAGCCGCCTGCAGCTCTTCCTGCGGCACGCGCAACTCCGCGGCAGTCAGCTTTGTGCGGTCCAGCTGCTCCGTGTAACGCAGCAGTGCCGTATCACCCTCACGGCGAATGTCGCTGACAATACGCCGTACCGTTTCATTTTGCTCCGGCGTGCCATACTCCACTTCCCGCTTCAGATCAAACTCCCGTGCAGGTACAATTTTCATACATACAACCTCCTCATCCTCTGTAATACCTGCCTTCTTGTGGCCGATTTGCTTCTTTATTTTGTCTCTTACTCTTAATTTTGCTTCTGCTTCTGCTTTGTATGTTTCTCATCTATGTTTCCAACGTAGTAATTTATCCCCGAAAGCTTCCCGCCGATATCTCATTCGATGCCGGTATGACCTGCTGAAGTGCATCACATAAAGCCTGGATTCGTGCATTTTTCATCCGATAACTTACCCGATTGGCGATAAGACGGCTGGTGATGTCCAGAATGCCTGTCATCTCCACCAATCCGTTCTCGCGCAGTGTCTGACCTGTCTCCACCAGATCGACAATCCGGTCTGCCAGACCAATCAGGGGCGCTAGCTCAATGGAACCATTCAGCTTGATCACCTCGACCTGCTGCCCCTGCTCCCGAAAATACTGTGAAGCAATCCTTGGATACTTCGTTGCAACACGTTGCTGGATGCCTGGCTTCCAGTCTGGAAGTCCGATCACAGACATACGGCACTGAGCGATTCCCAGATTCAACAGTTCGTACACATCCCGATCTTCCTCCAGCAGCACGTCTTTACCGACAATTCCGATATCGGCAACACCGTACTCCACATACGTTGGAACATCTACTGGCTTCGCCATAATGAATTCCATTCCGGCTTCCGGTACTTCGATGACCAATCTGCGTGTATCGTCCACGTCTTCTGGAATATCCAGCCCCGCTTCACGAAACAATTTGGAGGCTTTTTTATAGATTCGGCCCTTCGGCATGGCCACCTTCAGAATATCCGACATCTCAGCGTCCTCCTTCTTCAGATCCGTAAGTAATAACCTGCTCAGCCTGAGCGGTTCTTGCTTCAACCGATACGGCACTTGCCCCAGCCCCATCTTCAGGAAGAAGGAGTGTCACTACATTTTGTCCCATACTGCGTAATCTTGCCGCTTCTGTTAGTGCCTCGGCCCGACGTTTCGGGGTATATTGGATAAGTACCGTTTTTTTCTCTTCAATGGTAATGCCATGAACACCATCAATAATACGGTTCGTTTTCAGTGCAAATCCTGTAGCTGGCAACGAGCGCCCAAACTGTTGTAACAGATTATCATACCGTCCGCCGCTACATACCGGTGAGCCCAGTTCTGCCGCATACCCTTCAAACGTCATGCCCGTATAATAGGAGAAATCACCGATCATCGTCAGATCAATAAGTACATGCTCGGATACACCGTACGCTTCCAACACTTCGAATACGGCACACAGATGTGCAATCGATTGTGCTGCTTCAGCGCTTGAACTTAGCTCTACCGCATGTGTGCATACTTCCTTGCCACCACGCAGACGAAGGATCGCTTCAAGCTGTTCTTTCAATTTAGGCTCCAGATTTAATGCTTCAATCGACTGGCGATAGCCGACATAATCACGTCCGAGCAGCCCTTCCTTCAATTGCTCCTGCTCAGCGGTCTGGCCTGGAATCACTTCCTCCAGTAATCCGTTCAGGAATCCCATATGGCCCATCGCTATTTTAAAAGAAGACACACCCGCTGCCTGCAAAGAGGCAATCGCAAGCGCAACAACTTCTGCATCCGCTTCAGGTGAGTCGTCTCCAACCAACTCCACGCCCGTCTGAAAGAATTCAGCCTCACGCCCAGCTTCCTCTTCAATAGAACGAAATACGTTCGCATGATAGGACAGACGCAGCGGCAACTGCTCATCTTTGAGCATGGATGAAACTACGCGTGCAATTGGAGCCGTTAGGTCCGATCTGAGCACCAGCGTGGTTCCCCGACTGTTTAGCAATTTAAATAATTTACGATCTGATGTAGAGCTTGCCACACCTACCGTATCGTAATATTCAATCGTTGGTGTGATGATCTGACGGTAACCCCAGCGTTCCATACATTCCAGTACATTGCGTTCAATCGTCCGCAGCTTGGATACTACATGTGGTGTATAGTCGCGGAATCCGGTCGGTTTTTCAAAACCTTTTGGTTTGGACATTGGTAATATTCACCCCGAGTCAGTAATTTAAGAGTTGCACTCGTTCTATTTCAACAGGATTTATGTAGTGTAAATCCCCATTCTATCTTATAAACCTGAATCAAAGTATTATCGCATAAGCCTTCAACTATTGGTTTAGTTCAATCTTTATCATGCTTCATTTCTCCAAGAATGCTTTCACATGGTAAAGTGCTAACAAACTAAAGGATATGGGATATGATAACATGAAATCCGCACTACCGTCAACATACCAAAGCTTGATTGCCCTTGGATCGACATATCGTTTTATATACACACCGTTACGCTCGCCAATCGGTATTTATATACGAAAAAAGCTGCCATAAGCAGCTTTTTACTTCAACCCATCTTCATTCATTACTTTATTGACTCAATGCACACTACCCTGAGAAGAACCATCCGTGTTAAAGACAGTTTCTTCCGTAGAAGCTGCCGCACGGGATAAATCACGCAGTGGATTACCTCCAACAAAAGCTCCTGGTGCAACATCCTTATGTACGACTGCTCCAGCAGCTACAACGGCTCCATCTCCTATGGTTACCCCGGGAAGAATCGTTGTGTTAGCACCAATCAGTACATTTTCCCCGATAATCACCTCACCGAGCCTGTACTCCTTAATGAGATACTCATGAGCGAGAATCGTTGTGTTGTAACCGATGACCGAGTTTTCGCCGACCGTTATTTTCTCCGGAAAAAACACATCCACCATCACCATCAGGCCAAAGGCCGTATGTTTCCCCACCTTCATACCGAGCATTCGGCGGTAAATCCAGTTCTTCACCGATAGAATCGGACAGTAGCGTGACAACTGGATCCAGATAAAATTACGAACGCCCTTCCACGGACTCACTGTCTTGTAGATATGCCAAAGTGCATTCTGGTCCTCTACCGGATAGCGGGTTACTTTTCTCATGAACGTCCCGTTTCAATACGGATGAGTTTCAACAAGTCTCTCATGTCATGCAACATATGGTCGGGTCCATATCCGTTCAGGATTGTTTCCCCTTTAAGGGACCATGCAACCCCCGCCGAGAGTGCGCCCGCATTTTGAGCCGATTGGATATCCACTGGACTGTCACCCACCATCAGCGTTTTACCAGGATCTGCACCCAGTTCCGTCATCGCTTTCAGTACAGGTTCAGCGTGCGGCTTTGGATTCGTTACATCGGTCACTGTTACAATTGTCTTCATATATTTCAGTAGATCAAAACGTTCTAGCACCTTTAATGTGGATGGGCGAATTTTGGTTGTGACCACACCCATTACAATGCCAGCCTGATGCAGCGCCTCTACTACCTCAATGACATGTGGAAAAGGTCTAACCATCGCTTCATGATGGATATCATTATAAGCACGATAACCTTTCACGTACTCGGAGACTTCCTCCTGGCCAGAGAAAGTGCGCATTTGCTGCTCCAGTGTGCCACCCATATGTGGAATGATCTGTTCCCGAGTCCATGGAGCTGAATGCTCCCATCCCCCCATGACATGCTGGAATGAGCTGATAATCAACTCATTGGTATCAATAATCGTTCCGTCCAGATCAAACAATACCGTGTCAATCATGTTGCATTACTCCTTTTTATCATCAACTTGCTTTGGATCATCTTTGGCTGGAGGTGTTAACTTGCTCTCTTTGCCAGCAACTGTTCCCGTATGCTCCATATCATCTGAGGTAACTTTGGACGATACAATCGGATCACTATAACGAACAACTGCTTTACCTGTCACTCTTCTCACTACAATGAATACAACAGCAACAATAATGATGCCAATCGCGAGCAGTTGCGAGATTCTTACGTTACCGTAAGCAGGATCAAGATATCCTTGTTCAAAGCCCATTGCAGTCATTGGAGACCACAGCCCGTTCACTAATGAAGCAACCCATTGCGGAGCCTGGAAGCCCAGACTGTCTGTACGTAAAGCTTCAATGAAGAAGCGACCGATAGAGTACCAGATGAAATAAGACATGAACAGTTCACCTGAACGCAGAAACTTCTGACGACGCAGAACCAGCAGTAAGACCAGACCAACGAGACTCCACATCGATTCATACAAAAATGCAGGATGGTGAAATACCCCATCTACGTTCATTTGATTCACAATAAAGTCCGGCAGATGTAGCTTGTCTCTCAAAAATGATTCTTCCACAGGACCGCCGTAGGCTTCCTGATTCACAAAGTTCCCCCAGCGTCCGATCAACTGTCCAACGAGCAGTCCAGGCGCACAGATATCGGCCATACGCCAGAAGTTATATCCTTTACGACGGAAGAAAATAACTGCACAGATAATAGCACCAATAAGTGCACCATAGATGGCTATACCGCCATTCCATATTTTAAAGACATCCCAGAAATTATCCTTATAATCTTCCCATTTAAATGCTACGTAGTAGATGCGGGCACCAATGATGGCAGAAGGCACACCCAGCAGGACCATGTCCATAAACACTTCCTGTGGAATATTGTATCGTTTGCCCTCCCGGATCACGAGCAGTAATCCTATAAGCGCCGCAGCACCAAGAATAAGCCCGTACCAGTGAACCTTTAACGCTCCAATAGAGAACGCAATCGGGTTCAACAGTAATAATGTATCCATTCATTCACACTCCTATTTATTCAATCAATCACACGCATGACGAATGGTTGGCATACACTGCGCCTTAAGAGAAGCAGTACATGTCAACCATTTATCTTCATTTCCTTGTATAAAATGTTTCTTAATCCATGTCTTCCATATCTTCCGAGATGGTTGCTGTCAGCTTGTTCGTGAATTGCAGCGCAGCATTCAGACCCATCTGTTTCAGGCGATAGTTCATACCTGCCACTTCAATAATAACCGCCAAGTTCCGTCCCGGACGAACAGGAATCGTAACAAGAGGTACATCCGTATCAATGATACGTGTAGTCTCTTCATCCAGACCCAGACGATCATATTGTTTATCCTGCTGCCATGCTTCCAGACGTACAACCAAAGTAATCCGTTTGTTATTCCGAACCGCACCAGCTCCGAACAATGTCATGACGTTGATAATACCGACACCTCGAATTTCGAGCAAGTGGCGGATCAATTCTGGTGCAGTACCATGCAGCTGAAAATCTGACGTTTGGCGGATCTCTACCGCATCATCGGCAATCAATCGGTGTCCACGTTTCACCAGTTCAAGTGCTGTTTCACTCTTACCAATACCGCTACTACCTGTGATCAGCATACCTACGCCATAGACATCACAAAGTACACCGTGAATGGTTGCTGTTGGTGCCAATTTCTTTTCCAGGAATCCCGTGATCCGGCTGGATAGAATCGTTGTAGCCATATTGCTGCGAAGTACAGCCAGATTCTGCTCTTCACTAATATCAATCAGCTCTTGCGGAACTTCCAGTCCACGCGTGACAACGATACAAGGCGTCTCTTCCGTACAAAGACGTTGCATACGATCGCGCCGCTCTTGCTCAGGTAACATTGCAAAGAAAGCTAACTCCGTTCTTCCAAGCAGCTGTACCCGTTCTTGTGGATGGTATTCAAAATAACCGGCCATTTCCAGACCAGGACGGTTCAGGTCATCTACCGTAATGACTCTTTTCAATCCGTGAGATCCAGAAACAACCTCCAACTGAAATTGCTGCACGAGTTCAGATACTTTCACTTTTTTCGCCATTTGTCTCTTCCTTTCAGCATTAGCTGTCCCTCTATGTACATCAGATCGTGTATCAGTTATTTCCATTATTAGCGCATTCACAACATGGGGTACAGCCTGCATACCCTTCCAACAGTCGATTCTCTCAAATATATGAAGACAGACCTTCAAATAATCTTAAATGAATTCAGGGATGAATGCAATCGCAGCCTCCGACAACCATTAGTAAGAAAAGTCTTCTGATCGAAGCACCTTCTAGGATATTACATTCGTAGTTTAGCGGCTGTTTTTCTTGCGGTTATTAATCCTTCAACTCCGCCGAAACTTATAATTCCAATAATCTTAAAAAAAGCCCCTTCCAGCAACAACGGAAGGGGCTCTCATTACAATGTATAATTGCATTAACTGTCAGGTTCCATCGTCACCGAGGAATCCCAGTAATATTAGTCTTGAAGAAGTACGTTCACTTCAGTCTCTTTGTCAAAGATATGAACCTTGTTCATGTCGATGGCCATTTTAACTGTGGAACCATCACGAGTGTTAGAACGTCCGTCTACACGTGCGATCGTTGTATCGTTACCAACACCGCTCAAGTAGAGGAGCATTTCGTGACCCAGGTTCTCTGTAACATCTACGTGTGTAGAGAATACGGAGTTCGGGGATGCTTCCAGGAATACTGGCTCTTCGTGAATGTCTTCTGGACGAACACCCAGAATCACTTCTTTGCCAATGTATCCTCTAGATTTCAACACTTGTGCTTTACCTTGCGGGATTTCAACGTCCACGCCTGGAGCAATAAAGTGAAGGTTAGCACCTTGCTCAGCCAGTTTACCCGAGATAAAGTTCATTGTCGGGGAACCGATGAAACCAGCTACGAACAGGTTAGCCGGCAGGTTATACAACTCTTCCGGAGAAGCTGCTTGTTGGATGATACCATCCTTCATAACAACGATCCGATCACCCATCGTCATAGCTTCGATCTGGTCATGCGTTACGTAGATAACAGTTGTTTCCAAACGTTTCGCAAGTTTAGTGATCTCTGCACGCATTTGACCACGCAGTTTAGCATCCAAGTTGGAGAGAGGCTCATCCATCAAGAACACTTGTGGATCACGGACAATCGCACGTCCCAAAGCGACACGTTGACGTTGACCACCGGACAATGCCTTAGGTTTACGCTCAAGCAAATGCTCGATATCCAGGATTTTAGCTGCTTCACGTACACGTTTGTCGATCTCATCTTTTTTAACCTTACGCAATTTCAAACCAAACGCCATGTTTTGATATACGCTCATGTGCGGATACAAGGCATAGGATTGGAATACCATCGCGATATCGCGGTCTTTAGGTGCAACATCATTAACGACACGGTCACCGATATAGAGTTTACCTTCAGAAATTTCCTCAAGGCCTGCGATCATACGAAGTGTTGTTGATTTACCACAACCGGACGGACCTACCAGTACCAGAAATTCTTTATCTTTAATGTCCAGGTTAATGTCAACTACAGTTGCTTTATCAGAACCCGGGTATTTTTTGAAAATATGCTCTAAACGTACTCCAGCCATGATTGTTGCCTCCTCAGAGATCATTTTGTAATCGAATACAATTTGTATTTTTATAATACCCTATACACGTGAGGTTTGACTATTCGCAAACTGCACAAAAATATCAATGCTTTTTCGTCACTTTGTACATTAGTAGTAAAAACTGCACTAGAACAGCACTTTCGAAGTGCCTCACATCATAGCCAATCTCCTGTTTGATCTTGTCCAGACGGTATACCAACGTATTACGATGAATGAAAAGTCGTTTCGCTGTCTCGCTGACATTACAGTCCAGGCTAAAAAAAGTCTCCAGCGTAGCAAGTGTCTCACTGTCATTGAAGATTAACGTGTCTTTGCCTGTTTCCTGTATAAAACGTGTACGTTGATCATCTGGAATGCTCGCTACCAACCTTTCCAGATGCAGATCCCATGGGAGATGAATATGCTGCGTAACATGGAATGCTCTCCCCAAGTGAACACTTTCTTTAAGAAGAGTTGTGACCGATACAAGTTGTTGTGCAGGAATGCATGGCAGAGATGCGGACAGATGGAACACCCCAGCCCACTCACTGGCAACCAATTCATGCAACCCCAGACAAAAAGCGTTCAGTGAATCCTTTTTGGCTTCCGTTGTATCTTCCTCGGCTTCTTCTGTAACAATTTCTTTATCACCCATGAAAATCCACTCTTGCTCCCCCAAAGGAATCAAGACAATCTCCTCGCCAAAGTAACTCTCAAGTAACTTGTTGAGTTCCTTGGACCGCAAACGATGTGCATCCGGTGTATCCCCTTGCAGCAAGAACAGAATCTTCTCAGCATTCAATCCTGCAGGCGCCACAAAGCGATCAGGAACCGCTTCAGATTCCTGCTTGGTTGGTTCTTCGATCTGCTCTTTAAGCCAGAGACCCAATTCAGTCAAATACTGCTCCCTATCATTCTCATATACAACAGGTTGTACCTCATCGGGTAGAGCCGTGTTAGTACGGATCAAAAGCTCAATCAATTGTCGTGTCTCCACGGTAATAGATTTTGCAGGGCATCCCCAACACACGACACTCTCTTCTTGCTCATTCATCCGAACCTTAAAAAATATACGCTTTCCCGTATTCAAACTGATCACATCGGATGAAATTGGAGATGCAGATTGATCAGATAGCTCCTGATGCTCACCCTCATCACCAAAGGTCTCTGAATTTTCATGTCGACCAACCAGATTCGCAACGGATTGCATCCATTCTTCTATTGTAATTTCATATTCGTCCAAAGTTGTGCCTATAATGACTTCAATTTGCTGTTTTAGATCAGGTATGAGCTTCATATAATGAACGTCACCACTCTGCATGTTTTCTATTAGTTTATCATATCTTGCCCAGCATTAATAAATATCCATATTGAGCTAAAATCACATAACAAAAAAAAGCGACTAATCAAATTAATGATTAATCACTCTTTTCTTAAAGATGAGTCATGAAGGGCTCGAACCTTCGACACCCTGATTAAAAGTCAGGTGCTCTACCAACTGAGCTAATGACTCATAAAACTGGTGGAGGATGATGGATTCGAACCACCGAACCCGTACGGGAGCAGATTTACAGTCTGATGCGTTTGGCCACTTCGCTAATCCTCCAGGGATTAAAGGTGGCTCGGGACGGAATCGAACCGCCGACACGAGGATTTTCAGTCCTCTGCTCTACCGACTGAGCTACCGAGCCATATTTAATTTTTAGGATTAATGGCGGAACCGACGGGATTCGAACCCGCGATCTCCTGCGTGACAGGCAGGCATGTTAGGCCAACTACACCACGGTTCCAGGCATTAATGGTGCCGGCGAGAGGACTTGAACCCCCAACCTACTGATTACAAGTCAGTTGCTCTACCAGTTGAGCTACACCGGCGTATATGGTGGAGGCTGAGGGGATCGAACCCCCGACCCTCTGCTTGTAAGGCAGATGCTCTCCCAGCTGAGCTAAGCCTCCTGGGTAATATGGTAGCGGCGGAGGGGATCGAACCCCCGACCTTACGGGTATGAACCGTACGCTCTAGCCAGCTGAGCTACACCGCCATATTAATTGTGTCTTGATTGCTTGTCCATCTTTAGGTAAAGATGGCGGAGAGAGAGGGATTCGAACCCTCGCACCGCTTACGCAGTCTAACCCCTTAGCAGAG